>CAYSPL010000005.1:0-63934 GCA_964432915.1 uncultured Maribacter sp.
TGAAATGACTAATGGTAATATGTTGGCTTTAATTTTTTTCAAAATGTGCTGTAACAACTGGATATACGTAATACTTCAAAAATCTAATAAAAATGTAAGAAAAGCAATAAAAATAGGCCTATACCGCGATGTAAATGCTTACAAATGTTTTTAAATGTTTATTTTAATCCAAACGGCTAGCTAAAACTTCTCAAAAACCCCCAACCCAAATAAGGCGAAGTCATATTTGACGGGATCAATAGGGTCAAGCTGACGAAGACTTTTGTCCAATTCTGCCAAGGCTTTGGCATCATTTTGTTTTCTTTTCAACAGTTTTAATTTTCGAGCCACATTGCCCGAATGCACATCAAGGGGGCAGGAGAGTTGTGACGGGTTGATCTTTTTCCATATTCCAAAATCTACTCCCGTTGCGTTATCGCGTACCATCCAACGCAAAAACATATTGATACGTTTGGCCGCACTGCCTTTTAAAGGGTCGCTCACGTGTTTTGTAGTACGGGGCTGATGGGGCCGTTCAAAGAAGATGGTCTTGAAATTTGAAATGGCCGGCTGCATTGACTTCGTTTCGGCCGCTTTGGCAAAAACAGATTCGAGTCCCCCATGGTGTTGATAGATGTGCCGAAGACTTTTTATGAAATATATGAGGTCGGTTTCATTAAAGGTGCGGTGCACAAAGCCCGAAAGTTTTTCCAAATCGTTTTCTTCATGATTCATGATAAAATCATGGGGAGCATGATCCAGCATTGCCATAAGTCGCGTAGCATTATTGATAATGCTTTTGCGATTTCCCCAGGCAATGGTGGCGGTTAAAAAGGCGCTGATTTCAATATTCTCTTTTTTCGAAAATCGATGTGGAATTTGTAATGGGTCACTCTCTAAAAACTTCGGGTGGTTATATTGCAGAACCTTGGCATCCAAAAAATCTTTGAGCTCAGTTTTGTTCATATTCGAACTTCGGTCCGTTTATAAAAAGTAATTAAACAGTGGTCAATTCTTTCCCCTCGGTAATCAATCCATCAACCATGGTCAGTTTACGATCGGCCAAATCAGCTAGTTCATCATTGTGGGTCACAATCACAAAAGTTTGTCCGAATTGATCACGTAATTCAAAAAACAACTGATGCAATTTATCTGCACTTTCAGAATCGAGATTGCCGCTGGGTTCATCAGCAAAAATCACAGAAGGATTATTGACCAAAGCTCGGGCTACTGCGACACGCTGTTGTTCTCCACCAGAAAGTTCCGCTGGTTTGTGATGGTATCTTTCAGACAACCCTAGAAAATCCAAAAGTTCTTTAGCTCTTTTTTCAGCTACCGCTTTTGGCGTTTTTTTGATAAACGCAGGAATGCAAACATTTTCCAAGGCCGTAAACTCGGGTAACAACTGATGAAATTGAAAAATAAACCCAATATGTTCATTTCGAAAACGAGCCAATTCTTTTTGGGTAAGCATGGAAACCTCGGTACCATTGATGACCAAGGACCCATTGGCATCAGAGGGGTTGTCAAGGGTTCCTAAAATCTGTAGCAAAGTGGTTTTACCTGCTCCTGAAGCACCAACTACAGATACAATTTCCCCTTTTTTAATGTGTAGGTCAACTCCCCTTAAAACATGAAGGTTTCCGTAATGTTTTTGAATATTACTGGCCTTTATCATTATTGCATTTTTGCAAGATGAAAGTAAACATTAGGGGCGACATGGCAAAGGACTTTATTTCAATATGCATGGCAGTTTTTTTTAACACTGTTAATTTTCCACTAAATTCGCTTTCCGAAAATTCATGTATATTTTTTGTTTAACTTTACAACAAATGGTTTAAACAAAATTCATTCATGACAAACTATAATCGTTTGGAAGAATATAACATTGAGGCCACCGAAGCGGTCAAAGAGAAATTTGCCAGTATCATCGAGGGTGTTGGAGAAGATGTGAACCGCGAGGGACTCATAAAAACCCCCGAGCGTGCTGCAAAGGCTATGCTATTCTTGACCCAAGGGTATGACCAAGACCCAGTTGAAATCTTGAAAGGGGCCATGTTCAAAGAAGATTATGATGATATGGTCATTATTAAAGATATTGAGTTATACTCGCTTTGCGAACACCATATGTTGCCATTCTTTGGTAAAGCACACGTGGCTTATATACCCAATGGACATATTGTGGGATTGAGCAAAATTCCGCGTATTGTTGATGTATTTTCAAGACGACTTCAAGTTCAAGAACGTTTGACCCATGATATTTTAGAATGTTTAAATGACACTTTAAAACCGAAGGGTGTGGCAGTTGTGATTGAAGCATCACACATGTGTATGATGATGCGCGGGGTTCAGAAGCAGAATTCGGTAACCACCACTTCAGGATTTAGAGGTCAATTTGAGAAAATAGAAACCCGAAATGAGTTTCTCAAACTGATAAGTTCAGATTTGTCTTAAATAATTTGGCATCGTTGTTGTTCTTTTGAACCTGAACAACTAATTTTAAACGATGTCAAACACCAAAGACAGCAAATACAAAAATTTATTCATGAGCCTTCTTTTCGATGCGATCGGAATGCTCTCTTTTACCATACCTTATATTGGAGAGTTTACGGATGTTATCTGGGCACCCATGGCCGCTTGGCTTATGACCCGCATGTATAAGGGCAAAGTAGGGCAGACTGCAGGGGTCATAACTTTTATCGAAGAGTTGGTTCCCGGACTGGATATCATCCCCACCTTTACGCTTACCTGGATTTATACCTATATTTTATCGGCAAAAAAAACAAAATCAATGCTTAACAGTAATGGATTGTAACATGGTAAAGAGGCTGCCCATTTTTCTGATACTATTTGCAATTCAAATAGGTGTTTCTCAAAACAGTTTTCAAAAAGCCTTTTTAAATTCCGAAAGGCCTTCAAGGGTAAGTATCAAAATTGATGCATCGGATCATTTGGGCAATGAGGGCTATCTGCCTGTCTCAATAGTAAAAGGAAGAAAGGATGGCCCTGTTTTCACTATTGTTGCCGGTGTACACGGCGTTGAGTATTCACCAATTATTGCTACACAGCAGCTGATGCAGGAAATAGACGAAAATAAATTGGTGGGAACCCTAATTTTTATTCCAATAGCAAGTAGAGGTTCATTTTATACGCGTACCCCCTTTAAGAATTCTGAGGATAATATAAATTTAAACGGTGCATTTCCTGGGGATTCCACAGGTTCCATTACGCAAAGAACTGCAGCTATTATTACTAAGCATATTATTCCAGTAAGCGATATCTTTTTAGATATTCATAGCGGGGACGGTCCTGAAGATCTTCTTCCGTTCATTTGTTATTACAGGAACAAGAACAGACCTAATCAGACTCAAAGAGCCAAAGAACTTTCAGAAATCAGTGGTTTTGAATATGTGGTGAGTTACCCCTATACCATAAGCGATGATGAACCGGCAAAGTATGTTTTCAAACAAGCGGTACAAGATGGTAAAGTAGGGATTAGTATAGAATCGGGAAAGTTCGGTAAGGTTGAAAAAGAAGATGTTGAACTGGCCAAAAGAGGGGTGTACAATATGCTTTCCGAAATGGGAATGTACGGAGATAAGGTTGCGGCAAACCATAAAATCACACGGCTGAATGACCAGGTGTATATACGTTCTAAAACCAAAGGAATTTTTTATAGCGATTGTAAAGCGGGAGATACCGTTAAAAAAGGGGAAGTCGTGGGATATACCACTGATGAATTTGGCAAAACAATTGAAAAATACCACGCCTCTAAAACTGGCATTATTCTGTATATGCTTAGCACCCCGCCCATAAATGTGGGGAATACACTAATGTGTTTGAGCTCTTTTATTCCGGAAAACGAATAAGCGCCCTTTTGGCGTTTTTACCAGAATCCATTGTCGAGCATTGAAATAAGCGACATTCCCGCTGCCGCGCCTGAAATGAAAAGATTCCATTCCCGGTGCTTTACTTTTAAGACATTTAAAAAGAGAAAGGCTATTCCGACTATGAATAGCACAATGAGAAGCTGCCCCAATTCAATACCAACATTGAAGCCCAGTAAGGGAACCACAATATCAGAGGGGTCCATTATCAATGCTTTAAAATAGTTGGAAAAATCCATGCCATGGATCATTCCGAAGAACAAGGCCATGGCATAGTTTCTTTTCATTTTTATTGATTCTTTCTCTTTGTTGACGCCCATAATATTATGCAAGGCTGTTAGAAAAATGGTCAACGGAATCAGAAATTTAATGATGTTTGAGGGTATTGAAAACATTTCGAATGATACCAAAACCAATGTAAGACTGTGACCAATGGTAAAAGCGGTAACTAAAATTAGAATTTTACGCCATTGTTCGATACGATATATGGCGCAAAGAGCGACTAAGAACAAAATATGATCAAAGCCGGCCAAATCAGCTATATGTTCAAACCCCAGTTTTAAATAAAAAAGAAATGGATGCATATTAAAAGCGAAGTTGGTGAACGGCCGTTTTTTTGTTTAGCATTAAGCTCTTTGATGAGCCATTGGCATGCACGTATACAATATTATTCTGGTCAAAAAACAAATCAGTAAAAACCGCATTTTTTATTTCCAATGATTTTAAAGGGGTGTTCTGAGGAAATTCAAAATATATCCACAAGGCAATGTTATCCCCTTCGCCACTGAGCTTTTTACGCTTTATTTTGAGGTCAGCGGTCTTTGAATTCGCCTTTATGTAGAAAAATTTGTTGACATAATCCATCAGCATTTGATTTGCCTTCTCAGATTCGTTTGGTTGGCAAAAAGCCAATTCATTGTTATCAGGGTCAAATAATATGGCCTCATTGACATCCATCAAGAAAAGTTTAAGATTGACTGTAACAAGTTGCTTTTTAGAGGAGTACTCAATTTCACATAATGACAACCTCAAAGGATGGGCCATGGCCTGGCTCGAAAGATATAAGACAAATAAAACAACCCAAGATTTAAGCAAAGCCAACGAATTAATGAGGCTGCAGTTTACATATTTTCAGCAACTGCTTGTACTTCTTTAAAAACGCGAATCAAATTTCCGCCCCAAATTTTTGCAATCTGTTCTTCGGTATAACCACGACGGACCAGTTCAATGGTAATGTTCATTACTTCACTAGCGTCAAAAATACCTTCAATACCGCCACCGCCATCAAAATCACAGCCAATGCCTACATGATCGATTCCCGCAACTTTTACAATATGGTCAATATGATCTGCGACATGTTTAACTGTTGCTGGTGGATTCGGATATTTTACATTGAGCTCTTGAAAAGATTTTCTTAGTTCTAGACGTTGCTCATCTGTCATTTCACTGACATTTTTCATACTTGCCCTAAGTGCAGTCATTGCCGAATCACGGGCAGCATTAGGTGGGGCGACACGCAAGTAATCTGCCAGCATGGTTAATTGCACTACGCCACCATTGTCAGCCATTAATTTCAACATTTCATCAGTCATATTCCGTTTGTGATCTGTTACTGAACGTGCATTGGAGTGAGATGCGATGATTGGGGCTTTTGAAATCTTAATAGCATCATAGAACACACTATCGTTTCCATGCGAAACATCGACCATAATACCCAAACGGTTCATTTCTCCTACCACTTTGGCACCAAATTCACTGATGCCCCCATGCTCGGTGCCCTTATCATCAGTAGCGGAATCGGCCAAGTCATTGTTAGTGGAGTGCACAAGGGTAATATAGCGAACCCCTTTATTAAAATATTCTTCGACATTGCTTAGGTCTGTTCCAATTGGATATCCGTTCTCAATACCAACATATATCGCCCGTTTGCCCTCTTTTTCCAGTTTATAAGCATCATCGGGATCCAAAGCCAATCCCACGATATCAGAATTTCTTTCAGTTGACGTGATTACCGAGTCAATCATTTGTAGACATAAGGCTTTCGCACGACTGTTGCCGTCGTCATCACGAATATCTTGAGCCACGAAAGCGGCAAAAAAGATAGCGTCTAAACCACCTTCCTTCATTCTAGGATAATCTACCTTCGAGCCTGTTTCATTCGGGTCATGCCGTTCTGCCATATCAAATCCAGGCTCAATCATTCGTAGGGGCGTATCGGCATGAGTATCAACGGTAAGCACACGATTATGTATTTCCAATGCTCTTGCCACCAATTCTTCGTCTGTTTCAGTTTTAGTGGTCATTGTATTTTCTTTGCAACTGGCAAATACTATTAAAAAAAGAAAAAGAAGCGCAGTTTTTTGAGTTGGTTTACACATGGGTAGTAGCTTAGGGTTATATAATTCTAAAGATAAGGAAAAGATGAATTGGCGGTTAAGAAAAATTTTTGGAAGATAATTCTTGAATTAATTTTTCCATCATGACCATTCCTTTTTCCAATTGTTCTTTTGCTATAAACTCATCTGCTCTATGGGCTTGGGCTATTGAACCCGGACCACAGATGGCTGAATGAAAACCTTCATTTGCAAATTGACCTGCTTCAGCGGCATAAGAAACAGTATCGAGTTTTGCGTTACCAGAAATTCTTTTTATCAGGCTTACAATGTCATCATCAGCTTTTGTATCGAGATGCGGTACAGGCGGATGATTTTCAATGGTTTTAATGGCGAAATCAGGAAACACCTTTTGCAATTCTGACTCTCGCTCTTTGCAATAGGCCTCAAATTCAGAGACTATGCTATACATGTCATCCATAGGTATTGTTCTTAAATCCCAGTAAAAATGAGCTTTATCAGCTATTACGTTTGGTGCAATACCGCCATTGACCATGCCTATATGAATAGAGGAGTGGGGCGGATGAAAACGATCATCTATGCGCTCTTCAGCGATTAAAGAATCCATTTTATTCTCCAACCATAGTATCAATCGCATTGCCTCATGAATCGCGCTGACCTCTTGCTTGATCCGACTGCTATGCCCTGCAGAACCGTTTACATAGGTTTCTAAGATGTAGATTCCTTTTTGCCCCACAATGGGTTCCATCAATGAGGGTTCTCCAATAAGCGCATATTTGGGTGTTTCTTTATAATTGTTGTTGATTGCTTGGGCCAATTCTGGGGCAGCTAAACAGCCTATTTCCTCATCATAGGAAAATGCAAAATAAATGGGCTTTTTTAAAGGAGCTTTGACCATGTCTGGTAAAGCGGCGAGACAACAAGCGATAAAACCTTTCATATCGCACGAGCCTCTTCCGTAGAGTTTACCATCTCCTTTATCGGTTAGAACAAATGGGTCGGTGGTCCATTCCTGACCTTCAACAGGCACAACATCCATGTGTCCTGATAGAATCACACCGCCTTCTTCAGCAGGTCCGATACGACAATGTAAAGAGGCTTTATTACCCTCTTCATTGGGTACGAGCTGTGATTCTATCCCATGAGATTCTATATAGTCCTTTATCCAGTTGAGGATACTTAAATTACTCATGCCCCCGAGCACTGGGAATGAAACCAGTTTTGCCAAAATCTCTTCTACATTCATATTTTACTAAGTATAATTAATCGCTACCGCTACGGTTAAAGCTATAAATGCTAATGACAAAACTGTCATTAATACGGGAAAAATAAAGCGAATCCACCGATCTATAGGCACTCTGCACATACTGAGCATGGCGATAAGGCCACCAAGGGTCGGATTCACTAGATTTGATAAGCCATCACCAATTTGAAAAGCTAAAATGGAAATCTGTCTGGTCAACCCCAACGATTCGCCCAAGGGTAGCATCACGGGTAAAGTTGCCAAAGCCTGACCACTGCCAGAAGGAATAAAAAAGTTGATTACGCCTTGGGAAATTGACATACAGATTGCTGAGGCATATAAAGGCAAGCCCTCTAAAAGACCTGCGAGCTGATATGAAATGGTGTCTCCAATATTGCCCATTTCCATCAAAACCTTTATTGTTGTCGCAAAACCCACCATAAATGCGCCAGGAGCCGCTACGGCAACGGCATTAAGCACCGTTTCACTCATAGTCGTAGCGCTCATTCTTGACGCTATGCCACAGAGCAACGCAACAATCAAAAAGATGGCAGAGAGTTCATTGATAAACCAATGCAAATTGAAAACCCCATATAAAATAACTGCCAAGCCAGCAATAAAAATACCGACTACCAACCAATTATTTTTACGCATCGCATAGTCTTGAATTGGTTTTGAAAGTCCCAAGTCACTTGTATTAAGCCCTTTGGCCAAACTTTTATCCGGATTGGCGGATATTTTATTAAAATAGCGAACGTTGTAAAAAGCCATTACGCTTAATGCAGAAAAACATAAAACACTACGTAAAAGCGCACCTGAAAACATGGGGAGTTCGGCTAACTTGTGTCCTGTACCTATGGTATATGGATTAATGGGCGAGAGGCCGAACCCAATGATCATGGCACCAACTGAAATACCAGCGGCCAAAATTAAATCGCCCCCGAGGGCAAGACTTAAGACTGCGGCAATGGGCACCATGGCGATATTGTTTTCTAAGCCAACAGCCACACCAAGTATACCATAAATAAAGGTCATAATGACAATGATGAGGTTTTTTCGTTTGAGCCCTAATTTTTTTACCATCGTACCGACAGCATTCTCCACTGCTTTTGATTTTTCCATAAATCCGAACATGATACCACCGGCCAAAACGATGAAAATGATTTCTGAAGCTGACTTAAAACCCAGCGGTATTGCCTTAAACATATCGAGCAATCCGATGGGTGTAGACGCAATTATTTGGTAAGAATTAGGCACTACCCGATTTCTGCCATCTATCAAAACCCTTTCGTAAGAACCTGCAGGAATAAAATAAGTGAGAACAGAAACTAAAACTATAATACCAAATAACATGGTAATCGCATGGGGAATTCGATTAAAAAGGGATGAAATTTTGAATTTGCTCATTTATTGGGAAACAACTTGAATTAAATTCTTAATACCGCATTCGTTATTAATACCCCGCAGCCTGACCGTCTTTTCTGCTTTCCGAGGCACCATGATAGACCTTGTTTTTATCATCCCATAAAATTGCTTGGTACCCGCCATAGATACCGCGTGCCGTTCCAATGCGATGGCCTCTATCCATTAGACCTCTAATGGTGGCATAGGGTATGCCGGATTCTGTACGTATTAAACCGGTATTGGTGGTGGTCTTGCCCATAGGACTTGCACCACCCGTGTGGTCCCAACGGGGTGCATCTCCCGCCTCTTGAAGGTTCATGCCAAAATCAACTAAATTCATTACGATTTGGGTATGTCCCATGGGTTGAAAATCGCCGCCCATGACACCAAAACTGACATAAGGCTTCCCATCTTTTGTGATGAAGGCAGGAATTATGGTATGAAAAGGTCGCTTGCCTGGCTCATAGGAATTGGCCTGACCGCGTTTGAGACTAAAAAGTTCGCCCCTGTCTTGCAGCATAAAACCTAGTTTTGGTGGCGCCATACCAGAACCCATGCCGCGATAATTACTTTGTATCAAAGAAATCATCGTTCCCTCATTGTCCGCAACGGTCATATAAATGGTATCTCCATCAGAAATTTCGCCCGCAGAATAGGTTCCTGCCTTTTCTCCAATCTGTGCTCTGCGATTATTGGCATAATCATCTGAAAGTAATTCTTCAAGAGGTACATCAAAAAAGTCCATGTCGGCATAATATTTTGCACGGTCTTCAAATGCCAGTTTTTTAGCTTCAGTGAATAGATGCAGGTGTTCAGTACTGCCAAATTCAATATTCGAAAAATCGTAGCCTTTTAGAATTTGTAACATTTGAAGGGCAGCAATGCCTTGGCCATTTGGCGGGAGTTCCCATATATCGTATCCGCGATAGTTAATGGATACAGGTTCAACCCATTCTGATTTATGCGCTGCAAAATCTTTGGCAGATAGAAACCCACCTTGCTCTTTAATGAACTTTCCAACGATTTTGGCAATATCCCCTTTGTAGTAGGCATCACGACCACCTTGGGCGATTTTACGATAGGTGTTCGCCAAATACGGATTTTTATAGATTTCGCCCTCATTAGGAAGTACACCACCATTTTGTGATTTGTAGGTATCTTCTATATTCGGAAATCCTTTTGATTCAAAAAAGGGTATGGTACGCTGCATGTACCAAGCAATTAATTCAGTTAGCGGAAAGCCTTTTTCCGCATAATCTATGGCCGGGGCTAAAATTTCGGTCATGGGTTTTGTGCCGAATTTTTTATGCAATTCGAACCAACCGTCCACCGCACCAGGAACACTTACGGGTAAAGGGCCATGCGATGGAATCTTGTCCATCCCTTCCTTTTCAAAATATTCCAACGTCAACTTTTGGGGCGAACGACCACTGGCATTAAGTCCGTATAATTTTTTGGTTTTACCATCCCAAACGATGGCAAAAAGGTCGCCTCCAATACCGCATCCTGTAGGTTCCATCAAACCCAATGCTGCATTGGCGGCTATGGCGGCATCTATGGCATTACCCCCGTTTTTCAGTATATCCAGCCCTATTTGAGTAGCTAGGGGATGGCTCGTGGCCACCATACCATTTTGGCCCAACACCACAGAACGTGTGGCAAAGGCCTCTCCCGTAATACGGTCTTGTGCTTGGAGATTGTTGGCAATTAAAAAGGTAAGTACTAAACAAATTACGGTGTTTTTCATATGGTATTTTTTAACTCGAAATACTAAAGTAAAAGTAGTCAGATAAAAGCTTTCTTCAATAGCCTTTATTAGAATCTAAATGTAATCAATTTTGCAATTAAACCATTTTGCATAGTTGCTATGTAGGCTGAATAAAACCCAGCAATAAATTGATGGCAATGGTCTTTCCACCGCCGTTTGCGCCAAGAAGGCAGTAGATTTCCCCCTCTTTTACATTAAGGTTGAGATTGTCGAGCGCAATTTGCTCGCCGTACATTTTTGTTAGGTTGTCGGATATTATCATAATGAATCAATATTGAGTTAACTACTGCAATCGTACTGATTAGCGCATAAAGCACCACAGTGTTTTGGTCATCAAAAGTCAAGGAGAATTTCACTTTGAAAAATACTGTACTATTGGAGATAAGAAGTAGGAGGTCCCCTGAGGGCGTTTATGAATCGAAGTATTGGATTAGAAAGATTTCCCCAAATAGTATTTATCGACGAAATAAATAAAAGGGCTGTTATGAGAATAGGGTATTCCCATAGAAATAGGGTCTTGCCTATTAGTTTGGCACACAGTTCACAGGCAAGTGTATTTTTAAAGATTTGGGAATCGTGATCCCCATTTTGCATAGGGGAAGAATGGTTGTGTTCTGTAAAGACATGTGCGGTATGGTATGACAACTGTAACAACAGTATAGCTGTCAATACTATTCCAAAACACTTTTTTACTTTGTTTCTTCCCATCTAAAAAAGGGGAGTGGAGATGCTCCACTCCCGAGATTAATATTATAGGTTGAATTAAAACCTATTCAACTGTAACTGTAAAGCTTTGTGCAATATCAGTTTCTCCACCAGCACCCGCTAGTGTTCCATCATTTGGCTTGGTAGGCTCATGGCGAAGGGTAATCATTAGACTACCAGAACCTGCATCTCCCGTGGTTAAGGTAAAAGCAAGTCCGAGAGGATTGCCATCACCATCCATGTCATTGTAGTCAACTCCTGAGATTGCACCACCTGTTGTAAAGAAAAATTGATGTTCATCATCTTCTTCTGCAACTTCTTCGGTAATGTCCTCAGCGGGAGACTCCATTTCATTCAATAGTTCTATGCTACCCGAATATGAACTATTGGCAGCTAAACTTCCCGAAACCGTGATATTAGGAGCGTTGGGTCCGTCGCCATCCAAATCTTGAGATTGAAGTGTAACCACAGATCCAGTACCCGTAAGGGTTACGTTCATGGTGGTAATGACCTCTTCTTCATTGATGGGATCTGGATCATCGTCATCAGAACATGAGAATAGTAGGACTGAGGTGCTTACTGCTAAGGCCATTGCCCTGTAAATCATCTTGTTTTTCATAGTAATACTTGTTTTAATCATTTTAATGAATTTTGGGTTAATTAATATTTATAAATTATTCTAAGGTTCACATTTCTGCCCAAATCATCAGCAAAGTAGCGCTGACGGTTCAGGTAATCTCTGTAATTTGTATTCAATAAATTGGTAATACCGAGACCGACTGCCAAATCATTTTCGTTCATTAAAGAAAACTGTGCCGAAAAATCAATTCCCATGATATGATAGGCGGCGGGGCTTGAATTAAATGGGACTAAAACTTCTCTGCCCTCCAAAGGGGAAAAAATAAAAATGTCTTCAAGCGTTCTATTCTGTTTAAAGATGTATTGACTATTCAAGCCTATGACTAAATTGTGCCAATCTTCAACATCATAAGATATACTATTATTAATGTTGGTGGCCGGAATGTTTATCAATGGAAGATCTAAAGAAGTATCTGATCCCTGTACCCATGAAAAGCGATGGTCTGTCATTATGGAAGACGTCCAATTCTTGAAAATGCCGATGTCAACACCTATGATTTGGGCATTTGTCTGACGATAAGTCGATACTGGAAAAGCCCCTCGGATGGTTGTTTCCACCCCACTTGGTTCCAAAACAATAAAGTCGTTAATTGCATTTAAATATGGTGCAAACGTAATACCGACTTCACTATTTTTAAATTCATACGAAGCTGAAATCTTAGATGAAACCTCACTTTTTATTCGTAAATCCCCCAATTCAAAACGTGCCGCAGAATGATGTAAACCGTCACTGAATAGTTCAGCAGGATTTGGTGCTCTTCTTGCCAAGGCATAGTTCATTCTCACGGTTTGATTCTCACCGAAAACATATTGAAAACCGGCGGTCGCCGAAATGTTGTGATAATCAAAAACAGGATTTGCCAATAATTGCGTGCCTAAGTCTTCAATGATCAAGTCTTGAAAATCTTGATTGTAGTTTCGTTCTTCCCAGCGGCTAGTACTGTAAAACTTCTTTGCATTGATTTTTGAAAAGTCGTAGCGCATTCCTCCATCTATTTCCCAGCGATCATTTAGTTTGTGTTCTCCAATGGCGAAAAGACCGAAATCGAATTTATCGTAATCAGGAATGAGCCTTTTTACCTTGGTGGTTGGATCGGCGAAGTTGTTCTGAAACCTTGCCAGAGTCCCGAATTTTAAATGAAAGTCTTTCTTGGCATCAAATTCGAAAGTTGGTGAAACGGTATGGGTCTGCAATAACAAGTCAAGTGAGGCCCTGTCAGCATTATCTCCTCTTCGAATATCATATTCAAGCCGATTATTTCTTTGATAGTCATATTGTAAATTCAATTTACCTGAGGCCTTAAATCTTTTGTAATAATTGAATTTTGCCAAGTGATGCGTCACTTCTTGTTTAGGATTGATAATGTTATAGGTAAAATCATTTATTATCGAGGGTTCTGTATTATTGATAGCAAAAATCAGATCATCAACGCTACCTATATGTGAAGCTCGCAGAATGGCAATTTCAGAATCGAAAAAAGAATAATAGGTTTCCCACCCTTGTTTGAAGTCGCGTTTTCCCATATTGATCGATAGGGCTTTTTCTCGTAAACCTGTATTCGATAACACGTAATCTGGGGCCTCCAAATCGCCCAAATACTTAAAAGACCCTTGTGCTTTTAAGTAGAATCCTGATGCATGAGATTTCACAAGTGATGTGGTCAGGTTTCCGCCACCCCCGTTAGAAAACAGATTTATTTGCGTTTTACCAAAAAGGGAGTCTGTACGTACAATGGGCAATGGGTTTAAGACAATGACACCGCCTATGGCGTCCCCGCCATATTCCAAGGCTGCGGACCCTTTGATAACGCTGATATTTTGATTGGCATTGATATCGATGTTTGGGGCATGCTCATCGCCCCATTCCATATCCTGCATGCGCACATTATTGTTGAGAATCAGCACGCGACTACCGTTTAACCCTTGAATCACAGGTTTGACAATATTTGCCCCCGTGTTTAATGAAGAAACTCCGGTAATGTTTTTTAAAGCATCGCCAAGACTTCTACCGCTGAATTTTTCCAGGTCATTTTGGGTTAGTTTTTCCTCTTGACTAGAGTTGGTGTTCTTATTTCCATCTCCGATGACCTTGACCTCATCCAGTTCCTCTAAGTGATGTTCAAGACTTATCTTTTGGTAGGTATCACCATAAATGGTTATGGAAACAAATTGGGTTTTACAGTGAGGATGTGATATTTCCAATTCAATGATGCCATTACATAGGGTTTTAAAATTG
Organism: uncultured Maribacter sp.; assembly: GCA_964432915.1. Classification (GTDB taxonomy): domain Bacteria; phylum Bacteroidota; class Bacteroidia; order Flavobacteriales; family Flavobacteriaceae; genus Maribacter_C. The sequence continues at coordinate 14,216 of CAYSPL010000005.1, forward strand.
AACTTACCCGACTTATCACTTCGAGTGCTTAAATTTTTACCAGTAACCTGTACGATTGCATCTGCTAAGGGAGTGTTGTCATGAAAGTCGACAATTTCCCCTAAAAGAATTGATTTACAATCTTGAGCTGAACTAATAGTGACCATTAAAAATATTAATAAAAATGCGATACTTAATCTCATTATATAAATATAAATGCGCTACGCTTAAATAGGCCTAGAATTGTTCTGGCCATATAAAGGAATATTGAGGATTAAATCGACTTTGGCGGAGGTCTGCCAAAAAAGTTAGAGCGTAAAAAAGAAGATGGAACAATTGATCGGAAAGCGACAGTTTGTTTCTCACTCGTATTGACAAAAATAGGCGCAGGAATAGTTTGAGATGATGCTGGTACTAGGTATTCAGGGTTTTGATTTTCTATTGCAAATTCGCAAATTTCACAATGCTCCATATTTTCATCTGTACTCTCTTCATGTGTCAATGCATGAATGGGCGACACTTTGAAAAACATCAAAGCGAGCAAGATAAAAACCGAAATTGTTGAAAAACTCTTGTTCATCTGGCCACAAAAGTACATAAAACTATGGAAAAAACAGTTAAATAAATTAACCTACTTTCTGTTTGAAAAGAAAGCCCAATCCCATTCTTGACAGCATTTTCTTTTCAAATTCCCAAAAAAATCGAAACTGGCCGAAGAGCCATCCGAAGAGCACCAGCAGCATTTGATAGAAAACCAAGCTTATCACAATGAAAAGCAAATAGTATAAAAACGGATTCAAGTTTTCTTTCGAAATTCCCATTAATCTAAAGATCGGGCGACCAATAAAAGCACTTGAACTGCCGGTGATTGCGAAAACAATGAAAATTCGTATCATTTCCCAACGTTGCTGAACCACCCATTTTCCCTCTAGTTTTTTGATAAAAAACAAGCAGACTTTTAAAAATAGGAAGGAAAGAAACAGTGTTACCGATACCATCAAGAAAAGGGAATCCTCTTTAATGAAAATGAGTGCGATTCGATATGCACTGTATACCAGACCCACAATTCCCAAAAACGGAAAAAGTAACTGCCAGTTTTTGGTTATTTGCCAGAGGGTCTTGAATTTTTCCATCACTTTGGTTTTAGTGAAGCAAAGATACAAACGGCAAGATTAAATTCTTGGTAAATAAGGGCCGAGTCGCTGCCTATATTTTCGCTGAAAGTAGATGAAATAATTGTAGAGCTTGTAGTTGACCTCATAACCATAGTCAATACCCTGCTCATAGTTTATCTGCAATTCATATAGGTTGGGATCAAACTGATTTGGTTGCAAGCACCTTCTGTTCCATTCCATGACCATGAGCAGGTTGCGATTTTCCATGAACGATTGTGAATAATAGCCTTCAGGCCTTGCCACGCTCTGTAACCATATATTGAATCCAGGTTCAATGATCCAAATTTCATATTCAGTTTCCTCATTTGCGATCTGAATGGTATCGCCCAAGGTTTGACGGAACGCTTTTTTTTCAGCATCTGAAATATCGGGTATGGTGGTTTCTTTCTTCGCACCACAGCTAATGGTGAAAATAACTGTTGCCACAGCTAACGGAAATAAAATATACTTTTTCATCTCTTTAAAATACAAAAAAATCCATCCGCCAACTGGCAAATGGATTTGGGTTACACTTTTTAAGAAATCTTATTTACCAAAAAGACCGCCTAGTAAGCCACCAAGGCCACCTTTTTTCTTATTGGTGCCCATGACCATACCTGCAACATCATCTAGAATACTTCCGTCGCCATCGGCATCTAGCAAAGTAGTAATTAGGCTTTGATTTTCTTTAGGTTGACCGCCAAGCATGCTTCCTAACAATGCATTCATTCCGTTTGAATCGCTCACATTACTTTGTGCAGTTTGTTTGCCGATAAACCCCATTACAATAGGAGCGGCAATTTTTAAAATATTTGCAATTGATCCAGTTTCCATTCCTGATTTTTGACTCAATGCATTTTCTACATTTGCTTGATTTCCTCCAAATAAATGTCCTAAAATACCTGCTCCATCTTGGGTTACCGCTTCATCGACACCACCTTGAAAAAGTCCTCCTAAATCATCCAAAATTCCTCCATCATGCTTGCTTGACAAAGCATTCATAAGGCCTTGGGCACCTTGAGGTGTCGAAACATTTTTTTTCATGGCGCCCAAAATCAAAGGCATGGCCATGCTCAATACGTTGCTTGTTTTGCTTTCGGCTTGACCAGTTTGACCGGCGACACCGCTAATTAGTTGTTCGCCCATTGGGCTGTTCAATAAGTCTAGTAATCCTGACATTCTCTTATAGTGTTTAAAGTGAAAGCGTAATGTACAAAAAAGAGTGAGTAACCTTCAAAATACACGCTAAATTTATTTTAGCAACGCCGTTATCTGGGTAGCAAGTTCCATGCCAATTCTATCTTGCGCTTCGGCTGTTGCCGCACCTATGTGTGGCGTCAAAGATATATTAGGATTCATGAGTACTTTGATTTCAGGCGTGGGCTCTGATTCGAAGACATCCAACCCTGCAAAAGAGAGTTTGTTTGATTCAAGGGCATGTATCAAGGCTACTTCATCAATCACACCCCCTCTTGCTGCATTCACAATTGCCGTACCCTCTTTCATTAGTTCAAATTCAGATTTACCAATGACATACTCTTTTTGCGATGGAACATGTACTGTAACGAAATCAGCTTGTTTCAAAAGATCGTTTTTATCTGTATTCTTGAAATTGAAATCAACGGATTGTCCATCAAAAAAGGGCACGGTAACCTTAGCCGTTTCCATAAAAGGGTCAAAGTATATGACTTTCATGCCAACCCCCAAGGCGATTTTTGCCGTTGCTTGACCAATTCTACCAAAGCCGATAACACCTAGGGTTTTGCCCCTCAACTCAACACCTTTTGCATAGGATTTTTTCAAATCCTTGAATTTGGAGTCGCCTGTCAAGGGCATATTTCTGTTGGCATCATGAAGAAAACGAACACCCCCGAACAAGTGCGCAAACACCAATTCAGCCACTGACTCTGAGGATGCGGCCGGGGTATTTATGACATGCAGTCCTTTTTCTTTGGCATAGGCCACATCAATATTATCCATTCCAACACCACCACGACCAATTAATTTTAAACCGGGACAACCATCAATAATGTCCTTTCTAACCTTCGTGGCGCTACGTACCAATAGGCCAACGATTTCATTTTCATTGATAAAATTTATGAGTTGTTCTTGTGCCACTTTTGTGGTCAAAACTTCAAAACCCTCTTTTTCAAGAGCATCGATACCTGATTGTGAGATTCCGTCGTTTGCTAGTATCTTCATAGTATTCGGAATTATGAATTAGTAATTGTTCATTACTGGTTCATTCCATAACCAATAATTTGTAATTTATATGCAGCTTTGCTGCTATCCTTTACGCTCCATTTCACTCATGACGTCCACGAGAACACCAACACTTTCCAGAGAGAGTGCGTTGTACATTGATGCCCGATACCCTCCAACCGATCTATGTCCGTTGAGTCCATTGATACCAGCCTCTTTAAGCATTGCATCAAAAGTATCTTTCAATTTTTCATCTGTTATATTGAAGGTCGCATTCATAATCGAGCGATCTTCTTTTCTTGCATAGCCTTCAAAAACAGGACTCAGGTCAATTTCAGAATATAATAGTTGTGCCTTTTTCTCATTGATTTCTTCAATAGCTGAAATACCACCTAAATTTTTAAGCCACTCTAATGTGAGCATTGAGGTATATACCGCAAAAACCGAAGGCGTGTTGAACATACTATCTTTGCCAATATGTACTCGGTAGTCCAGCATTGAAGGAATCTGTCTTGAAATTTTTCCTAATATATCTTCTTTAACGACCACCAAGGTGGTGCCTGCGGGACCCATATTTTTTTGGGCACCGGCATAAATCAAATCAAATTGTGAAAAATCCAATTGACGCGAGAAAATATCGGAACTCATATCGCATACCAACTTGGTGTAACTTCTCGGAAAATTTTTCATTTGGGTGCCATAAATGGTGTTGTTCGAGGTAATGTGCAAATAGTCCAAACCATCGGGAATACCAAATCCCTGCGGTACAAAATTGAATTTTGAATCTTTTGACGAGGCCACCTCCACCACTTCACCAAAAAGTTTTGCCTCCTTGATCGCCTTATCACTCCACGTGCCCGTATTCACATATCCGGCTTTGGTTTCCAATAGGTTATAGGCTACCATTAAAAACTCTAAACTGGCTCCACCTTGCAGAAACAAGGCTTGGTAGCCTTGGTTTTCCAATCCCAACAATTCGAGAACCAAAGATCTTGCCTTTTCCATAACAGCCACAAAGTCTTTACTACGGTGTGAAATTTCGATTAGTGATAGTCCTGAACCATTGAAATCCTTTACCGCTTCTGAGGCTTTTGACAACACTTCTTGAGGTAAAATACAGGGGCCAGCACTGAAATTATGTTTCTTCATAAGGGGTGATTTTGATGGATGTCTTTTAAAATTTGAGACCGTAAAGGTCAGAAATTAAAAAGTAACTGCGGGTATCTAAAGGGAAGAAAAAAAGTTATGTTTTTAACAGGAAGTCAACAGTATCGACCCCATCGGCATAATCGCCCAGGGAAGGCTTTTGTGTTTGCCCAAATACAACTTCCGACTCTATAAAACCCTGTGAAACAACACACTGAATCTTCTCTTTTTCTTTATGGAGTTTGTCTTTCAACGCATCTAAAGAGCTGTAGTTTTCGTAAAACAAGGAAGCAATTGGGGAAGCGTAATTCAGATCTTTCTTCAACATCAAAAATCCGTTGTCCAAAATTTTGAATTCGCTCATTAGGTATACCGCCTTGTTGTAGTCGTAATTATTGGCGTATTTGTTTTGATTTATTATTGAATTGTATGGGTAGATGGCTTTGAAAAAGTCATCAAAATCGTATCCGTCAGGCACAAATACTTTGGAAACACTTCTACATCCTAGTCCGTAATACCGAAAAATATCCTCGCCTAGGGCAGTTAATTCCTCGGTGGTTTCCTCTCCTGTTAGAACGGCGACCGAGTTTCTATTTCTTCGTATGATATTGGGCTTCTTACCAAAATAATGTTCAAAATATCTTGAAGTGTTATCACTGCCCGTTGCGATCACGGCGTCAAAATCTTCCAATTTGTTTTCGGTAAAAGCTATTTGCTCCTTTAATGAAGGTTCAACTTCAATGAGATATTTTGAGAGTAAAGGCAGTAGTATTTTATCATTTGAAGAAAGTTTGGCGAGCACTTTGTTGCCTGTGACCAAAACAGAGAGAAAGTCATGAAACCCAACCATGGGAATGTTTCCTGCCATGATTATTGCCACGGATTTGGGTTTGTTTTTATTAAGGTCATATTTTGAAAGCCATTCTGACAATTGCTGTTCGGTCAATAGTTCGCCCCAACTTTTTAAAGCAAAGAGAATATTTTCCCTTGTAAACCATCCGTTTTGGTGTCCTGCTTTGGTAATCCCCTCATTGAGGACTTGATGCCATGGATCGGAATTGGTCTGTGAATTGTGGAATTCCCTAAGAAAGGCGCCAAGTTCTGTAAAAGCAATAATAGTTTTGTGATGGTCTTTCATTTATTTGTAAGAGGATTTTTTTGGCTTTATTTTTGTGTAAAAGTACGCATTAGAAAAGAAGATTATGGCGATTATTATTACGGATGAATGTATCAATTGTGGGGCTTGCGAACCGGAATGCCCGAATACGGCAATTTATGAGGGAGCTGATGAATGGCGCTACAGTGATGGTACTTCCTTAAAAGGAGATGTGGTTTTGCCCGATGGCAAAGCAGTGAATGCTGATACCGTTCAGGATCCGATAAGTGATGAAATCTATTATATTTCTCCTGATAAATGTACTGAATGCAAAGGTTTTCATGAAGAGCCACAATGTGCTGCGGTTTGCCCGGTTGATTGCTGTGTACCCGATGCAGATCGGGTGGAGTCAGAAGAGACGCTTTTGGCGAAGCAGGCTTTTATGCATCCTGAAGACTAAGGTGATAAAAAAATGACTTTAGAAAGAACCCGGACTTTGTCCGGGTATTTTGTTTCCATCTTTTTGATTTAAAGCTATCTTTGCAGCCGATTAAAGTGCTCTAGCCCTAAAGTTTTTTAAGGAAACTAGTGTTCTAAATGTTACGGATTTCGCCTTAGAGGGAAAAAAATAAAGTACGTATTCATGAAAGCAGGTATTGTAGGGTTGCCCAATGTTGGTAAATCAACTCTTTTTAATTGTTTGTCAAATGCTAAAGCACAGAGTGCGAACTTTCCGTTCTGCACTATAGAACCTAATATAGGTGTAGTCAATGTGCCAGATTCGCGACTGGAAAAATTGGAGTCCTTGGTCAATCCTGAAAAAGTGATTCCTGCTACCGTTGAAATTGTGGATATCGCCGGATTGGTAAAAGGAGCGAGTAAAGGCGAGGGATTGGGGAATCAATTTCTTGGAAACATACGTGAAACCGATGCTATTCTACATGTGCTTCGCTGTTTTGATAATGACAACATTGTTCATGTTGATGGTTCGGTGGACCCTATCAGGGACAAGGAGACCATTGATATGGAATTGCAATTGAAAGACTTGGAAACCGTTGAAAAGAAATTGGATAAAGTAAAGCGGGCGGCCAAAACAGGAAATAAAGATGCCCAAAAAGAGGAAGCTGTTTTGCTGAGCCTAAAAAACGCATTGGAAGCAGGTAACTCTGTTAGAGCTGTGGAGGTTTCCAAAGAGGATCGTGTTGAATATGTGAATCCGCTTCAGTTCATTACCGATAAGCCGGTACTTTATGTTTGTAATGTTGATGAAGCGTCAGCTGTTTCTGGCAATGCCTATGTTGAAAAAGTAAAGCAAGCTGTTTCAAATGAAAATGCAGAGGTTATAATTTTGGCAGTTGGTACTGAGGCCGATATTACGGAGTTGGAAACTTATGACGAGCGGCAAATGTTTCTTGAAGATTTGGGACTCTCAGAGCCAGGTTCGGCAAAACTGATACGTGGGGCTTATAAATTATTGAATTTGGAAACCTATTTTACCGCTGGGGAAAAGGAAGTACGTGCTTGGACGATTCCCGTCGGAGCGACTGCCCCACAAGCTGCAGGTGTGATCCATACTGATTTTGAAAAGGGATTCATTCGGGCTGAAGTAATCGCCTATGATGATTACGTGAATTTAGGCAGTGAGCAAAAAGTAAAGGAAGCGGGCAAAATGCGTGTTGAAGGCAAAGATTATGTGGTCAAAGATGGCGATGTGATGCATTTTCGGTTTAACGTCTAAAGCCCCTAGACCCTAAAGGGGAAATTCTAACTCTTACTCCACACAATTTAGTAGGTAATAGTGTTATTCTTAGTCACTAGGAATCTTGGTTGATTTTCAACATGATAAAATTTATATTGATTGATGGTATGGATGCCATGCGAAATAATCCGAGATATTGGGCACTTGTTACAACTCATAAAAGTCAAATTCCAATATTAGTGGTGTACTATTTTTTGGAATTTTGATTTTGATATTTGGCTATTACAAATACAATGAGTCGCTATCAACAAATGCCCATTTTCATTGTTAATTACTTTACTTCTTGGGTATTTCATTTTTTTTCAAGTAGTCTTATATTAGCCACTCTTTCTTGAAACCCCTATAAATGGCAGAAACCAAGTACACCGAAGACAATATTCGCTCGCTCGATTGGAAAGAGCATATTCGAATGCGACCGGGTATGTACATTGGTAAACTGGGTGATGGATCTTCTGCTGATGACGGTATTTATATTCTTTTAAAAGAGGTCCTCGATAACTGTATTGACGAATTTGTGATGGGTGCGGGTAAGACCATTGAGATCCGTATCAAAGATCAATTGGTCAAGGTGCGTGATTATGGGCGTGGCATACCACTGGGTAAAGTAGTTGATGTGGTTTCAAAAATGAACACTGGGGGTAAGTATGATTCCCGCGCTTTCAAGAAATCGGTTGGTTTGAACGGGGTGGGTACCAAAGCAGTGAATGCGCTTTCCAGTTTTTTCGAAGTACAATCTTCAAGAGACAATAAGGTCAAAACGGCTGAATTCAGTCAAGGTAACTTAATCAAGGAGGAAGGCCCTGCGGAGACTTCACAGCGAAAAGGCACCAAGGTCAGTTTTATACCTGATACTGCCATTTTCAAAAAGTTCAAATACAGAAATGAGTACGTGGTTCGCATGTTGAAGAACTACGTGTATTTGAATCCTGGTTTGACCATTGATTTCAATGGTGAAAAATACCATTCCAAAAACGGACTCAAAGATCTTTTAGAGGATAATAACAATCAAGAAGATTTTCTGTATCCGGTAATCCATCTGAAAGGCGATGATATTGAAATCGCCCTGACCCACAGTAAAACACAGTATAGCGAAGAATACCATTCTTTTGTCAACGGTCAAAACACCACGCAAGGGGGTACGCATCAAACCGCTTTTCGAGAAGCTTTGGTAAAGACGGTACGAGAGTTCTACGGAAAAAATTATGATCCTTCCGATATTCGCAAGTCCATTATATCGGCCATATCCATAAAGGTTATGGAGCCCGTTTTTGAAAGTCAAACGAAAACAAAGCTAGGTTCTACCGACATGGGTGGAGGTTTGCCTACGGTGCGTACCTATATCAATGACTTTGTAGGTAAGCATTTGGACAATTACCTGCATAAAAACCCCGAAACACGGGAAGCCTTACAACGTAAAATTCTACAGGCAGAACGAGAACGCAAAGAACTTTCAGGCATTCGAAAACTGGCAAAGGACCGGGCCAAGAAAGCTAGTTTGCACAATAAAAAATTAAGGGATTGTCGCATTCATTTGGGCGATACCAAAAAAGATAGAAACCTCGAAAGTACCCTTTTTATCACGGAGGGGGACTCTGCCTCGGGGTCGATTACCAAATCGCGCGATGTGAATACGCAGGCTGTTTTCAGTTTAAAGGGCAAGCCTTTGAATTCCTACGGAATGACAAAAAAGATCGTGTATGAAAATGAGGAATTCAATCTGTTGCAAGCTGCATTGAATATTGAAGATTCGCTTGAAGACCTGCGTTACAACAATATCGTGATTGCCACAGATGCCGATGTTGACGGCATGCACATTCGTTTGTTATTGATTACCTTCTTTTTGCAGTTCTTTCCTGAATTGATCAAAGAAAATCACTTGTATATTTTGCAAACTCCTTTATTCAGGGTTCGAAATAAAAAGGAAACGATCTACTGCTATAGTGATGAAGAACGGAAAAATGCCATTGAAAAATTGACTGGAAAACCAGAAATCACACGTTTCAAGGGACTTGGAGAAATTTCCCCTGATGAATTCGTCCATTTTATCGGAGACGATATTCGTTTGGAACCCGTGATGCTAGATATGGCGATGTCAATAGAAGAATTGCTCAGTTTCTACATGGGCAAAAACACTCCGGATCGTCAAAAGTTCATCATTGAGAATCTTAAAGTGGAAATCGATCTTGTGGAAGAAAATAAATAATAACCAAACCAAAAAACAGTTTGTAATCCTTTATGGAAGAGAATGAAGAAGACATAAATCAGCCAAATGAAAATGAGGGCTTGGCTGGCAATGGGGAATCGAATCTTTCTGAGGGTCAATCCGCTCAATCTTCTGAAGAAACAGCGGAAATAATTCCCGACAAAAACGCCGAAGAATCTGAAGGCAATGCCTTGACCAAGGTCACGGGCATGTACAAAGAATGGTTTTTGGATTATGCCTCCTATGTTATTCTTGAACGCGCCGTACCGGCCATAGAGGATGGTTTCAAACCGGTGCAACGTAGAATCATGCATGCGCTGAAGGAGTTGGATGATGGTCGCTACAACAAAGTGGCCAATGTAGTGGGGCATACCATGCAGTATCATCCACACGGTGATGCAAGTATCGCGGACGCCATGGTTCAAATGGGTCAAAAAGACCTGCTTATTGACACGCAAGGCAATTGGGGCAATATTTTAACCGGTGATCGTGCGGCTGCATCGCGATATATTGAAGCCAGACTTTCAAAGTTCGCTTTGGATGTTGTTTTTAGTCCGAAAATCACAGAGTGGCAGCAATCCTATGACGGAAGAAAAAAAGAGCCGGTTAACCTTCCGGTCATGTTTCCACTTTTATTGGCACAGGGTGCAGAGGGTATTGCTGTGGGTCTATCCACCAAAATACTTCCGCATAATTTCAATGAATTGATCGATGCCTCGATCAAACATCTTCAGGGCAAGCGGTTCAAACTTTTTCCTGATTTTCCCACATCAGGAATCATTGATGTAACAGGCTACAACGATGGTGCCAGAGGAGGAAAAGTTCGCGTTCGTGCAAAAATTGCTACTTTGAACAAGAATACATTGGTAATCAGCGAAATACCGTACGGAACCAATACTACCAGTTTAAAAGAATCCATCTTAAAAGCCAATGAAAAAGGCAAAATAAAGGTCAAGAAAATAGAGGATAATACGGCTGCTGAGGTTGAAATACTGATCCATCTTCCTTCAGGTATTTCTCCAGATAAAACCATTGACGCCCTTTACGCATTTACATCCTGTGAATCGTCAATTTCTCCGTTGGGATGTATTATTGAAGATAACAAACCCCTTTTCATCGGGGTTTCTGAAATGTTGAAACGCTCGACCGATGCTACGGTTGAATTGTTAAAGCAAGAGCTTGAAATTCAGCTTGGTGAATTGGAAGAGCAATGGCATGCCGCTTCATTAGAGCGAATTTTCATCGAGAACAGAATTTATCGTGATATCGAGGAAGAAGAAACCTGGGAAGGCGTAATAGCTGCCATTGACAAAGGATTGAAACCGCACATCAAGCATTTAAAGCGTGCCGTGATTGAAGAGGATATTCTCAGACTTACCGAAATCAAGATCAAAAAGATTTCCAAGTTCGATTTGGACAAAGCACAACAGCATTTAGATAATCTTGAAGAAAAAATAGCAGAGGTGAAAAACAACCTGGCCAACTTGGTTGATTTTGCCATTAGCTATTTCAAACGCTTGAAAACCACCTATGGCAAAGGTCGTGAGCGTAAATCAGAGATTCGCATTTTTGATGATATCGAGGCTACCAAAGTGGTTATCCGAAACACCAAACTCTACGTCAACAGAGAAGAAGGTTTTGTTGGTACCTCAATGCGCCGAGATGAATATGTTACGGACTGTGCTGATATCGATGATGTGATCGTATTCACCAAAGATGGTAATATGATGGTCACAAAAGTTGATACAAAGACTTTTGTTGCCAAAAACATCATTTACGTGGGCATCTTCAAAAAGAAAGATAAGCGCACAACCTATAACATGATATATAAAGATGGTAGGGGTGGGCCAAGTTATATCAAGCGATTCAATGTGACCAGTATTACCAGAGATCGTCTATATCCATTGGGTACGGGAAAAGCGAGTACTGATGTGCTCTATTTCTCTGCAAATCCGAATGGCGAGGCTGAGGTAATAACCGTTTTATTGCGTCAGGTAGGAAGCATCAAAAAACTGAAGTGGGATCTTGATTTTGCTGATGTCATTATCAAGGGGCGTGGCTCTAAAGGCAATTTGGTCACAAAATACGCGGTCAAGCGCATTGAGCTGAAAGAAAAGGGCCTTTCCACACTAAAACCGCGTAAACTTTGGTTTGATGAAACGGTCAAACGCTTGAATATAGACGAGCGCGGCGAATTTTTGGGCGATTTCACAAGCGAAGATCGCTTGTTGATCATCAATCAAAAAGGGGTGGTGAAAACCGTGATTCCTGAATTGACCTTGCGCTTTGAAGACGATATGATTGTGCTGGAAAAATGGGAGCCCCAAAAACCCATTTCCGCTATTTATTGGGAAGGCGATAAAGAACTGTTTTATGTCAAACGCTTTCTGATTGAAAATGCCGATAAGGTGGAATCCATCATAAGTGATCACCCAAAATCGTATTTGGAAAAAGTATTTACCGATTATCGACCGATGGCGGAGGTTGTTTTTGCCAAAAAGCGTGGTCAAGATCGCCAAGACAATTTAGAATTGGATTTGGAGCAGTTCATTTCTGTAAAAGGCATTTCTGCCATGGGCAACCAAATGACCAAAAACAAGGTTTTGGAGATCAACGCCCTTGAATCTTTGCCCTATGAGAAGCCTGAATTGCCTCAGGATCCTGAGGAAATGGAGGTGGTTGATGAAGAAAGCGTCACGCAAGAACTTAGTGTCGAACCTTTGGATAAGGAAAAACTCCGCACTAAAAAACCAACCAATACAATTAAAGACAAACTTGCTGACGAAGATGGGGAGGGTCAAACATCGCTATTTTAAATGAAAAATTTTCTTGCCGAATTTAAAAATTTCGCAGTCCAAGGAAACATGGTCGACATGGCCATTGGCGTCATAATTGGCGCATCGTTTAATTTGGTTGTGGACACCCTTGTCAAGAAAATAATCATGCCACCCTTATCTTTGCTCACAGGTGGAGTCGATTTCTCTGATTTGAAAATAGTGCTACAAGAAGGGTCTCAATATGAGCCAGAAGTAGCCATATTCTATGGAGAACTGTTCAATGTACTTATCGATTTTTTTATTATTGGATTGACTATTTTTTTAGTGGTAAAAGGAATGAATCGATTCAGAAATCAAGCAGAAGATATAAGCAACAATCAAGTTGAAACACCAAAGAACATTGAACTACTTACTAAAATAGAGCAATTGCTTGAGGAGCAAAATGAACTATTAAAGCAAGGCAAATAAGGTCTTGTTTAACAAATGTTCAATTTAGCGACAATACTGTGGTAAAACGTTTAACAAGTTGTTTCATGGAAATGAGAATACTTATCTTTAGCAAAATATTGGTCTTTACATGGATTTAACGAACCCCCTCATATACGGAGTACCTGCTTTCATAGCTTTTATTTTATTGGAGATTACCTACAGCCATACGCATGGCGATGAAGATCTTTATGTATGGAAAGATTTAATGGCGAGTGGCGCCATGGGTATTGGTAGTGCCATCTTGGGGCCGTTGATCAAGGTTACCGTGTTGATTGTTGTTTTCAATTGGGCCTACGAACTTTTCAATCCCATTGATGAATTGACTGGTGAGCGAATGAATATCATGGGTTACAAGTCTTTTGGGTATGAATGGTATATCTTTTTGCTGGCTCAATTGGCTGATGATTTTACCTACTATTGGTTTCATAGGGCCAATCATGAAATTCGGGTATTATGGGCAGCGCACATAGTCCATCATTCTTCAGATCATTTCAACTTGGGTACCGCAATTAGAAATGGGTGGTTCACTTTATTATACAAGCCTTTCTTCTATATGTGGATGCCTGCCGTTGGATTTCCTGTTGAGGTAGTTATTTTTGCTCTGGCCATTGAATCTTTTTGGCAGTTTCAACTACATTCGAAATATGTGCCAAAAATGGGATGGATCGAGAAAATATTCAACACCCATACCATGCACCAAGTGCATCACTCTCAAAATGTGGAGTATTTGGACAAGAATCATGGTGGTTTTTTAAACTGTTTTGACAAGATATTCGGCACTTGGAAAGAATTGGATGATGATGTTGACGTGAAATTTGGTGTCATACACGCCCCTGAATCCTATAACCCACTGGTGATTTTGACGCATGAATACAAAGATATATGGAACGATATGAAGAAGTCGCCCAATCTTTGGCATAAGTTTATGTACGTCTTCGGTCCTCCAGGTTGGAGTCATGATGGCAGTACAATGACCGTTCGACAACAGCAACGTCTTTTTGAGGAGCAGCAACGAAATAACCCTAAAATGGTTTTCGAAAGACCTAACTAGAGGGCTTGCTATGACTATTCGATTCTCGAGACTTTTATAGTATAGCTCGCTTCGATATGTCCATTGACTTTTAAGTGGGTATCATATGTGCCCTTGGTTTTGAACTTATAATCAAAACTAATTCCCGTTTGATCTTTTTTAAGATTGAAAATTTTCAAAGCTTTTTCAGCTCTTGGGGTGTAACGGACCAATTCAACATTCTCGATATCTATATCCTTTTTTGAAGAGAATTGAAATTTGACCGAATCGTTCTTTACTATAGCAACTTACATTGTTTTCGGGCTAATAGGATTGATGCCATGTTCATAGGTTTCTGCATAAACCAAGGGAGAAGTGATGAATGTATCGGCGTTTAGGTTTTTGATTAATGACCAATTGCTATCCGTGGGCAAATGACTTTTTCCAAAAAGAATGGGGTCAGTTAAAAAATAACCATCATTATATACTTTAATAAAACTGTCTTTTTCATCAAGATAACCGCTGGACCAAGTAGCATCGCACAAATACCATTTTCCGTTCAATTCAACAGCGTTCCAGGAATTATTTGGTGTACCTAGTTCATTTATATTGGCGTCAATACTTCTACCATGAATGAGTAATCAATTGAGCTCCACAGCGGTTGCCCCTGTGATTCAAACAACAGTTATATCTAACTAAATAAATCGGACAGATGGTTTTACTGCGGACGGGAGATATTGATTGTTATGAGACCGAGGGGCTCACTGCTGGCACCCTCATATTTAAAATCACAGGCAACTTCACTATTTGGAAACCCCCAGCAATAACCATTGGCTATGGATAGGGTATTACCGCTTTTAGATAAATTAGTGTTCGAAAGGGCAATGACACGTTCCTCATCATTTTTCCAAGCTGTTGCAGGTTCATCAACCAATTTCCATTTTGATTGCACCACCAAATTACCAGTATTGGGAACGCCACCATTGAAAGTGATGGTAAGATTAGCTCTACCACTAGCATCTAAATCCGGACATTCCTGACCTATTCGTTCCCAGTCCTTTACAGATGCCGCAACAAGGGCAGTACCCTCGGGAATTTTTGGCGTGTCATCGTCACCTGAACAAGATAAAACGAATAGCGATAGTAAAAGGGCAGCTATTTTTTTCATGGCAATTAATTCTATGCCAAGATATAAATTCGTCTTTAATATACAAACCTCGTACGAAATGTCTTAACAAGAATTTCATTTTATCGATGAATTTGAGGGGTTCATCGATTCATTAATCTCTTGAAATTACTTGGGAAACGAGACAGAATTATCTCATTTTTTCTAATTGAGGTAAATGGAAAAACCTGTAGTAAAATTAAGGCCGTTAGAAATTGTCCTAATATTCTGAGGGTTATCTTCGTTATTTTTTCTGGTTCTCGAAGACCAATTCAACATAGTATCAAAAGTAACGTTATCTCCAAGTCGCAGAGCCAAACCGGCCCCGCCTCCATATTGAAAATAATTTTCTTTGAACACTGTTTCACTAGAATTACTTGAGTATCGAGTAGTGCCAATACCTCCAAAAACCTCCAAAAACGGCATGACCGTTCCAGATGTAAAGTAGTATCTCCAAAAATTACTGGCACCGAGACTAATATCTGTCCTCACATACTCATCATTAAAACCATCAAACGAAAACTCAGGAGCAGTAAATTTTAAAACCCTATATCGAATACCTAAACCAACAACCAAACCGTCCGCTATAAAAACACCAAGCCTAGGCGCTACAAAAAGAGAAGTGCTTTTGGTTCCTTCATTTGTAGAGGAGTCAGATTTAGTCTTCTGCTTGGTACTATTAAAAGATAATGCTCCATCAATTCCTAAGTAAAAATTACCTTTTTCAGTTTAAGCCATGGAGTGGTTGAAAAACAGAGTTGAAATAACCAACGCGAACGTAACCGTGAATTTGTTCATTATATTTCCTTGATTTCAGATTTCGTGTTCTTTTTCATCCGAAGATCCAAGAATTCCACCAGCAAAGAGAACGCTATTGCAAAGTAGAGATAGCCTTTGGGGATGACCCCAACTTCGTTTCCGAACACAACCAAATGACCTATATGGGCTGCTTCCGCAATCAGCATGAATCCTATTAATATTAAAAAGGAAAGTCCCAAAATCTGAATGGAAGGATGGCGGTTGACAAATTCCCCAACAGGGTTGGCAAACAACATCATAATGACCACTGATATGACAACAGCGATAACCATCAAGATTAGGGCATCGTTAGGGTTCGGCGAAATACCATTGGTCATGCCAATAGCGGTTAAAATCGAATCAAAAGAGAAAACAATGTTGATCATGGTTATTTGCACAATAGCTCTACTCATTGAACTTGAACGACCCTTCTTTACTTCAACTTCATCATGACCTTTGTGTTCAACTTTTTCATGTATCTCACGGGTACTTTTGTACAATAAAAAGAGTCCCCCCAAGAACAAAATCAGTGCTTGTCCGCTAATTCCACCAGATATCCAATCAACGTCAAAAACCCAAAACGGTTTTTTCATGGCCGTTAACCAAGTAATACCGAATAGCAATACAATTCGCATGACCATGGCCAAAATAAGCCCTATATTGGTTGCTTTCTTACGCTGTGTAGGTTCTAATTTTCCTGCGGCTATTGAGATGAAAATAATGTTGTCTATTCCGAGAACTATTTCCAAAAAGGTCAATGTCAGTAGGGCGATCCAAGCATCTGGATTTGCGAAAATTTCAAACATGGTGGTATTGGTTTAATAGGTTATTTAGTCTTTGTGACCATTCCTCTTTGTTTTTGGGCATTCCCCAAAAAGCTGTATTCAAATGTATAGGAATTATCTTTTGTGGACAATATTTTAAAGTGTATTGGTTTTTCTTCCGCTCTATTCTTGGGTTTCAGATTCTTACCCACATATTCGCAATCATTTATCCATCGTATGGAAAATGAATCTATTTCTTTTTCAAAATAGTTGATTTCCAATTCATTCTGCCGAATGAACTTAGTGGTCACTTCCTTACCATCGATTATCGAGGTAAAACTAAATTCCCCGTTTTTGAAATCCGAACAATTTCTTTCGGCTTGAGAACAACCCAAGAAAAGTAGTATCGAACCAAAAAGTAGTATCGTTTTTTTAAACATCATCGCAAAATAGTGAAAAGGCATAAAGCATTCATAGGTTTAATGTTATTTTTGCTCAAAGTTTTTGAGGCGCAATGATATCAAACGAAGGCTATAATAAAATCAAAGAAGCATCAGTAACCGGCAGGTATATTGCACAAAATCATTTGGCATCTTTCTTTGAGACTTTTAAGGCTGAAATTGTTGGGGAATCGGTAGCTGGTCGACCCATTCATTGCTTGACCTTGGGATCTGGTAAACACAAGATCATGATGTGGTCTCAGATGCATGGTAATGAGTCAACTACCACAAAAGCCGTTCTTGATCTTGTCAATTATTTGAGTGAGGGCGATGGGGTATCCATTTTGGAAAACTGCACGTTGAAGATCATTCCCATGCTGAATCCTGATGGGGCTCAAGCATATACCCGTTTCAATGCCAATAAGGTTGATTTGAATCGCGATGCACAAGCTCGAACACAACCGGAAAGCAAAGTTCTCAGACAATTGTTCGATACTTTTAAACCCCATTTCTGTTTCAATTTACACGACCAGCGCACCATATACAATGTTGGCAAGACCAATATGCCAGCGACGATATCTTTTTTGGCGCCGGCTCATGATGTCAATAGAACTATCTCAGAAAGCCGCAGTACTAGCATGAGATTGATTGTTGCAATGCATCAATCACTTCAAAAAGTACTGCCGGGTCAAGTGGCGCGCTATGATGATGCTTTCAATGAGAATTGTGTTGGCGACACTTTTCAAATGCTCAATACGCCAACAATACTATTTGAAGCTGGACAATACACCCAAGATTATGCTCGTGAAACGACGAGGATATATATATTTCATGCTTTGGTCTTGGCTTTGGATTGTATCGCCAAAGAAAGGGTCGAGGAATTTGAACAGGAAGACTATTTTTCCATTCCTGAAAATCAAAAGTTGTTTTTTGATGTCTTGGTTTTAAATGCATATTTGATCAATTCAAATTATGACGAAGATGTGGGCGTGCTCTTTGTTGAAGTCTTGAGAGACGGAAAGGTTTATTTTGAACCAAAGGTGGAAAAGGCGGGAAGCCTTTCTGGGTTTTATGGGCACGAAACTTATGACTGTTCAAAACTTGAAGATATAAATCGTTTGAAGCGTACAAGTACTTGGAACCTACTAAGTCCTGATTTTAAATAATTTTTTCAAAATTCACCTTTTTGTTACGTTTTTGTTGCAATAATGTAAATTTCGTTGAATATTCTTCTGCATTTTTCTATTTTTATCTCAAATTTTAAAAATATGACAAAAGTTAGGCTTGATGAAATCGACCATCAGATTCTAGATATGTTGATTGATAATACGCGAACCCCTTTTACCGACATTGCCAAGAAGTTATTGATTTCTGCGGGTACCGTTCATGTTCGTGTTAAGAAAATGGAAGAAGCAGGCATCATCAGAGGTTCTTCATTGACCTTGGATTACGTCAAATTGGGTTTTTCCTTTATCGCCTATGTTGGAATTTTCTTGGAAAAGACACACCAAACCAAATTTGTTTTGGAGCGATTGGAGCAAATACCCAACGTGACCGTTGCCCACATTACCACGGGTAAATTCAATATTTTCTGTAAAATTCGGGCACGTGATACCAACCATGCAAAGAATATCATTTTCAAAATAGATGATATCGATGGTATAAGTAGAACAGAGACCATGATTTCTCTGGAAGAGAGCATCAATGACAAAAAACGATTGATGCACCATATTTTCAATGAGCTCTAGCATATCTATGAAGTCCTCTGATCTGAATCCAGAAAATTATAATGAGTACTACCAAACTTATATTGATAAGGTTGGCGATGCTGAGCTTTTGACCATGTTAGAAAAGCAATTGGGTAATTTTCCTAATTTCATTTCCAGTCTTCCCGAAGATAAAATGAACTATGCCTATGCGGAGGGAAAATGGACCATCGCTATGGTCTTACAACATATTATCGACACAGAACGTGTTTTTCAATATCGGGCGATGCGAATTGCCCGAAATGACAAAACCCCATTGCCGGGCTTCGATCAAGATAATTTTGTTCAAGAGGTTAATGTGAGCAATAAATCAAAGGAAACTTTTATTGATGAGTATAGGGCTACAAGAGCATCCACAGTTACACTCTACCAATCTTTTGATGAAGAATCTTTGAAAAGGGTGGGTGTTGCGAGTGGAGCGCCAAGTAGCGTTGCATCGCTGGGGTTCATTATTTGCGGACATCAGCGGCATCACCGCGACATTATAAGGGAAAGATATCTTTAGTCAGATTCTGATTCTCCTTCCACTTCTTTTTCTGAATTCAATTCTGATTCAAAATCAGTGGCTTCGGCCTCTTCAAGAATTGCCTCATCCTTCAAATCCAACTCTTTGACAATAGTGTCTTCAAAATTTGAAATAAAGTTGGCAAGACTTTGACTGATTTTAACCAGATAAAGCGTTTCAGGAGTTTGAATTTCCACGGCTTCGACAAAATCACCTTGGGCATTTCGAAAAGAAATAATGTCATCGTCGCCATATCCGTCAGGATAAGTTTCGATTAACAACGCAGCCAATTCATGGTCTAACTTCTTATAGTCAACAAGTTTACGTAACATAGTAGGTCAGTTTGGGTTGGTATGATTAACTGCATCTAAACTATGTTTTTTTTATCGCTAAATCATTAAAGAGTTGTCAATGAACCATTTTAGTATATGAAGCTAGGCGTCTTTGTAGTAAGCAAAAGCCAAAGCATATAAATGTTCGGGAATTTTAACATCCAATACCGGTTGGCCAATACTTTTTATGAGGGCGAAATTGATATTGCCATGGGAGTTTTTTTTGTCAAAACGAAGTAGATTCAAGATGTGATCAACATCGTTTTCATCAAAATCAACCTTACCGTAGCGATCTAAGAAAGTGGCGGTTATGTCAGATAGTTGATCTGCAGGAAGCCCCAAAATCTCTTTGGAAAGATACGCTTCTAAAATCATACCTATCGCGATGGCTTCGCCGTGATAAAGGGTTTCCCGTTCATTATGCACCAAAAAGTATGATTCAATCGCATGACCAAGGGTATGCCCAAAATTTAATATTTTACGATGTCCTTTTTCGGTTGGGTCTTCTAGAACAACTTTGTTCTTGATCTCGACGGAATGACCAATTTTGGCATCCATGTTTGAGAAGTCCACCGTATTTATCAGCTCATTCCAATAGTTCGCATCTTGAATGAGTCCGTGTTTGAGCATTTCAGCAAAACCACTATTCAACTGCCTTTGTTCCAATGTCTTCAAAAACCCTGTCTGAATCAAAACCATCTTGGGTTGATTGATTACTCCGATTTGATTTTTGAGGGGTCCGAGGTCAACACCGGTCTTACCCCCAACAGAGGCATCAACCATTGATAGCAGGGTAGTGGGTACATTAATGAAATCAACGCCACGTTTAAACGTTGAGGCCACAAAGCCTCCAAGATCAGTTACCACACCTCCGCCTAAGTTAATGATCAGGCTTTTGCGATCAGCATCCAAATCAGATAAGGCTTGCCACAGGTTTAGACAGGTCTGTATATTTTTATTCTCCTCACCCGACTCAATTTCAAGCACTTCAAAATGATGGTCACCTATAATTTCAGCCATGAAATTTGGCAGGCAATGTTCATAGGTGTTTTCATCAACAATAATGAACATTGATGAATAAGAAGCACTATCAAGATAGGTGTTCAATCGGTTGAGGGCCTTTTGATTGAAATGTACCTCGTATGAATCAGTGGTAATCGATTTCATTGAATGTTTTTGATGAATTCTAGGTTGCAAAATAAAGTTAATTTTTTGTCTTAAGAATAAATAGGTGTCTTTATCTTTATCTATGATAACAATATTGAAAAATGAATCGATTTTTTGATGATACTGCAACGGCATTTAGCTTAAAAACTGATTCTGAACTTGAGCGTGCCTACTTCTTATTCAAAATGATCGCAAATGAACCGTTGGTGCGAATTGGTACGGCCATGACCAACTTTGCCATCAAGGCCCACTTGCCCGTTGAAGGTTTGATTCGTGCTACCGTTTTTGACCACTTCTGCGGCGGTGTCAATGAAGCGGATTGCATGCCCATAATTGACAAAATGCATGGAAAAGGCGTTAGTTCTGTATTGGATTATTCTGTTGAGGGTCAAGAGGGAGATGATCCGCTTGATAGTGCTTTAGAGGTTATCCTTAGAATTTTGGATTTTGTCAAGGAGAAGGAAGCCATACCCTTTGCTGTTTTTAAACCCACTAGTTTTGGAAGGTTTGCCTTGTATCAGAAAATTGGGGAAGGCAAAACCTTGACCGAGGAAGAGAAACAGGAATGGCAGCGGATAATCAATAGGTTTGATGTGACTTGTAAAAAAGCCTATGATCTTGATGTTTCTTTACTGATTGATGGCGAAGAAAGTTGGATGCAAGATGCCGCTGACCAGCTGGTTGAAGATTTAATGCGAAAGTACAACAAGAAAAAGGCGGTAGTGTTCAATACGCTTCAAATGTATCGATGGGATCGTATGGACTACCTAAAAGAATTGCATGAAAAGGCCCAAACCGAAGGTTTTCGAATAGGAATGAAAGTAGTGCGCGGTGCTTATATGGAAAAGGAAAACGATCGGGCGGCTGAAATGGGATACAAGTCCCCAATCTGCAAATCGAAAAAAGCATCGGATGAGAACTTCGATGCTGCGATTTCTTATATGGTGGAGAATTTGGATACCATGTCATTATTTGCCGGAACCCATAATGAAGAGAGTTGTTACCGTTTGATTGAATTGATGACTGAAAAGAATATTTCTAATTCAGATGAAAGGATCTGGTTCGGACAGCTGTTCGGAATGAGCGATCATATTTCATTCAATTTAGCCAATAGAGGGTATAATGTTGCCAAATACCTTCCGTTCGGACCCGTAAAGGATGTGATGCCTTATTTGATCCGAAGAGCAGAAGAAAACACTTCCGTGGCCGGACAAACAACCCGCGAGCTTTCGTTATTGAAAAAAGAACGAAAACGAAGAAAGATATAAATTTATCTGATGCCTTTGATAACTACTTGGTCTGGGCAGTTTTCAACTTCCAACCTTGCATCCTTCGAATTCAGCTTCCCCTCAATAAGGTATAATTTACAGGGTTCTCTTTTGGTGTCACTGCTGTTGAACAAAACATTCCCTTCCACAAAAAAATCAGTCAAATCAGTGGTGTCAATTTCTTTGTTAAGCAACATTTTTGAGGTGCGCTCGTCAAAATACAAGGGCTTTGAGCGTAAATCTTTCAGCACCCTACAATTGGGCATGTAGCAGAATTCTGTTCTTTTTTCCTTAAAGAAGAATGCAAGAAAAACAAGGCCTAGCGAAAGACCCACTAAATAAAATCCAAGACGTTTAAAAAAACTTGCGTCGAATAATGACATATACCCTTAAAAAATTAGGAAGTTGATATCACTATACTGCAGGTCGAACCATTCTCCGACCGATTTACTGGTCAGGATTCCGTGATACATGTAAAGACCGTTTCTGAGTCCCTTGTCAAAACGAAGCGAATTTTCGAGTCCGCCTTCTTCCCCCAACTTCAATAAATAAGGTGTGAAAATATTACTCAGTGAGATGGTTGCTGTTTTTGGATATCGCGCCGGTATATTAGGTACGGCATAATGAACAACCCCGAATTTTTCAAAGGTTGGTTTTTCATGGGTGGTTACTTCACTGGTTTCAAAGCATCCGCCCATATCAATACTGACATCAATGATGACCGATCCTTTCTTCATGTTTTCAACCATACCACTCGTAACCACAACAGGCGAGCGGTCTTTTCCTCTAGTGGCACCAATGGCAACATCACATCTTCTCAATGCTTTCATCAAATTTTTTGGCTGTACCGTAGAGGTATAAATGGTCTTGTTCAAATTAGTCTGAATAGTACGCAGTTTGGTTATTGAGTTATCAAAGAGACGAATATTGGCTCCTAATCCTATGGCGGATCTAGCAGCAAATTCACCAACCGTTCCGGCACCTATGATGACTACTTCGATAGGCGGAACCCCACTTATATTCCCAAACATGAGTCCATTGCCTTTGTTAGAGGCCGCAAGAATTTCAGCGGCGATCAGAACAGAGGAAATTCCTGCAATCTCACTTAGAGAGCGTACCACGGGAAACTTACCGTCTTCATCTCTAATATATTCAAATGCCACCGCGGTAATCCGCTTTTTGGCCAGTTCTTCGAAGTACTTTTTTGACTGTGTTTTTATTTGCAATGCCGAAATTATGGTACTCTGCGGATTCATCATTTTGATTTCGGCGAAAGTGGGGGGTTCTACTTTCAAAATCAAAGGACAACCAAAAACCTTCTTCACATCTCTGGCAATCTCGGCACCCGCCTCGGCATATTCTTTGTCAGAATAAAAAGCGCTTTCACCAGCGCCGGCTTCAATCATGACCCGATGACCATTCGCCGTAATCGCAGTAACCGCATCAGGCGTCAAACAAATACGTTTTTCTTGATATTGATTTTCATTGGGAATTCCAATAAAGAGTTCGCCCTTTTGCTTTAAGATTTCCAAGGTCTCCTCTTGGGGCAGTAGTTGTTGTTTGCTAAAGGGTGAAGTGGGTTGGCTCATATATTGCAATTCAAGGCATTGCGAAAAGTGCTACTCTCAAAATTACGATATTTAAAGGAAATTTGGTTATTTCTGATTTGACGATCAAAAAAGATAGGCCAACAAATCTTTAAGACCAGTCTGAAACCTTCGGAAAATTCGCTCTAAATTGGCTGTGGATAATTCTTGGTTCAACCACTCAGAAAGGGTTCGATATTCAATTTTGGGTAGTTCGGCACGAAGTTCCCTGATCTCCTTATCCTTCAATTTTTTAGTCTTCACAACATTCAGCTCTTTTTCCATGGCATTAAGATCAATACCATGCACATATTTATCGTAAAGCTTTAAACGTATTACATAAACAAAAGGAATTATTACCATGCATACTGGTAATAACCAGAGTAAATTTTCAGTATCAACATATCTATCTTCGGAAAACACACCTTCGAAAATTTGAAAAGCATACATGGTAATGGGAATCAGTATAGCATGATACCACCAATGCTTACAAGTAAAAAACCATAACACCAAAAGTGAAAGAGGTACAATCTTACCCAGTAGAAACCAAGCATATATGCTCAGGTTAGCAAATCCGTTTCTATCGATAATGTAACCGAAGAAATTAACAGTTGCTTCCGGGTCACTGGAGAAATACTCATGGAGTTTGAAAATAAAGGGAGAGATAACAATAAGAAAAACAACGAATGTTTCAATTATAATCCTTCTTCTGACTTGATCACCGCCTTTGTGAGTATTCATGTTCATAGCTAAATAACGATTTGTGCAAGACTCGTTAAGTACGAACGAAAAAAAGAGCAATTTATGATTGCTCTTTTAAAATTTAACGGAAGTTGTGGAAAATCTATTTTCCGGGTTTCGTAATTTTTGTTTTGTCAACACCCACTTCATACAGTTCATCTTCTGAAGCAGTGGAGTTTGATTCACATGAAACGGCCACCAAAAATAGGCCAGCCATAAGGGCATAGAGGAATTTTCTTGTTTTCATTTTCATATAGTTAAAAGTTCAAAAATAGGGCTCTGTTCGGTGCTAATGTATGAATTACATTGAATTAATTATAAGGTTTGGTGTTAAAAAAGTGCATTTTAACGTTAAAAACATGCCTTTTATCGATGAAATATTGTTTTTACTGGGGATGAAACCACATTTTGCCTCGTTTATTCTAGCGTAGCGAGTATTGTTTATTTACTTTTTGTGATCTAATTCGGCGTGTTCAATTGAAATTTCACGTGTTGTCGGATCTAAAATATTGATGTGAATATTCATAGCATCCTCCGGAAGGAACGAGGGTATCTTTTCAGGCCATTCAATGAATATCCATGCATCTTGATCTAAATAATCTTCAAAACCCAGATCCAAAGCTTCCATTTCATCATTCAATCGGTAAAAATCGAAGTGATAGCCGAGAAGCGCTCCTTTTATTGAATGGTATTCGTTAACGATACCAAAGGTAGGGCTGCTCACTTCTTCGTTTCCGCCCAACTCCTTTACCAAGGTTTTGACCAGAGTTGTTTTACCTGCACCCATATCGCCATAGAGACAGAGCACTTTCGACTCTGCTTCTGAAATTACTTTTTGAGCGATTTCATTGATTTCCTTTTCGGTATACCTCGATTTCATAAAACTTATTTAGGCTCTAAAACCACAAACGGAATAATCATTTCCTCCAATGAGACCCCACCGTGCTGATAGGTATTTCGGTAATAGCTGACGTAATGATTGTAGTTATTGGGGTAGGCAAAGAACAAATCATTTTTCGCAAAAATAAAGGAACTGCTCATGTTAATGCTGGGCAAGTAGATGCTACTTGGATCTTTGGCTTCCAAAACATCTTTCTCCTCATAGGTAAGGCTACGGCCTGTTTTATACCTAAGGTTTGAACTGGTTTCTTTATCTCCAATTACTTTTGAGGGTTGCTTGACATTGATGGTGCCATGATCTGTGGTAATGATCAACTTCATACCCATATGCTGCGCCTGCTGAATTATTTCAAGTAAAGGGGAATTTTTGAACCAGCTTTGGGTCAATGACCGATAGGCTTTGTCATTCGAGGCCAATTCTTTGATGACCTCCATTTCAGTTTTGGAGTGCGAGAGCATATCCACAAAATTGTAGACAATTACGGTTAGGTCATTGTCTTTTTGAGATCTGAAATTTTGCGATAAATGCTTCCCTTGTTTTAAGCTGCTGATTTTGTGGTATTCCCATTTTAAGTTCATTCCATGACGTTCGATTTGAGCACCAAGAAATTTATCCTCAAACAAATTCTTGCCACCCTCATCGGTGTCGTTTTTCCACCAATCAGGATGTTTCTTGGCCATTTCCAAGGGGGTTAGTCCTGAAAATATGGCATTACGGGCATACTGCGTTGCTGTTGGCAAGAGACTGAAATAAGACTTTTCTTTTGTCTTTTTATAGAATGAATTGACGCTATCTTCAAATGCGAACCATTGATCATATCTTAAATTGTCAACCACTACCAAAAGGGTTGGTTGATCTACCAGTTCAGGTTTTACCCAATCTTTAAAAAGTGTGTGTGAAAGAGTCGGGGCATCATGACCGCCGAACCAGTCTTCGTAATTCTTTTCAACGAACTTCCCAAATTGATTGTTAGCTTCGATTTTCTGTGATTCAAGAATTTCGAACATGCCGCTATCTTCAATATTTTCGAGTCGTATTTCCCAGTAAATCAATTTTTTATACAAATCAATCCACTCTTCATAGCTATTGACCATCGACAGATCCATCGCTATTTTTCGAAATTCTTGTTGGTAATTTGAAGTGGTTTTTTCTGAAACCAATCGTGAATGATCGAGGTTCTTTTTTAAGGATAACAATATTTGATTAGGGTTGACAGGTTTGATGAGGTAATCGGCGATTTGAGATCCAATGGCCTCTTCCATGATAAATTCCTCTTCACTTTTTGTGATCATGACCACGGGCAAGCTCGAATCCAGAACCTTAATTTCGTTCAACGTTTCAAGACCCGATATTCCGGGCATATTCTCGTCGAGAAACACAATTTCAACGCTTTTTTCAGCGAGTTCTTCAAGTGCTTCTTGACCACTTTGACAAGTGATCACTTCGTAATTTTTGTTTTGGAGAAAAATGATGTGGGGTTTCAAAAGGTCTATCTCATCATCAACCCAGAGAATGGTTATTTTATTCATTAGCGTAAACCTGATTATTTACTGTAGGTAAATTGTTTTAAACATTAGCGACACCCACTTTCTTAAACTGTGGATTCATCTTGTTTACATAACTTTGTTGTTCTATTCAAACCCAATCATTTTGGCGAAATCAAACAAACTAAAGGTATTCAATGATCCAATTTACGGATTTATTACAATTCCGCATACCCTCATTTTTGACCTGATTGCGCACCCCTTTTTTCAGCGATTGCGTAGAATTTCGCAAATGGGACTCTCATATTTAGTCTATCCCGGAGCACATCACACGCGATTTCACCATGCCTTGGGCAGCATGCACTTAATGGTAAAAGCCATTCAAGTACTTCGTTTTAAGGGAGTTATCATAACACCAAAGGAGGAAGAAGGTCTGCTTTGTGCAATTTTATTGCATGATATTGGCCATGGCCCGTTTTCACATGCCATGGAGAATAGTATAGTAGAGGGAGTACATCACGAGTACATTTCTCTTCTTTTTATGGAAGAATTGAACAAAAGGTTTAACGGAAGTTTAACTGTTGCCATTGACATCTTCAAAGGGCAGCACCCTAAGAAGTTTTTGAACCAGTTGGCGTCAGGTCAATTAGATATGGATCGCCTTGATTATCTCAAACGAGATAGTTTTTATACAGGTGTCGCTGAAGGAAATGTAAATTCAGAAAGACTCATTACCATGCTCAATGTAAAAGACAACCAATTGGTAGTTGAGGAAAAAGGAATTTATTCCGTTGAAAAATTCCTTTTATCTCGGCGCTTCATGTATTGGCAGGTTTATCTACACAAAGCCGGTATCGTGGCTGAACAACTTTTAATTCGAATATTGAAACGCGCCAAGAGCCTTTTGTTCAAAGGCGATTCTCTGAATTGCAGTCCCGCATTTTTGTTTTTTATGAAATCCAGAATCACAATAGAGAATTTTGATAGTGATGTTTTGGGTTTATTTGCCCAGTTGGATGATGTTGATATTTTGGCCGCTATAAAACAGTGGCAAAACCATGACGATTTTGTGCTGTCAAGACTGTGTCGCATGGTAATCAATCGTTCGCTTTTAAAAATTAAGGTGCGTCGAAAGCCCATAACTGAAGAAGAAATTCAAAAAAGAAGAAATGAGCAAAAAAAGTTGCACAATCTGGGCGATGAAGAGCTGGACTACTTTGTTTTCACGGGTAAAATTGCGAATACGGCCTATGATTCGGGCAAACAGAATATTTATGTGCTCAAAAAGAACGGAAAACTTGTTGATGTGGCAAAGGCCTCAGATCACTTGAATTTGAAGATGCTGTCAAAAACGGTAACCAAATTTTACATTTGCTATCCTAAAGATTCTGACTAAGGCACTATTTTCACTACTTTTGTCATCATGATTTTCACAGCAAATCAGATAGCGGGTATACTGGACGGTGAGGTAGAAGGAAATCCGGAAATAACCGTTCATAAAGTTGCCAAAATAGAAGAAGGTCAAAAGGGCTCATTGACATTTCTTGCAAATCCTAAATACACTCCATACATATATACCACCAAAGCCTCGGTTACCCTTGTGAATAAAGACTTCATACCGGATCACAAACTTGATACAACACTTATAAAAGTTGATGACGCTTACGAATCATTCTCTAAATTATTGGAGTATTATGACGAGGTCAAAAACGCAAAAACGGGTATTGAAGAGCCTAATTATATAGGGCAAAATGTGACCTACGGTAAAGATTTTTACTTGGCTCCATTCGCATATGTGGGCAACAAAGTTATTATGGGTGATGGGGTTAAAATACACCCGAATGTATATGTGGGTGACAATGTGCAAATGGGCAATAATGTTGTGCTTTTGGCGGGAGCCATAGTGAATTCCGAATCCGTTATCGGTAATAATTGTGTGGTGCATAGTGGAGCTGTAGTTGGATCTGATGGATTTGGTTTTGCCCCAAACAAAAAAGGCACCTACAGTAAGATACCCCAAACCGGAAATGTGATTCTTGAAGATGACGTCGATGTTGGTGCGGGTACCACCATTGACAGGGCAACCATGGGGTCGACCATCTTGAGAAAAGGTGTCAAGCTTGATAATCAGATACAAATTGCCCACGGTGTCGAAATAGGCGAGCACACTGTAATAGCCGCTCAGACAGGAGTTGCCGGATCTACAAAGATTGGCAAGCGTTGTATGATTGGTGGTCAAGTGGGTATTGTGGGGCACATTACCATCGGCGATGATGTCAAAATACAGGCGCAATCTGGTATTACCAGAAGTTTAAAGAACGGAGAGACCGTACAAGGCACTCCAGCTTTGGCCTATAATGATTTCAATAAATCTTATGTGCACTTTAAGAATTTGCCTAAAATAGCGAATCAAATAAACGAACTTGATAAAAAGTTGATTAGTGATAACAACAGATAAAAAACAGCGCACCATTGCGAAAGAAGTAATTTTGAAGGGTGTCGGACTTCATACGGGTCAAAATGTGACCATGAAGTTTGTGCCTGCTGCTGAAAATCATGGGTATGCTTTCAAAAGGGTTGACCTAGAGGGGCAGCCGATAATAGAAGCAGATGCAAACTACGTCGTGAATACACAGCGGGGTACAAATCTGGAAAAGAACGGTGTTAAAATACAAACATCTGAGCATGTGTTGGCTGCTTTGGTGGGGATGGAGATTGATAACGTTTTGGTTGAGTTGAATGCGCCAGAACCGCCAATCATGGATGGTTCTTCAAAATATTTTGTTGAAGCTTTGGAAGATGCCGGGGCCCAAGAGCAAGACGCGGATCGCAAAGAGTATGTGGTCGAGGATGTAATTTCGTACAGAGATGAAACCACAGGCAGTGATATTACCATAATTCCTGCTGATAGTTATCAAGTGACTACCATGGTCGATTTCGGTACCAAAGTTTTGGGGACCCAAAATGCCACTTTGGAAAATCTGTCCGATTTCAAAACCGAAATTGCCGATGCGCGTACGTTTAGTTTCCTTCATGAATTGGAGGAATTGCTCGAAAACGGATTGATCAAAGGGGGCGATTTGAACAATGCCATTGTGTATGTGGATGAGGAAATCTCCGATGCCACCATGAAAAAATTGGAAAAGGCCTTTAATAAAGAAAAGCTTTCGGTAAAACCGAACGGAATACTTGATAATTTGACCCTGCATCAACCAAATGAAGCGGCAAGACATAAGTTGTTGGATGTCATTGGTGATCTGGCACTGGCGGGTACGCGAATCAGGGGTAAAGTCATTGCCAACAAACCTGGGCATTTTGTCAACACCCAATTTGCCAAAAAGCTTTCCAAAATCATCAAAACCGAAATTCGAAACAACGTTCCGAAACTTGATTTGTCACAACCACCATTGATGGATGTGACCCAAATCATGGAAATGCTGCCACATCGCCCCCCATTTTTATTGGTAGATAAGATATTGGAACTGTCAGACACCCATGTCATCGGACTCAAAAATGTTACCATGAATGAGCCGTTTTTTGTGGGCCACTTTCCCGGAGCACCTGTAATGCCGGGAGTTTTGCAACTTGAGGCTATGGCACAAACAGGTGGAATTTTAGTGTTGAGTACCGTGCCAGATCCTGAGAACTACTTGACGTATTTACTTAAAATTGACAATGTAAGATACAAGCAACAAGTGGTTCCCGGTGACACCCTTGTTTTTAAACTTGATTTAATGTCCCCAATAAGAAGAGGCCTCTGTCAGATGCACGCAAAGGCATATGCCAATAATAAGTTGGTGTCAGAGGCAGAGATCATGGCGCAAATCATAAAGGTTAAATGAAATTAGAATGAACCAACCGCTTGCATACATACATCCCGGAGCTAAAATTGCCAAGAATGTGGTGGTTGAGCCTTTTACCACCATTCACAATAACGTGACCATTGGTGATGGTACATGGATTGGCTCTAATGTGACCATAATGGAAGGTGCCCGCATTGGCAAGAATTGCAATATCTTTCCAGGAGCAGTGATTTCGGCCCCACCTCAAGATTTGAAGTATAACGGAGAAGAAACCACAGTGAAAATTGGTAATGGAACTACCATTCGTGAGTGCGCAACCATACATAAAGGAACTTCAGATAGGAATAAAACCGTGATTGGCAAGAATTGCCTCATTATGGCCTATTGCCATGTTGCCCACGATTGTATTGTCGGCGATAATTGCATATTTTCCAATAATTCCACCTTGGCAGGTCATGTGACCATTGGAGACAATGTGATTTTGGCTGGTTTGGTTGCGGTTCATCAATTTGTCTCTGTTGGTCAACATGCTTTCGTGACCGGAGGTTCACTGGTTAGAAAAGATGTACCACCTTACGTAAAAGCGGCAAGAGAGCCACTTTCTTATGTAGGTATAAATTCTGTTGGCCTTCGAAGAAGGGGATACGAATCTGAGAAAATCAGGGAAATACAGAATATTTATAGAATATTGTACCAAAAAAATTATAACAATACCCAAGCCGCTCAAATAATAGAGGCTGAAATGGTAGCCAGTCCTGAGCGGGATGAAATACTACAGTTTATTAGAGATTCACAAAGAGGTATTATGAAAGGCTACTTTAGCACCAATTAAAAAAGAAATAATGGCGAGTACTTCAGATATTAGAAAAGGATTGTGCATTAGGTACAACAATGACATATTTAAGATCATTGAATTTTTACACGTAAAACCCGGAAAGGGACCCGCTTTTGTGAGAACCAAACTCAAAAGCATTACCACAGGTAAAGTCATTGACAATACCTTTTCCGCAGGTCATAAAATCGATGATGTTCGTGTGGAAACCCATTCCTATCAATATTTGTATGCGGAAGGGGAAGTATATCATTTCATGAACACCAATGACTATAATCAAATAACACTTCAAGAAAGCTCACTTGATGCTCCTGGACTCCTAAAGGAGGGGGAAGTGGTAAAAGTGTTGTTCAATACAGAAGATAACAGTCCGCTCTCGGTTGAAATGCCGGCAAGTGTTGTACTCGAAGTTACCTATACGGAGCCCGGTGTAAAAGGAAACACGGCAACAAATGCTTCAAAACCAGCTAAGGTTGAGACCGGAGCTGAAGTCAATGTGCCGCTCTTCATAAATGAAGGAGACAAAATCAAAGTGGATACTGAGAAGGGTTCTTATATGGAAAGGGTCAAGGAATAGTCCGGGTGAGATTTCACGCAACACATACCTTAAAACAAATCGCCACCATCATCGATTGTGATTATTTGGGAGCCGATGATTTTCCCATCCTTGGCATGAATGAGATCCATGTCATTCAAAAGGGCGAGATCGTTTTTGTGGATCATCCAAAGTATTATGACAAAGCCTTACAGAGTAAAGCATCTGTCATTTTAATCAATAAGAAGGTGGACTGCCCAGAGGGGAAAGCCCTTTTGATCTCTGATGATCCCTTTCGTGATTTCAATAAATTAACGGATTTTTTTCGGCCTTTTGAAAAATCAAATAATTTAATTTCTACTTCATCTAAAATAGATCAATCAACTGTAATACAACCAAATACATTTGTTGGAAACAATGTTGTTATTGGAAAGGATTGTTTGATTCATTCCAACGTATCCATTTATGATAATTGCGTTATAGGTAATAATGTGATTATCCATTCGGGTTCGGTTTTGGGTTCTGATGCATTTTATTACAAAAATCGACCGGAGGGTTATGATCGCTTGAAATCTGGAGGAAGGGTGGTGCTGGAAGACGATGTCGAAATAGGATCCTTATGTACAATTGACAAGGGGGTTACAGGCGATACCACGATAAAGAAAGGCTCAAAACTTGATAATCAGGTGCACGTTGGTCATGATACCGTAATCGGAAAAAAATGCCTGATTGCTTCCCAGGTGGGCATAGCAGGTTGTGTGGTGATTGAAGATGAAGTGACCATTTGGGGTCAGGTAGGAACGAACAGTGCCATCACGATTGGGAAAGGGGCCATTATTATGGGGCAAACGGGTGTCACGAAATCAGTGGCAGGGGGCAAAACCTATTTCGGAACCCCAATTGAGGAATCACGTGAAAAGTTGAAACAACTGGCGTATGTAAAAAAGATTCCATCCATATTAAAAAAACTTGAAGAATAATATGCGCCATATTACTTCAGATTTCATTTACAAACCTATATTTTTGTGCAACTTCAAAACAAATAAAAAAACATATGAGTGTCTTAGTCAATAAGGATTCTAAAATAATAGTACAAGGTTTTACTGGTGGTGAGGGAACTTTTCACTCCGAACAAATGATTGCTTACGGCACGAACATCGTTGGTGGTGTCACTCCTGGTAAAGGAGGGCAGGAGCATTTGGGTAAGCCTGTATTCAACACGGTTGCTGAAGCGGTTGAAAAAGTTGGAGCTGATACGAGTATCATATTTGTGCCACCCGCGTTTGCTGCGGATGCCATCATGGAGTCTGCCAACGCAGGAATTAAAGTCATAATAACAATTACAGAAGGTATTCCTGTTGCTGACATGGTCAAGGCTGCGAATTACATAAAAAATATGGACTGCCGTTTGGTAGGCCCCAATTGTCCAGGAGTTATTACTCCGGGTGAAGCAAAAGTGGGCATTATGCCGGGCTTTGTTTTCAAAAAAGGAAATGTGGGTATCGTATCCAAGTCGGGTACGTTGACTTATGAGGCTGCTGATCAGGTGGTAAGACAAGGTTTGGGAATTACCACGGCGATCGGAATTGGAGGAGATCCAATTATCGGAACCACAACCAAAGAAGCGGTTGAATTATTGATCAATGACCCAGAGACCGAATGTGTGGTGATGATAGGGGAAATAGGTGGGCAACTAGAGGCCGATGCAGCAAAATGGTATAAAGCAAGCGGCAGTAAAAAACCAGTGGTTGGTTTCATTGCAGGTGAAACTGCGCCTGCTGGTAGGACAATGGGGCATGCAGGTGCCATTGTGGGTGGAAGTGATGATACTGCGCAAGCCAAAAAGAAAATTATGAGAGAGCACGGCATTCACGTGGTTGATTCTCCTGCCGAAATTGGCAAAAAAGTAAAAGAGGTTATGGGCTAAGACCTGTTCCAATAAATACAGAATCCTGTTTTCAAAACTTTGGAAGCAGGATTTTTTTTCATCTTTGTGTCAACAACACCTATCTTTGATATAGAACCTAAATACTTCAGTCGAATGAAATTATTGGAAGGAAAAAACGTGATTATCACTGGTGCCAGTCGCGGTATCGGAAAAGGAATTGCAGAAACCTTTGCGGTCCATGGCGCGAATGTGGCATTTACCTATAGTTCGAGTGAGGCGCCGGCATTGCAGTTAGAGAAAGACTTATCAACCCATGGGGTAAAAGTAAAAGCATATAAAAGTAATGCCGCAAGTTTTGATGAGGCCCAAGTTTTGGTTGAAAAAGTGCTCGAGGATTTTGGGGGAATTGATGTTTTGATCAATAATGCAGGCATTACAAAAGACAACTTATTGATGCGTATGGGTGAAGAGGATTTTGACAAAGTGATTGAGATCAATTTGAAATCCGTCTTCAATATGACCAAAGCCGTGCAAAGAACTTTGCTGAAGCAGCGCCAGGGTTCTATTATCAATATGAGTAGTGTGGTAGGTGTCAAAGGCAATGCTGGTCAAACCAATTACGCTGCCTCGAAGGCTGGCATGATCGGATTCACCAAGTCCGTAGCCCTTGAATTGGGCTCTCGAAATATTCGTTGTAATGCCATTGCTCCCGGCTTTATTGAAACCGAGATGACGGCCAAATTGGACGAAAAAGTGGTGCAAGGATGGCGAGATGGTATTCCCTTGAAAAGAGGAGGCACCACTGAAGATATTGCCCATGCTTGCTTGTTTTTTGCTTCAGATTTATCGGCCTATGTCACAGGACAGGTATTGAATGTTGATGGAGGAATGTTAACTTAAATTTAGTAGCTATGTTATTCGTAACCACAGAAAAGATTGCAGGAAGGGAAATTGCGGAATCCCTCGGTACCGTCAGGGGCAGTACAGTAAGAGCGCGAAATATCGGCAGGGATATTTTTGCTGGATTAAAAAACCTTGTTGGTGGCGAAATTTCGGAATACACCAAATTATTGGCTCAGGCCAGGGAGCAAGCCATTCAAAGAATGTTGCAAGACGCTCAAAAATTGGGAGCTGATGCAGTAATAAATGTTCGATTCAACACTTCTCAAGTAATGCAGGGCGCTGCGGAAATGTTAGCGTACGGAACTGCCGTAAAATTGAAATAATGCTTTTGGAAATCCTTCCATTGATAGTCATGTTTTTATTTTATGGAGGTCTATTTGCACTGTTGATTTACTTTGTGGTAAAGCGAATCGAGGATAAATCCAAAGAGGACTTTGAAAAGAGAGACAATTGATCCATGCCAACGACTACCGCATTATTGATTGTTTTAGCGTGTATTGCTGCCCTTGGCTTGGCCTTGTTTCAATACTACGGTTATTTTAAAAAAGGCAGCAAACTTTATATTTTACTTACTGTTTTGAGGTTTTTGTCCCTTTTGGGCTTGTTCATTTTGTTGATCAATCCCGAATTT
Source organism: uncultured Maribacter sp. (assembly GCA_964432915.1). Taxonomy (GTDB): domain Bacteria; phylum Bacteroidota; class Bacteroidia; order Flavobacteriales; family Flavobacteriaceae; genus Maribacter_C. Next base: position 49,539 of record CAYSPL010000005.1, read on the forward strand.
GAAAAAACCGATTTCGTCACTGAGAAGACAAATCTCATTTTGCTTACTGATAATTCCTCCTCAATGAAGGAATATCAAAGCACTTTGAATTCCGTTTTAAATCAATTTCGTGACCGTCAGAAGCTGAAAGAACGTTTTGAATTAAAGGAATACCAATTTGGAAATAGTTTGACTGAAAACAATGCGCTCAGTTTAACGCAAAAGACCACCAACATTTCTGGTGCCTTGGATGGCCTTTCCGAAATTTACAATGGAACAGCTTCAGCGGTTATCATGTTGACAGATGGAAATCAAACCATTGGCAACGATTATGTTTTTCAAAGTAACACCATGAAACAGCCTGTATTTCCTATTGTAATGGGAGATACCACAAAATATGAGGATGTAAGGGTAGATCAGGTAAATGTCAATAAATACGCTTTTTTGAAGAACAAGTTTCCGATTGAGGCCTTTGTTACGTATCAGGGTAATCAAGAGGTTAAAACAAATGCCACGATTGAAATGAACGGGCGTCGTATTTACAACAAGACGATCAACTTATCCAAAGCAAAGAATAATGTGACTTTGAATACGTTGGTTGAAGCGAATTCGGTAGGGGTTATGTCCATCGCTGTGAAATTGACCGACTTGCCTGACGAAAGAAACAAAAACAACAATGAAAAGAATGTGGCCATTGAAGTGATTGATGAAAAGACCACTATCGCCATTGTATCAGAGGTTTTGCATCCTGATATTGGTGCTTTGAAAAAATCGATTGAAACGAATCAGCAACGGACCGTCATTTTAAAAAAACCTACCGATCCCTTAAGTGGTTTTGAAGAAGTAGATGTTTTTTTGGTCTACCAACCTACAAGAACTTTTAAACCAATAATGGATTTTATTGGAGAAAAAAAAGCGAGTCTTTTTTTAATTGCTGGCACCAAAACCGATTGGCAGTTTTTAAATAGTCGTCCCAATAGATTAGGAATTCAGGATGGATATCCTGTTCAGGAAGTTTCTCCAGTCGTAAATCCCTCCTTCTCAAAATTTGATATTTCTGATTTTTCTGTGGAAGATTTCCCTCCTTTGGATAGTGATGCCGGACCCGTGACTATTTCAAATGTGGAAACATTGCTTCAAATGAAAATATTAGGAAGAACTGCGCCATCGCCACTACTTTTAGCTAGGGACAATGATGGAAAAAAAGAACTTGTTCTAGTAGGAGAAAACATCTGGAAATGGCGGATGCAGTGCTATCGAAACGATAAGAATTTTGAAAATTTTGATGCTTTCATGGGCAAGCTCATCCTATACCTATCAGCGAACACATCAAAAAACCGACTGAATCTTGATTATAAGCGAATTTATGATGGAAGCACTGAACCAAAAATCATGGCTACTTACTTTGACCAGGCCTTTGTTTTTGATTCGAATGCGAGTTTGGTCATAAAAATCAAAAGTAAAGAGGGGAATTTTTCGAAAGAACTCCCCATGCTTTTAAAAGATGGTTTTTATGAAGCCGATTTAGTGGGTTTGCCGGCCAATGAATATCAATTCAGCGTTCATGTGGGTGGAGAAAATCGTTCAAAATCAGGTGCATTTACCATACTTGATTTTGATGTAGAGAAGCAATTATTGACCGCTGATTATCAAAAGTTGGGTCAATTGGCCTCGAACACAAACGGAAAATTATTCTACCCCTCACAAACTTATGCATTGATACGAGAACTTTCTTCGGCCGATCGATTTTTACCAACTCAAAAAAGCATAAAAAATATAGTATCTTTAATTGATTTTCGCATACTTTTAGCACTGATTGCCGTTTCGCTAGCCGCGGAATGGTTTATTAGAAAATTCAACGGATTAATTTAAAACAATTATTATATGGATAGATTACCAAAGATTGCAGCACCCGCAATTTTCATTTTAGTGGCATTGGTCATTCTTATTTCAAAATCAGCAGTGACCATAGGATCAGGTGAAGCAGGCGTATTATATAAAACCTTCGGTGGAGGTGTTGTTACGGACAAACCGCCTTTAGGTGAAGGATTTCACATTGTAGCCCCGTGGAATAAGGTTTACATTTACGAAGTTAGACAACAAGAAGTTTTCGAGAAAATGAAAGTTCTTTCTTCAAATGGTCTTGATATTCAACTTGATGCTTCAACTTGGTTTCAACCAAAGTATGACGTTCTCGGTAAATTACACCAAGAAAAAAGTGAGCAGTATATCGATCGCATTTTGTTACCGGCTATTCGCTCAGCCGCGCGAAGTGTTGTGGGCAGGTATACACCTGAGCAATTGTATTCAAGCAAGCGTGATGCCATTCAAGTTGAGATTTACGAAGAGACCAAAAAAATTGTCGATGACCAGTATATTCAGTTGAATGAAGTCTTGATTAGAGACGTTACACTTCCACCAACCATTAAGGAGGCCATTGAACGAAAGTTGAAGCAAGAGCAAGAATCATTGGAGTATGAATTCCGTTTGGTAACGGCAGAGAAAGAAGCTGAAAAAGTTAGAATTGAAGCGCAAGGTAAAGCTGATGCAAACAGAATATTAAGTGCCTCACTAACCGATAAGATTCTTCAAGATAAAGGTATTGATGCTACTTTAGAACTATCACAATCCCCAAATTCAAAGGTTATTGTTGTAGGTGGAGGCGATGCAGGCTTACCTCTGATTTTGGGTAATAATTAAAATGTTTTAGGTTGCCCTTAGCGGCAATCTTTTTGTTTTAAATATAACTTTCTTTTGTAAAGTTTATAATCTATTTATACTTTTACATTATAAATGACAAACAACAATACACATCATCATTTCGATACTTGCGCTCACGCGAGGTAGAAATGTATTGTAGTATTACAAGATATATGAAACCCGTTTGAGCAATCAAACGGGTTTTTTATTGAATAACTTATGGTCATTCCCATGTTGGCGGGAATCAGAAATAAATCTAAAAGATGCTCACATTCGTGAAAAAGGAATTTAAAAAGTACCATTTATGAAAATCAAAATAGCGATACAAAAATCAGGTCGTTTGAATGAGGATTCACTACGTATTTTAAAAGACTGCGGTATCTCAATTGACAATGGCAAAGATCAACTGAAAGCTTCTTCCCGTAATTTTCCCATGGAGGTTTTCTACCTTAGAAATGGGGATATTCCCCAGTATTTACGAGATGGTGTGGTTGATATTGCTATTATTGGCGAGAATGTCTTGATTGAAAAAGGGGAAGATATTGCGATTGCTGAAAAACTTGGCTTTTCAAAATGCAAGGTTTCTTTGGCCATTCCCAAGGGAGAGGAATACACTTCGATCAAAGACTTTGAAGGAAAACGAATTGCCACTTCGTACCCGAACACGGTCAAGAACTATTTGAAAGATAAAGGCGTGAATGCCGATTTGCACATAATCAATGGTTCTGTTGAAATTGCCCCGAACATTGGTCTGGCGGATGCCATCTGCGATATTGTCTCAAGCGGTAGTACCTTATTTAAAAACAATCTGAAAGAGGTTGAAGTGATGTTGAAGAGTGAAGCTGTTTTGGCCGTTTCTCCAAAAATATCGGAAGAGAGTAGAGGTGTGCTTGAAAAATTGCAGTTTCGGATCCAATCGGTTTTAAGAGCAAGACAATCAAAGTACGTGCTTTTGAACGCACCCAACAATACATTGAATACAGTTATTGATTTACTTCCCGGAATGCGGAGTCCCACCGTCCTTCCTCTTGCAGAGGATGGCTGGAGCTCAGTACATACCGTCATCAATAAAGACAAATTTTGGGAGGTCATCGACGAACTGAAACAGGCCGGAGCTGAGGGCATTCTAGTGTGCCCCATTGAAAAAATGGTTTTATAGATTTTTAATGTTATTCCCGCGAAGGCGGGAATCTGTTTACCTGAAAGAAATGAAAATAATAGATAACCCAGCAAGAAAAAATTGGAAGTCCGTTTTGAAACGGCCAACCCAATCAGTGGCTGATATTGAAGACAGGGTTAATGACATTTTTAAGGAGGTTCAAGTCAAGGGCGATGTGACGCTTAAAAAATACACCCAAGAATTTGATAAGGTCGTTTTGGATCGTTTGCTGGTTTCAAGTTCCGAAATTAAGGAAGCCGTTGCCCTAGTATCTGACGAATTAAAATCGGCCATTCAACTCGCAAAAACCAATATTGAAAAATTCCATAAAGCACAGAAAACTGAAAAAATAGCGATTGAAACCTCAAACGGTGTGCGGTGTTGGCAAGAAAAACGGCCTATTCAAAAAGTGGGTCTCTACATTCCTGGGGGTACGGCACCCTTGTTTTCAAGTGTTTTGATGTTGGCCATACCAGCTAAACTGGCAGGATGCCGTGAAATTATTTTGTGCTCTCCTCCAAATAAAGAGGGAAAAATCAGTCCAGCAATTTTATATACCGCTAGTTTATGTGGGGTCTCTAAAGTTTTTAAAGTGGGAGGCATACAAGCGATTGCCGGAATGACTTTCGGTACTGAAAGTATACCGCAAGTGCATAAAATATTTGGCCCTGGCAATCAATATGTCACGGTTGCCAAGCAAATCGCTACCAAATACGGAGTTGCCATCGATATGCCTGCGGGGCCAAGCGAATTACTTGTTTTGGCAGATGATACGGCCAATGCTGCTTTTGTGGCTTCCGATTTATTGAGCCAAGCAGAGCACGGAGCAGATAGCCAGGTTATTTTGGTTTCGACATCCAAAGAATTTATGACCATTGTTGAGCAAGAAATAGCAGAACAGCTCGAAGAACTTCCCCGAAAGGCAATTGCCCAAAAAGCCATTGCGAACAGTAGGCTTATTTATGTTCCAAATGAGGAAACTGCTATGGATTTAATCAATGAGTATGGTCCTGAACACTTTATCATCTGTGTGGAAAATGAACATTTCTTTTTGGAAAACATTCAAAATGCAGGTTCTGTTTTTGTGGGTAATTACACGCCTGAAAGTGCTGGGGATTATGCTTCTGGCACCAATCATACCTTGCCCACAAATGGCTATGCCAAGCAGTATAGCGGTGTGAATCTGGACAGTTTTATGAAAAGCATGACTTTTCAAAAGATTTCGAAAGAAGGCTTAAAAGAAATAGGAACGGCAATAGAACTCATGGCAGAAGCCGAAGGTCTTCAAGCCCATAAAAACGCTATAACCTTAAGACTGAATAGTTTAAAATGAGTTTCAATATTGACAAAATAGTTAGAGAAAACGTAAAAGGTCTCAAACCTTATTCCTCGGCACGCGATGAATTCGTTTCTGATGGCTCTGAAATGGTGTTTCTAGATGCGAATGAGAATCCGTTTGAAAATGGAGTCAATCGCTATCCTGACCCGCAACAAAGAAATTTAAAAGCGGTTTTGGCACAGCAAAAAAACATAGGACTTGATAATATTTTATTGGGAAACGGCAGTGATGAAGTTTTGGACTTGCTATTCCGAGCGTTTTGCGAACCGAAGATCGATAACGTAATTACACTTCCACCAACTTACGGAATGTACAAGGTACTGGCCGGAATAAACAATGTTGAAAACAAAGAAGTTTTATTGACGCAAAAATTTCAACCAGATGTTGATAAAATACTGAAAACGGTCGGCGAAAACACCAAGATTATTTTCATTTGTTCGCCCAATAACCCTACCGGCAATAGTTTTTCCGAAGAAAGCATAATGAAATTGTTAAAATCTTTCATAGGTCTTATTGTGATTGATGAGGCATATATCGATTTTTCCGAAAAAGAAAGTTGGGTTTCAAGACTTGATGAATTCCCGAATTTAGTGGTAACACAAACCCTGTCAAAAGCTTATGGGATGGCAGGCATACGACTGGGTATTTGTATGGCTTCCAAAGAAATCATCACTATTTTGAATAAAATCAAACCGCCGTACAATGTGAATGCACTCACGCAAAGGAAGGCCTTGGAGCGGGTTTCAAATTCGAAAATCATTAGTAATGAGGTGGCTCAAATTTTTGCAGCGCGAACTAAATTGAATGCCGCCTTAAAAGAGGTTTCGTTCATTGAAGCCATTTATACGTCAGAGGCCAATTTCATTTTGGCGCGGGTAGATAATGCAGACCAAAGATACCAGCAATTACTAGATAGGGGAATCGTCATCAGAAACCGAAGTACCCAACCACTGTGCGAAAACACCCTTCGCTTTACGGTAGGGACTAATGCGGAGAATGATAAACTCATACAAGTTTTAAAAGAAGTTGAAATGTACTGAACTTGTTTCAGGAACCTTTGAAGTAAACGAAATGGCATTTAAAACGAAAAAATACGATGTCTACTTTTTATCAAATAAAAACAGGACTGTCTTATATATTGGTTTTTCTTGACAATTGGATTTCAGAATTGGGCAGCACATCAGAAGGGAAGGGGCTTTGTTTACAAAAAAGTATACTGCCGATGATATTTTGCGATATGAGTTCTACCCAAAGAAGCAGGAGGCAATTAATAGCGAAAATCAATTAAAAAATTGGCACAAGGAATGGAAATGGAATTTAAATAAACAAACCAATCCAGAATCGAAAACTATTAGTTTAGAGGAAATAGATTTGAATTGCATTTAAGTAATTGATTAACGAATGCTGAAACAAGTTCAGCATTACATTAAATAAAAATGAAAAGAAACATCACAAATGAAGTGAGTAAGAGTTCCCCACTCAGGGACGGAGGGGCGCGCAAAGTCCTGTTTATTGACCGCGATGGCACCATCATTAAAGAAACCACTGATGAGCAGATAGATGCCTTTGAGAAAATGGTATTCTACCCAAAAGCTTTTACTTTTTTAGGAAAAATTGCCAAAGAACTTGATTATGAATTGGTCATGATTACCAATCAAGACGGATTGGGTACCGATATCTTTCCTGAAGAAACGTTTTGGCCTGTCCATAATTTTATTTTAAAATCTTTTGAAAACGAAGGGGTTGTTTTTGACAAGGTCTTTCTCGATAGAACTTTCCCCAAAGACAATGCTGATACCCGAAAACCGGGCACGGGATTGCTAACCGATTATTTTTCAGAGGAATACGATTTAGAAAATTCTTATGTCATTGGAGACCGATTGACGGATATGGAATTGGCCAAAAACCTTGGTTCTAAAGGAATTTTCATAAATGACAATACGAATCTGGGTACTGGCGAAATTACCGTAAAACGTGATGAATTGGATGCGATAATCGCCCTCGAAAGTAATGATTGGGAGCAAATCTATGGGTTCTTAAAAGTGAAGGCAAGAACAGCGAAAATCCATAGAAGGACCAATGAAACCGATATTAAAATCCAGTTGAATCTAGATGGAACTGGAAAGAGTAACATCAACACCGGACTGGCATTTTTCGATCATATGCTCGATCAATTGGCGCGTCATGGTCAAATGGATTTGGATATTCAGGTAAAAGGTGATCTCGAAGTTGACGAGCACCACACCATTGAAGATGCGGCCATTGCCTTAGGGGAAGTTTTTCACAGTGCGCTTGGAAATAAATTGGGCATAGAACGCTACGGCTTTTGTTTGCCCATGGATGATTGTTTAGCACAAGTAGTTCTTGATTTTGGAGGAAGAAATTGGTTGGTTTGGGAAGCCGATTTCAAACGTGAAATGGTGGGCGATATGCCCACAGAGATGTTTCATCACTTTTTTAAATCGTTTACCGATGGTGCAAAGGCCAATTTGAATATCAAAGCGGAAGGTAAAAATGAACACCATAAAATTGAGGCTATTTTCAAGGCTTTTGCAAAGTCTATCAAAATGGCAGTCAAACAAGATGTTGAAAAGATGGTATTGCCATCTACAAAGGGAATTTTATAGGAGTTTCCCAACTCCTAAAAGAGTACTAGAGTATGACATAAATGGAAAAAGAAAAAACTAAAAATAAGGTAATCGATTCTTCCCCTTTGAGGGATGGGGGGCTCGTAATCATTGACTACGGTGCCGGAAACATACAAAGTATAAAGTTTGCCATGAAGCGCTTGGGCTATGAAGCTGTTTTGAGCAGTGATGTTGAAGAAATTCGAAATGCCCAAAAAGTGATTTTTCCTGGAGTGGGCGAGGCGAGTAGTGCCATGAAAAAACTCAGGGAAAGTGGATTGGATAAGATCATTCCTGATTTGAAACAGCCGGTTTTGGGTATTTGTTTGGGCATGCAACTGATGTGCAATTCCACAGAGGAAGGAAATACCAAAGGATTGGGAATTTTCAATACCGATGTATCTAAATTTTCAAATAAGGTTAAAGTACCTCAGATTGGATGGAATCAAATCGGTAATTTGAAAACGAGTTTATTCGAAAATGTTTCTGATCAAGAATATATCTATTTGGTGCATAGTTTTTATGCCCCCTTGTGCAACGAGACCATTGCAGAAACCGATTATGGTTTGAAATATAGCGCAGCCTTGCAAAAAGATAATTTTTATGGCACGCAGTTTCATCCAGAGAAAAGTGGAACTATTGGGGAAAGAATTTTGCAAAATTTTTTAGAAGTATGAGTTCACAGAATAGTATTTCCACTTCGTGGGCTAGGGGGCTTCGAATCATCCCTGCAATTGATATCATTGAGGGTAAATGTGTTCGACTTTCAAAAGGCGATTACGATACCAAGAAGATTTATAATGAAAATCCGTTGGAAGTCGCCAAAATGTTCGAAGCACACGGGATTCAATATTTGCATTTGGTTGATTTGGATGGGGCAAAGTCCAAACACATTGTGAATCATAAGGTTTTGGAGCAAATCGCAACTAAAACCAATTTGAAAATCGATTTTGGTGGCGGACTCAAATCAGACGAAGACCTTCGCATTGCTTTTGAAAATGGTGCAAATCAGATTACAGGAGGTAGTATAGCCGTGAAAGACAGGGAAACATTTAGCAACTGGATTGAAACCTATGGTCCAGACAAAATAATTTTGGGGGCAGATGCGAAAGACGAAAAAGTAGCTGTGTCGGGTTGGCAAGAAGAATCAAAGGAAGAACTTATTCCTTTTATTCAAGGGTATCAGCAAAAAGGCATTGAATACGTAATTTGCACTGATATCAGTAAAGACGGTATGTTAGCGGGACCCTCTTTTGAACTGTATCATAAAATTTTGAAGAGTGTTAGTCTGAGCGCAGTCGAAGACCAATCCAAGAAATCAATAAAATTAATCGCCTCTGGCGGAATTTCCACCTTTAATGAACTCCCTAAATTAGTGGAAATGGGTTGCGAAGGGGCTATCATCGGAAAAGCCATTTATGAAAATAGAATTAGCTTAAAGCAATTGGAAAATTATATCATATCTGAATAGTTATGGAAGAAAACCTACGAGAAGAATTCATTCAAAACGCTCTTTATCGCCTTGATGAAAGCATGCGTATGAATACTATTTCATTGAATCAGCTTTCAGAAGAAGAAGTCTGGAAAAAACCAAATTCATCATTAAATAGTGTGGGCAATTTGATTCTTCATTTATGCGGAAACATTACCCAATATGTCATTTCCTCATTAGGAGAAACTGAAGACAAACGAAATCGTGATTTGGAATTTTCAACCTTATCAGGCTACTCCAAAGGGGAATTGCTCGAGAAATTGAACGAAACTGTGGAAGCTGCAAAGCGAGTCATCAACGATGCTTCAATTGAACAGTTGATTCGAAAGCGACACGTGCAAGGTTTTTATTTTTCGGGAATAGGCGTTGTGATGCATGCGGTGGAGCATTATTCCTATCACACTGGGCAAATTGCTTTTTGGACCAAACAATTAAAAAACACAGATTTGGGCTTTTATGATGGAATGGATTTGAATAAAAAAGCCCCCAAACCCCCACAAGGGGCTACTAAATAGAATACTATAAAATAAGTGATAATATGATATTAGGTATCAGTAAAAATCCTCTCCCTTTGGGGGAGTTAGAGGGGGCAGTATGTTAGCAAAAAGAATAATCCCTTGTTTGGATATTAAAGACGGCCGTACCGTTAAGGGGGTCAATTTTGTGGATTTACGTGATGCGGGAGATCCGGTGGAATTGGCTGAAATCTACAGTAGAGAGGGAGCTGATGAATTGGTGTTTTTGGATATTTCAGCAACCGAGCAAAAACGTAAAACCTTGGCGGATTTGGTGTACCGCGTTGCAGAGAAAGTGAATATTCCCTTTACGGTTGGTGGTGGAATTTCAAGCATTGAAGATGTGGATGTACTTTTGCAGAACGGTGCCGATAAGGTTTCCATCAACTCATCAGCAGTGAAGAACCCGCAGTTGATCAATAATTTGGTGGCGAAGTTTGGCTCCCAATGCATTGTTGTGGCAATTGATGCGAAGCAGATTGATGGCAAGTGGATCGTTCATTTGGTTGGGGGCAAGGTTGCGACGGAATTGGACTTGTTTGATTGGGCAAAAGAAGTGGAGAAAAGAGGTGCAGGCGAAATTTTGTTTACGTCAATGGATAATGACGGTACCAAAGACGGATTTGCCAACGAAGCGCTGGCACGATTGTCGACGGAATTGAATATCCCGATAATCGCCTCTGGTGGCGCAGGAAATATGAAACATTTCACAGACACCTTCAAAGAAGGAAAAGCCGATGCCGCCCTAGCGGCCAGTGTTTTTCATTTCAAGGAAATAAAAATCAAGGATTTGAAAAAAGAATTGCAGCAAAACAATATACCCGTTAGGTTATAATGAATAGTCCTCTCCTTTTTTTAAGTGAAGGTGCCGAGTAGGCGGAGGGGTTTTTTGGTTTGAACAAAAAAGAACATGAATTAAAATTCAAAGTTTACCCACTTGAATCATCGTCACCCGTCCCTAAAAAAGAGGGAATCTAGAAAACCAGTATTTAGAAAATAAAAAAGTAGTATTCTTAATGAAAAAAGAACACAATTTCAATCCTCCCCCTTGGGGCGAGTTAGAGGGTGCTCTCATACCCGCCATCATACAAGATGCCCAAACCAAGAATGTTTTGATGCTTGGATATATGAATAAAGAAGCACTCGATAAAACTTTGAAAACCAACAAGGTAACTTTCTTTAGCAGAAGTAAGCAACGTTTATGGACAAAAGGCGAAGAGAGTGGTAATTTTTTGAACTTGGTTGCCATCAAAAACGACTGTGATCAAGACACACTTTTGATTTCTGTGAATCCAGAGGGACCCACATGTCACACCGGATCCGATACCTGCTGGAATGAGGAAAACGACTCCAACTTCGCATTTCTTACTGAATTGGAAGACATTATTAGACAACGTAAAGAGGAGGCAGAAATAGACCCTGACCTTCGGCAGGGTATCAAACAAAGCTACGTCGTATCTTTATTTGAAAAGGGCATCAATAAAATCGCCCAAAAAGTAGGAGAGGAGGCCGTTGAAACCGTCATTGAAGCAAAAGATTCGAATGACGACTTATTCTTATATGAAAGTGCGGACTTGCTTTTTCACTATTTAATTCTGTTACAAGCGAAGGGTTTTACTCTAAAAGATATTGAAGCAGAATTGAAGAAAAGGAATAAATAACTCGGCACTTCAAAAAGTCCGTTTACGGTTTTTAAACATGAGAATACCGAAAATTAGGGCACTCGCTATAAGCACCCCTAGGGCAAAATAATGGAACCAAAAGGGCTCACCGCCCTCAAAATCGCCTTTGGCCCGAGAGAGATAGGTCACGATCATGACTACAGTGACATAATAGAAATAGACCATTTGAAGTGGTTTTATTAGGCGATGCAAAACGAAAGGGGCGCTAACGATCATTAGGTAAGCCAAAGCACCACCTGTAAGTTTCACGGGAACCAACGCTATATTGTTCAAATAAATATTCATTGCCAAAAACCCAAAATGAATGATATGTACTATTGCGAATAGGCGAATCAAATTTCTGACCCAACTATTTTCCTTTAAAGGTTTTGGAAAGGCCATCGCAAAGCCGTAAAAAGCCATAAGAAATACCATAGCGGACAAACGCCCTGAATAGCGGGCGGCATAGCGAAAGGTTTCTTCCCACTCAGGATACATTATATACGACCCAATAAAAATCAGGGCCTCAGCCACTAGGCCTATTATGAGCAGTTTTTGGAGCGTTGGTTTCAAAGGTAGTTTGGTTTTATTGCTTCAAAATAGAAAATAAAAGCTTTCGAGCTCAATTTTCCACTTCAACAATTTCATTTTTTTTCGATATTAATTCTTTCTCTTTTCTATTATTTTCTTTGCACGAAAATAAAGTGATTAAAACGACGAGTACTAAATTTATTTTTGAAGTATTCATTTTTTGAAAATTAAGCGCAATAATCGGATAATCAGCATAAATCTATCGAATTGGTATTGATAAGTCTTAAAGATATCATTTTGGCATATGAAGAAAAAAACTGACTTATCAGCAGTTATTCGATTGCCGTCTTCAAGAATAATCTGATAACCGTAAGAACGTCGGAGAGCTAAGTGGTCGAAAGCAAAATTCAAAAAAATGCCGAGATCATATTTGACCTCGGCACCGCAGTTGGGTTTTAAGAAAAGGGAGTAGTTAGGTCTTTTTTTCTAGTTACATGTAACCGTGCTGAAATTTTTGGCGTTTGTGGCATCGGCTTCTGACCAATTGTCTTTGAACAAAATGAATTTGTCAATGGCATGTCCTGAAGAACGTGCAGATACTTCCATTTTATAAACACCGGCTGAATCAAAGCGCAAATAGATTTCATGGGCGTTGTGGTCTGAGGTGCGGGTAGACCATTTGAACTCGGTACCACCGCTGCGGTAAATTTTAAACCAACCGTTTTTTGAGGAACCTGCAGGGTTAGGACTTTTACCAGTATCTCTCGGGTAAACAACACTGTTGCCTTTTTGTCCGTAAAAATCATCAGCATCATTGAAACGTAACCAAGAATCATTATGCTCTGTACCGTCACTACCTATCATAATGGCGTTGTACCAATGAAAACGATAGGTGCCAGGGTTGTTGATTTTGATGTTATAGGTCAATAAACCGTTGCCAGGTTGATTGAAGTATTGGTCGCCTTGCCATACGAGATAGTCGACTCCTGAACTTGATTGTTTACTCCAGCTATCGCCAAAAATGGTATTTTCAAACTCAACTAAAACAATTCCGTTTTCCTCATTATAGATAAAATCTGCTGGATTCGAACATGAATTAGAATTATTGTCAGAATCGGAATCAGAACCTGAGGTCGGGTCATTTGTGGGCATCGGGTCATCATCGGATGACGAATCCGTATTGTCTTGACTTTCCTCTTCAGTGGTCATATCCGTTTCTGGGATGTCAATGACGGGCGCATCTTTAGAACAAGAGAATATACTGAAAAGTAAAATAATAAATAGTGTCAAGGGGGCCAAAGCGGCAATTCGTAGGGTAGGCATAGTGATAAAATTTAAGATTTGGGATCATACCTACGCAGGTCAAGCTATCTTTGGATGTAGCTATTCGATGAACTACACAGCGAACTGAAATTATTCGATGAAATGCTCATTTTATTGTGAATTTTCGGGGTTCCAGAAGTTGGATTTTGGCATTTGGAATTTACAATTTGACGCTAGACACCAAACCTTAAACACAAACCGCATAGTGCTGTGTACTGCGAAAGGCATGGAATTTGGATTTTGGTATTTGAAAAAATTTTAATTTTAGAAACAAAGTGCCCTAAGCAAACAAAAACCATCAACCAAAACTGTCAACTGCTAAATAAAACACCGAACTAGTCACAAGTGATTGTACTGAAATTGCTACTTCCGGTAGCATCCGCCGGTGACCAATTATCTGTAAATAGCACGAAACGGTCAATGGCATGGCCAGAAGATCTCGCTGAAACTTCCATGGTATAGATACCCGGATTATTGAAAGTCACATAAATATCATGTGCATTGTTATCAGAGGTAAAGGCTTCCCACTGATAATCAAGATTGCCACTGCGAAAAATCTTAAACCAACCGTCACTTGAAGATCCTTGGGGATTCGGAGATTTCCCTCTATCCCTTGGGTAAACAATTCCCGTTCCACCCACTTTCACACCAAAGAAATCATCAGCATCATCAAATCGTAACCAAGTGTCATTGTGCTCACTACCACTATCGCCAATGGTAATATCAGTATGCCACATAAAGCGATAGGTACCCGGGGTTTGAATATTTATCTTAAAGGTTAGTATGCCATTTCCGGGTTGGTTGAAATATTGCGGACCCTCCCAGACCAGATATCCGTCGCCTGAAAATCCGCCAAACTCTGTTCTCAGTGCCCAAGCACCATTTAAGGCTACATCTTCAAACTCGGCAAGTACGAGTCCGTTCTCCTCTTGAAAAACGAAATCGGCGGGATTGGTACATGAATTCGTATCGGTAGAATCGTCAGTATTGTCATCAGTTGAATCATCTGTATTGTTATCAGTGGAATCATCTGTATTGTCATCAGTGGAATCATCTGTATTGTCATCAGT
>CAYSPL010000005.1:64034-67321 GCA_964432915.1 uncultured Maribacter sp.
ATCTGTATTGTCATCAGTGGAATCATCTGTATTGTCATCAGTGGAATCATCTGTAGTATCCTCGGTTGAATCTTCCGTAGAGTCCTCTGTTGTCTCTTCAGTGGAATCTTCCGTAGAGTCTTCCGTGGTATCTTCCGTAGAGTCCTCTGTAGTATCTTCAGTTGAATCTTCCGTGGTATCTTCCGTAGAGTCCTCAGTGGTGTCCTCTGTTGTATCCTCGGTTGAATCTTCAGTATTGGCAGCTTCGTCAACAACCTCCATCTCTTCTTCAGTCATTTCAACCTCAGGAGCAATGGGTTCATCCTTATCGGTGCTGCATGAGTAAAAAGTCAATGTCAATAAGAGAAAAATAGAAAAAATTCTTTTTTGTAGCGTAGCGAAAATCATAATAGTTAGTGCACTTTTAGTGTTCAATTTCTATATACGGATGAAATGATTCATTCAGTTGTTAAACTTCACTAAATGTGAAAAATAATTTTAGCAAAAGTAGTATTTTTATATGATGGCATTAGGAACAAGGAAAGGTTTTCGATTTACGCCCTATAAAGCCCCACAACAGACATCTTTTGAACGGCTTTTTGATGTTTTTCAAGAGCTCATCACACATACCTCGGGCGATTTTGATGAGGCTATCGATTGGTTGCGCGAATTGGATAAGGAATACGAACTGACCGAAGAAGACTATACCATCGATGATTTCATTGAAGATTTAAAGGCCAAAGGATACATTCGTGAGGAATTTAAGGATGGCGGGGGGCAAATGGGCAATGAAGGTGAGGAAGGAGCAGACGGAAAAGGAGGTGGTTCATATTCCATCACGGCCAAAATGGAGCGCATTATTCGGCAACGCGCCTTAGATCAGATTTTCGGAAAACTGAAACGAAGCGGATCAGGCAACCATAAAACGGGGAAATCAGGACAGGGAGACGAGCATACTGGGGATATGCGAGAATACCGTTACGGAGATGACTTGGGGAATATCTCAATGACCGAGAGTTTGAAAAATGCCCAAATCAACCATGGTATTGGTGATTTTCAACTGAGTGAGGAAGACTTGGTGGTTGAAGACACCCAATACAAAGCCCAAATGAGCACCGTCTTGATGATCGATATCAGTCATAGCATGATTTTGTATGGCGAGGATCGAATCACTCCCGCTAAAAAAGTGGCCATGGCACTGGCAGAACTGATCACCACTAGATACCCCAAAGATACTTTGGATATACTTGTTTTTGGCAATGATGCTTGGCCTATTCCGATTAAAGAATTGCCTTATTTGAAAGTGGGTCCGTATCACACAAACACCGTCGCCGGTTTACAATTGGCAATGGATATGCTTCGTAGAAAACGGAACACCAACAAACAGATTTTCATGATTACCGACGGTAAACCCAGCTGTGTTAGACTGCCTGATGGCACCTATTATAAAAATAGTGTCGGACTTGATGATTACATTATTGAGAAATGCTATAATATGGCGCGTCAAGCCAGAAAATTGCATATACCCATAACCACCTTCATGATTGCCGAAGATCCTTATTTAATGAAATTCATTAGACATTTTACGGAGGCCAACAGAGGTAAGGCATTTTTCACGGGTTTAAAGGGATTGGGGGAAATGATTTTTGAAGATTACGAAAACAATAGAACAAAAAGATTGAAGTAAATGGTTGTTTGTTGGTGGTAACCATTGTCAATAACCGTCAGCCGTCAACCAGCAACTATCAACACAAAAAATATGAAATTGAAATATAAAGAAATAAAAACCTTGGGTGCCCTTAAAAAATCAGGGTATGAATCAAAAAGCATCAAAGACGAGTTACGTGATAATCTTAGAGATCGTATCAAAAAAGGAGTAAACACCTTTGAAGGGGTTTGGGGTTATGAAAACTCCGTGATTCCAGAGTTGGAGCGTGCGATTCTCTCACGTCACAACATCAATTTATTGGGCTTGCGCGGACAAGCAAAAACGCGCTTGGCCAGATTGATGGTCAACTTGTTGGATGAATTTATTCCCGTGGTGGAAGGGTCTGAAATCAATGACGACCCCACAAAACCGATGTCGCACTATGCCATCGAATTGATAAATGAAAAGGGAGATGAAACACCGATTTCTTGGCTGCATAGTGATCAACGTTTTTACGAAAAATTGGCTACACCAGATGTTACGGTAGCTGATTTGATAGGAGATGTAGATCCCATCAAGGCAGCAAATTTAAAATTGTCTTATGCTGATGATCGAGTTATTCACTTTGGAATGATTCCGCGTGCGAACCGTTGTATTTTTGTGATCAATGAACTCCCAGATCTTCAAGCAAGAATTCAAGTATCTTTATTTAACATATTGGAAGAAGGAGATATACAGATTCGCGGATTCAAACTTCGTTTACCCTTGGATGTACAATTTATTTTCACGGCAAATCCTGAAGATTACACCAATAGAGGTAGTATAGTGACCCCATTGAAAGATAGAATTGGATCGCAAATATTGACCCATTATCCAGATGACATTGAAACGGCTCGAAAAATAACGGCACAAGAATCGAATTTGGACAAAAGACAATCAGATGCTATTTACGTTCCTGATGTCGCTAAGGATTTATTGGAACAAATAAGTTTTGAGGCAAGAAAAAGTGAATATGTTGATGCCAAAAGTGGTGTTAGCGCTCGTACTAGCATTACGGCCTTTGAAAATTTGTTGAGCACTGCTGAAAGACGTGCCTTGCTGGCCGGAGCGGATGAAACCATGGTTCGCCTTAGTGATTTCTTAGGTGTGATCCCCGCTATAACGGGTAAAATCGAGTTAGTGTATGAAGGTGAGCAAGAAGGCGCAGATGGCGTTGCTTCCATCCTTATTGATGATGCCGTGAAAACGGTATTTCCGCAGTACTTTCCAAAAATCAATAAACTCGAGCGGAAAGATGAGGAAACACCTTATGATGAATTGTTGCATTGGTTTTTTCAGGGGGAGGGATTTGAATTGCTTGATGATTTTACAGATGCAGAATACAAAAGAACCCTTGACAGTATTCCAGAACTCAATACGCTCTTAAAGCAGCATCAACCAGATTACCCGAAAGATGATATTTATTTTCTGAAGGAAATTGTTTTATGGGGATTGGTCGCTTATAAAAAACTGAGTAAGAATAGATTTTCAGAAGGGTATCAGTTCAAAGATTTGTACGGAAGTTTTATAAACGAATTATAGCGAAAACCTTAGTAAAAATAATGTTTCTCCTTCTTTTTTGGCAACGATTCTTATACTCGATAGGCAGGTAAATTGAAAA
>CAYSPL010000005.1:67421-70467 GCA_964432915.1 uncultured Maribacter sp.
TTCTCCTTCTTTTTTGGCAACGATTCTTATACTCGATAGGCAGGTAAATTGAAAATAAAAGAAGTACCTTCTTTGGGTTTACTCAATACAGTAATGGTGGTATCATGAAGTTCGATGATTTTTTTTACAATAGCCAAACCTAATCCTGACCCTTGTTTTTTAGAGCTTTCATCAACTTGTTTGTAACGATCAAAAATAAAAGGCTGCTCGTTTACGGGTATACCTGTGCCAGTATCGGTAATATTGATTTCTATGTTCTTTCCCTTTTTTAGTAGTCCTAATGTAACCTTTCCATTAGACGGGGTATATTTTATGGCGTTTTCAATGAGGTTTTGTAAAGCTCTTTCCACTAAACTTACATCAGCGAAGACCATATTGTTCTCTTCAGGCTTATCCAACTGCAAAACAATTTGTTTTTGCTCAGCAAGTACTTTGAATTTTGCGATCAGGTCATGTGAAAGTTCTGTGATGGAAAAAGGTTCTTTTACGGGAGTAACTTGTTCCGCTTCCAATTTGGAATATTCAAAAAGTTGATTGATAAGCTTTGAGAGCTTATCCACATTACCATGGGTTATCTGAAGATATTCTAGTTTTTCGGCTTCTGATAACGAATTGCCTTTCATTTGAAGGGTTTCGATATACCCTTTTAAAACAGCCAATGGTGTTCTCAAATCATGCGACACGTTAGCGATCAATTCTCGACGCAGCAAATCAACAGATTGCATTTTGTCAATATTTCCTGTAATAGTATCCGCCATTTCATTGAAAGAATTTGCCAAAACAGAAATGTCTGATTTGTTGGGATTTTCGATACGCGCCTCCAAATCACCTTCTTGAAATCGTCTTACCGTTCTTGTGATTAGACGTAGGTTTTTCGTTATGAACCAAATGCTTAAAAGACCTATAATTACTGCAAAAAGCATAGTCAATAGAGTGCCCCCAAACCCAAGTTTTGCAAAATATTGCCCCAAAAGATTATCACTGATTGCCTGAAATTCCTTTCCTGCCAATACAATATAAATGAAACCTTCTTTACCTTCAACATCGAATGGGGCCGCGGAGAATATTTTCTTTTTACCAGGATTAAGCGGATCATCACCCACAATGTATTCTTTCCCTTCTTTAGCAATGAATTCATTGATCGGGCCTAAGTCCACCTCTTTGGCCGCCTCATTGTCTTTGGGGTCAAGAACCACAGAATAGAGTATGCTACCAGACTTGTCTAAAAGGTACACCTCTATGCTGCGGTTTACTGCCATCATGTCGTGCATTAAATCGCCGAATAACGCTTTGTTCACACTTCCGTCAACTAAAAAGGGCGATGTATTTTGAAATTTTTCTTGAATAACATGATTGGCAACATCGGCATTTACCCTTTGCATTGTTGCCTCATTGTGCTTGTTGGTAATATACCTGGCGATGAATATATAACTGATCCCCATAAGTAAAACCAATAGAATAAAAGCCAACCAAAGCTTTTTAACCAAACGGGGGGTCAATGTTTTTTCTGAATTGCTCATGATAAAATATCTTCATTGAATTTATACCCAACACCCCAAGTAGTCAAGATGTAGTTGGGGTTAGCCATATCAGACTCAATCTTGGCTCTGAGCCTATTGATATGGGAATTTACCGTATGCTCATAGCCATCAAAATTATAGCCCCAAATCATGTTCAAGAGTTCGGTCCTTGTATAATTACGCCCTGGATTTGAAGCCATCAATACTAATAATTCAAACTCTTTTGGCGATAATTCAACACGTTTATCCTGCAAAAGAACCTTTCGTTTGTCAATATCAATTTGTAAACCTTCAGCGGCAATGGCTACTGAGTCTTTTTTATCGAGCTTACTGGAATTGGCACGCCGTAAAACAGCTTTGACCCGCGCCAAAAGTTCGCGTATACTAAAGGGTTTGGTTATGTAATCATCCGCACCCATTTCCAAACCAAGTACACGGTCTATTTCTTCCGATTTAGCGGTAAGCATAATTACCGGTGTATTCTTATGGATTCTAAGCTTCTTGCATATCTCCACACCATCCATCGTAGGCAGCGTCAAATCCAATAGAATCAGGTCGTAATCATGTTCCAAAGCCATGTTCAATCCAACTTTCCCATCCGTAGCCTTAGCGGTTGTATAAATGAGGTCTGTGAGATGAATTTCCAAAAGTTTTATGATTTCTGGGTCATCTTCGATGATAAGAATTTTTTTCATAATTATTATGATTACGAAAGAAGTTAAAATGTATCACATAATTGTCACGGTTTACCGTTCATCGATCAGAACCCATAAAAAGGATATCTGCAGCAACAACTAAGGAGAATGGAGAAGTGTTTCTCGAATTAATAGCCGAAATGTTCACAAAATCCTTACAGAATACCTTTGAAAGTTTATGTTTTCGTGACCAATAGATGACATGGTAAGCCTTAGTTTGTATAGAATACTAAAAACAACTAGAAATGAAGAGAAAATTACATTACTACGCAAACCCCAATTTTTTTGTACTACTACTTGCAATTTTTCTTGGTAGTTTCTCTAGCTGGTCTCAAACCAGTGTAGACGGAGGAACTTTGAATGAGGAGCCTTTCCACTTCTGTGTTGGCGATGGTGTGGAAGATCGCGTATCCAAAGTGAGTGTTGAAGGTGCCATTGGTCCGAATATGCAATATGTCGTTACCGATGAGGCAGGTACCATATTAGGATTGCCACCAACTCCCGAGGCTGTCAATTTCGATGGTGCGGGACCTGGCGTCTGCTTGATATGGAACCTGAGCTATGCCGATGGGTTGATGGGTCTCGAGGTGGGCAACAATGCACTTACCGATCTTGTGGGCACCTATGATCTTTCGGATGACAATGTACGTGTATATCGCAACCAACCGGAAGCGGGCGAGATCATCGGAGGTCCATTCGAATTTACCGTTGATGGCACACCTGATATGGTATCGGGACTTTCTCTTAGCGGAGATCGCTCAGGTAGCAACAGTACCTGGGTCATCACTGATGACCAGGGCAAGATATTGGGACTTCCTCCAACTCTTGAAG
>CAYSPL010000005.1:70567-125926 GCA_964432915.1 uncultured Maribacter sp.
AAGGTGCTGAGATGGGAATGAATGCGAACGACCTTATGGGCTGTTTCGATCTTTCGAACCCAGTGACCGTGGTCAGGAATGAATCCAAAAGTGGTAGAAGTGTAGTTAATCTTTACCCAAACCCTACTGTGGGCAAAATAAATATTACTACAGCTTCAATGGATTTAGACAAAGTTCAAGTATCACTCTATGATTTTGGTGGCAATGATATCACCAAAAAGATGAAGAGAACCAATGAGGAAGGGCTTTCTTTTAATGTACAGTCCATACCAAGTGGAATCTATTTATTAAGGGTCTACGATGGTAAGTCTAGAGTCATTACCAAAAAGGTAGTGATAAGACAATAATTCTAGTGTTTGGTTTATAATGAAAGGCCTTGACAAGTTGTGTCAAGGCCTTTTCTTATAGTAAATAATTTTCTGTCAATCCCAAGAATCAATTTTATTTGCTTCCTCAAAATTATAGTCCCCAACCCGTTTTTTCCTAAACAGAAAGACCAATAACGTCAACGCCAATAAAAGAAAATAAAGTGTAGCTATTGTGATTTGAATGGTCATGAATCCTTCTGGTAATAAATGATTTTCAAAATCTTCAAAAGAACCCAAAACCCTGATACTCTGATAAAATTTATAACCATAGAAGAAGAAAATAACGTACAAACCGTATTCAAGGTTGCGCATGGGTAGATCGGTCAATTCCTCTTCCTTTATTTTAAACCACAATACGTAAAGGAAAATAAAATGTACCACTGTCAAGATGGGTAGTACATAACTGGATGCCTTTAGAAAATAGAATTTACCCGAATAAGGCCCGTAAAAACTTGATATACAAAGAATCAATAAAATCAAAACACTAAGAAATATAGTGATTTTGATGACAGAATTACGCATAACTGTATTACATTTTAGGATGCAGCAAAGTGGAGGAACTTATGCAGAAAGATATACAATGATATTTTAAATATGGTACAATATTGAAATGTATATTGGTATTCATATCGCATTTCCGATAAACAACAAGAATTTTCCATAAGCGACAATTAAAATTGTCTTAGTACGGCATTTTCAATGATTTAAAACCATTTTCATGTGATCCACAAGCGATCCTTCGATACCCTTGAAAATATGACCAAGCCTGCGGCAATGACGACAGTAAGAATGGGCAATACAGTTCCTTCAACAACATCAAATACTTCAGTTCCGTCAGTCATAAAGAAAAAATAAATGGTACGGGCCAAAACGGCCAATAGCGAAATCATCAAAACAGGACCTGCCCATTTTTTTCTCAATAATAAAGCAATGCACCCAATTGCCCCGGCAAAAACAGCAGTGGCAAAGGCGCCAGTAATCCAGGCCGGTTGTGAAGCAAAAATTTCACGTTGCGCTTCACTATAGCCCGCCATGACCTCATCTTTCATATAGGCCTCCATAAGGTATGCGATGACCCCCATCAGATTCCATAGCAACGCGACAATACTGATAATCCAAAACCATACTGTTGGTTTTACCTTTTGAAATGTGTTCATTTTCAATAATTTAGTTGGTTGAAGTGTCAAATTACAAAATTTTCAGTGAAAACTGCATTGTAGAAAGGGGCAAAGAAGCATAGTCAAATTTTAAACACATTTTTCGTACTTATGGATCGAAGACGTTTTTATTATCTAGTAAGAATTCAATATTTGGGATTCCGATATAGCGGATGGCAAAAACAGCCGGATAGGAAAACTCTGGAACAAATGGTCGTAAAAACCCTGAATTTCATTTTGCCAGATGTAAAGTTCAAAGTCTTGGGAGCAAGTCGTACTGATGCAAAAGTTTCGGCTTTAGACGCTGCTTTTGAGCTGTTTGTTGACGATGTTCCCATGGCCAATGCTCAAAATTTTTTACAACTATTGAATCGCAACCTTCCAGCGGATATCAGGGCGTTGGAAATAAAGGAAATTGATGAAAAGTTCAATGTCATTAAAGATGTTAAGCAAAAGGAATATGTGTATTTGTTTTCCTTTGGAGAAAAAAACCATCCTTTCGCCGCCCCATTCATGACCAACATCATTGATGATTTGAACATAGCCAACATGAAAAAGGCCACATCGCTTTTTGAGGGCACCCATGATTTTTCTGCATATACAGCTAGATTGAAAGCTGGCACAAACACCATACGAACAATCGATTGTTGCGTGATACGGGAAAATAAGATACTTAGCGCAAATTTTTTTCCTGAAAAGAGTTATGCCCTGCATGTTAAGGGGAAAGGGTTTATGCGTTATCAGATAAGAATGATTATGGGGGCTATGATACAATTGGGTAAGGGAGAGTTGAGTTTAACAGATATCATTGATTCCCTCAAACCAAATACCTTAATTCAATTGAATTACGTGGCACCGGGTTCAGGCCTGATGCTCAATTCGCTTGAATTCGTGTAGGCAATAGTTCCTCTTTCTTATTTTTTGTATTTTGGATGGTAAACTTTTCAAATGCCGTATTGGGCTTACATTCTAATCATCGTTTTTGGAATATATTGTTTCATAAGCGTTGTTTTGTTCTTTCTGCAGGATTACCTCATGTTCAAGCCCGAAAAATTGGCCAAGGACTTTGAATTTCACTATGAGAATCAAGAAACTGAAGAATACAATATCGATACCCGTGATGGTGCCGTTATCAATGGAATTCGGTTTCGAGCCAAAGATCCAAAAGGAGTGGTTTTTTATCTTAAGGGAAACTCAAAAAGTATAAAAGGGTGGGGTAAATTCGCGGTGGATTTTACCCGTCATGGGTATGATGTGGTCATGGTTGATTATCGGGGCTTTGGCAAAAGCACAGGGCGTCGCACTCAAAAGGCGGTAAAACGTGATATGCAAGTGATTTACAACAAGCTCAAAGAAAACGTGAAAGAAAAGTACATCATTCTGTATGGTCGTTCACTGGGTTCAGGCTTTGCCACGAAATTGGCGTCTATGAACAATCCTAGAATGTTGATCCTTGATGCACCTTATTACAGCTTGAGTAAAGTCGCCAAAAGGTATATTCCGTTTATGCCACTTTCTGTACTGATCAAATTTCCGATGCCTACCTATAAATGGCTTCAATATGTGCAATGCCCAATTCATATTGTTCACGGCACAGATGACAAGTTAATTCCTTATAAAACAAGTGTTAAACTATCTAAAATTAAACCAAAACTTACAACTCTTCATAGCATCATTGGTGGGGGTCATAAGAATCTGAATACCTTTGAAGCCTATCATAAAATATTGGAAGAAATCATTACATCAAAACCAAAACCAGTTGATTTAACAGGTTCGAGCATTGGTGTAAAACACTCGTAAAAAAGCTAAATGAAGAAAAGAATCAAGAAAATAATGATCCTTCTGGGGGTATGCTATGCATTGTTGACTA
The DNA here is from genome assembly GCA_964432915.1 of uncultured Maribacter sp. Classification (GTDB taxonomy): domain Bacteria; phylum Bacteroidota; class Bacteroidia; order Flavobacteriales; family Flavobacteriaceae; genus Maribacter_C. Next base: position 73,963 of record CAYSPL010000005.1, read on the forward strand.
TTTCAATGTACTCTTTTCAAGAAAGGCTCATATTTTTCCCCTCGAAAATGCCAATGAACCACACCTATCAATTCTGTCAAGAATTTGAGGAGTTCAATTTGAAAGCCAAGGACGGCGCCCAACTGAATGCCGTGCATATCAAACAAGACAGTTCAAAAGGCATTGTGCTGTATTTTCATGGTAATTCGGGTAATGTTTCCAACTTGAGCCATGTGGCTAATTTGATAAATAGTAAAGGTTACGATGCTTTTTTGATTGATTACCGAACCTATGGTAAGAGCTCAGGTGATTTGAGTGAAGAGGCCCTGAAAAAAGATGCACAACTTTTTTATAATCACGCCTTGACCAAATATGATGAGGATCAGATTATTTTATACGGACGCTCATTTGGAACAGGCATCGCTACAGGACTAGCCGCCAGCAACGAACCCAAAACCTTGATTTTGGAATCTCCTTTTTACAGTGCGGTATCACTTGGCCAACATCGTTTTCCCATTCTTCCGGTCGGTTGGCTTTCAAACTACCGCTTTCCAACAAATGAGTATGTTCAGGAAATCACTTGCCCGATCTTCATTTTTCATGGCACGGAAGACCGGGTAATACCATTTAAATTCGCAAAAAAACTATTTGAGTCCATTCCAGAGAAAATAGAGAAGAAGTTATATACCATTGAAGGAGGCGGGCACAATTACCTGCAAGATTCAGATGTTTTTAAAGACGGAATGATGGAAGCTTTTCTTTAATCATAACTGTGCAAGAATTTTAAAATATGTCAAAGCCAAGAGTCAATAAAGAGGTTGTTCAGTTTTTAAAGCGGCTGAAAAAGAACAATAATCGAGAATGGTTCACGGAACACAAAAAAGAGTTCAAGGTCATTGAAACTGAGGCAAAAGCATTTTACAACAGTTTAATGGAAGAACTAAAAACCCATGATGAAATTGAAAAATTGAAAATGTTTCGAATTTATCGGGATGTGCGATTTTCAAAAGATAAGACCCCGTACCAGCCTCATTTTGCGGGTTCTTTCTCTAGATTGGGTGCAAAACTAAGGGGTGGTTATTATTTAAGGATAAGACCAGACAATGAAAGTTTTATGGCTTGTGGTTTTTGGCTTCCTGAAAAGGAAGATTTGTTTCGTATTCGCAAAGAATTGCAATTGGATGCTTCCGAATTCAAAAATGTCATCAACCATACCGCATTCAAAAAAGCCTGGGGAGAACTGAAAGGGGAGGAGTTGAAAACCGCACCAAAAGGATTTGATAAAGAGGATCCCAATATTGAATTGATTCGTAAGAAAGGATTCATATTCACCCATGAATTCAAGGACACAGAGGTGCTATCGAAAGATTTTTTTGACGAAGTAAGCTCAAAATTCAAATCTATCAGACCATTTTTTGATTTGATGAGTGTTATTCTGACCACCAATTTAAATGGCGAATCTCTAGTGGACTAAGGTCTCTTTGTTTTCAAAAAATTGAATTTGATCTTGCAGCCTTTTCACAAGCATGGTTAAGATACGCTTATTCATAGCAGATGCATTCTCTTGATATTCTTGGTATTCCTCAATAGTGAATTGGCCGATAATCATTCCTTTTAAGGAGTTCTGCAACTTCGAGTCTTTTTGAATTGAATTTGAGATATAAGCCATTCTTTTTTCCAGTTTTAATTCATAAAAAACATTCTTTCGTATGCGTATATAGTTTTGAAAGACGGATAGGAACAACATATTTTGAAATTTGAGAATGGGCCGTAAGGTCTCGTTTTGAAAACGTTCGCCATCACTCATACCAGCATTTGTTTTCGAAGAAGGCAATTCAGGACGAATCTTCTTTAGGCTATGAGACCTCTCGTTCATGACTTTACGGTTTATTCAAAGATAGCGCGGCATTTAGCTGATATTGAAAACCAGGTAGTAACTTTTACCATGTTTATGAACAAAAAAAAGCACAATGGGTAAAGCCCATTGTGCCTTCAAATCGCGTTTTAAGGCGGCTTATTTACTTTCCAAAAATTCTTCGAAAGTCATCAGCTTCATTCCATCATTGTTTTTCAACTTTTTCTTCAACTTAGCAAAATCCGTTTTGGCTGTTTCAAAACGATTTGAAATAACCTCAAGGTTTTCCATTTCGGAAGATGAAGGTTTGTCGTAATTACTGGCCAATTTGGAGTATAAATCGGCCATTTTCTCACGTAATTGTGGTTCTGCTGCGCCCACATAATTATCTCCTGAGGTAACCACAAGGGTTTCTTTCAAGGCATTGAGCTTTTCACTCATTTTTGAATTCTTTGCCGTAGTAGCTGACTGCGCAATCATCTCATCCAATTCATACACCAAATACGCCAATTCTTGCGTCATGTTATACATTTTCATGGTGGTCTTGTTTTTGAAATCACGCTCTTTTTCGGTCAGCGGGGAATTCTGGTCATAAACTAGATCAAACGTATGTTCAAAAACTTCTTTCCCTTTCGTTAGCACTGCCTTGTAGGTCCCTGCTGGCACCCTTGGAGAGGTAAAACCCCCAAACGAAAAGGTTTTGCCTTTGGCAACTTTTGGTTGCTTTCTGTAGCCGGCCCAGTTCACAATATTGATTCCTTTGGATTTTCCTGCACCAATATCAACAATTTTATTGCCCTCCATATCTTGAATTTCCATGACCATTTTACCAAATGTGTGACGTTTTTTCAAGTAGTATTTTATCTGTGCACTTTTGGATTTGTTTTGACCTACAAATTGGGTTTCAGAACCAAAATTACCTGAAAAACTACTTTGTTCATCCAATACTGTCGGTTGACTTTTGAAAAAATGGATGTTCTTATCCAATACCTCTGAAGTCAATTCACGTAAGGGCGATATGTCATCAATGATTATTACCCCGCGACCATGTGTGCCCAAAACCAAATCATTGGTAGCTTTTTGTAATTCAATATGGTGCACAGCCACGGACGGCATATTATTGGTAAACTTTTTCCAGTTTTGCCCTCCGTCCATAGTTACATAAAGGCCAAATTCAGTACCTAAAAACAAAAGATCAGGGTTTTCATAGTCTTCCTGAATATTTCGCACAAACCCATCCACATCAGCTGTAATGATGTTTTTCCAGGTTTTGCCAAAGTCCGTCGTTTTGTAGGCATAGGCCTTCATATCATTTTGAGTATGTCCGTCAAAAACAGCATATGCAGTACCCTTATCAAATACACTGGCCTCTATATGATAAACCCAAGTATTAGAAGGTAAACCGCCTATATTACCTGAAGTGTTTGTCCAAGACTTACCACCATCTTGCGTTAATTGCACATTCCCATCATCAGTACCTACCCAAATAATCTTTTCATCTAAGGTTGATTCGGCAATGGTAAAAATTGTGGTGTGGTTTTCAGCACCTGAATTGTCTTTTGAAAGTCCGCCAGAATCTTCCTGGGCCTGCTTTGCTGGGTCATTAGTGGTCAAATCAGGAGAAATTATTTCCCAGGTATCCCCCATATCTTCTGATTTATGCAGAAATTGACTGCCCATATAAAAACGGTCGGGCTGGTGGGTACTTACGGCCATGGGTGCGTTCCAATTGAAACGTAACTTTTTAATTCCTTTTGTGGCCAAGGGTTGAATGGTCTTTGATAATTTTCGATCCACATCATAGCGCCAGACGTTCTCAGCCCCCTGCATTTCAGAATAAATGATATTTTTAGATGGATGTTTCAAAACTCGAAACCCATCACCAAAACCAACCGAGTTCCAATCTCGGGCTTCAACCCCTCCGGGCGATGAAGATGGCCCATACCAAGAGCCATTATCTTGTAGACCCCCATATACATTGTATGGTGTGGCATCATCTACACTGATATGATAAAACTGTGATAAGGGAAGGTTTTCAACTATTTCCATTGTTGTACCTCCGTTCCAAGAACGATAAACACCGCCGTCGGTTCCAACATACATGATATCTGAATCTTTGATGCTAAAAGCAATATCATGAATGTCACTGTGCATATTTCCAAGTGACTTAAAGGTTCTTCCTCCATCTCGAGATATGGAACCATTCAAACCACCCTTGACGACCACATTTTCATCTTGTGGATCGACTACGATCCTTGAGAAATAAAAAGGTCTTACGGTTATATCAAAGTCGTTGTTTAATTGCTCCCAACTCTCTCCGGCATTACCGCTTCGGTAAAGGCCTTTACGTTCATCTTTTTCAGCCTCTATAACAGTATACAATACCTGAGGGTTTGAATTTGCTATGGCGATACCCAATCGCCCGAGCTTACCGGCAGGGAAACCTTTGTGTATTTTATTCCAAGTTGCACCAGCATCGGTTGATTTGTAAAGTGCACTATTGCTACCTCCTGAGTCAAAACTCCATCCGGTTCTTCTAAATTCCCACATAGATGCGTATAAAACTGTGGGGTCAGACGGATCCATGACCAAATCTGCACAACCGGTTTTGGCATTGACATAAAGAAGTTTGTTCCAAGTCTTGCCTGCATCTACAGATTTGTAAACCCCACGTTCTTCACTATCTCCCCACAAGGCACCCAAAACAGCTACATAAATTTCATCTGAATTTTTCGGATTGACAATGACATTAGCGATACGTTCTGAGTTTTCAAGACCAATTAAATTCCAGTTTGAACCTCCATCAACTGATTTGTATAATCCGTTTCCGATTGAAACACTGTTTCGAGTCCATGTTTCACCTGTACCCACATAAATGGTATTGTCGGGGTCGTTTGGGTCTAAGGCCACCGCGCCAATAGATTGGCAATAGTCATCGAAAATAGGTGAGAAAGAGGTTCCAGCATCATTTGATTTCCATACACCGCCACCTGCAGATCCGGCATATATGATTTTGTTGTTGGTGGGGTGCACCTCCATATCATTGATACGGCCGCTCATCAGAGCAGGACCTATATGTCTTGCGGTTATGTCGCCGAAAAGTGATTTACCATCATTGCTTTTATTTTGAGCTTGAAGGGTACTCGGAAGCATGAGCCCAATGAGGGCCACGATTGAAATTAGTTGTTTCATTTTGATTGATTTTTAAAGAAAAGACCCTTTGAAAAAGGGTCTTTAGATATGTTGTTCTTAGTCTACTTTTACTTCAATTTTGTCTGGAAAGGCAAAAGCGGCTTCGTCAAAAGTTGGATTGAGTTCAATACTTTCAATGGTCAACGGACTTCCTGGTTGACCTTTGACACCTTGGGTCATCGCAAAAGGAAAGTAAATACCATCTACTTCTTGATAATCACTCATGGTAACTTCTGATACCATACCTTTTCCTGGCCCACTTTTGACCTCAGATTGCATGGCAATGGGAACAAAATTTTCCGTATCAAAGAAATAAAAACTCACATCTTCAACTTCCAAACCGTCAACCGTCAATGGTTCTTTTACCAATTTGATTTTGAAGGTCTCTGCTCCATCAATGGTTTCCTTACCTAATAGTTCAACTGTGTATCCTTTTTCCTTATAATCTATGAAAGGATCTGGAAAATCATTTTCGTTCAATTTGAAATTGGCCGTGGCCTCTGCATCGCTTTTTTCGGCTTTCATGGTCATGAAGTTATGACTCCAAAGGGTTTCTCCATCAAAAACACCTTGCTTGATTTCTTTTCCTTGAAAATTGATGCTAGTCATCTGTCTACCATCATTAAGTTGTAAAATTTCTAGAGGAATTTCCATTCCCTGTTGGTTGACTTTGGCATTCATTTTAATGCCTTCCATGCTTTTCCACTTCTCTAATCCACCAGTATTTTCAAAATAGTTGCTGATTATTTCATCTGCAGTTTGGGCCTGCATGGTCGCCACAAAAGCGAAGGCCAATAGGGCGATACAAAGTTTCATTGTTTTCATTTTCAAATTTTTAAAGTTACAATAACTGTTAGTATCAAATATAAGGGGATTGTTACAGTATTTTTGAAAACTTTCACATTAATTAACATCTGACTCAATCTTTTTGGATTGTTTATTTCATCTTACCTATTTTTAAGAAAAACATACCTATGAAATTTGGAAAGGTAGACTGTCCTGAACGTATAGATTTCACTATACCCGAAGATCACCCTGATACGGAGGTAGTTCTCAGGAAGGCAAAGAGTAAAAAAGCCCCAAGTATATATGTGGGTTGCGCAAAATGGAATAAGCAAGATTTAAAAAATTTCTACCAACGAGGCACCAAGGATGAATTGGCCTATTATTCGACCCAATTCAATTGCATTGAACTCAATGCCACATTCTATCGCATATTTCCTGCAGAGATTTACCAAAAATGGTATGACAAGACCCCTAAAGACTTTAAATTTTTTCCAAAAATCGTTCAGAATGTAAGTCATTTAAGGCGTTTGAACGAGGCCGCGTATCCTGTTTTAGAGGAGTATCTGAATAAGACATCGCATTTAAAAGACAAATTGGGCACCATTTTTCTTCAAATGCATGGTAACTTCGGACCCAAAAATTGGGATAGGGTAGTACGTTTCGTTGAATATTGGCCCAAGGAGTTACGATTGGCCATGGAATTTCGCCATACAGATTGGTTCAATGATGAAAAAGTGGCGCTAGAACTCTACCATCTTCTCGAAGAAAACAATATTGCGAACATTTTGGTCGACACTGCTGGCCGACGTGACATCATGCATATGCGTATGACCAACGATGAGGCTTTTATTCGGTACGTTGGTGCCAATCATCCTTCAGACTATGATAGAATTGAGGATTGGGTAGTTAAATTGGACGATTGGATACAGAAAGGGTTACAGCACGTACATTTCTTCGTACATCAAAATATGGAGTTAGAGTCTCCTTTGCTTACAGCCCGATTCATTGCAGCAATGAACAAAAGAATTGGAAGTGATCTAACCATTCCTAAAACATTGAACACGCCCGGACCTAGCTAATTTTAGCCTTGCGAAGGTATTGATGTCTTCATTACCATGAAAATTCCGCAAAGCCACATCAAGTTCGCCTTTTTCCATTTTTGGAATGTTGACCTGGGTTTCAAGTCGCTAGATGTCATTTACACTATCTGTGAAATTCGTGAAATTGATGTCATCATGGGTATCAATTGTAATGACTTTTTGGTAATTTTTTTTGACGCGATATTCAAGACTTAACTCTGTTTTTTGTTGGGTTTCACCACAATTGTAGCCTAATGTATTTACCGCAAGAATAACCAATTTTTTCATTTCTGTAAATTTTATACCTACAGATTAAGCTATTTGACAACACAAATGAAAGCATAGGTAACAATTAGTTGTTGTTAGCATCAATTTTTTTGAGTTTTAAGGCGAAACGTTTTGTTGAATTTGGTATAGGAAAGACCAAACCATGTCAAAACTCAATTACAATTTTTAAAAACGTCCCCTAGTTTTGAAATCGAAAGACCTACTTATACAGCTAGCGAAAATCGAGCAGTCGTTACATGAATTTTCATATGACGAATTGAACTCCAAGGAAGCATCTACCCTCAAAAGAACCTTCGAAAATTTCAAAAAACGTTTAGAGAAGAAGATTTTTCATCCTCAAAGTGCCATAATGGTCGATAATGTTTCAGACTATTATGCCGTACCAACTTCAAAAGAAAATAAAATTCATCATGATACTGAAGCGACAAAACTCATCGCACGGGTAAGTCATGAAATACGCACCCCATTGAACGGAATCATTGGTTTCACGGATCTTTTAAAAGAGGATGACCTTCTCAATAAACAACAATTTGAAAGGGTAGAGGCCATTCAAAAGGCGTCTTATTCTTTGATGGAAATCATAAGTGAATTACTTGAATTCTCAAAGCTGTCTGCTGGCATGGAGAATTTTGAAGCGGTAAACTTCGATTTCCGCAATGTGATTGGTGATGTTCGTTTTTTATGTGAAACCCTTATTTCAGAAAAGAAGATAGATTTTTCAGTTGATGTTGACCAGAATGTACCAAAAGCACTTATCGGGGATCCTTCCAAATTGAGCCAAGTACTATTGAATCTTTTGGGAAATGCCATAAAATTTGTCGATGACGGAAGCATAACGCTCCGAATAAAAGTACAATCAGAATTTAACAATCCAGTCCTACTTGATTTCTCGATTGCCGATACGGGCATTGGTATTTCAGAAGAACATATCGGACACATTTTCGACTCTTTCAAACAAGCAGAATCCACCACTTTTGTCAAATATGGCGGTTCTGGACTGGGACTGAACATCGTCAAGCAGATCATTGAAAACCTTGGCGGTCATATTGAAGTTTCAAGTGAATTGGGCGTAGGCACCACATTCAACTTTCAGATTCCGTACAAAAAAGGAAATCCTGAAAAACTTGTTCACAAAAAGGCCCAAGCGATTTCATCACGTCAAATAGCATTCGTTGGCTACATGAACGTACTGGTTTTTGAAGATAACCAGCTTAATCAAAAACTGATTGACGAAAGACTGAAATCATGGGGTTGTAAAGTGCATATTACTGATGATGCCAGGGAGGGAATCAAAATATTGGAGGAACAGAAAATCAATTTGATATTGATGGATCTCAAAATGCCCGGTAAAAACGGCTTTGAAGTGACTGAATTAATTCGAACACATGAGAATAAATCCATCAACCAACTTCCTGTAATCGCTTTAAGCGCTGATTTCTCTGAAAATGATAGAAAAAAATGCCGTCAGCACAAAATCAATGATTTCATACTTAAGCCCTTCAAAGCAGAGGAACTATTGGAAAAAATTATAAAGAACAAGAGCAACATGGAGCGTACCCTTATGATTGAATCATTTAAAATCAATCCGTTAGCCATCAATGAACAAGATCAAGCCATTGACCTGGCGCCCATTTTAGAGGAGTGCATGGGAGAAATTGGGCTTTTGAAAGAGCTCATCATGCTGTTTAACAAAAATGCCATGGAATTCATTGGGGCGGCCAAAGTACATCTGAAAAATGGAGACATACAGCAACTTGAGTTCGCTGCCCACAAAATCAAATCAGGTTTGAAAATGATGCACTGTAACAGCTTACTTTCCATAATAGAGCAGATTCAAAAAAGCTGTAAGGAAAATGTTGATATGAAACATCTTGAATTTTTGTATTCAAGGTTCGTTGAAGAATACCCAAATGTGAATAAGGAAATAGCCATTGCCTTGAAAAAATTAAAACCTGGTACAGATTGATGGAAAATAAGGTTCTCTTATTGGCCGAGGATGATGAGATGTTTGCGTCATTACTTCACTACCGACTGGAAAAAGGTGGTTATGAAGTTGTTTTGCATAACGATGGAAGGGAAGTAAAAGAATACTTGTCAAACAGTCTGCCAGACGTCATTGTCAGTGACATTATGATGCCCTATTTCTCAGGATTGGAACTTGTTGACCATGTTCGGAACCAATTGAATTCAGACATTCCGATAATCATCATTTCTGCTGCGGGAAATGAAGTCAATGTATTGAATGCCTTTGAGTTAGGCGCAAATGATTTTTTACCAAAACCGGTCAGCCCATCAGAACTGATGGCGCGCTTGGCCAAAGAGTTGAACAAAACATAATTTGAAGATTTCAAATCTTACATACTACAATAACCAACTTATAGGAGCCCCAAAAATCTCGACAGATTTATTATGGGAGCTTTCGGTGGTATTTGCCAGTTTGGCTTTCATCTATTTGGCGATACTATTTTATGCCAAGCGAAAAAAGAAAATCTTCAATTCAAAGGCCAAAAAATTCAAAGAGAAACTTTCACCCATGATCAGCGAGTTCCTTTTTCTCGGGGAAAATGCAACCAAAGATGAAAAATCGAACTTCCTGGCCCTTAAAGTTGAATTGCGACAGATGCTTAATGATGATTTCAACAGACGCATATTGACCGAAGTATTATTGGATCTGAGGAAAGATATTTCTGGTGAAACACAAGAGGCCATCTGTCAACTTTACCAAGATTTCGGATTGGATAAAGATGCCTATAAAAAACTCAGAAGCTGGCGATGGCAGCTGGTCTGTAAAGGCATTGTCGAATTGACCCAAATGAAAGTAGTGGATAGTTACGGGTTCTTATGTAAATACATAAAAGATCGCAGGTCAATTATCAGAAAGCAGGCCGAAATTGCCATTGTCACCCTTAAGGATGAAGGAATTAATTACTTTTTAGACAATACCCATTTCAAAATATCTGAATGGCAACAATTAAAACTGATTGATGTATTGAGAAACAAAAAAGATTTTGAACCACCAGCGTTCAAATCGTGGTTGATTTCAAGCAATAAACATGCGGTTCTTTTCTCCCTTAGGCTTATAAAGCACTACAATCAAAACAATGCTGAAGCTTCGGTCATTGAATTGGTCAAACATAATAGCGATCAGATTAAGAGTGCGGCTATTTCGTGCATAAAAGACTTCAACTTCAAAGGAGGTTTAGACAACATGAAACTCGTCTTTTGGAATAGTAGTACAACTGCCAAGATTTCCATCTTGGATGCTATTGCCCATTTAGGATCTGAAGAGGATCTTGAATTCTTGTCAATGATCGATAAAAAAGAATCCAATTTCTTGGTAAAAAGCAAGGCACTGAGCAGTATCAACAAGATCTCACCTGAAACCATAATGCCTTTCAAAGGAATTCAAAAGATTGCTCAATATGAAGTTCCTGATGATATTGAAACCTCTAAAATCAAATCAAATGAGGGCGAAACCGAGCTTTTTGATGAGTGGCAATATCATGATTTTGAGGATCCACGGGTTGAGGAAAAACCCAAAGAGACTGAGCATTTAGAACCAGAGGAAGAACTTTTGGCTGAAATAAAAGTAGATACTGAGGTCATTGAGACAAAAAACGATATACAAGCACAAGAATCGGAAATAACTGTAGAGGAAGCGATTCATAACGAGGAGGCGGTCAATTTGAATTTCCTTCCGTTTGTGGTGGAAGAGGAGGAGAAAACAGTGGCATACGCTTTTGATACAAATCAAAAACCAAGGCAATACCATATAAATGAAATTGAGGTGTTTTTTGAGACGGTGTCCTCAACAACCCTGAATAAAGAAATTGTTTTCGACCTTAATGGACCATCTTATCAACCTGAAAAAATAGATGAAATCGATGAGGCAGAACTGTACTTTCTTCCAGTGGTTGTGGAGAATGATCAGGATTCGGATTGTAACAGCAAAATAAATGTAGGGGATATAAACGTCTACTTTAACGAAATCAAAAGCACGCCTGATACTTCCCAAGAGGTACTTTCATTTGATTTGGGGGCAATTAACGAACCAGAAGAAAAGGTTTTACAACCTATTGAATTGGACCTTTCCAATTATGGTATCGCCAGTTCAACGAATGAATTCGTGAAAAATGAAACAGCAGAAATCAAGAATTGCGAAGTGGTTTATGAAGAAGTCGATGTTGAAACCGAGCCACAAATCAACCCAATTGACATTATTGAAGTTGTAGGTGCTCAGATAGTTACCGGTGCTTCTTACAGCCCATTGATGAGAGAGGGTGGTGATGAACTTGACTTGTCGTTCATCCCTTCCGTTCCGCAGGGTAAAGTGCATCAAGAAATTGCTGAGAACGAGCTTGTTGAGTTCGAGATTCCGAAGGCGTCAATTTCTGTTTATGATGAGAAAGATATCGAATTCGATGCCACCACAAGACAATTACTGAATGATTTAGAGAAAATGGGAGACCAACGAGAGATTCCATTTTTAAAAGAACTTTTGGAAAATGAAAAATACGAACCATTCAAAGAAAAAATAAATGCCCTGATCTTAAAATTTGAAGACGTGAATACACAAAGCCCAACCAACCAACTATTGAAAACATTCAATGTTTTTGAAGACTTGTTTCGAACCAGTGACCATGAAGCAAAAATGATATTGCTAGATGAGATGTATGCCATCGGAAATGAAGACGAATTTGAATTTCTTGAGAAATTGATTCATGATGACAATTTCCAAATCAAAAACAGAGCCATCGAAGTACTTGATCATCTAAAGGCCAAAAACAACGAGACCCAAAAACCACTCGACCAATTGAACTGGGGAGATTCCAACCCAGAATTGACGAACATCATGGAAGAATTAGAAATTTCTTCCTCAAGCAAAGAAGACATTTTTGATTTGAATTTTGAACTTCCGAGAAGAAATTCAGCCAATCAACAAGATTCAGAGCTACCCCCATTGAATACGAGTCATTCAAGCTATTTGCTTAAAAAACTAAACCTCATAACCAGCAAAATCATGAAAAGGTTCAATGGATAGCAGTATCTGGAATATCATACTTGAGTACATAAACATTGTATTCTTTTTGTTTGCAGTGGTGCTTTTCGCCATGTTCACACTGATGGGATATTTGGCCACATTGAATTATGTTCATTACAGAAAGAAAAACAGCTTTAGTGACCTTTCAAAGCTAATGGCATCGCCATTGGCCCCAAGCATTACCATTATTGCACCTGCATATAATGAGGGTTTGACCATAGTAGACAATGTGAAGTCGCTACTAGCATTGAAGTATGTCAGTTATGAGGTTATGGTAGTCAATGATGGCAGTAAAGATGATACCTTACAGAAAATGATTGATGTTTATGACCTCGAAAAGATTGATGTGAAAATTGACCCTAACTGGAAATCAAAACCCATACGCGGCATATATAAAAGTAAACTGCCGGCCTTTTCAAAATTGACTGTCATAGATAAAGAGAACGGTGGCAAATCAGATGCATTGAATACGGGCATGGCACTATCTCAAAACCAATATGTAGGTTGTATTGATGTAGACTGTCTTCTCATGCCTGACGCCTTGCTGCATGTAGTCAAGTCATTTTACCAGCGCTCTGAAAAAAGGGTCATTGCTGTTGGTGGTGTGATTAGAATTGCGAATTCTTGCGAAATCGATCAGGGTAAATTGAAAAAGATAAACCTTCCGAAAAACTGGCTCGCAAGATTTCAGTTGTTGGAATATACCCGCTCCTTCATTTTAGGTCGAATGGCTTGGGGGCGAATTGATAGTTTATTGATCATTTCAGGTGCCTTCGGTTTTTTTGATCGTGAAATTGCAGTGGCTGTTGGAGGTTATGATACCAACACAGTAGGAGAGGACATGGAAATAGTTTTTAAAATGCGACGCTATATGCATGACAGGCGGGCACCCTACACCATTGAATACATACCTGATTCATTGTGTTGGACGGAAGTGCCAGAAGATCTTAAAATGCTGATCAATCAAAGAGACCGATGGGCTCGAGGAAATTTGGAAACCCTGAACAAACATAAAGACATGTTCTTTAATTCAAGATACGGTCGTTTGGGCCTGATCAGTTACCCATATTGGTTTTTTTATGAGTGGCTGGCCCCGATGTTGGAGTTTTTCGGCTTGATGACCATTCTACTTTTCTGGTATTTGGGAATTGTCAATTGGGAATTTTTTGTGTCAATCACAATGGCACTCTATCTCTATTCGGTAATGTTCTCCTTTTATGCCATTCTGTGGGATGTATACTCATACAATGAATACACCAAGTCAAAAGACGTTTTGATTTTGATGTTGTGTGCTCTTATCGAGCCATTGATTTTCCATCCAATAGTGGTTTGGGCAGCCGTGCGCGGCAATTACAAAAAACTGTTCAATTTAAAAACAAACTGGGGAACTCAAGTAAGAAAAGGATTTGCAAAGGCGGCCTAATCTAAAGTTATGAATACAAGTAAAATAGACAGATACAGTTTAAAACACTTTACCAGATTGATCATTTCTTTCTTTGGCTGTCTTCTTGTGCTCTCAATGTATCAATTTACCACCCTGTATTTTAAAGGTGTGGTAGATATTATTTTCGGAAATAGTTTTTTCATAACCCTGCTGCACCAAATCGGATTTGCTTCATTGGTGGGGCTGATTTTCGCCTTCCCATTTAATTTTTGGGAAAACCTAAGGCCCAAATACGGCTTCAATCTTGTCTATGCCCTATTACTGGTCTTGTTGATTATTGAAGCCATGCTCATCACCTATTATTGTACTGCCTTGGTTCCCTTGGGGTCGGATTTATTGGGGTACAGCTTTGCGGATATCAAAACAACAATTGCCAATTCTGGCGGTATGTCAATTTCAATTTTCATTGGAATTGTGGTCATCGTGGGTATGTTCTTCGGATTTTACAAGATAACATCCAAGTATTATCATTACATCAACAAAATGTACCCCTTTACCATTATTTTGTTCAGCTTGTTCATAATGACACTTTTTTTGGAAGGAAAGCCCATTAATCAAAACAAAACCCAGTATTTGGCCGTGAATCTTTACACCACTTCAACCGAAGACAACTCTTATGATTCAAGTATTGAATATCCATTGCTTAAAACCCAGCAAGTACCCAATGTTTTAGGCGAGTATTTTGAATTGAAAGAAGAAAAACCAAACATCGTCTTCATTATGGTCGAAGGCCTTGGACGTGATTTTGTGGGGGAAGGGGCAGAGTATGAAGGCTTTACCCCATTTTTAGATTCGTTGACCAAAAAATCACTGTATTGGGAAAACTGTTTGAGCAACACAGGTAGGACTTTTGGAGTGCTTCCTTCGTTGTTGGGATCTCTTCCCTTTGGCAAAAGTGGTTTTATGGAATTGGAAAAATATCCCAATAAACTCACCCTGTTCAGCATCCTTAAAAACAATGGATACCACACTTCATTTTTGCAAGGCACCAATAGTTCATTTGACGGAGTTGACCGCTTTTTGACCAGTGAGAGTGTGGACTTTGTATTGGACAAATCTGGTTTTGGGGTCAATTATAATATGCAGGCTGAAGATGCTGCTGGTTCCTCTTGGGGGTATCCTGATAAGGAACTTTTCAAAAAGGCCATGAGTCTGCCTCGTGAAAAAGAACAACCAAGAATGGAGGTATACATGACCATCAGCACCCATGAACCTTTCATTCCGCCCCAACAGGATTTCTATGAAGACAAGGTTGAGAAAATTTTATCTAAAAGCGGTTACAGTAGTCGAAAGCTAAAGATCATTGAAAAAAATGATAATGTCTTTGCCACCTTATTATATACTGATGATGCCCTGAAATACGCATTTGAGGCTTATAAAAAACAACCTAATTATGAGAATACCATTTTTGTGGTTACGGGCGATCACCGATTGATACCCATTCCTCAACGAAATAACATCAGTCGTTTTCATGTGCCTTTGATAATTTACAGTCCTTTATTAAAGGAAACCAGAAAAATGAGTGCACTATCCTCACATTTTGATGTTACCCCCACTTTATTGGCTTTACTGGAACAGAAATACGAAATGAAAATGCCTAAAAAAGTGGCATGGATGGGCGGTGCATTGGATACGCAAAAGGAATTCAGATCGATCAAAGACATTCCGCTGATGAGAAATAAAAACGAGTTGAAGGAATATATAAGTGGCGATAAGGTTTATTCGGATGGAGCTGTTTTTGAACTGGATGAGAACCTCGACTTCAGTACTACCTTCGGTGGCTCAAAGGCAGAGGCCAAATTGACTTCCTTCAAGGCCATGAATTCTTATGTGACCACCAATAACAAAATCATACCGGAAGATATGGCAATTTTTACCGTAAAAAAGGAAAAATTCACAGATAGTGAGATCATCTGGATCAATAGTGTTTATAATGGTCAAGATTCCGATAAGGGTTATTTTATTGCTCGAGATCTTGCGTTTGATCGAAAATATGACAAGGCCTTGTTATTATGTCGGTATAACCTATCAAATGCACCCAGTCATATTGACACCAAGATTTTAATGGGAAGAATCAACGTTTGGAGGGGCAATTATGAAAAATCAATTGAGATATTAAAGGCATGTATCAAAATGAATCCGAATTATATTGATTCATATGCCGCACTTTTTGATGTGTATTACTGGTCAGAGCGAAGTAAAGAGGCCCTTGAACTCATTGAATTGGCACAGCAAAACAGCTCAAGCGCAAATGAAATTGCCGATAAAATTTCGAGAGCACGAATACAAGCAAGAAAAAAGGGAATATACCTATCACCTAGAAAACAGAACGAAACTGCCGCTATCTCCTTTGAAGAATAATGAAAGGTTTACATAAACATATCATTTTAATCTTTAGCTTATGGTCTTTTTTGTGCCATGGGCAAGATTTGGCTTATAACGATGTGGCGGAGCTGTCTTTTGAAAAAGCCCAAAATTTGGCCTTTAAAGGAGAAAACAAATCTGCTAAAGACCTTCTTATTGAACTGGTCAAAAAGAACCCAAATGATCTTAAGTCAAGAGCTTTATTGGCCAGAACATATAGTTGGGGAGGATTCTATGATTCTGCCAGAAAAGAATTCAATAGAATCACTTCGATCGAAAAGAGTGATAGAAATGTTTGGGTCTCCGCAATTAAAAATGAACTCTATGCAAACAATAGTGCCACTGCTTACGGATTGGCAAACAAAGCATTGGGCTATATAGCGTCAGATACTGAAATTAAAAGATTGCAGGCATTGGCCCTAAAACTAATTCAGGAACAAAAGTATAAAGAGAAAGCCTGGTACAACACCAAGAGCAAACTGAAAGGAAAAATTGAAGACAAACCGAAAAAGGTGGTTTCCGTCGCTAAACGCAAAGAAGAGAAGGCCGATAAGCTGGAACCTGAAGGTAAGAAAGAGCTGAAAAACAGAATTTCACTGCGAAACTCCTTTACTGTTTTTGACCAGCGGTATGACCCCATGGTCTTTTCAAGTATTGAATTCAGAAGGCAGACCTTGGCTGGTAGTATTCTTCCAAGAATAAATTATGCCAACCGAAATGGTAAGCATGGCGTGCAATATGATATTGATTTTTATCCGAAATTTTCAAAGCGTTTTTATGCCTATATGAATTACGGTTTTTCAAACGCAAGCATATATCCAAGACATAAAATTGGGGGTGATCTATATGTGAACCTTCCTTGGGCCATAGAATTTTCAGCAGGGGGAAGACATATTGCACTTGAAGATAGAAATGTAACGGTGATCACCAACTCCCTTGGTCATTATCGAGGCAATTATTACTTCTCATTGCGATCAAGTATTACGCCTAAGTCAGACAATCTGACCAGAGTATCAGGTAATTTTTTGATTCGGAAATACTTAAAAGATGCCGATAATTTTCTCGGGTTTAACATTGGTATGGGGTATTCCCCAGAATTGAGACAATTGATTTCAGGCGATGAACTATTGGCTGAGACTTTATTATATATTGAATCACAACGTGCTAGTTTTCAATATCAATTCACGGGCAAGAAAAATCCGAACATATACAGTGCAAGTATTGGTGTTTCGCGTCAAGAACTGTCTTTTGATTCAGGAAATTATGTATGGGGTATTTCAGCCGGTTTAGCATATCAGGTGCGTTTTTAATCAGATCTAAAACAAAAGATCGATGAAATGCATCGATGAAATACACCGTAAATACTAGCTTTGACTGCCTTCATAACTTTCACAACAAAAAATGCCTCGTACACCACAATTAATTGTTTGGCCTCAACGTTATGAATATGTTTGAATAGATTATAAGACCCAAATCAAAAAAACCTAAACCCCAAATAACATGCTTTACGATACCTACGGAGAAGAGTACCTAGACTTTCTTCAAGAATTAAATGAAATATTGAGCATTAACGAATTAGCCGAATTAGACTATATGTAGTCTTTGATAGCATCCTATTTCTTAAACCTACAATTATGGCAAGACAAAATCAAGACAACGCAGCCTATTTGAATTTCATTGAAACTTTGAATGAGATTTTAACTGATGTGGAAATTAGCAAATTGAGTTGCTCTTAATTGAAGACTGACTTCATTGCAAAGCAAAGGCCCGAACTATACGAACGGGCCTTTGTTTTTTTAATGGGTTCTAAATTACCCCAAATAAGTCTTCAGCAACTTGCTTCTTGAATTGTGGCGCAATTTACGAATAGCCTTTTCACGAATTTGGCGAACGCGCTCTCTGGTCAAATCAAATGTTTGACCTATTTCTGCCAAAGTCATTGATTGCTGATCACCAATACCGTAGTATAGTTTTACCACATCAGCTTCTCGTGGCGATAAGGTTTCCAATGCTCTGTTGATTTCAGTATTCAATGACTGCTGCATCAATATTTTATCCGGCTTGGGCGATTCCCCAGCTTTCAACACATCGTATAGATTCGAATCTTCCCCCTCACGAAGTGGGGCATCCATCGATACATGTCTTCCTGAATTTTTCATTGATTGCTTGACTTCGCTGACCGTCATTTCCAATTCTTTCGCGATTTCTTCAGCAGAAGGAGGACGCTCATGAGCCTGCTCTAAATAAGAAAAAGTCTTTTTGATTTTATTGATCGACCCAATCTTGTTCAAGGGCAAGCGAACAACTCTTGATTGTTCAGCCAAAGCCTGAAGAATGGATTGGCGAATCCACCATACGGCATAAGAGATGAATTTAAAACCTCGGGTTTCATCAAAGCGCTTGGCTGCTTTTACGAGTCCGAGATTTCCTTCGTTGATTAAATCTGGTAGTTTTAGTCCTTGATTTTGATATTGCTTGGCTACTGAAACCACAAACCTGAGATTGGCTGTAGTCAGTTTTTCCAAGGCTCTTTGATCACCAGTTCTGATGCGTTGCGCCAATTCAACTTCTTCGCTTGCCGTGATCAAATCTATTTTACTGATATCTTGCAAATATTTGTCCAATGATTTCGATTCTCTATTGGTTACCTGCTTGATGATCTTAAGTTGCCTCATATATGTGTTAGGGTTTTTTAGTTGAACAAGTTCTCATAATACATCTAAATCCCGTCTTTTCCAAAGGTATTTTGATTTTGTTATACATAATTTGTTAGCAACTCAAGTATATTGTTCATGAACCCTGCTTTTTTAATTGCTTGGCGTATTTTTGAAAACCGATAACGGAGTGCAATGAGCAAAAGAAACCTGCAGAAGTATATCAAAGAACTTAAGCGAAAACAGCTTGAGGAACAAATAATAGATCTCTACCAGCGTTTTCCTGTGGTAAAAGAGTACTATGATTTTGCCTTTAATCCGAAAGAGGACAAATTGGTGCAAAATGCGAAAACAAGAATATCTAACGAATACTTTCCTGTAAAAAGAAGAAGGCCCAAAGCCCGCCGTTCTGTCGCTCAAAAGTTTATCAAACATTTTATGAAGTTGGGTGTAGACCCGCATTTGATTGCCGATGTGATGTTGTACAATCTTGAAATTGCACAGACATTTTCAATGAATCGCAATGTGCCCGATGCATTTTTCAAAAGCATGTTGAACTCCTTCAATGAGATGACCCAATACGTTTCAATAAACGGTATGCTGCCTGAGTTTAAAGAACGAATCATCAAAGTTTATCAGTTTACACAAGACAACCATTGGCTTTTTGAAGAGGAGTTTTCAAGAGCCCTTGATATATTGGATTAACCATGAGTATAGTCATTATAAGACAAGATAATAAAATTGAACGGTGGAAAGAGGCGCTTAAAAAAGCTGACCCATCACTACAGGTGTACAGTTATCTGGAGGACCATCCGAAAGATGAGATTGAGGTTGCCCTGGTATGGAAACAGCCAAAAGGGAGTTTAAAACCTTATGCAAACCTCAAATATATTGCCTCAAGTGGGGCAGGGGTTGATTTTCTTTTTGAAGATCCTGATTTACCTGAACACTTACCTATTACAAGAGTGGTCGATACCATGTTGGCTAAAGATATGTCAGAACATGTCGTCGCCCTGATCTTCAATTATTTGAAGAATTTGAACGCCTATAAAATAGATCAGACAAAGTACGTGTGGCATCCCAAAGCATATCATCGTATTTCTGATTTCAAAGTGGGTATCATGGGATTGGGAGCTTTGGGCCAGGTCTTGGCCAAAGATTTGGTACGTTTTGGTTTTCAGACACAGGGATGGTCAAATTCAACCAAAGACATCAAACACGTAAATACTTTTGCTGGGCAAGAGGCATTGAATGATTTTCTTTCAAGCTCTCATATTCTGGTTTGTTTGCTTCCATTGACTACCACAACAAAAGGAATTTTGAACAAGGCATTGTTTGAAAAACTTCCCACAGGAGCACATGTCATTAATGTTGCGAGAGGTGGACATCTGGTTGATGCCGATCTACTGGAAATGATTGATAACGGACATTTATCAGGTGCCAATCTTGACGTTTTTCATCAAGAGCCACTTCCCGAAGAGCATCCCTTTTGGAAACACGAAAAAATACACATCACACCCCACTGCGCCAGTGTGTCAGACACGGCTTCGGTAGTACCACAAATTTTAGAGAATTATGGTCGTATGAAAAAAGGCCTGGAACTATTGAATTTAGTATCCGAAAAGAAAGGATATTAAGTTTTTGGCTTCATAATTTTCCGTACGAGTAAAAATCAATTAATTTTGCAAAATTAGCCTGTTTAGACGGCCACAATCTTAACTTAAATATCGTCCTACTGCTTGGAGCTACAAAAAGACATCTCGCAAAAAAAATTATACGATTACCAATTGGAAGATTTGAAAACGATCTTCAAATGTCTTGATGAATCAGATGAATCAGCCAATATATTGTACCAACTACCAACGGGTGGGGGTAAGACCGTGGTTTTTTCTGAAATCGCAAAACGGTTTATTGAAAAGACCAAGAAAAAGGTGGTGGTTTTGACCCACCGAATTGAATTGAGCGGTCAGACTTCTAAAATGCTCACTGGTTTCGGGGTAAAAAATAAAATAATCAATAGCGAGGTCAAAGAATTACGCGACCAAGATGAATTCATGTGTTTTGTGGCGATGGTGGAGACTTTGAACAACCGATTGCAGGAGGAAAAGGTCGAGATAAACAACATTGGTTTGGTCATCATTGATGAGGCACACTACAACTCATTTCGAAAGTTGTTCAAATACTTTGAAAACTCTGTTATACTTGGGGTAACCGCAACCCCTTTGAGTTCGAATATCAAGTTGCCCATGAAAGACAACTATCAAAAATTGATAGTTGGCGAGTCCATTGAATCATTGATCAAAAAGAAGTATTTGGCCAAGGCCAATATGTACAATTATGATGTGAGCCTGCAAAGTCTGAAGTTAGGCATTAGCGGCGATTACACGGTAAAATCGTCAGATGAGCTTTATGGTAATCAGAGCATGCTGGGTAAGTTATTGACCGCTTATACTGAAATTGCAAAGGGCACCAAAACACTGATTTTCAACAACGGAATCAATACCTCGCTTTATGTTTATGAGACCTTTAAGAAAGCAGGTTACAATATTCGGCATTTAGACAACAAGAACAATGCAGCCGAACGACGAGAGATTTTAACTTGGTTCTCTGAAACACCAGATGCGATTTTGACATCGGTCAGTATTTTGACTACCGGTTTCGATGAGCCCACTGTGGAGACCATTATTTTGAACAGGGCAACCCGTTCGTTGACCCTGTACTTTCAGATGATCGGTCGTGGATCAAGGGTATTGCCTAACAAGAGTGAATTCTCGGTGGTTGATTTGGGCAACAATGTGGCACGTTTTGGTATGTGGAGTGCGCCTATTGATTGGCAAGAGATTTTTCATTTTCCTGATTTTTTCTTGGAGAACATCAAAAATGACGAAGATATTGAGAGGGAGTTTATTTATGAGATGCCCGAGACCCTTCGGAAAGAATTTTCAAAATCAGAAAACATTGAGTTCAATGTAAAAGAGGAATACAAGAAAATTTTTGCACAGGGACTCAAATCAAAAACGGTATTGGAACGAAGTATTGAACAGCATGCCAATATATGTGTTGAAAATGCTGAAGATGTCTTTGATGCACGTATACTCGCCAAACTACTCAAAGAGGAGATTCAATATCGCGTACGACAGTACTCGTATTGTATCATGAACAATACCAAGAACTACAAAGAATGGCTTGAAGAGGACTATGAGCGTAAACTTCGGTCGAGTATCTCCCAAAAATTTGCCTCTAAATTGTAAGCGGTTGAAAAACCGCCTGTGCGAATACGATTGACCAGAATTAAGCGCTTCTTGGAATAATTGCCAAATGGCTCCAATGAAAAAAAAGCTTCTTATAATAGCGGATGTTTGGCCTGAACCAAAATCAACTGCTGCGGGAATCCGTATGTTGCAGCTCATAAACTTTTTTGAATACCAAGGATATTCAATTACCATGGCCAGTAAGGCTACTGCCTCAAAACTATCTTTAAACTTAAAAGAATTGGGTGTCGTAAAAACGCCTATCAAATTGAATCATTCAAGTTTTGATGAATTTGTTTCTGAGCTTAAGCCCGAGGTAGTGTTGTTCGATCGCTTTTTAACAGAAGAACAATTTGGTTGGCGCGTTTCGGAATGGGTGCCAAATGCGGTTCGAATTTTGGACACCGAAGACTTGCATTCGTTGCGCAAAACACGTGAAAAAGCCTCAAAATCAGGTGTTGAATTTACTGTGGATTCTTGGTTATCGGAAGATATTACCAAAAGAGAAATAGCTAGTGTCTATCGTTCTGATTTATCGTTGATTATATCTTCTTATGAAAAGTATTTATTACAGGAAGTAATGGGTATTAACAAAGACATTTTATTGTATTTGCCATTCTTGGAGGATGCTATAACGTTTGAAACTAAGACTAACTGGAAATCCTTTGAAGACAGACAAGATTTTATATGCATCGGTAACGGAAAGCATTCGCCCAATGTTGATGCTATCAAATGGTTAAAGCAAGATATCTGGCCAATAATTCGAAAAGAGCTACCCGAAGCCAATTTAAATATTTATGGCGCCTATTTACCTGAATTCGTTCAAAAAATGCACAACCCTGAAGAAGGATTTTTAGTGCATGGTTGGGCGGAAGATAAGGATGAAGTATTTCAAAATGCAAGACTCAACCTAGCGCCTTTGCGTTTTGGTGCAGGACTCAAAGGCAAACTTATTGATGCCATGAAAAACGGTACGCCCAGTATCACAACACAAATCGGTGCAGAAGGAATGCACCAAACCCTTGAATGGAGTGGTGCCATCGCCAATTCAGCAGAAAACTTCGCTAAAGCTGCCGTTGACTTATATTCCAACAAACTGCATTGGTTAGAAGCCCAAGAAAACGGCATTCAAATTATCAATCAATTGTTCTCAAAAGAAAAGCATACTTTAAAATTGGCGTCAAAACTGAACAGCACTATTGCTAGTCTTCAGGCACATCGAAATACGAATTTTATCGGAGCCATGTTAAAACAGCAAACTACGCTGAGCAGTAAGTACCTATCCAAATGGATTGAGGAGAAGAACCGTAAATAAAATGCCTATTTTTTACTGCCTATGATCCAAAGAATTGCACCAGCAATTGACATGCCACCACCGGCAGCAAGCCCTACGACACCAAAACCACCTCGGGCATCTCCGGTACAATTGCCGTTCACACACTCATAGTAAAGTTCATCAGCACCGGCGACCATGATTCCGCCAATGATGGCCAATGGAACACCGATATAAGTTAAAATTCGACCGGTTTTTTCCATGGGATGCCTTCTTTTCATCAACATCATGTTCAAGTAGGCTTCCAACTCCTCCTGATTCGCATTGTCAAGCACCATCAAATTCCCGGTTTGATTGTTGGATAACAGCGAAGAAACACCAGTCAAATCACTTTTTGGCACATAGAGGTCACTTTCATAATACTTCTCGAGATCTAGTTCCAAAGATTCTAGATCAACGGTCTCTAGTCCATCTATATTGAGGTTTAAACTTCCTTCTTGGGCATTTACGCTGAATAGGGCAAATGCAAAAATGGCAATGGTCATTCGTTTTAATAGCATCATATATGATTTCTAATTGGTTATTGGTTATTTGAACAATACAGGGCAAACTGATTTAATTTGTTGAAAAACAAAATTCAAGTAGGTTTTACCCTTCACATGTTTAGTAAAAAAGATTAACAAATTTAGTAAAAGAGATGGACAAATCGAAATCAATGTCATCATATTCAGTGAATTGGCCAAACCATTAAGAAAATGTTTTCGATCCTGGTCTTTTAAAAGAACTCGTATCTTTAAACTTTAAAACAAACCCATGAAAAAATCCAATTGGAAAACCGCCATCGAATTTGAAGACATAACCTATAAAAAAAGTGATGGCGTGGCCCGTATTGCCTTTAACCGCCCTGATGTGCGCAATGCTTTTCGACCCAAGACCACCAGTGAGTTGATCAAGGCATTTTATGATGCACAAGAAGACACTTCGATCGGAGTGGTATTGCTCTCTGCCGAGGGACCTTCCTCCAAAGATGGGGTGTATGCCTTTTGCAGTGGTGGCGATCAAAAGGCTAGGGGAGCACAGGGTTATGTGGGTGAAGATGGTATGCACCGTTTGAATATTTTAGAGGTACAGCGTCAAATTCGTTTTATGCCCAAAGTGGTCATCGCAGTAGTGCCGGGTTGGGCCGTTGGAGGCGGGCATAGTCTGCATGTGGTCTGTGATATGACATTGGCCAGTAAAGAGCATGCCATTTTCAAACAAACAGATGCCGACGTGACCAGTTTTGATGCGGGCTACGGCTCTGCATACCTCGCCAAAATGGTGGGTCAAAAAAAAGCACGTGAAATCTTCTTTTTAGGACGCGATTATTCGGCTCAAGAAGCGTATGAAATGGGCATGGTCAATGCCGTTGTTCCTCATGATGAATTAGAAGCTACCGCTTATCAGTGGGCACAAGAGGTTTTAGAGAAATCGCCAACTTCAATAAAAATGTTGAAGTTCGCCATGAACCTAACCGATGATGGTATGGTCGGGCAACAGGTTTTTGCAGGTGAAGCCACCCGCTTGGCTTATGGTAGCGAAGAGGCCAAAGAAGGGCGGAACGCCTTTCTCGAAAAACGCAAACCCAACTTTGGAAAGAACAAATGGATTCCTTGAAAAGAATAAACCTCTAAAACTAGAAAGGGCTTGGTTTACTAACCAAGCCCTTTCACGAGAACACTATATGAAAATGAAAAATTATATTTCGTTATTAATACAGTGTAAACTTACCACCAAAGTAGCTGAACACTAAATTATTGTTGTGAACAGGGGTGTTTTTGTGGTAAAAGTGTTGATTAATGTTATTAGCCACTTATTTAATGGCATCAACCACATCTTTGAGAAAGCGGTTCTCCTTGAAATTAGGCGGTTCAGCGAGTCCTGTTCGCACAATGACCAGGTCTTTTGAAGGAATGACAAAAACCCTTTGACCTTGAAATCCGTTTGCAGAGAATAAATCTCTTGGCACATAAGCATATTTTCCTTCCGCATTTAGCCACCAATGAGCACCGTAGGTGCCCTCTGATTGCTTGGTGGGCTTGGTTAAATAGTCTATCCATTCAGGTGCGAAAATATGTTCGCCATTCCAATGACCTCTGTTCAAATGAAGAATGCCAAATTTAGCCCAGTCACGGGTTGAGGCCCAACCATAAGATGAGCCAACAAAATTTCCCTCCATGTCCGTTTCAATGAGCATGGAATGCATCCCTATTTTGTCGATAAGGGCTTCATACGGAAAATCCAAATATTCTTGATGTGTTTTGAATTGATTTCGTAATATTCCGGAGAGGAGGTTTGATGTCCCAGAGGAATAGTTCCAAATCTCTTTTGGCGGAGCAATAACTTCCTGTAAGGCCTGCTTTTCAGTCATATCCGCATCCAAGAACAACATCTCGGTTACATCTGAAATGGAGCCGTAGTCCTCATCCCAAGACAAACCACTTTGCATTCTGAGTAGATGATCCAAACTTATCTTTGCTTTCTCTTCATTCTCATTAAAGGGGTGGTAGGTACGAACATTGATTTTATCGTTAAACTGTAAAATTCCGTACAAAGTCGCCAAAACGCTTTTGGTCATGGACCAACCTAAAACAGGCGTTTCAGCTGTAAAACCATCGATGTACCGCTCTCCGATGATTTGACCCTTGTAGGCCACTAAAACAGTTCTGGTTTTTTGATTGGCATTATCTTCAAAAGCCCCATCAATAGCAGATTTCAACTTGTCATAATCCACATTTTCAAAAAGGGTGTCTTTGATTCCATTATTGCCGTAGGGAAAAGGCAATTTGTTATCAAGACGATTTCGTTTGGGTTTCAAAAGTGGTTTTGTTTTGTCGTATTGGTCATTGATCAGAACACAACCTAGTCCATCTCGGCACAGGGTCTCGCGCTCCATGAGTCCGAATACTTTGGCACTCGCAGATTTTTCATCGGCAGCATAGTGTTCGTCCGCCATTTCAACCAAAGGCACATTGTTGTCATTTTCGATGACGGATGTCTGGCTTCTTTCAGCAATAAAAACATTCGAGGCCAAATTTTTAGAAGCATAACCTGAGATGATATTTAGCTTTGGGTAGTTATAAACTGCTGTTGCAATAAATAAAAGCAATAGGATGAAAAGAATTCTTTTGATGAGTTTCAAGAGCGAGCTGTTTTGATTTGTTGTAAATTTAAGGGAATATAATCGCTTTTGACCAACCATTTTGCGATAGCTGATATGAAGATTTATTTTTCAATTCTTTTGGTTCTGTCTGGACTTTCTTGTCGTCAAGATTTGAAAATAATTGACAAGCCAATAGTTTTTAATGAAGAACGAAAACAATTGACGTTGGACTATCTTTCAAATCGTTATGGTTTGGAGAAGGAAGAGCCTACCATTGACCCAAAATTGATTGTGTTGCATTGGACGGTCATACCCACTTTCGAAAAATCCTATGAATTTTTCAAAAACCCGCTACTTGCCGTTTCACGTTCTGACATCAGTTCTGCTGGGCAATTGAATGTTTCCTCACAATTCATGGTGGATCGCGATGGCACTATCTACAGATTGCTGCCGGAAACTACCATGGCCCGTCATGTAATTGGGTTGAACCATTGTGCCATAGGAATTGAAAACGTTGGCGGAACAAAAAATATGCCCTTGACTAATGCTCAGGTAAAGGCCAATGTTCAATTGGTTCGGTATCTGGCAGGGAAATATGAAATTGAATACCTATTAGGGCATTATGAGTACACAAAGTTCGAAGATCACGAACTGTGGTTAGAAAAAGATGATGGTTATCGCACCGAGAAAACCGACCCTGGCACTGACTTTATGGAGAAGGTTAGAGAGGCTACAGCGCATTTGGGTTTTAAGAAAGTGCCCATTTCAAATTAACGAAAACACCTATTTATAATTATGAAATTAAAAATCGCATCACTTCTTTTCTTTACTTGTTTTGCATTTGGACAAGCACAAGAATTAACGGACAGGCTCTTTGAAACTTATGAAAAATACAAAGAACCAAGTTTAATCAAGCGCCGAATAAAGCACACTCAGTTGCAACCTTTGTTGAGGAATCTTAAGACAAGTAAGGAGTTCACGGTTCAGGTAGTGGGAAAATCAATGGAAGGACGTGATCTTTCATTGGTAAGCATCGGTTCAGGCGATATCGATGTTTTTCTCTGGTCTCAAATGCATGGTAATGAGCCTACCGCGACACAAGCGATATTCGATATCTTCAATTTCTTGGCAAGCGATGATTTCGCGTCTGAAAAACAGCAGATACTATCAAATTTGAAGTTGCATTTTTTACCCATGCTGAATCCTGATGGAGCGGAGCGTTTTCAACGCCGCAATGTTTTGGGCGTCGATATCAATCGTGATGCGCTACGGTTACAATCCCCAGAAAGTCAAACCTTAAAGCGCGTTCGTGATAGCCTTGATGCCGAATTTGGCTTCAATCTACATGATCAAAGTACCTATTACAATACTGAACGTACTGAAAAACCAGCAACCATCAGTTATTTGGCACCGGCCTACAATTATGAAAAGGAAATCAATGCCTCTCGGGGCAATGCCATGAAAATCATTGTTTTTATGAACGATATCATTCAGAAATATGCTCCAGGGCAAGTGGGTCGATACGATGATTCTTTTGAACCTCGCGCATTTGGCGATAATATTCAAAAATGGGGCACCAGCACTATTCTCATTGAATCTGGAGGCTTCGCCAAAGATGTTGAAAAACAGGAAATAAGAAAGTTGAACTATGTTTCGATCTTAGCTGCGGTGTATACCATTGCTAAGGGCAATTTCAGGAATATTTCAATCGCTGAATACGAGAAAATTCCTGAGAACGATCGAAAACTTTTTGATTTTAAAATCACAAATGCAACCTACGAAATCAATGGGAAGCCTTATATTTTAGACATTGGAATGAACCGACTGGAAGTTGAAATGGAAAATAGCACCGACTTCTGGTACAGTAGCCGTGTCATTGACCAAGGTGATTTATCAACCTACTACGGGTACAAGACTTTTGATGCCTCAGGATATACCCTAGTACCCGGAAAAGTTTATCCCAAGGTGCTGAATACCATGAACCAGTTGGAAATTTCAGGTACCGATTTCATGTCTTTGTTAAAATCAGGCTATGCCTATGTGCGCTTGAATCAAATTCCCCCTAAAATGCTACTCTCGCCCTTACCCATTCATATTTTAAGTAAAGGTTTTGATACTGAGGAATTCAACCTTGAAGTCGGAATAAACCCAACCTTCTTTTTAAAGAAACGTAAAATCATCGAATTTGCCGTAATCAACGGATTTTTAATTGATTTGAAGAAAGATCTACAAAGTCAATTGCAACAATTTACCGCTACAGGAAAAAACGCGATGATTTATAGATAAAAGAAACCCTGTCACTTTAAAAAGTAAAGACAGGGTTGTCGATTTGTTGTAGTCAATTAACTAATTCAAACTTATTTTGACACAACTAATATTTTGGTGGTAATTTAATCGGAATCGCTTGCATCAGATTTGATGCACGTGATTTAATATCCGTAACGGATATTCATCTCTGGACCGTAAATCATTAACATGATTGAGGTAAATACCAGTACTGCGAAAATTAAGGAGAATAAAGTTATACCAACAACTTTAGCCCATTTTGGCATTCCTTGCAAAGCACTGTTTTCAATAATTCCATTAAATACATTCATCATTTTCATTTTTTATGTCCGGTGTTCATGCGGACGTTGTTACTAGGTTAACATAGCCATGAATGTAGGAAGTGTAGTAGAAAAGGGAACTACAAAGTAAGCACATATTTAAATGAAAATGCTTCTAAATAGGTCAAAAAGGCTCATATAGTCGCTGAAGCGGAATTTTATCGATTAACAGCATTACGTCGCTGCCATCATGCTTGAAGATTTGAAGAAAATTATTCACACCCAGCAGCAAAGCCGGTTGCATCGAATTTTGTTTGTACCGCTCCTTTACGGTTGCCATCAATAACTTGAATGGCCAAATTGTTTTCACCGCTGCCATCTCTTTTCGGACTGCAATATTCAAAAAGATAAAAGCTATTGGCACTTTCCCTTACACGAACAGAGATATCATTGAAAGTAGCTTCCAATTCGTCTTTATCAGCCGCGAAGACGCTAAAAGTTTTACCAAAGTTGGTCAATACCTGCTCGTCAATTTCACTTCCCAGACCTATGGTGAAAAATGAAATGTTCGCTGCTGCTTCATCAACCTTTTGCTGGGCCGATTCTTTTGAATATCGTGAGGCTTGATCCGTACCATCGGTAAAGACAACAACCGAGGCTGCTCCAATTTTTTCATTTTGGGTACTTGATTCAAGTAAGTCCGTGGCCAAATCAGAAGATTTAATTACCGCTCCGTACAAGTCAGTGGAGGGGTCGTTGCTAATGTTCACGGTAATTTCCTCTATGGCCTCGATCAGTTCAGATTTTTCTGAGCTAAGGTCATTTAGAAGGTGCAGCTCATCTTCACCATCAAACCAATGAATTGACATTTTAAAAGATTCGTCGGTTTCAGCTGGCATCACATTATTGATAAAACTGATGCTTGCTGTCTTTAACTCATCAAGACTACTGCTGAGAACACTATTGCTTAAATCGAGCACCAAAAGGGTATTGGTGGTAAAAACCTGAGAATTTGACGAAATACGGGCAAAAGATTCAGAGGCAGAGATGGTGTTGAAACAATCATCGTTACGGCCTTGCTCATATACCGTGAATTGATCGGCCTGTAATCCGGCAACCGGATTTCCCTGTATGTCACTGACCTTGAATAAAATTGACACCTTGCCCGGCAATGTTGTGAATTGTTCTTGTATGGAAAGCACAAGATTGCTTTCCCCTAAATCAAGACAAGGATCTACCGGCATGCCTTTTCCAAGTCCATCTCCGGTATTAAGTCCGAAATTGACATCGTCGTCAGCATTACCGCATGAGGTAACAAACAGTACAGCTAGTGAAAGAAGCAATAGTTTGGTGAAGGTCTTCATTTTCCAAGGTATTGGGTTCAACCATGAAAACGGACAAAACTGAGTTTAATTATGACCTAACTAGATAAATTCTGTTAAACAATGTTAAGTTTTTGTAGTTTGCTTGGTATATGAGCGCCAATCACAACATCGCACTTTTAATTTTGGCAGCCGGGGAATCGACCAGAATGGGCAACAAAATCAAACAACTGTTACCTTGGAAAGATACCACGCTGATTGGCAATGCCATAAGGCAAGCTCAGAAAACACGAATTGAGACCATAGGGGTTGTTTTGGGTGCAAATTTTGAAGTCATCAACCAATCTATTCAGACCAATACCTTGGCGATTATTAAAAATACGAATTGGCAAAGCGGCATGGGAAGTTCAATTATGGTAGGTATCAACTATTTGCTTTCCATGAAAAACGAATATGAAGGTATCCTTATCATGCTGGCCGATCAGCCTTTGATTGATGACCATTATCTCAACCAACTCATTGATAAAATAAAGGAAACAGATGCAACCATTATAGCAACATCATATCAAAATGGGGCAGGAGTACCTGCTTATTTTGACAAATGTCATTTTGATGCTTTATTGAAATTGAACAAGGATTTTGGAGCACGAAAAATTATGAAAAACGATACTACTTTTGTCATAGATCCCCGGGGAAAAGAGGTGGATTTGGATACTTGGCATCAATATCAAGAATTATTGAATCATAAATAGAAATGAAACATTTTAAAGTATTGAAAAATAATTATTTAAGGCGATATTTTTAATTTTATGTGGAATAGGAGTGATTGGCACAAAACCCGCATACCAACTCCCCAGGCCAATCTGAAGATCCTAATAGTAAGTTTTATGATAACCTTTTTGAAGTGTGGGCTAAGAATAAGTACTTTCCGGCCTATTATTCAAGAGCCAAAATTGAGGAGCTCACTGCTGAGTAAGTGGTTTTGAGTCCTGCTGATTAAAGCACCTCCAAAAGTTGTTTTTGAATATAGTCGAGAATCAACATCCAATTCATTTTAAGCACCAATGAAGCTGTGGGTACATTATCATCCGCGATAGCGGAAATGATGGCATCGTGTTGGTTATCAGATTTCGAGTAAAGTAGATCATCTGACATGAATTCCCTTTCGTAAAAGAAAATCCTGATTTTCAAATCTTCCAGAATACGTTGGGCCAGTGCGTTTTGATAATTCTCAGTCAACAAACGATGGAACTCCAGTTTTGCACTGATTCTTGAAATGGTATCCTCAGCATTCTTAAAAACCAGTTGTTGTTCTTTCAGCTTTGTTATGGCTGCCTGGTCAAAAGAGGAGTTTTCGATGGCCAATACTTCCAAATCGGCAACCAAGTCATAAAGATCTTGCGCTTCTTTTAGACTCAACTCCGATATAATGAACCCGCGATTGGGTATGGCGGTAATTATCCGACTTTGTTGCAACTGGGTGAGTGCCTCACGAATAGGCGTAACGCTTACGCCAAGCTTGCGTGCCAAGGCTGCCAAGTTTATGGTTTGTCCCTCTTGAAGATGGCCATCGCGCATCTCTTGAAGCAGATGTTCACGAACCTGATCTCGAAATATGGTCTTGGTGATCATTTGGTGAATATAGTATATCGTATACGATTTCAACGCATAAGATTCTTGAAAATTGCTTAAAAACAATGCGAACACGATAAAAATATGGGTGTTTGCTTGTTAAAACACCTCTACAGCATTATATTTGGCAACCGTTACAATAAGATTAATAGAACAGTATATATGGCCAGAGCTCAAGAAACGTTCGGAAAAAAAGAACGTGAAAAGAAACGTTTGAAAAAACGAGAAGAAAAAGCTAAAAGGAAAGCAGAACGTCAGGCAAATTCAAAAGCTGGGGCTTCTTTCGAAGAAATGCTGGTCTATGTTGATGAGAATGGGCATTTTACCGATACACCACCCGATCCATCAAAAAAAGTGAAAATCGATGCAGAAAGCATTGTTTTGGGTATTCCCAAGAAGGAGGAGCAAGAAGCGGAGGATCCGATTCGTCAAGGTAAAGTGGCCTTCTTTGATACCACCAAGGGATTTGGTTTTATTACAGATGTCGTAAATCAAGAAAAGTATTTTGTGCATGTTAGCGGTCTCATTGATGAAATCGCTGAGAATGATAAAGTCAGCTTCGAATTAGAAAAAGGTTTGAAAGGCATGAACGCAGTAAGGGTAAAACTTCAATAAGCCTTTTTACAATTTCTTTCCTTTTTTATCACTTTATTCCCAAACAGCAAGGGTCTTATATTTTAAAACTTGGTTAGCTTTAGCATGCGAATTCCAAAAACTAAATAGGCATGACCGATATTTTTGACATCCCTTTTTTTGACGATGATTTTTATAAAATGATGTTTCGGTTTGGCATCAATTTCATTTTTTTGACCATCATCGTACGTTTTCTGTATTATCCAAAAACCAGAAGTAAAGACTATCTTTTTACCTATTACATGATAAGTATTATCGTGTTTTTTCTATGTTTTACATTGAAAAAGTATGAGATTGATTTAGGTATGGCCCTTGGGCTTTTTGCCATTTTTGGTATTATTCGCTACCGCACTGACACCATCGCCATAAAGGAAATGACCTACCTCTTTGTGGTCATAGGCATTTCAGTCATTAACTCATTGGCCAATAAAAAAATGAGTTATATCGAGATATTGGCAGCCAATTCCATTGTGATTATAGTCATTATGATCATTGAAAGATTTTTGGAGCTTAAGAATGAGGTCTCGAAGAAAATTGTTTATGATAAAATTGAAAATATCCTTCCCGAAAAAAGGCATCTGCTAAAAGAGGATTTAGAGCAACGAACGGGGCTGAATATCATCCGAATCAAAATTGGCAATGTTGATTTTTCAAGGGAAGTAGCTGATATTAAAATTTACTATTATCTCAAATCAGAATAATCGGTGTTTACGAAATACGATTTCTTGAAATTAATACTGCTACTGTTCATTGCCCACAGTACTGTAATGCAATCACAAACATCGGGTGATTTAGGGCTTTGGAATTCGGCTGAATTGGGCTACGAATTCAACGATAATTGGAAAGGGTATGCAGAGGGTCAATTTCGACTTAAAGAGAATTTGAATACCGTTGACGAGTATTTTGGCGAATTAGGGATAAAGCGAAAAATCTTCAAGGGATTTAGATTGGGAGCCGCCTTCCGCTTTATTCGGGAAAATGATACTCGTGGTGCCATTCAAGGCTATGAGGATCATGTACGTTTTCATTTTCAAGCGACTTACAAGCACAAAGTGGGCGATTTTCGATTAGGATATCGTATACGATTTCAGAACAAAAAAGAATTGGGTTTGGCGGATGGAATTGACAATTTCAATGTACAGCGTTTGCGTTTTAAATCAAGTTTGGAATACAAGATAAAGAATTGGCCTCTTGATCCTAAAATTTGGGGCGAATTGTTTCGACGTTATGAGAGGGGAACCCAATCTGAATTTGATAAATATAGAATTACCATCGGAACGGAATATAACATGAAAAATGCAGGAAGTATTGCTGGTTTTTGGCGTTTGGAAAACGACCTAGACCAGAGAATAGGAGATGGACTTTACATAATCGGACTGGCTTACAGCTACACTATAAAGAACTGATAACCATTAACTTCGTCACAGTGCTGAACAGATCAATTCGATGTACTAAAAAAGCTTAAACAGCGTTCTGTTTATACTATATAAACCTAAACAATAGCAATCATGAATAAGATTTTCAAGAATAATTTGAAGGTTTTCCTTTTTGTGGCAACCTTGATGTTCGCTTGGAATTGTAAAAAAGATGAAGTTCCGTCCAATTACGATGAGAGTCAGAAGTTACAATCTGATGAATTCCGCACCATTATGGAGACCGATGATTTTTCAAGTGTTGCAGATTCAGCCATTTTAGCAATCTACCAACAAAACTCGAGTGGTAAATCAGCGCAGAATGATGAATGTTATTCAGCCATGTTTTCGGATACTGGTTATACACTGAGTTTTGATAATTGTAGCCTTGAAGAAGGTGGTGTTGTTTTAAATGGTACGCTATCGGTGGTATATGAGATGGACAACGAAACATCTTCTTTTACCGTGACCTATGACAACTTGAGTGCAGGCGATATTTTAATTAATGGAACCCGTGCTTTTGATATGAATGAAACAATGGATGGATTTTCAATAGATACCGTATCAGATTTTGAAATAACCATGGCCGATGATTCTGTAGTGGAAGAAACAGGAACAAAGTCCTTCATAATCTCTTTTCCTGATGAAAACACTTTCATTCCTGTACTGTCAATAGAGGGCAGCTGGACGGTTAAGGCTGATGGAAATACCTATGTCATAAACATCACTTCTGCCTTAATATCTGCTGAAGATTGCGAATATATTGATACAGGTGTGATGACCATAAACAAGAACGGTCTTGAAATCACTGTTGATTTTGGAGATGGCACTTGTGATGATGTGGTCACGGTAACTTATCCTGATGGAACCGAAGAAGAATTATCGCTAGAAGATTTATAATTTTCCCCCTAAAAATCGCAAGCCCTAATTCCAATTCGGAATTAGGGCTTTTTTATTTAAACGGTGCCCACCAATCTTGTATTTTGTGTACCTTAACCGAATGAAAAGAATCGCAATTCTTCTTTTGATACTACTTTGCTCTTGCCGTGGTAACAAGAAAATGGTTGCCCGTAAACACAGTTATCCAAACCCCGTTAACACTACCAAAAGACCGATTCAATTTCAGAAAAAGAAGGTGTTTGCTTTAAAAGGATTGAGCGCCACAAATGATTTTCCGGCAGCGCGGCTCAATGATTTGATTCAAATGAATGACTCGGCCTATCAAGCCAGTATTTGGCCAGAGAACTTCCCCATAAATCCAAGTCCATGGTTTGCTTTCAAGTTATGGTCTGATACCGAGAGAAATGTTTCCTTGATTTTAGACTATTCCAACGGACAAAAACATCGGTATTGGCCCAAATTAAGTGCTGATGGCGATACCTGGACACCAATTGATTCAACGGCCATTGAATTATCACAAGATAGTACCCAAGCCGTGTTGAAGTTACCTGTCAGTAAAGACACTTTATGGTTGGCGGCACAAGAAATTCAGGACCACAAAAGAGTGGGGCAATGGGTTGAAAAAATGGGTGCGAGCCCACTGGTAAAGACTTCAAAGGCCGGTAAAAGTGCTTTGGGCCGCTCGCTGTACCACCTTAATATTCATGAGGGTCAAGATTTGGACAAAAAACCAGCCATACTTATCATAAGTCGACAGCATCCGCCCGAGGTCACAGGCTTTCTGTGTATGAAAGCATTTGTAGAGACTTTAGTCGAGGAAGGTGCTGAAAACGGTTTCCTGAAAAAGTATCGTGTCATGGTATATCCATTAATGAATCCTGATGGGGTTGATTTAGGCCATTTCAGACACAATACCGGTGGTGTGGATTTGAATCGTGACTGGGCGGAATACCATCAACCAGAGATAGCACAAGTGACCAATCATATGGTTCGAGAAACCCATATGCATAAGAACGATGTTATTCTCGGCCTCGATTTTCATAGTACCTATCATGATGTCTATTACACACCCGATGAAAGTGTATCAAGAAAAATACCGGGTTTCACAAAGGCATGGCTTGAAAAAATCAGAGTCGCCATTGGGTTGGAAGATATCAATGAACAATCGGGTAAGATCAGCAGGCCAACGTCGAGCGGTTGGTTCAATCAACAATTTGGGGCAACGGGAATAACCTATGAAATAGGCGATACCACGCCTAGGAAATTCATTAAAATAAAGGGAATAGAATCTGCCCGTGCCATGATGCAATTGCTTCTGGCCGAGGAGTGATGGATTGATGTACCCAAACAGTTAATTTGATAAATGATGTCAAACAGAAGAACATTCATAAAACAAACAGGAGGGCTCTTGGCTGCAACTGTTTTACCGTTACATATGTGCACTGATGTGAAAAATAAAAGTCCTAAATTCAAAATGGGGTTACAGTTATTCAGCATCCGTGATGCCATGGCTGAAGATCCAATAACCACGCTAAAAAAGGTTCGTGAGCTGGGTTACGAAGATTCAGAACTATTTGGTTACGATGGCGAAAATGGCACCTTTTATGGCATCAAAGCCAAAGAATTCAAAAAGGTCATTGATGACCTTGATTTCACTGTGACCAGCGGCCACTATGATTTTTCAAGTCTTTTTATGAATCCGTTCAATGACTTGAAGGCCTATCTTGAAAAATGTATCGAGGGCTCTCATCATATAGGTGCTAAATATATCACATGGCCTTGGCTGGCCCCGCAATATCGTAATATGGACGGTTTCAAAAAGTTGAGTGAAACCTTGAACAAGATGGGAGAGGTGGTCAAAAAAGGCGGATTGGGCTTTGCCTACCACAATCATGGTTTTGAATTTACAGATCACAACGGCGAAATTGGATATAATACCATTTTATCAGAGACAGATCCTGATTTGGTGAAATTGCAGATGGATATGTACTGGGTAAAACATTCGGCAAAGTTGAGTCCTGCTAAATTAATCGCACAAAACCCCGGAAGGTATGTGATGTGGCATATCAAGGATATGGATAAGGTCACCAGAGATTATTCAGAATTGGGCAATGGCTCCATTGATTATGTTGACATACTGTCAAAAATAGACACAGATGCATTGGAATATTATTATATTGAACAAGGCGGCAACTATGCGCATAATTCGATGCAAAGTGCCACCGATAGTGCC
Organism: uncultured Maribacter sp.; assembly: GCA_964432915.1. Taxonomy (GTDB): domain Bacteria; phylum Bacteroidota; class Bacteroidia; order Flavobacteriales; family Flavobacteriaceae; genus Maribacter_C. The sequence continues at coordinate 110,989 of CAYSPL010000005.1, forward strand.
CAATATTTCAAAAAACACTTACAGCAATACTTATGAAAAATAGTGTAAAAGTACTTCGTTATCTTATGTTGATTCTGCTAATGGCGGGTAATTGGTCATGTAAAGAGCCAATGGAAACCGAGAAATTAGTACAGTATGAAGAAGCGGCCTCAAAGCTGCCCTTAAATCTGTTGAAACTACCTGAGGGTTTTAAAATTGAGGTATATGCTGACAGTATTGACGGCGCTCGATCCATGGCTTTGGGAGAAAACCGCACTTTATTCGTGGGTACGCGAAACGAAAACAAGGTGTATGCCATTCAAGATCGTGACAACGATTTTAAGGCCGATCGCATCATTGAATTGGATACCACGCTTCAAGTGCCCAATGGCATTGCCTACAAAAACGGTGCGCTTTATGTGGCAGAAGTAGGTCGGTTATTGCGCTATGACAATATTGAAAGACAATTGAACAGTCCGCCACCACCCACGGTGGTGTATGATGATTATCCGACGGAATTCCATCACGGATGGAAATACATCGCTTTTGGTCCAGACGATAAATTATATGTACCTGTGGGAGCACCTTGCAATATTTGCGATTCCACGGTAAGTGATAAAAGATATGCGACCATTACCCGTATGGATGCCGACGGTACCAATCGTGAAATTTATGCCCACGGGGTTCGTAACACCGTTGGTTTTACCTGGCATCCGGAGACCAAAGAAATGTACTTCACGGATAATGGACGGGATATGATGGGGGATGATGTTCCGCCCTGCGAGCTGAACCGTGTGACTGAAAAAGGCCAACATTTCGGGTACCCCTTCTGTCATGGCGGCACAGTGAAAGACCCTGAATATGGCGATCAAAGACCCTGTGCTGATTTTGTGCCTCCCTTACAACCGCTGGGCGCACATGTGGCACCGCTAGGTGTGAAATTCCCCTCTGGCAATATGTTTCCAGAGAAATATAAAAACCAAGCCTTTATCGCTGAGCATGGATCGTGGAATCGAAGCAAAAAAGTAGGCTATAAAATTTCTCTGGTGGATATTGAAGACGGAAAATCAACATCCTACGATACTTTTATCGAAGGATGGCTTGATGAGGCATCACAAGAACGCTGGGGTAGACCGGTGGATCTATTATTTCTTCCTGATGGATCTATGTTGATATCAGATGATTTTGGCGATGCCATATACCGAGTAACCTACGAGGCGGGAGGCTAGCAAGCATTTGACAAGGCTTGCTACCCAAAGTTCAATGATACAATTTCTGACGACGGAAGGCCACATTCTTGTGCCAATTTAATTCAACCAAGAGACCCTTTACAAGACCTATTTTAATACTGTTCATAAGTTTTATGTCAAAAGTCGAAGGTCAGAAATCCAAAGTTTCATTATTTACGTATCATACCACGAAAGACCACCAAAATAGCTTTTTTTTAGTATGATTCCGAACAGGAAAAGACATTTAATTGCCCTACTCATGATCATGGGTTTTTTGGCAACCACCTCATTTCAAGCCCAAGAAAAGCTGGAATACCGCGGGCCTCTAAAAGTAGGGGAGTACTCGGGTAGCGCCGCTTACAGTTACAAACTGGTCAATGGCGATACGCTGTTGGAAGGTAGTTTTCTATTACAGCGTTCGAATTTGGAATCCTTGATGAAAAAAGAAGATGCGTCCTTTATGATAAAGGGGGCTTTTCAAGACAATATTCCGAATGGAGAATGGCAACTACAGTTTGGCGAATTTCAGTCCGGAAGTCAAGCAGAGGTCATTGATTACCAATACCGTGTTCTGGTCAGCGGAAGGCAAGAAGAGGCCTCTGGATCTATGATTATGGGAAAACCTGATGGCCCCTGGAAAATCGAGGTGAATCAAATTGTGGACTCAAAAGTTGAAAAGAACCTTTTTAAAAGCAGTATCACTTTTGAAAACGGAATTCCGCAACAAAGTTTTCGTATTGAAAATGAAGGTGAGACCTTGGTCGGACGTTTTTTAAGATCCGGTTTGGCCCATGATGAATGGTCTCTATATGCCGATGGAGAACTTGAAGCCATTGAAACCTGGGTCTTTAACGAAGGAACACTCCAAAAAATAGTGGTTCAAAACGAAGATGGTATTCAAGAGATGGTTTTTGGCAATGTTGAAGGTGCACCCACAAAGACAGTTTCTCTCAATACTGATTTTTTAAGAGCCTTGAGTTTGCAAAAAACGGATTCGATGGACTTCCCTATTTTAAAAGGTGAATTACCAAAACTGCTTCAAGAAAATGCTGGCTATTATCAAAAAATTGATGATATTCTCTCAGAAATGAGCGAGTCGGCCTTCTTGCCTGAATTCAAGTTCAAACTTGCGCATTTCCCTTTAAACGATTACGAAAAAGATGTTTTGTCTGCCATCGAAAAGAGTGCCAAAGCGGCCAATCAGAGCAGTGAAATCTTATTGAACAGTACACAATTCAATATTTTGAAATTGTCAGACCCCGAGGCGCTTTTTATGTATAGCGTAGTGGAGGCTATTCACGAAAAGTATGTACTGCCTTTGAATGAAATGACTTCATACATTGATGCGGGTATTGTGGATCATGTTTCACAAAAGCAACTGTCTTTGAATCTTTTTTCCGAGGGATATCCCCAGAAAGAAATCATAATCAAAAACGAAAAAACGGGTACAACCCGTTCTTTCCTGCTTCCAAACGCTGAACAATACCATTTTAAAAGAAATGATCTTTCCGCTATTGAAAACATTGCCAAGTACGCTGCACAAAGTCTCGATAGTATTCAATCAACCCTAAAGTCAACTTTAGTGCAAGAGCAACAAGCAAAAGAACTAATGGGCATTGAAGAAAGATTGATCGCCGCCAATAATGATATACAGGTTTTGGCCGATTCATTGAACAATGATACCCCTTCACATATTGTAGCCGCCATTGAACGCATAAAGAACCATGCCGAAAAGGAGTTGGGAGCCTATGCGAAGACCGAAGTGTTGTCTGATAAGATCAGTGCCGCTGCAGTCCTTACGATTTGTTTTGAAAACTTGAAAACTTTGGGTACGGCCGTAAAGGAAATGCCGGGGCAGTGGATTGAAATCAAAGAATTGTACCAAGATAGGGTTTGGAATCCGTTTATGGCCACGGTCATGGATGAGGAAGTCAAAAAACGGATAACCACAGCCTATCGCAAAGTACTGATCCCTTACTTTTTTAAGAAAATAGAGCAAGATCTTGATTGTGACACCGCTGCTGTTTTAAGAGATCAAATACAATCTTCTTACCAAGGGGTTTTAGAATTGAGGGAAGGGGAGACCAAGAAATTGGAACGTAAACTGCGCAAGGAAAAAGACCCTATAAAAATCATCAAGCTGCTTCAAGAGGCGGTATCAGCTAAAGAAAGTCAAGAATGAAAGGCAACGCGCTACGCATAAGTTGGTTTATTCTGTTCTTGGCAATTCTTTCAAGAACGAGCTTTGCCCAAGCTGAGCCTACGGTGTTACCGTCTGAATCAGAATATCTGGAACCGAGTTCGAGAGTTTGGTTCAATACTTATGGAAAAATCAGAATTGGCAAACGGCTTTTCTGGGACGCACAAACGCACTTTCGTTTTGCAGAAACAGAGAACACCCCTTTTATAGGTCAGGTGGCCCAGATTTATAACCGTCATGCCATCGGATACATTTATTCTAAAAAGATAAACTTTAGTTTGGGTGGGGTAATGCGCATCAATTTCAATACAGATGAGGATTCAATCGATAGAAACGTGGTGCCCGAATGGCGTATTTGGCATCAATATCAATTTGCGGTGCCCTTATATTCAGCCATGCTCTATCATCGCATTCGTATAGAACACCGATGGACCCAAGGTTTTGAAACAAATAGTGATTACATCTTCAGAAATAGATGGCGTTATCTTTTTCGCGCTAAAATTCCGTTGAACAATCATCAATTGGCGCCCAAAACCATGTACGTTTCCCCTGAGGCAGAGATCATCATGCAAAGCGGAAAGGCCGTTGTGGCGAGCCCCATGGAAGATTTGCGATTGACCACAACCCTGGGCTATATCGCAACACCACGATTGACCTTTGCTGCAGGTCTCATGTATTCACACGGACAGAAATTGAGTAATGGAGGCCTTTTCAAACAAGCATGGACGATGCGTTTTCATATGTACTTCTCACCTGATTTTAGGAGGATTAAAAATAAGCTTCCCGACATCCATTTAGATGATTGATACGTATATAAAGATGTTTAAAAAGACACACAACTAGATGAAACCAAAAAAAATAGTCCCGATTTTACTGCTTACCCTGTCACTTTTGACCTTGGTGTTTTTGCTTTTCAAGAACAACTCCTTAGCCCAAAATTTGGCGCTTCAAGAAACCCATAACACGCAACTGCTGAATCAACTAAAAGGCCATGAAGAGCTTGCAGAAATAGACTCCATGCTTTTAAAAGGGCAGTACAGGCAAGCTTTGAATTCTTATGAAGAAAGTATGAGGATTAGCACAGAAAACAACTTTGCCATTCCGTTGCGAATTGCTTTGGCAGAAAAATTACTGCATTCGAATAAATCTAAGATTATAGCGGAGGAAAATAACGAGACCACTGATTTAAACATGACTAGTGGTTTAGAATTGTCAGCATTGACCAAAACCATTGATTCCTTGAATTTTGCACATGAAAAGACCAAGGTACAGTTGGCCCGTTTGAAAGGGCAAATGAAAAATAGATCTTTAGGGGCCTATTTAAAATTTAAAAGTAAAAAAGGCAATCTATTGCACTATGTGGGGGAAGTGAAAAAAGGGAAGGCCAATGGATATGGAATCGCACTTTTAGACTCCGGAAGTCGTTATGAAGGGCAGTGGAAAGACAATCAACGCCAAGGCGAAGGCACCTTTTATTGGCCTGATGGTGAATATTATGTAGGCACCTACGAAAATGACAAACGTAGTGGCTTTGGAACCTATTACTGGCCCAACGGCGAAAAGTATGCCGGTGAATGGAAAGAAGACAAACGTAGCGGTTCTGGTAAATTCTTCGGTACCGATGGTGATGTCATTGCCGGTGGCGAATGGGATGATGATAAGCTCATAGAAGTCAACGAGAAGTAATTTTTTCTTCAAGACCCAACAAATCTCTTCAATAATCTTGTAGTGTTCTAGTCTGTCATACCGTTGGATGGAGCGCAATTATTATTTATTGATTTCTTAATAAGTCTTGATTTTGTTTTTGGCACTCGCCAAGCCATGGCTAACTAAAATAACCGTAGACTGAACACCTGGGTTTTGGTTAGGTTAAAACCTTCTGGTATTGTTTTTTAATCATTTCGTTTACTTTAAATACAATTAGGGCACTCTTTGTTTTTCTTCTTTTTTAGTGAAAATTGAATACGCAATAGTGGAGTCCAGTTTTTATCTTTACCTTTATTCAAATTCGATAAATGACTCTTGAAAATCTAGTACTTCGTTATCAAAATAAAGATGTTAAAGCCTTTGAAAAATTGTATGAAATGTATGCCACCAATATTTGTGGTGTCATCAATACAATTGTCAGAGATGATGAGCGGGCGCAAGAAATTTGTCAAGACGTATTTGTCAAAGTTTGGGAGCAAGCAGCTAGCTACAACAGCTCTAAAGGTAGATTTTTTACCTGGATTTTGAATATTGCTCGCAACGCGGCGATAGATGAAACACGTTCAAAATCATATAAGAACAAAAAACTGAACCTTTCAACAACCACTTTCGTAGGTATATTAGAAGAAAAGCAAGAAATTCAACAGGAAGTTCCAGAAAAGAAGGCGCTTTTGAGATTTGTTGAAAAGCTGAAACAGAAGTGCGTAGAAATCATTGACTTGTTGTACTTTAAAGGATATTCACAAAAAGAAGTCTCCGAGACTTTGGACATTCCCTTAGGTACGGTTAAATCAAGAAACAGAAATTGCATTTCTCAGCTAAGGGAAGAAATGAAACTCTAGGAAATGGATGTGAAAGCTTACATAGATTCGGGAATTTTGGAACTCTACGTTGCAGGACAACTTTCTGATCAAGAGAACACGGAAGTCGCCCAAAATGCGACCAGTCATCTCGAGATCAAGAATGAAATTGAAGCCATTGAAAAAGCCATTCTTGCGTTGACCGCAGGTTTGGCCACTTCAAAAGTTCCTGTTTTTGATATAATAAAAGGTCAGTTGAAGGCGGTAGTGGTTGATGAAGCAATATCCACTGAGGTCAAGCGTCTTCCTTGGATGAATATTATTGGATTGGCAGCTGTTTTGATCTTGGGTATAGGTACATTCTTTCTCTATAACCAAAATCAAAATTTAAGTGAAAAACTTAAAGTTGCCGAAACGGAAATTGAACAAATGGAACAGCAAATTGCTGAGGCGGCTACTTCCATTGAAAAGTCTGATTTGCTCTTATCAGAGTTGCGTGATAAGAATGTGACCGTGGTTCAATTGGGAGGTCAAGCCACTTCACCCGATTCCTATGCCAAGGCCTATTGGAACACTGAAAAAAATCAATTGTTCATTGATGCACAAGGTTTGCCTGAGCCACCAGAAGGCATGGTATATCAAGTATGGTCGCTCAAATTGAATCCATTGACCCCGACCAGTGTTGGCCTATTGGCTGATTTTGTTAATGATGAGAATAAGGTTTTTACCTTGGCTAATCCGAATGAATCACAGGCATTTGGGATTACTCTTGAGCCGGCCGGTGGTAGCGAAACGCCAACTCTGGAGCAGCTCTATGTATTAGGGGCCTTATCTTCCTAGGTTTTTGGCAAGCCATACATTTGCTCAACAAATGAAATCTTACCAGTGAATTTGAGAGGTCATGTTCGTTGGAGTTTATCGTCTTTTGGCTAGTAAATAACGAAATTTTGTTTTTAAATTCTCTTTTTCCTTAAATCAAGTATGATGCCAAGCGGGAAAGAGGCTTTTTTTATAACGCTTCCTTTTGATAGGGTAAGCGCAAAAAACGGTCATGCAGGCTTTTCAACCTTGAGGGTGCAAGCCCCATTTTGAATAAAATTACGAGAAATAGATTGACGAGGTTGACCCTTAAATAGGAATTGTCTTCATATTTGCGGGCTGATACCGTTAGCGGGTTGTCGACAATAGTATAACGGACCCCGTTTTTTTTCATTCTTTTGAAAAACTCGAAATCTTCCATTAAAACCTGTTGTTCATCAAAACCATGTAATTTTTCAAAAACACTTCGCTTTAAGAAAAGACACTGATCGCCGCCGCCGGTAAACAATCCGTCTTTTTTCGTGAACGAGGCGTTGATGCGCAACAAAGTGCTCTCACGGTCAAACTGGTAGGAGAAGAATCCTGCTTGAAAACCATTTGAAAAGCTTGCTATTATATCTTCAAAAAAATGTTCTGGCGGAAGCACATCAGCATGCAGAAAAACCAGGATATCGCCTTTGGAAACGGCCACTGCATCATTCATTTGTTTTGCCCGACCTTTTCGCCCATTGGCCACCAATGAAACATGGTCAAGATTATTGACCACCTCTGAATAATCAGCAGTACAAACTCCTAGGCTGATTAAAATTTCCACTGGGTGTCCATTGGCCAAGTAGACCAATCGCGGTAAAAGCCTTTTTAGGTTTTCTACTTCGTTAAAAGCAGGTACAATTACACTTATCAAATGAATTATATTTGTATAATTACTTACGTAAAAATAGTTTAACAAGTTCAATGAAAAGTCCATAAATTCCCGATATTGAACCCAATACTAAAAAATACGTAAGTATGGTTATAACATAAATAAAGAACTGTAATGAAATTATATCATATCACACTGCCATTGGTTATTCTATTTGGGTCTTTTATTACACAAGACCAGACGTACGCTTCCACTGAACCTGATCTGAACAAGCTATCAGAAAAGTTTTTGAAAAAAATCAAAAACGGTGAAAGCACCACGGCCATACAAAATCAAATCGCCAATTTAGAATTCAATACATTGTCAAAAAGCCTTGCGACTGATGAACAAAAATTAGCCTTTTGGGTGAACATTTATAATGCCTATATTCAAGTAATTTTGACCGAAAACCCAGAAAGTTACGACAATCGCGGCGTTTTTTTTTCAAAAGAACAAATTACCATAGCCGGTCATACTATTTCCTTTGACAAAATTGAACATGGTATCATACGTCGCTCACAGTCAAAACTGGGTTTGGGATATTTCAGGAAGTGGTTTCCTGATAAATTCGAACGCAAGTTACGGGTTAAAAAACCAGATTACAGAATTCATTTTACCTTGAATTGTGGGGCCAAAGACTGCCCGCCAGTGGGTATTTACACGCCCGATAAACTTGAGCAGCAATTTGCCAAAAGCACCGAATTGTTTCTAAAAGGATCTTCAAAGTTCGATGCATCGAAAAACACCGTCTACATTACTTCATTGTTCAGCTGGTTCAGAGGCGATTTTGGGGGTAAACGTGGTACAAAATCAATACTGATGGATCAAGGTATCATACCAAAAGTAAAGGATATCGAACTAGTGTTCAGTGATTACGATTGGACTCTGGCTTTGGGCAATTTTATTGATTTGTAATCGACTCATTAGTATCTCAAGCCGAAATCCAAGTTACCATCAAATTCTATCAATAATCGATACGAAGAGGAAGAATTTAACCGTCCGATTTTGGTCCCTAATACTACTGATGAACGTTGCCGCATACCTAAAAGTAGGTTAACCCGAATGGATTCGCCACCAGATGCACAGTTTTCAAAATCGGACTTGGTTATATATGACAAGTTATAGGGTCATGATCAGTTCTTCTGAGCTCGGACCCAGTTCGAAAATGGCTTCATTGAGTTCTTCTTTTAAGGAAGCAACTTTATCATTCATGCCCATTTCCTTGTAGATTTGACAGGCTCGAAGAAGCACGGCAGGCTCGTAAGTCTTACCGATAATGTGTTCTTGAACGATATCAAGGGCTTCTTCCTTATTACCATTCTTTAGTTGGGCATAGGCCAAAAGACTGTACGATTCTGGTGTAGCACGGTTATTCAACTCTTCTTGAGCCAGTTGCAAGGCCTTCTTCAGATTGTTCGTCTCATCAATGTTGAACTCAATTTTGGCGGTATTGTACATGACACCATAGCGTGCGTCATTGACTAGTTTATAATATTTGTCTAGGTACGTATGACTGAGTTTCTTATTGTCCATGAAATTGGCAATATCATGTTTGAGCAAATAATAGTCGGGTGCCATATAGTTTTCACTTACGGCATCTAAAATACGTAAGGCCTCCTTGGCGTTGTTTTCATAGGAGTACACGATCCAAGCAATACCTTTTTTCGAATGGGCGTTTTTCGGATCTAATTCAAGTGTTTTCAAATAATGCGAATAGGAATCCTGAATTCTTCCGGCATGACCGTAATAATCTGCCAAATTGGAGTAGGTCCATACCATAAGGGCTTTGTTGTTTGAGTTTTCTGCCTTTTGTTTGGCTTTTTCCATAAAAGCAATGGTGGAATCTAAATTACCTTTGTGATCGTTCCACTTGGCCAAACGAATTAGGTGTCCGAAATCTGACATATTCTTGGTACTATCCAAATATTTGGAAGCCTTGTCATAATGACCTAGTTCCATGTGTACATCAAATAACAGGTTCTGTGTTTCTTTCACACCACTGCCCATTAAACGTGCTGATTCAGCCAATTGCAACGCCTCTTTAAAACGGTGTTGTGAAATATAGTTTCGGGCCAATTGCCGCATATAACCGGCTTTGTTAAGGGCCGTTACTTCCAAGGCTTTGGTCAAGGCTTTCTCGGCCTTCTTGAGAAACAAGATATTGCCTGTTTCCTTAAAAAATCGATTGTATTCACCGGCCACCTTACCAAGAGCCATTGCTTGAAGGCTATCTTGTTTGATTTTGCCATTCCAGAGCTCAAAATACTTTGAAGTGGTCTTGGGGGTTTCTGAATTTAGATACACATTATAGTCTTTACTTTCAGATTTAAACTCCTTTTGTGTCTGACAGGAAATATGTAATACTAAAAGGGCGGCAATAAGTATTATTGATCTCATTTTCGTTCTTTTTATATAATGAAATGTTCTTGGGCGTTTTTAGGTATATAATTCGAAAAGTCCTAAAATCGACCCAGTATTAAGTGATTGCAAATACATTGGGAATTTGAAAAATGGGAGGGCACTGATCGTGCCCTTCCATTTAACCCTTTTCATAGCCCCACACTATTCAGGGTCTCCTACATATGGGAATTCAGTCAAAAGTTCTCCGGTAAAACCAACACCATCAGAAGTCAATCGTGGTAAATTGGCTTCGCCATCTGAGTCTGTATCTTGCCCACTGAATCGGTCTCCCTCTTCGCCACCGAAAAGCAGAATCAAGGAAACGTCAATGACATCATCAGTCAATCTTCTTCCCGTTAGGGCGACTTCATCTCCATCGGGCACCAAAATTCTTCCATCATTGTCATTATCGGTTCCTGGATCAAAATAGGTGGTAGGGAGGTTGGGTGCAACCTCTAATACATCCGTGGCTAAAACCGTGGTCAGGGTAGTTGCGTCAAGTCCAAGAATATTATTTTGGTAATTGACATCTGCTGGATCAAGTCCCAATTTCTGCGCGTATACATCATGGTACTGTTCCAATCTAGCCTCAAAGCCTGACTGAAAGGTCGCTGCCATTTCTGAAGGCAATGAGCCATTGTGTGCATCTTTAACGCTAGCTTCGCCTTCCATATCAAAACTAAGGGCCGTATTGATGGCAGGGCGACCCATGAAATCTACCTGCGAAAAAGTACCGCTAAAGTCAGGATCCATTGCCATAGTCTCGCATTCGGTGCAAGTGCCACCGCAATCGATTCCGGTTTCATCACCGTTCATAATGCCATCACTACAGGTGGCCATGGGTTCTGGCATCATATTATCTGCGTCATCATCATTGTTACATGAGGCAAACGCTACCAAAAAGGCCAATGCAAGTATTGTGTATATTTTATTGTTATGTTTCATTGCTATTTTTTTAATCGGTTATTGTTTTCTGTTCGAGGTTACCCAAGTGTTATAAACTGTCAAACCCAAAGCGTTGGTAGCAGTAGGTGTGCCCAATAGACTGTTGGGTATTTCAATGACGATGGACATAGTATTCGATCCGTCGAAAGTATCTTCAGCCTCATCTGATGTCAAAAAGCCTTGAGGGGCAGAGTTCACATCTGGATTAATCACTGCATTGAATTGAAAAAAGTCAAAAAAGAAAGGATCTTGACGCGGACCAGCAAAAAGGGAAACCCCATTTGCAGTCGTTTCGACGATCGCTGAGGCATCTGAAATTTGAACGTCACCCAATGGATTGTCAGTTAAGACTGCACCATTCAAACCGGTTTGTGTGGGTGCCGTTGGCCCAAAAAAGTACATTCTACCATCTCTTGGAATGGCCTGAATGACCAAATCTTCGACCAAATCATCGTCTAAATCGATGTTGATTTCAGTAAGAACATCCTCGTCAAAGGTACCATAGGCTAGATCAGGAAGTACATTTGATTGTAGATCTACCACAAAAACGGTATTGTCTGAACCTTCGTTGGGTTCAAAGGCAAAGAAATCGGCAATATCTGCCGTAGTTCCCATCGAAGATGGTGCATCAATATGGTCAGCAGACAATAATAACGCACCTGCCGCCATGAGAACCATCGAACCAATCGACAGTCGTAATGAGTTTTTTACTTTTTTCATTTTGAAATGTTTTAAGATATTGTTTGCCCTTACGTACGACAGTTTTATGGTCAGGTTCAGAATTAAATGTTAATGTAGTGTTAAATTACTTAGAAGGTCATTTGTAGAGACCCCAACAAATCAAATCGACCCTTTTCCATGAAAAAAGCCACTTGGTAGTTACCAAGCGGCCCTTTCAGTCAAAACCAAAATGATTTACCTCTTAATCTCCGGCCGTCAGCAAAACATTGGCTGTAAGCTTTAGGTTGGCATCAACACGAAGGTTCAATAAATTGAGCGAGGTGATTGATTCAACCTGCAACAAACCAGAAAATTCAAACGTTCCGTCATTATTATCATCGATATAGGAAGCATAGTGCAACTCATAATCACCTTCCTTCAAAAAGCTTAACTGGTATGAACCATTTGAAGCACTTACCACTGAACTGGTTACGGCATTGGAAAAGCGCACATTGGATGCACCTTGACCCTTGGTCTCTACATCTGAGTTGAACGAACCTCTTTCGTAAGCATAAACAACAATTTTATCAGAGGTGTTTTGAGAATCTGTCGCGGTACCCGATATGGTTCCCGTGTTCAATTGATTCGCCACACGCAAACTGTTTCGAAGCTCAGCAGCCGTAACAAAGTCATATTTGTCTTGCGTATCTTGGGCTGCCATAATCGATTTGCGTAAATCAAAGTCAATGATTAGCTCATTGGCCGCATTGGCAACCACATCAAAAGAACCTGTGATATCGATTTCCTTAGAAGTAGACACCAAAGCATGCTTGACATTATCAGTGGTCATCACATAGCAACCTGGCGAATTACCATTAATATCATTCTCATAATCAAGAACCAAACTAATATTGGAATAGGTTCGACTCTCTAAATCGATATTTCCCAAAAAAGCCTTCCTTCCGTTTTGAAGTGCTGAAACTTCCAAAGTGGTGGCATTGAATCCTTTTATGGACTGGCCATCTACCTTAACATCAGTGATAGTTACAAAAGCTCCACTCACGTTGGCATTGTCGATAGGGCCATCGGTCATTGACACTTGTGTTGTGTAGGTATTGTTTTGTTCAGAATCATCATCTTTCGAGCAGGCTGAAAAGATCAACATTGCCATTAGAACTACGACCAAATACTTTGGAGCTGACTTAAAATAAACTTGATTTTTTTTGGTAAACAAACTTGAATTTTTCATTGTAAAATAATTTTATGGGGTTTAAATCGATCCTACTTACGAGCGGTTTTCACAGATGGTTCAATTTTTTTTCTTTTTTTCGACCAAATGCACTTTTCAATTTTAGTAAATGGTTTTGGGTGTTCGATCTTTAGAACAATAATAGCCAAAACAGTTTCGTTTAGTTACTACGTTTTTTAAACATTTTAACTTGATATGAAGAAGACCATTTTCGTTATTTTGTCTTTTGCACTACTTATTTCTTGTTCCACAGACGGTGGCAACAATGAAGAATCGCCAATTGTTACCATTGAGGATGAAAATGGCGATGAAACAACCGTTGATGTCTCAGGCAATAGAAAGTCAGTCGGAGATTCGGCCAATGATATGTTGGCCCAAACTTCATTTGATAAATTGATTGTCGAAATTATTGCTGTTGAGGATTTTGAGCCTGACTCAGATACCTTAGACAGTTTCAAAACATTTTTAGAGGGTCTTTTGAACAAACCCGAAGGTATTGAAATCGTGCAGCGTACGATAACTTCCCCGGGGCAAGCAGTATATTCCATTGCTGATATCAGGGTCATAGAGAATTCTGTTCGCACCAAATACAATGAAGAGCGCAACATCGCGGTAAGCGGTATCTTTCTCGATGGGGAATATGATAAAAACACAGATAACGGCTCGGTTTTAGGAGTGGCGTATCAAAACACCTCATTTGTTATGTTCGAGGAAACCATCCGCAGTTTCAGCGGAAAGCCTTTTGGTCCCTCTTTGGAAACCTTGGAGACCGTGGTCATCAACCATGAGTTTGGGCATTTGCTAGGTTTGGTCAATGCAGGTACACCCATGCAGGAAGATCACCAAGATGTGGAGCACGGCAGACACTGTACCAATGAAGATTGTTTGATGTTCTGGACAGCAGAAACCGGTGAAGGTCTACAAAATATGCTTACTGGTGGCTCGGTGCCCAGTTTGGATGCAAATTGCCTTGCCGATCTAAGGGCAAATGGGGGGAAATAAGACGTTACTTTCCATATCAGATTAACCTTGTTGATTCAAAATTGATAAGGGTCAAACGCATGGCCTTGAGTTCAAACACAGGTTCAACATATACCTACGATTTGGCTAGCCACCCGAATTACCTAGCATTGGGAATACCGGGAACGTTAAATGATGGGGGCAACCCGAATCTACGATTGCATCCCGTTCGATTTCAAATGATTACCGATTGTGATTTTATGGCGGGTTCGAACTTTCAAGTATCGGCCACGCCCTATAATGAGTGCGGAGGTCCAGCGGTGGGTAATAGCCGTGAGTCGCAGACGGTGTCGACTTCTGTAACTGGTGCGGAAACCGATTATTCGGTAATCTCGACTTTGGCATTCGCGGCAGGCTCAACACCCATGTGTGGAGGGTCCATAATTGTTGAAGCTACTGAAACTATTGTAAGTACGAGTCCTATTGGTACTAATGGAAGCATTGAGATAGAATTGCCACAAGGTTATGCGTATGAAACTGGATCTTATAGCTGCATTTCAAGTGATTGTGACATAAACGATGGCGTTTTTATGAATATCAATGGGAGGGAAGTGATCAAAGCTGTTGTTACCGAATACCCTTGACAATACTCATACTATTTGCGATTCATACGGCATAGCCAAAGACCCGAATGCCTATGCGCAATGCGAATTAATGACCTTGAATGTGTTGGCCAAAGATGAAACCTCGAATGTGGCCTGTAGCACAGAACCCAAAGGATTTTGTCCGAAGTTATCCGTACAAACAGGATTTTTAACCTAGTTATAAAACCATTGTGAACACGGTAATCAGCAACCGCCAAATTACCAAGCGTGCGGATTAGACTAAGCTTTTTTTCTTCTTTGGAATACGAATTTTGATTCGCTAAACATGTGGATTATTTAGAAGTGGAGAGTAGAGACTTGAGGATAGTTTAATATTCTATTTTACATAATATAAATTATGATACAAAGTTAAACTTAAGTAATTCATAATCAACATCTTAGTTGTAATTCATAATTCTATATTATGTAAAATATCCCTTAAACC
>CAYSPL010000006.1:0-24427 GCA_964432915.1 uncultured Maribacter sp.
TCGTTTTGTGCAGCCTAGATTTTTGGTTTCCTTTTCATCAATGGAAAAGGAAAGAAAAGAAAAGAAGACTATTTCCTTTCAAGTAACGCCATGAAAAACCCATCAAAGCCACTTTTCGAGGCATAGATGTTTTTTTCTTCTAACAGTTTGAAGTCCTTACCTTCTTCAGAGGCTAAAAAAGAAACGACTTGGTCATTGTTTTCTTGCGGAAGAATAGAGCAGGTGGCATAAACCAATTTGCCGCCCGATTTCACAATTTTACTATATGAACGTATGATGTCATGCTGGGTTTTGGTGATCTTTTCTAGAAATTCTGGTTGCATTTTCCATTTTGAATCAGGGTTTCGGCGGAGCACACCCAACCCTGTGCAAGGGGCATCGATAAGTACACGATCTGCACTTCCATAGAGTTTCTTGAATACTTTGGTGGAGGTTATTTCGCGTGTTTCAATATTGTGGGCACCGTTACGTCTTGCGCGGCGTTTGAGCTCTTTTAATTTGCTTCCGTAAATATCTAAAGAAATCAACTGTCCTTTATTTTCCATAAGTGCGGCCAGATGTAATGATTTTCCGCCAGCACCTGCACAGGTGTCCACCACACGTTGCCCTGGTTTGACATCAAGTAGTTCAGCCACCAATTGCGATGAGGCATCTTGAACCTCAAAAAAGCCCTTTTTGAAAGATTCCGTTTGAAAAACATTGGCGCGTTCAGGAAGTCGCAAAGCGGAATTGTATCCTTTGATCGGTTCGACTACAATGTTTTCTTTCAACAAAACTTTGCGTAATTTTTCTTTGGTGGTTTTTAAGGTGTTTGTTCGCAAAATTACTTCCGCAGGCTCATTTAGCTTTGCAAGTTCTTGTGTCCATAAATTATCGCCCAGTGCCTTTTCCCCTAATTCATCGATCCAATCAGGAACAGCTTCGCGAAACTTTCTGATTTTAGAAAGCTCATCAAATCTACCTTTGATTCTACGTTCAGGGGTGTTTTCAATCTGTTTCCAATCGGGCAATTGCAATCCTTTTAAAACCGCCCATACGGCCCAGATTCTATACAGTTCTTGACGTTTGAAAGGTGCTTTTACCTCGGCAATTTCAGTGTATAACCTTTTGTAGCGTACAATTTCATAGGTGGTTTCAGCAATAAAACCGCGATCACGCTTGCCCCAGCGCTTGTCAAATTTAAGTACCTTTTGAACTACCTTATCGGCATACAGATTTTCATTGAAAATCATTTCAAGGGCATCAACAACAGCAAATACCAAATTTCTATGCAGCTTCATTTACCAAAAATAAGGCTGCAAAGGTATTGTATTCGCTGCTATTACCTTTAGAATTAAAGAAACTTTGTGCTCTCAGAAGAGATTCTTTTGACAGTTCAGAATAATAAATAGTAATGTTATTTACCGAAATCCACCACCACCACCTCTTTTATGACGGTATTGTCTGATGAGCTGGCGTTTGAATTCTTCTTCAGAGCGAAGCAATAAAAGCGTTTTTTTGGCTGATATAGCCTCATTGAACTTGAGTAGGTATTCTTTATCCAAGGCTTCCTCGTCATCTTCAAAACTGATATATTTATCCAATAAGTCTTTTGCCTCTTTTTCAGAAAGTTCGCCGGCATCTTTTATTTTCCCTTTTATTTGGGTTCGCTCTTTTTTACGAAGCGCATCTCTTTTTTCTTGATACTCATTGTAAATAGGCCAAAATACCTGGGCCTCTTCACTGCTCAAATCCAATTTTTCAGTAATGAAGGCAATTTTTAGCGATTTTATTTTCTGGTGGTCATGCTTACGTTGCCCATAAAATAAGGTGGTGGACAACATAATACCCGCCAGAATCATTTTTTTCATGTTATTCATAATCTTCAAGATTTAATTCTTCAAAATCGTCTGTATTTTCATCTAGGTAATCCACAACGTTTTCATCATTCATTTGAGTATTGACGATATCGCTGATTTCCAACTCATCCAATGGTAATACTTCTGTAATTTCATCTATGTACAGTCCGATTTCATTAGTGTCAAAATAGTTTTCAATTTCTGAATGAGCCAGGCTGCTGAAGTCCATCTCTTCTGTTCTGTTTTCAGTCAGCCCAAAAAACAAAAGTAAAACCACGGCAACCGAAGCGGCTATCCAATAATACTTTTTGAAAGAATTCAACCGAACAACTTTTCCCTCCCTCTTCAATTGGTCATGAATCTTCGAATTCAAGGTATCAAAATAGGCATCTGGAACAGCAAAACCTGATTGCTTGGGTAAAACAGATTGTTCCTCTAAAAGTTTGCCCATTAATTTATCGACAAAGTTTTCAAAGTAACCTTCAGGTGTTTTGAATCCGTTATTTTTATCTGAATCGTTCATTTTTTTATTGGACTATCAACGATTTAAAAGGTTCAACCTTCTTTTAAATAGCTTTCAATTTTCTTTGAAGCCAAATGGTAGGAAGTTTTTAGTGCACCCACTGAGGTTTCTAGAATTTCTGAAATCTCTTGATATTTCATCTCTTGAAAATACTTCATATTGAATACCAATTTTTGCTTTTCAGGCAGGGTGGCAATGGCGTGCTGCAATTTCAGTTGAATGTCATCTCCCTCAAAATAGACATCTGCTTCCAGTCTGCCGATAATCTTACCATGTAATTCTTCATCAGTAATCCCCTGTATTTTGGCCTTTTTTTTCAAGAAAGAATAAGCTTCATTGGTCGCTATACGGTACATCCAAGAGTATAATTTGCTTTTCCCCTTAAAACCATTGATACCTCTAAATACTTTGACAAAGGTGTTCTGCAAAACATCATCTGCATCATCGTGATTCAATACTATGGCCCGAATATGCCAATACAATCGCTTCTTATATTCATTGACGAGCACTTCAAAGGCCTGAGAACGGGTTTGTTCATTCTGAAGATCTTCCACTAAATCAGCTTCGGCTATCAATCGATTTGATTTCTTATTAGGACGCTACAATTAGAAAAAGGTTTAATACGAGTTTAAAGACAGGAGGGTGGAGAATAAGTTATGCTGAGACTGATTTAACTGAGGGACTGCATCTCGACCAATCTTTTATAAACACCTTTTTTGACCATAAGTTCGTGATGCGAACCTTGTTCAACAATAGCCCCTTTTTGCAGCACCACTATGGTATTGGCGTTTTGAATGGTTGATAGCCTATGCGCTATTACTATGGAGGTGCGATTGCGCATCATTTTCTCCAGCGCATCTTGTACCAAGCGTTCGCCCTCGGTATCCAAAGCCGAGGTGGCCTCATCTAATATCATGATAGGAGGATTCTTCAAAACCGCACGGGCAATGGACAACCGCTGTTTTTGACCACCGCTTAATTTGTTGCCGCTGTCGCCGATATTCGTGTCATACCCATTCGGTAAGTCCGCTATGAATTCATGGGCATTGGCGATTTTGGCGGCGGCTATGATTTCTTCATCGGTTGCATTTTCTTTTCCTAAAGAAATATTTGTCTTCACGGATGCATTGAATAAAATAGAGTCTTGGGTAACCAAGCCCATCAAATCACGCAATGATTTTTTGGTCATTGATTTGATATCAATGCCATCAATTTTGATGAACCCTTCGTTAACGTCATAAAAACGAGTGACCAAATTGGCTATTGTGCTTTTTCCACTTCCTGATTGCCCTACTAGAGCGACCGAATGTCCTTTTGGGACTTCTAAACTGAAGTTTTTCAACACATATTCATCCTCATATTTAAAGGAAATATTTTCAAGTGAAATACCGGTTTCAAAAGTTGTCTTTTCTTCGGCATTATGAATTTCTTGAATTGGATTCTCAGTTTCCAAAATTTCCAAAACACGTTCAGCCGCCGCATTTCCTTTCTTAACGCTATATGAGGCTTTACTAATTGCCTTGGCGGGAGTCAAGATATTATACGCCAAACCCATGTAGGCAATAAAAGAGGAAGCATCTAAGGTTTTGTCAACCAAGACCATTTTGCCACCAAACCAGAGTAAAACACCGATGACCAGAATACCGAGAAATTCTCCTGTGGGAGCCGCGAGATTCTGACGGTTTAAAAGGCGGTTTGAAAAATCGAAAAAGCGTTTTGTTGAGGTACTGAAAATTTTGTAAAACCTTGATTCTGAATTAAATGACTTAACCACGCGAAGACCGCCCAAGGTTTCATCAACCACTGACAAAAAGTATCCTTGTTCTCTTTGAACATCATCTGATTTTCTCTTTAAAGATTTACCGATAAGCGAAATAATCCATCCAGCAATCGGAATAAACACAAAAACAAATAGAGTCAGCTTAGCACTGATGCCGAACATGATAATAAGTGTGAATAGAATGGTCAAGGGCTCACGAACGATCAGTTCCAATATAGATAGAAATGAATGTTGAATTTCCAGCACATCAGATGTGATCCTGGCAATCACATCACCTTTTCTTTTTTCAGAGTAAAAAGCAACGGGCAAATCAGTTATTTTTTGGTACATCTTGTTGCGCATATCTTTCAAAACCCCATTTCTCAGAAAAGTAATGAAGTACATTGCCAAATAATTGAATACGTTTTTGAACAGAAAAAGAAACAAAACCAGACCAATGACCAAGATGAGACCTTTCATTTCATCATCGCCAGAATATGCCGTGACCCTATAATTGATGTAATCTTGAAGATAGTCTTTGAGATGCCTAAAACCGATATAAACAGGTTTTGTCAAAACCTTTTCTTTGGGTTTAAACAGCACATCAAGCATGGGTATGAGGGCTGCGAATGACAAGGCGCTGAAAAGTGCGTAAAGAATATTGAAAAAAATATTCAAGTAACCATATTTGGAATATGGTTTCGCAAAGCGCAGAATTTTTTTAAAATATTCCATTCAACATGTGCCTTATTCCAATTGTAGTTCTGAGAGAATCGTTTGAATTTTTGTATTCAGCTCAGCATTGACTTTTTTGAACTCATCTGCACTATCCAATTGCGTATTGGTGCTGATGTAAAATTTTACTTTGGGTTCGGTGCCACTGGGTCTCGCCGCCACTCTGGTACCATCTTCGGTCTCGTAAATCAACACATTGGACTTGGGTAGATCAATCTGCTTTTCTTCTCCTGTCAATACGTTGGTGGCCATTGAGGTATTGTAATCTTCTATCCATTTTACTTTGGAACCCGCCACCGATGCCACGGGATTATCTTTAAAGTCTTTCAACATTTGTTTTATTTCCTCGGCCCCGCTGATACCTTTTTTTGTAAGGGCGATGAGGTGTTCTTTGTAAAAGCCAAATTCCACATAACATTGGATCAAATCTTGATAAAAAGAACTTCCGTTGGCCTTTGCTTGAGAAGCAATTTCACAAGCCAAAAGAGTGGAGGTAACCGCATCTTTATCACGTACAAAATCGCCCACCATATAGCCGAAACTTTCTTCGCCACCTCCCAAGAATTTCGCATCGGGATAATCTTTGATCATTTTACCGATCCATTTGAAACCCGTAAGTGCGGTTTTGAATTCCACACCGTAGGCTTTGGCCATTTGTTCCATCATTGGGGTAGAAACAATGGTTGTCGCGATGAATTCATTTCCTTTGAATCCCTTTGTTTTTTGTTGATCGAGCAAAAAACGGGTCATCAAAACCATGGCTTGGTTTCCGTTGACAATTTCCATTTTTCCGTCCAAATTCCGTACTGCAATTCCCAATCTATCGCTGTCGGGATCGGTGCCCACCACCATATCAGCATTGATTTCCTCAGCTTTGGCAACCGCCATTGATAAGGCTTCCGATTCTTCTGGGTTAGGCGATTGTACGGTGGGGAAAGCCCCATCGGGTTTGGCTTGTTCTTCAATAATCGTGACGTTTTTATAACCGGCACGCTTCAATACTTCAGGGATGGCCGTAATTGAGGTGCCGTGCAATGAAGTGAAAACAATCTTGAAATCATCCTTTCCGGCAGCATTGAAATTTCCATTTTTGACCGATTCCGTAAAGAATGCCTCATCAACTTTCGTATCTATGAGCTCTATTAAATCTTCCTTTCCGTTGAAATTGATATTCTCAAAATTCAAAGCATTGATTTCTGCAATGATCTCGCTGTCTTGAGGTGGTACAATTTGACCTCCATCAGCCCAGTAGACCTTATATCCGTTGTATTCTGGGGGATTGTGTGAAGCTGTCAAAACAATGCCCGCATGACAGTTCAAGTGCCGAACCGCAAAGGACAATTCAGGGGTGGTGCGTAAATCAGAGAATAGAAAAACCTTGATGTCGTTGGCTGAAAAAACCTCGGCCACAGTTCTGGCGAGGGTATCACTGTTGTGACGGCAATCATAGGCAATGACCACCTGAAGGTTTTCATTGCGGTATGATTGTTTCAGGTAATTGCTGAGACCTTGTGTGCTTTTACCCAAGGTGTATTTATTGATTCTATTGGTGCCAACACCCATCATGCCACGCATACCGCCGGTGCCAAAGGCCATATTTTTATAGAACCTGTCTTTTAGTTCTTCAGGGTCGTTTTCAATCAATTTTTGGACTTCCGATTGTACATCAGCGTCGAAAAAGTCAGTGAGCCACGTTTTGGCAGTTTCTAAAATATTGTTCATTTAAACTGTTATTGTGTTTGGAATCATCATGAATTTCTATCTTCTAACGCCCCACGTTGTTCTGAAATTGTGTAGCGTGTTTCTTGCTTTCTCGAGCGAATCATGATTTCACCCAAGAAACCAGCCAAGAACAATTGAGACCCCATGATCATGGCGGTCAGGGCAATAAAAAACTGCGGTCTATCCGTTATCAAACGCCCTGTTTTATTGATGTATAATTTGTCAATGCCCAAGTAAATGGCGAGGCCAAAACCAATCATGAACATGATAACGCCCAGAGCACCGAAAAGGTGCATGGGTTGTTTGCCGAATTTTGATACAAACCAGATGGTAATGAGATCTAAAAATCCGTTTATGAATCGTTCCATACCAAATTTTGTTTTTCCGTATTTACGTGCTTGATGCCGCACTATTTTTTCGTCTATTTTAGAGAACCCCGCATTTTTTGCCAAGACGGGAATATAACGGTGCATTTCTCCTGAAACATCAATGTTCTTTATCAGCTCTTTTCTGTACGCTTTTAAGCCGCAGTTAAAATCATGCAGTTTTACGCCCGAAGTTCTTCTCGCGGCCCAATTGAACAGCTTTGAAGGCAAGTTTTTGAAAATGACTGAATCATATCGCTTTTTTTTCCATCCTGAGACCAAATCTAGTCCGTCTTCGGTAATCATGCGATACAGTTCAGGAATCTCCTCAGGATTGTCTTGCAGGTCGGCATCCATGGTAATAACCACATCTCCGCTAACTGCTTTGAAACCAGCATGTAGTGCCTGAGATTTTCCGAAATTGCGTTGAAACCGTATGCCTTTTATCGAGGGGTTTTCTTGCGAGAGCTTTGAAATGATACTCCATGAACCATCAGTACTTCCGTCATCAATAAATAGAATCTCATATAAAAAATGATTGGATTGCATCACAGATACAATCCAATCATGAAGTTCTTTCAACGATTCTTCTTCGTTCAGTAAAGGAATTACGATGGACAAGTTCATGCGTACGCGCTAACAACTGACCAAAAGTACAAAGAATAAAAATTATTCCGATTTTTTGTTTTGCATGATAGCCCCAGTAATAACACCAATAATCAGCCCGATGATAATATTAAAAATAATGACAATAGGATAGGCCATCCACGCAAACTTTTTTTGCATTTCAACCCCCTGATTCCATTGCTCATCAGTCATTTGTGGATTCTCTTCAAGCACTTTTACTTTAGCGATCTCCATTGATTTGTCGAAAAAATCAGGTTCTAGAACATTAGTAAGAATTGCATAGTAAATAAGACCTAAAATTGCTGATACCAGTCCAATACCTGCACCTAGTTTTACACCATCTACTAACTTCAAATAACCATTATTCGCTTTTTTGTATTGCGAAATACCGAGAATAATGGTTGCCAACATGAGGGCAAGACCAACTCCGCGCACACCCCATCCTTGTTCGTAGTGGAGATCCATCGAATAAAGCATAACATTAAATACAACACTGACCGCACCTAACAGCAGGCCATAAGTCCAAGCAAATTTTCCAATTTTCGGTTTTAATTCTTCCATTTTTTAAAGTTTTTTAGTTGTTTTGATTAATTAGTTGTGGCAGTGTCGTTTTTGTTACATTAGAAAGTTACGATTTTTCTCCATTCTTTTTTAGGGTTATCAATTGCGGGTTTGTAATAAATCATTAAATTTGCAGCCTGAAAAATAAGTGCCTGTCGGAATGGGTGCGCAAAATATTATTCAAGATGAAAAAAGGGATACACCCAGAAAATTATAGATTGGTCGCTTTTAAAGACATGTCGAACAATGATGTCTTTTTGACAAAATCAACGGCCGAGGCAAAAGAAACCTTAGAGGTTGACGGAGTTGAATATCCGTTGGTGAAGTTGGAAATTTCGCGAACCTCACATCCTTTTTACACAGGAAAAGCGAAATTTTTGGATACTGCTGGTCGAATCGATAAGTTCAAAAGCAAGTACGACAAATTCAAAAAGAAGCCTGCTACTCCTGCTCCAGCAGCTGAAGAAGCTCCCAAACAAGAGGCCGCTAAAGTCGAAGCAAAGGCGAGCAGCGAAGAAGAATAGTAGCTTACAGACAATTTAAATCATACGCCTCCGATACACGGTATCTGGAGGCGTTTTTTGTTATTTTTGCTGAAAACCAAAGTTGATGAACTACATCCTTTTTGACAGTAAGGTTCGTGAGGCGCTCCTACCTTTTACCTTTACAAGGCCGGTGGCTGATATTCGTATAGGTATTCTTACCATACGCGAAAAGTGGGAGTTCTATCTTAAAACCACTACAAGCAGTTTGACCGAGGATTATCTTGCTGAAAAATTTCCCGTGGTCAAAATGGATCAAAATGTGTTATTGAATGCCTCGATTCTGCCGAATCAAAGACTAATTGCACGGGTCAAAAATTTAAAAGCAAAGGAGGCTGTTGTTTACAAGGATGAGGTAATTGCATATTTTTCTGAGGATGCACACTTGGAGGATGATTTTTCCTCCTATAAAAAAATTGAATTCACTGAAGCTTTGCTCCGTATTGAAAATACATGGGATATTTTTTCTAAAAATGCCCAAGCTATCCAGACCGATTTTGATTTGCTGACTTCGGGAAGAAAAAGTGCACCTATTTCGCCCACCAATAACTTGATCAATGCCGAAAATATATTTTTGGAGGAGGGTGCCAGTGTTGAATACAGCATCTTGAATGCCTCTGACGGACCTATTTATATTGGGAAAAACGCCCAAGTATGGGAAGGTAGCTTGATTCGTGGGGCATTCGCCCTTTGTGAAAATGCAACGGTCAAAATGGGGGGTAAAATGTATGGCGCAACCACCATTGGCCCATGGAGTAAAGTCTGCGGCGAGGTCAGCAATGCCGTGATTTTTGGGTATTCAAGCAAAGGCCATGAGGGGTATTTGGGTAATGCGGTATTGGGCGAATGGTGTAACATTGGCGCCGATTCAAACAATTCAAACCTAAAGAACAATTATGCGAAAGTCCGGTTATGGAATTACGCCTCGGAATCATTTGAGCAAACGGGACTCCAATTTTGCGGACTCATGATGGGCGATCATAGTAAAACAGCTATCAACACAATGTTCAATACGGGTACTGTGATTGGTGTCAATTGCAATATTTATGTACCTGGTTTTCCTAGAAATTTTGTGCCCAGTTTTAGTTGGGGTGGGGCTTCAGGCTTTACAGAATACTTACCCAAGCGCGCTTTTGAAGCAGCCAAGGTCATGATGGCCAGAAGAAATGTGGAATTCGATGCTATTGAGGCCAAGATTTTGGAACACGTTTTTGAGTTGACGAAGAAGTGGCGGAATTATTAGGGACTGCAGCGACACTTAATTTTTTACTGTCTCTGGCAATATCTTTATTCCATTGAACTTTTTTTTATCAATTCAAGTGTAAACGCCATTTGCGTATCTTTTTGTAGCAAATAATCTTCAAAGGTTTGCGTCACATTGATGTCCGGAATAACACCTCGATTGTACATTTGATTCGCTTTTTTTGGTACATCTTGTTCTAGGTTTACCACTGAAAAGAAGGTTTCAATTTTTGATTTCGGCAAAATATACCCTATTGTTCTATGACCATTATGCCCATAGTAACCACCAACTGTCTCTTCTCCAATGACAGTTGAATTTTCATTTCCTGCCACCATTGCAGCAAACAAGCTAGCTGCTGAAGCCACTTGAGGGCCAATAAGCAAATAAATATTACCAGTAAATGCATTTTCGTTAGGTTCTCTGATTTTTTGATCTCTACTTAAAGGGCCTTGATAAAGATTTTTGCCTTTTTCAATATAAAAATCCTCAGTAAACGATTTGTTATATTTTCCTATGCCGAAAGGTCTTAAAAACCTCGGGACTTTAGTATAGATATACTTTACGTAAGGTATTTTTTTAAAACTAATCCAAGCTTGTTTGTTTTCTTGAAAATTTCTTTGCGTTAGGTAGGAATAGGTAACTAAATCGTTTGGATCTGTACCGCCAGAATTATATCTAACATCAACAATCAAATTTTTAATTTTTTGAGTTTTTATTTTAGAAAATGTCTTGTCGAGAAAGGCGAGATAGGTTTTGTGATCTTCGGTGGTTTCATTTCCCATACTAAAGCTATAAACCGTCAAAAGAGCTGTTGAAGCGTCTATTTGTTTGTATCTATACTTTTGGTCTTCTTTTAAGTCAGCATAGTAAATTGCATCAATTGGCATAGAATACATTTTATTTACATTTTTAATATAATCTCCATATCCAATGCTCTTTAATTTCACACTATCTATAGCATCTGAGTTAGGTGTCTTATAGGTTACAGAAAATTGTTGTATTTGCCCATAGTGCCATCTAAAAAATTTGGGGAACGCCCCTCTGATGCCTATTCGTTTTCCAGTTAAATTTTCTCCATCTGTTGTGTAATATTTATATAAATTATCTATAATTTTTGACATCGGGGTGTCATTTATTTCCATTATTTCTGAACCAACAGGAATGATTCCTCCATCAAAATTTAAACGCCATTTGCCGTCAATCCATTTTACGGGATATGGAAAGTATCCAAAGGTTTCAGACTTTAAATTTTCTGAATACTTACTTGGCAAATTCGTAGAATTATGTGAACTGCCCTCAAAATCAGTAAGTTGAAAAATAATATTATAAAAATCAAGATAAGTTCTTGACTTTTCAATTTCTTTTTCTGCCCAATTATAAATGCTATCTATTTCTTTTTTTGTTCTGTATTTGTAGAGTCCTGAGTTAGCTTCAAGACGAATATTTTTGAATGCTTTTAAATCTTTGAGCATTTTCTCTTGTGAAAAAGAATCGTCAACAGATTGAGAACATGCAATGTTTGATAGGATAAGGAGTATAAACGATAAATAAGTTTCTTTTTTCATTTGGTCTTTATTTTTTACCAAATGTAATTTTATGTTTTAGCGAAGACTTGTATAATCTTGGCTATTTCATTTTTGTGCTTAGACTCTCTTTATATTTTGATGGTGAGATACCTATAAAACGCTTAAAAGTTTTTGAAAAATGGGCCATATCGGTAAAGTTGTATTGATAGGCTATTTCGGTAAGTTCTAAATTTGATTTGATCAATGCCTTGCTGGAAAAAATTTTTCTCATAAGCACATAGTTCATAGGAGTCATGCCAGTCAATGCTTTGAACTTTTTAGCAAATCCAAATTTATTGATGTGTACGATTTGTGCTAAATCTTCTAAAGACAATTTATCGTAGATATGGTCTTCAATATAGCTATTGATTTGATGATAGCTGTTAAAGTTCAAGCCCATATAATCAGTCTTGTTTTCTTGAGAGTACTTTTCTAGGGTATTTGTAAATTGCGTTAAATACAATTCGATTTTTTCGTCATTTTTTAACGCCAAGGCACCTTTTAGTTCCAAGAACAAGTCGTTGGCCTTTGTACTATCTATTTGTCGATTGATAAACTTGATGTTTTTTCCTTTTAGTGCATATTTCATCACATCATTCGGTACATAGATGGTGTCAAATTTCAGATAGGAGTCATTATCGATAAGTGGGTTGGAATGTACCTCATAGGGATTGGTGATTGATATGCTTCCTGCTTCGGTGAACAGACTTTGGTTTTCAAAATCAATTTGCTCGATTCCCGTATGAATAAGCGAAATACAGAACGTTTCGTGGAAATGTTTTGGAAAACTATTGGTTTGGTTTTCTATCGATATGTATTCTAAATCATCGAATGACATTCGTGCTTTCTAACTTTTTTATAAACGAGTTAAATGTATTACGCAGGAGTTTTAATGCTTCGGTAAATTGATTTTAAAACCTTTAGCAACTAAGTTAGGGTTAAAAATTTTGTGTTTCAACAGTACGAAAATAGTTTTCTAAACTTCTCTACGAGTATTTATTATCTTTGCAGGCCGTTTTCAAGTTATTATGAAAAAAAAAGTTGCTTTCTATACTCTGGGTTGCAAACTCAACTTTTCAGAAACCTCTACCATCGCCCGTGGTTTTCAAAAGGAAGGTTTTGAGCGTATTGATTTTTCCGAATCGGCTGATATGTATGTCATCAATACGTGCTCAGTTACTGAAAATGCCGATAAACGCTTTAAAACCATTGTAAAGCAAGCGCAAAAGGCGAACCCTGAGGCATTTGTTGCCGCGATTGGTTGCTATGCCCAATTGAAACCAGAGGAATTGGCTGATGTAAACGGAGTGGATTTGGTGCTTGGGGCTACCGAAAAGTTCAATATTACCAGCTATATCGATGATTTGTTCAATCGTCCTTCGACTGCGCTCAGGACTCCACAAATACATGCATGTGAAATTGATGATGCGAACTTCTATGTGGGCAGTTATGCCATTGGTGATCGAACCCGTGCTTTTTTGAAAGTGCAGGATGGCTGTGACTACAAATGCACTTATTGTACCATTCCCTTGGCACGTGGAATTTCAAGAAGTGACACCTTGCAAAATGTTTTGAAAAACGCTGCGGAGATTTCAGCTCAAGGCATCAAAGAGATTGTTCTGACCGGTGTAAATATTGGGGATTATGGCAAAGGCGAGTTTGGCAATAAAAAACACGAACATACTTTTCTTGACTTGATAAAGGCTTTAGATGATGTTGCGGGTATTCATCGATTACGTATTTCATCTATAGAACCCAATCTGCTGAAAAATGAAACCATTGATTTTGTTTCCAAAAGCAAGAGTTTTGTACCGCATTTTCATATTCCATTGCAAAGTGGTTCGGATAGTATTTTAAAGTCAATGAAACGAAGGTATATGACAGATTTGTATGTTGACCGTGTGTCAAAAATCAAACATGTAATGCCAAATGCTTGTATAGGGGTTGACGTTATTGTCGGGTATCCAGGTGAAACAGATGCCCATTTCTTAGAGACGTATAATTTCTTGAATGCACTTGACATTTCATATCTGCATGTATTCACATACTCTGAAAGGGAAAACACAGAGGCTGCTGAAATGAAGGGGGTCGTGCCTAAAAAGGTGCGTCACAAAAGAAGTAAAATGCTGCGCGGACTTTCAGTAAAGAAAAGGCGAGCCTTCTATGAAGAACAATTGGGTAGCACAAGAACCGTGCTTTTTGAGGGGGAAAACAAAGAGGGATATATTCAGGGCTTTACAGAAAACTATGTGAAGGTAAAAACACCGTGGAATCCTTATTTGGTCAATACCCTGCATGAGGTTGAGTTGACAAAAATTGATGGAGATGGCCTCGTTAGATTTGAATTTGTAAATCAAAAGGTTGCATCAAAACTAGATTGATTTTAAAAATAGTACCACAAAAAAACCTCCCGAAAAGGAGGTTGTAAGTCTTCAAAAGTAATGTTTTTAGATTCGTATTCCTACGGGCAACATTTCTTTGTATTGTCTATTTTTTCTTAGAAAACCGGCAATCTGAGGGCTGGTTGGTACCACTCTTTGATTTTGTTCTTGAATGTGGTGTAGTACAGATTTGATGAAATCCTCTTTGAAACCATCTTTGGTTATGGCTTCCGGTATGACCAATTTGGTTAGAAAAACTTTTCGCTCTTGCGATGAATACTCAATCTTGGCTAAATGTCCTTCTACACTAGTTTCAAATTGTCTGAGGAAACTATTGTCCTTGATTTCTACTTCATTCATATAGTTTGATTTTAAGTTATGTCTTAAGACAAAAAAATTACGGAGTTCTCAAGCCGTAATTTTATATACTTTTGCTGTGCCATCTTTAGGTGTCAATTGGTTTCAGCTAAAGCAGTAGACAAAAGTACAACAAAAATGACGATTTTCCTAAAAATTTAACCCTTATTGTCCGCGATGACCAGTGATAAGACCCATGTTTACTTTATGCCAGGAATGGCTGCTAGTCCGACTATATTCAAGCATATCAACTTGCCCGAAGACCAATTTGAGACACATTTACTGGCTTGGTTTGTGCCTGAAAAAGGAATGAGCCTTTCAGACTACGCCCTTAAAATTTCGAAGGAAATAACACATGAAAATCCGGTTTTGGTGGGTGTTTCCTTTGGCGGAATGTTGGTTCAAGAAATTGCAAAGCACATTCCCACAAAAAAAGTCATTGTGGTTTCTAGCGTAAAAAATGATTCTGAACTACCAAAACGCATGTTATTTGCCAAATATACCAAGCTTCATAAGCTTCTCCCCACGGGGATTGTCAATAATGTGGAACTTCTGGCGAAATATGCCTTTGGAGAGACGGTTACCAAGCGATTGGCCTTGTATGAAGAATACCTCTCCGTACGTGATAAGCGCTATATTGATTGGTCAATCGATCAAATTGTAAATTTCAAACCTTCTTATTGCCCCGAGTGTTTGGTGCATATACATGGAGATAAAGACAACGTATTTCCTATTGCTAATATCAAAGATTGCATACCTGTAATCAACGGCACACATACCATGATTATTCATCGCGCGAGGTGGTTTAATGAGCACTTGCCCACAATTATTTTGCAATAAGCGAGTTGTATCTATACCTTTGATTAACCAAATTAGTCATTGATCATGAAGACTTTGAAGAATTTATTGACCGGCATAGGTGTGCTTTTTGTTATCAGTACCCTCATTTTTGCGGTGCAACAAAATAAAGAATTGATCACCCTACAGGAAGAGCTGAATGATAAAAACGTGGCTGAGGGCTACCAAATTTCTGCTATCGATATTCCCGAGGATTTAAATTTTGCAGGGGAAAAAGTACCGCAAGAAGACCCTGAAGTCATGGAGCGCGTGGATCGCGAGTTTTTGGTCAATACCTACTGGCAATCAAATGCCCTTTTGTTGATGAAAAGGGCCAATAAGTACTTTCCTGTCATTGAACCTATTTTAGCTAAAAATGGTGTGCCAGATGACTTCAAGTATTTGGCAGTAGCTGAAAGCGGACTGACAAATGTGGTTTCAAGTGCAAAGGCAACAGGGGTTTGGCAAATTATGAAGCCCACGGGTTTACAATACGGACTTGAAATCAACAAGAATGTTGATGAGCGTTACCATTTGGCGAAATCAACTGAGGTAGCATGCAAGTATTTGAATACCTATAAAAAGAAATATGGTAGCTGGACGATGGCCGCTGCTGCCTACAACACTGGTACAGGTTCAGTTGATAAGTACATTCGAACTCAAAAAGTGAAAGACTACTATGATTTGCTCTTGGGTCAGGAAACGGGAAGGTACGTTTTCAGAATCATGGCCATCAAAGAGATTTTAAGTAACCCTGACCTATATGGTTTTGATATTGAAAAGGAAGATATGTACAAGGCGATACCAACTTTTGAAGTTGAAGTTGATACACCCGTGACGAACTTCGCTGATTTCGCGAACAAATATGAAATCAATTATAAGATATTGAAACGCCACAACCCCTGGCTGCGAGAGCCGCACTTAAATAATCAATCAAGAAAAAAATACATGATTGAGATTCCGCATAAGGGGCATTACAAAGCAACAACCCCCTAATTAGATTCTCTTCATTTGCTGCTGCATCATTTTAATCTGTTCGGTCAGCATGTTGTTTTTATCTAGCTTTTTCGCTTCCGACAGAAGCATGGTTGCCTCCCTTTTGCGCCTTTTCTGCATGGCGATACCGGCCAAACTTAATTTTGCCATAGCCACGTCGTAATCCATGGTAAGTCCGAATTTGAGCGCTTTTTTAAAGTACTTTTCAGCTTGGGTCAAATTGGTTTGCGAAAAAATAATGCCGTGTAAATAATTGTAATATCCTTGTTGTTTTGTGGTCAGGGCAGTTTCAGGATTACGTATTTTATTCAACCACTTTTGGGTTCCTGCCATATCTT
The DNA here is from genome assembly GCA_964432915.1 of uncultured Maribacter sp. Classification (GTDB taxonomy): domain Bacteria; phylum Bacteroidota; class Bacteroidia; order Flavobacteriales; family Flavobacteriaceae; genus Maribacter_C. Next base: position 16,390 of record CAYSPL010000006.1, read on the forward strand.
GCTTTCGCATTCTTAAAAAAGCAAGCAAAATCATTTCATTTCTGAAATAAAGGAATATGAATATCAAAGAAAGCAATATCAAAAATATTCCGTTGCCAATGTATCCTTCGTAAAACTGGTATCCTGCGTAAGCGATAATGAGACCAGCTATGATTAGTTTGAAAACTTTATTGAACATATTTATTGAATTAATTCATAGGTAGTGGTTGATTTGATGGTCGTCGGAATTTCAGTGGTGCCTAATTGGGGCATTACTGACATTCCTTTAAACAGGCCTTCCACTAGCATTGTTTTGATAAAACCATCACTTAAACTTGCCACAATTGAGGTGGTTTGTTCTCCATTGAGTTCCATTGAAACACTCTGGTCATTAGTGATCAACTTCACTTCCGCAGTACCATTAATGTTCGCCTCGATGTCTGATAGGGTGCTTAGCGTCCATGTATTCTGGGCTTCGACTTTTCCCTCAAAACTGTTTTCCCAACTATCTCCCACACGTACCATATCCTTACCATAAATATAGGTCATCTGTTTGTAGTTGTTTGACAGGGCTTCCGATCCAAATTCTTTCTCCAAAGACTTTTTCATCATGTTCTTGCTAAAGTCGTCTTCCAAGCCCGATGCGTTGGTCATCTTGGTTATCAAGCTATCTCCACCCACAACTTTGAGGATATTTCCGGTGGGGTCGAGGGTCAACTCAACAGGATTGTCCAACAAGCTGTTGAAAATCTTTGATTGTATATCGCCCTCAACGACCTCTTTAGCACGAACCTTCATCAGTTCGCCTTGCATGCTTGAGGTCATTTCCATATTGAGGTCTTTGAAAACAAGAGAGACCAAATAATTGTCATCTAATGTACCCAGTACTTTGAACTCCAACAAACCCTCGAGAGCATTGGTCAGTACATGTTCTGCTCCGTTCAGTTCTTGGGTTATTATTTGTTCCGCTTTTTGTTGTACCAAAAAAGAATCCCCTTCCTTTAAATCATACTTCAACAATGTTTGGCTCATGGCAAAAGTGGTACTCAAACCAAAAAGCAATATGGTGATATAGTGTTTCATTTGTGGGTTAATTTTGTCATTGAAGTTCATATGGATCAAATCAATACGTAGGCCTAGAAAAGCACATCGCATTGTCGAAAAATGGACTCCCGCAAAAATAGTAAAAACCAACAGCTGTGACACAAATGAAATTGTAAAATTATTTTCACCGTTGTATTTGGCAAAGAAAAAACTCTTTGTATATTTGCGCCCAGTTTTGCAGGTCGATCTGCTTTACCAATACACAAAGAAAGAATTCAACAATGCCAGGTCAAAAAAGAACATACCAGCCCTCAAAGCGGAAGAGAAGAAACAAGCATGGCTTTAGAGAGCGCATGGCAAGTGTTAACGGAAGAAAAGTTCTCGCGAGAAGAAGAGCTAAAGGAAGAAAAAAATTATCTGTATCGTCAGAGACCAGACACAAAAAATAAATGTTTAAATATTTTTTAAAATATTCAAGGTGTTACTTTTTATAAGTAGCACCTTTTTTTTATTCATCAACTAGAGAAAAACCATAAGTAAAGAATGCCGAAAAGAAAAGATTTAAAATCCGTTTTGATCATTGGTTCAGGACCCATTGTCATTGGTCAAGCATGTGAATTCGATTACTCAGGTTCACAATCACTAAGATCATTGCGAGAAGACGGAATAGAAACAGTACTGATTAACAGCAACCCGGCCACGATAATGACAGACCCTTCAATGGCCGATCATGTTTATTTAAAACCCTTGACCACAAAATCAATTGTGGAGGTATTGAAAGAACACCCTCAGATTGATGCGGTGCTACCGACCATGGGTGGGCAAACGGCATTGAACCTTTGTATTGAAGCGGATGAGAAAGGCATTTGGAAAGATTTTGATGTAGATATGATCGGTGTTGATGTTGAGGCGATTAATGTTACGGAAGATCGTGAAAAGTTTCGTGAACTGATGGGTAAAATAGGAGTTGGTATGGCGCCTCAAGCGACCGCAACTTCTTTCTTGCAAGGAAAAGAAATTGCACAAGAATTTGGTTTTCCGTTGGTAATTCGTGCTTCTTATACCTTGGGAGGTGCTGGTGCGGCAATTGTGTATAAACCGGAAGATTTCGACGAATTGTTAAGTCACGGACTTGAAGTTTCGCCCATTCACGAAGTGATGATCGATAAAGCGATGATGGGTTGGAAAGAGTATGAACTCGAATTATTGCGTGATAGAAATGATAATGTGGTCATTATCTGTGCTATTGAAAACATGGATCCAATGGGTATTCATACTGGGGATTCCATTACAGTGGCACCGGCGATGACACTTTCTGATACCACGTATCAAAAAATGCGTGATATGGCCATTCACATGATGCGGAGCATTGGTGATTTTGAAGGGGGATGCAATGTTCAGTTTGCGGTAAGTCCTGATGAAGAAGAAGAAATCATTGCCATTGAGATAAACCCCCGGGTTTCTAGATCTTCGGCATTGGCCTCAAAGGCAACTGGATATCCCATTGCAAAAGTGGCCACCAAACTGGCAATTGGGTATACTTTGGATGAGCTTGAAAATCAGATCACAAAATCAACCTCGGCTTTGTTTGAACCCACCTTGGATTATGTGATTGTCAAAATTCCGCGATGGAACTTTGACAAATTTGAGGGATCGGACAGAACTTTAGGATTGCAGATGAAAGCTGTAGGAGAGGTCATGGGCATTGGCCGCTCTTTTCAAGAAGCTCTTCACAAAGCCACGCAATCGCTTGAAATCAAGAGAAACGGATTGGGAGCTGACGGAAAAGGGTACAAAAACTATGACCAGATAATCAGTAAATTGACCCATGCTAGTTGGGATCGCGTCTTTGTTATCTACGACGCCATTCAAATGGGAATTCCGTTGAGCAGAATTCATGAAATCACTAAAATTGATATGTGGTTCTTGAAACAATATGAAGAATTGTATGAACTTGAAAAGGAAATCTCAAAGTACACCATAGCCGACATCAGCCGTGAGTTATTACTTGAAGCGAAGCAGAGAGGATTCGCCGATCGTCAGATTGCCCATATGCTTGATTGCTATGAAAGTGAAGTTTACAATAAGCGAACTGAGCTGAATATCAATCGCGTGTATAAATTGGTGGATACCTGTGCCGCTGAATTCAAGGCCATGACGCCCTATTATTACTCTACCTTTGAGGCAGCGATTGAAACGGCTGACGGCGAGCGTTATGTGCAGAATGATAGTGTGGTAACTGATAGAAAAAAAATTGTGGTACTTGGTTCAGGACCAAATAGAATAGGGCAGGGTATTGAATTTGACTATTGCTGTGTTCATGGCGTTTTGGCCGCTTCAGAGGCCGGTTATGAGACCATCATGATCAATTGTAATCCTGAGACGGTTTCGACTGACTTTGATACTGCTGACAAGCTATATTTCGAACCTGTCTTTTGGGAACACATCTATGACATCATTCGTCATGAAAAACCCGAGGGAGTCATTGTTCAGTTAGGTGGTCAGACCGCGTTGAAATTGGCTGAGAAACTCTCGAAGTACGGTATTAATATCATCGGTACCAGTTTTGAATCATTGGATCTAGCCGAAGATCGCGGTAGTTTTTCGACCCTCTTGCAAGAAAACAATATTCCCTATCCGAAATTTGGGGTTGCTGAGACGGCGGATCAGGCCCTTACGCTCTCAGATGAGTTAGGTTTTCCCCTATTGGTAAGACCCTCTTATGTTTTAGGCGGACAAGGGATGAAGATCGTTATCAATAAGGAAGAATTGGAAGAACATGTGGTCGATCTTTTGAGAAAAATACCAAATAACAAATTGCTCTTGGATCATTATTTAGATGGGGCAATTGAGGCCGAAGCTGATGCGATATGCGACGGAAAAGACGTTTATATTATTGGTATTATGGAGCATATTGAACCTTGTGGTATTCACTCAGGAGATTCAAATGCGACACTCCCTCCATTTAATTTAGGTGAATTTGTTTTGCAACAGATAAAAGATCATACTAAGAAGATTGCTTTGGCCTTGAACACTGTTGGTCTCATCAATATTCAATTTGCCGTAAAAGATGATAAGGTATACATCATTGAAGCCAATCCTAGGGCTTCACGAACAGTTCCTTTTATAGCAAAAGCATATAAAGAACCTTATGTGAATTACGCCACCAAAGTTATGTTGGGCGATAAAAAAGTGAAGGATTTTGATTTCAACCCTCAACTAGAAGGTTTTGCCATCAAGCAACCTGTGTTCTCTTTCAATAAATTCCCTAATGTCAATAAGAATTTAGGCCCAGAGATGAAAAGTACTGGAGAAAGTATTCTTTTCATTGATAGCTTGAAAGACGATCAGTTTTATGATTTGTACGGAAGGCGAAAGATGTATCTTTCTAAGTAAAGAGATTTCGTTGATCAATTGCTACCAGCTGATATTTGTTTCTATAAAGCCAATTAAACTTTCGGCCATTAGATGATGTTCAGCAACTGAAGGATGCCCTCCTGTGCCTTTGAAAGGGACAAAATGCGCAAATATTTTAGCATCATTCAATTCTTGAACGGCTTGAGTGACATAACCGGGCCAGAGATCGGTGTACGTAACATCCATATTACCAAGCATGCAAATGATATTGGCGTTCGGATATTTTTCCCGTAGTTGTGAAATGAAGGTTTTGTAGGAATTCACTATAAACTCTTGGGTTGGTGGTGTGGTTCCGAAGGCATCCATAAACCTGGGATGACCCTCCAAATTGACAATCCAAGAATCGTTTTGACCTATATTGACCACCACGATATCAGGTTGATAGTTGGAAAAATTCCATGAGCTGTTTTCTTCAAAAGGATTGTGTTTGTCGTATAGTTCTGGCATAATTTGTTCAAACCAACTGACCATCAATCCTATACCACCTCGACAAATAGAACTTTGTTCAGCATTAAAATGCCTTGCGGTTATTGAGGTGTAGCTTTTATAACTGTCTGTAAGACTTCCGTTAGGGGAATCTTCACCAGAGGTATCGTTGACACTGGCCCCAGCGGTCACCGAATCGCCATAGAACTCTATTTTTCTGGTGGATTGAATATTTCTTGGAAGTACTTTAGGATTGCCTTTTATCTCAAAACCCTTGAAAATTGTCGTACCACGCGTCCATTCAGAATTTCTATGAAGTTCAACCCTATGAGAGCCTGCGCCCAAATTATCGGCGAGCGTGATGTAGTTTTCAAGACTGTCGGGCTGCATGGTAAAAGGTTCATTGTCATCAACAGCAACGGTATAAAAAGTATCATAATTTTCATCTTGCATTAACGCCTGTATTGAATTGCCTTCAAAATTCAAGGTCACACTGCTACTTGACCAAAAGAGCTTTACAGCTTTACTGCTCAATGAATCAATTCTCCCTTGATATTTTATCTCAGGATTGTAATACGGTACAAACAGTGTCTTTTGGCTAAGATCTTCTTTCTCCTCGATTTTTGGTTTTGAATCTTCCGAGTCACACGAAAAAATACACAAGGTTAAAAAAGGAAGTATAAGTGTTAGCGGGGTTTTCATGTAGTACTAAATTAATTCAAAATGTCAAATTATTTCTCCCAATCCGTATGAAAGCTACCTTCTTTATCTGTTCGTTCATACATGTGCGATCCAAAATAATCGCGTTGGGCCTGAATCAAATTCAAGGGCAATTTCGTGGAAGTCAATGCATCAAAATAGGTTAAGGAATTTGAAATGCCTGGAACCGGAATGCCGTTTTGAGTGGCAAAAGCAACCACCTTTCTCGCCGCCTTTGCCGCAGTCTGCACTTGACCTACAAGAGCAGGGGAGAGCAACAAATTGGAAAGTGCTTCATCACTTTCAAAGGCTGTGGCGATATCTTCCAAAAGGCGTGCCCGAATAATGCAACCAGCTCTCCATATTTTTGCTATTGTGGCCAGATTTAAGTTATACCCGTATTCTTGTGAGGCTTCTTTCAGTTGGTGCAGCCCTTGGGCAAAAGTGACTATAAAAGAAAAATATAACGCATTTTCGGCAAGTTCTTCAAGTTCTGATTTGTTCATAAATTTCACGACATGACGTTCATAAAGTTCGTTGGCCTTGACCCGTTCTTCTTTCAGCGCCGATAATTCGCGCATGCTTACGGCGATATCAATTGAAGGTACCGGCGTACCCAGATCCATTGCGTTTTGAGAGGTCCATTTTCCTGTGCCTTTTTGTTTTGCCTTGTCCAAAATTTTGTCCACCAGTTTGCCTCCTGCAATTTCATCTTCTTTTTTGAAAATCTCAGAAGTTATCTCAACCAAGAATGATTGCAGTCGACCTGAATTCCATTTTCCATAGGTTTGATGTAGTTCATCATTGCTAAAATCCCCTCCCTTTTTCAACAGGTCATACAGTTCAGAGGTCAATTGCATTAGTCCGTACTCAATGCCATTATGTACCATTTTGACATAATTTCCAGCTGATTTGGGCCCTAAATAAGCCACGCAAGCTTGATGGTTATATTTAGCGGCAACGGCCTCAAAGATGGGTTTTACATGTTGGTAGGCTTCTCTATTTCCGCCAGGCATGATACTGGGCCCCAGACGTGCTCCTTTCGCACCACCTGAAACTCCTGTTCCGAAAAAATGTATGCCCTTTTCAGTTAAGTATTTCTCACGTCGGTCCGTATCTTCAAAGAAAGAATTTCCGCCATCGATGATGATATCACCCGAGTCTAAAAACGGAAGCATTTTCTCGATGACACTATCCACTATTTTTCCTGCTGGCACCAGCAACATTATCTTTCTTGGTCTTGAAAGGGCATCACTAAAGGTTTTTACATCTGTTGTGGCATTTACTCTTGCGATATCGCCACCTTCGGTTATGAGCGCAGCCACTTTTTCCTGATCCAAGTCATTACCGTAGGCTGAAAATCCTTTGTCGGCAACGTTCAAAATGAAGTTGCGCCCCATTACCCCCAGACCCACCAAACCAAAATCGTATGTTTTTTCCATGGAGAAGCTTAGAATCTTTTTATTTTAAATCGATTTTGATGTTTTCGCTTTCCAATTGCGTGAAATGCTTACTGCCCGGTTCAAAGTTTGATTCATCGAATTCGGTATCCCTTTTAAAAGCGGAGTCTTTCCTATTTTTACTTCGGGCAAAACGTCGAATACCGTGTTTATCTTCAATTAATAGCCCTGGCACCGGAGTACTTTTTCCGGTTTCATCTTTAGCCACCATGGTAAAATAGGAGGAGTTGCAATGTTTCTTTTGCCCCGAGGTAATATTCTGAGACTCAACGCGAACCCCCACAACCATTGACGTTTTACCAGTATAATTTATCGAAGCTTTTAAAGTCACAAGTTCGCCGACTTCAACAGGGTGCAAAAAATCAACTCTATTGACCGATGCCGTCACACAGTAGCGTTGCGAGTGTTTTGAAGCACACGCAAATGCAATTTGATCCATTAAATTCAAAATATAGCCTCCGTGCACTTTGCCTCCGAAATTGGAATGGGAGGGAAGCATCAGTTCAGTAATTGATATTCTGGATTCTTTGGCGGACTTATACTTTTCCATGAACCATTTTCTTTAGCGCCTGCCCTTCGGCGTCTCTTGTTTGACCACTTCGGTAATGTAATATTTGGTATCACCTAACCAAAAAAAAGTAGCGTAGCGCTCGACATAATTCAATTTGACATACTGCCCTTGATACTCCTTTAGTTTGTCTATTACTTCTCTATCGCGCTGTAAAACGGAGAATTCGAAAATTTGCGCACCTGAAATACCTTGGCTGATTTCTCCTTCCCAGGTTTTGAAAACAACCCCTTTTTTACTTATTTTGATGAGTTCACCCGAACGTACACCATCACTGTAAGGCACAAAATAAATTAATGCATAGATGATGGCAAACAAGGTTATTATGGCAAGAATGGTTGTTACAAGTGCTTTTTTCATATTTTGATTCTTAATTCAGCTCAAACATATTTTAAAATTAAGCTTAACTACCTATTTCAATATCATCTTCTTGGGCACGTTTCAA
>CAYSPL010000006.1:24527-125316 GCA_964432915.1 uncultured Maribacter sp.
TGAATTTTTTCATTCAAGGGAGTGAGGATATCTTTTATGTTTTTCTCGTTACGTTGGGTAAACTTCAAACTTTTCTCTTCAAGAATCTTATTGGCCAGATTTTCAAATTCTTTAGTGAATTTTTCTTGTAATTTCTCTACTTCCTGTTTTTGTTCCGAATTTTTCAATTGAAGGTTTTGCATTTCCGCTTGGTGCCGCACCAGCTGATTTCCCAAAATTTCTTTTTCTTGCTGCAATTGAACTTTATGCGCTTCAGCATCTTCCAGACGATTTTCAAGAACAATTAAATTATTGGTCAGTTGCCGTTGCCGCTCATTAAGTTCACTTTGACTTGATTTAGTTTTCAAGCCTTGAATGTAACTCCCCAGAAAATAACCAGCCGCAAGACAGATTAGTCCAACCAAAATGAAAATCAGGTACTCATTCATTTAAAAAAATCTTAGAAGTAAAGATACAAGAATGACCGACAAAGAAAAACAGGATCGACGTTTACTTTTGTATTTTATAGGTTCTGGTACTTGGTTCAAAAATGAGGGTGTCTTTTGGGAACAAGTTCTCGAAAGCCCGTGAAACAATAAGTTTAGATGGTTCTCCAAACAGATTTTCATTGTTGTCGAGCACTAACATTTTATCACATAATTGCAGGGCAAGCTCAATTTCATGACTGGTAAACAAAACCGTTTTCTTCAGATTGTGGGCAATTGACTTAAGCAACTTGAGAATACGAACCTTGTGATACAAATCGAGATGGGTGGTAGGCTCATCTAAAATGATAATCGAAGTATCTTGAGCCAATGCCCTTGCGATCATTACTCTTTGTAACTGACCGTCGCTGAGCTCATAGCATTTATTTTGTGCCAAATGCTTTAAATCGAGCATTTCAATTGCCGAATTGATTTTTGAGTTGTCTTTTTCGGAGAGAGAACCAATCCAGTTGGTATAAGGTTGTCTTCCAAGGGTAACTACTTCTCTTACAGTCAGATTCTTGGAAATCATTGCATTGGTCAGTACAACACTAATTTCTTTTGCCAAATGGTCGGGTTGGTATTGATTTATTGTCTTTCCTTGCACATGAATTTGACCATCTAGGCCAGGCAATACTTTTGCGATGGTTTTCAATAAAGTCGACTTACCAATACCGTTGATGCCAATGATAGCTGCAAATTCGCCAGCATATAATGAAAAATCAATTCCTGAAGCTATCCGTTTTAAATGCTTCTTTGAACCATAACCAATTGCTAGGTTTTGAACGTTAAGGGTGCTATGTTCCTCTTGGTTGCTGATGGTTAATTCCTATTTAATTTCATTTCAAAAAGACAAACTTCCGCATTATGGTAATGTGACGGAAGATTGCTATTCGTTTCCAAATTTATGATTCCCAAATAGGTAAAACCATTTTTTTGATAATGTGCGATTAACGGTTTGTTTAGACCTACCGTGTCTAATCTAATATATTCTTTTTCGTTTTTAAGGGCATGGTTTTTTGTCCATTCCATAAGCCTACCCACCAAGTTCATTCCCCTAAAAATAGGATCTATGGCAATTCTATGAACATAAACTGAAGGGTCTTTATCTTTCACTCCCCAGATATGGGGGTCTTCAAAGGTGGTAACCCACACACAGGCAATAACGTCATCAATCGTCATTTTCCATTGACGACCTTCAAAAATTTCATTTTCGATGATCTCTTGTGAAATCACTGGCCAAGGTACGGCTCCTTTTTCATATTGGTAGGCTCTCGCACAAGAGTACAATCTGAGAATATCATCAATATGTTCTAGGGTACTATTTTGAATATGTATTTCCATTAATCAAAAAATCATTTTACGTTTTCGTACCAATAGCCAAATGACCACGGGCGCACCTATAATGCTAGTAATGGCATTGATAGGTAGCACGTTAACTGATGAGGGCAATTGCGCCACCGTATCACATAAAAGCATGAGCACAGCACCGACCACGATAACTGCGGGAATCAGTATTTTATGATCCGATGTTTTGAAAACCTGTCGTGTTAAATGTGGCACGGCCAAACCTATAAAAGCAATGGGACCAGCAAAGGCAGTAATGCCTCCGGCCAGAATGCCCGTTGCCAAAATGATCAGATATCTAGCTTGTTTAATCTTGACTCCCATACTTTGAGCATAGTTTTCTCCTAGCAAAAAGGCATTTAAAGATTTTATTGAAAAGATGCTTAACAATAGGCCGGTGCAAACCAATAAGAAAAGTAGTGCAACTTGGTTCCATCCCAAATTACCCATAGAGCCAAAGGACCAATAAATATATTGCTGCAAATTTTCAGCTTTGGTAAAATAGGATAAGATACTCACAATGGCCGCCGTTATGCTTCCGAACATGAGGCCAATAATGAGCAGTGCCATGGTGTCTTTTACTTTAGAGGCTACCAGCATAACTACTAGCAGCACTAAGAAACTTCCTAAACTGGCCATTATCGCGAGAGAAAAATCATTGGCAACTTCAAAGGCAAAGAACCCTGAAATCAATGACGACCCCATTATCAATAGTGCGGCACCCAGACTTGCGCCAGAGCTTATTCCTAAAACAAAAGGACCTGCCAAGGGGTTTTGAAATAAAGTTTGCATCAAAAGGCCACTTAGTGCCAAACCACTGCCCACAAGAATGGCCGTCAATGCTTTAGGAAATCTGTAATTCCAGATAATATAGTCCCAAGAATCGTTTTGGGCTGCCCCTCCAAAGATTACTTTGAGGGTTTCTTCAAAAGGAATAGAAACGGATCCCAAACAAAGATTGATCACGAAACTTAGAACCAGTGCCACTGTGAGCACAAGAAAAGGAAAGCTGTATGTGCGGAAAGAGTTCACTCTTTCAATGATGTAAAGAACAAAGGTTCATAATTGGGTAATAAAGAAGGATGCAAAATATGAATCAAATCTTTTAAGACCAGATCGGGTCTTTGAGGCGCAAGTTCGTAGTAAAGAAGTCCACCTGTAGTACCTTTTGTATTGGCAAAAGTGTATACTCTTTTCTGCAAAAAAGCATCAAATTGTTGGTAATGGGCGCTAGCTTCTTGCATGTTTTTGTACGATGTAAACTGAGAAGGGCCAATCCAGTAATCCGCATTTTTGGCTTTTTGCAAAACCGTTTCCCAACCAAGGGATAAACTTCCGGTTTCTTCATCATCTGACCAGAGGTAGTTAGCATTGGCATCCTTCAAAAAGTGGGCCGCCCAGCTTTTGCCACCTGGCAAATACCAGACGTCTTTATACATGGCCCCGCTGAATACTTCAGGACTTTGAACAGCTTTTTCAGCCAGTTTTTTTGCTTCTAGGTAATCTTTCTCGATTTTAGTGAAAATGATTTCAGCTTCAACTTCTTTTTGAAAGAAAAGAGCAAAAAATTTGATCCATTCTGCTTTCCCCAATGGCACCTCTTCTGTCCAATCGCCATTGTAAACCACAGGTACATAGGAGCGCTGTAAGGTTTGGTATGCGCGGGTTTGACCACTTACTCCAAAGCCCACCACCAATTCAGGATTCAATTCAATGACCATCTCTGTATTCAATGACTCGTTGTTGCCCAACTCGACAATATGGCCTGATTCTATTAAGGTTCTTGTTCTCTTTGAAGATACATATTTGGTATCAGGAAAACCTACCAATTTATCTTCAACATTCAACGCCTCAAGTGCTGGAATATGGGTGGTTGATGTGACCACTAACTTCTCAATAGGAACTCCCACAACAGCGTCATACGCCTCTTTATTCCATGTGATTGTGGCCAATTTTTCTTTCGGAACCAGTGCATAGGTATAGGGCTTTGTGGCATTTGGCCATGGGGAATTCACTTTTAAAATAGTAATGTCTGAGGTTTTTTGAATGGAAAAACCTTTGGCGTATTTCAGTCCACTATGCAGTTGGGTATTTTGCCCAATTGAAGAAGGAATCTTTTTTTCTTTGCATGCAAACAACAGCGATACCAAGAATGTGGCAAAGACTACTTTCAATATTGGAATTTTAGACATTTTCAAAAGTAATATTATTTAAGCTTTCGCTATAAAGATTAAACAAAATGTTTATTTTCGCCATGATTTTAGGTTCGTATTGATGAGAACATCATACGATTAAAAGGGAATCTGGTGCAAATCCAGAACTGTTCCCGCAACTGTAAGCTTGTGCCGAATTCGTTTCGGCATCTTTCCGTTTTGGAAAGTTGTTAGGTACTGCATTACCACTGTCCGTCAGCTGACGTATGGGAAGGTTATCTAATAAATTGCAAGTCAGGAGACCTGCCTAAATCGCAAAGCAATGTTGAACTTTCGGGATAAAAGTTTAGATGTTTGACTGGCATGGTTTACTCCCGTTTTATTAAAAATTAATGAACAAATTTATTTTTGGCTTTTTTGCCCTGCTTTTGACGTGTGTACATGTCAAAGGACAAGTACTATCAATTGATTCAACGAGAGTGGAACATTTGGATGAGGTAGTGCTCATTGATTCTCGCTTTGAGTTAAAGCGTGAAAACTCTGGTAAAATGGTTATCAAAATAGACTCTGTTGAGCTGAAGCGTAGTCAAGGAATGTCGGTGGCGGAGATAATCAATACCAAAAGTGGTATAGAAATTAACGGAAGTCGCAGTGTACAGGGTTCCGTTTTGGGAGTATTTGCACGCGGTGGTCGAGGACGGCAGGTTTTGATCTTGATTGATGGGGTTCGCGCAACGGATCCATCTTCATTTTCAGCAGAGTACGACTTAAGACTTTTGTCTTCTGCCAACATCGCTTCCATAGAAATCATAAAAGGAGCCGCAAGTACCTTATATGGAACAAATGCGGCAACCGCCGTTATAAAGATCACGACCAAAAAAGCCGTTTCCAAAGACTTTGGTATCTCAATCTCATCAAGTGTTGGTACTAATCAAACCGTTGAAAATCAGAATTTCAATGTAGCGGAATTTTCAAATAACGCAAGGGTTTCTGGAGTATTGAACAAAGTTGATTATTCGCTTTCCATCGCTCAAAATTATGCCGATGGCATCTCGGCAATCATCACACCAAATAGTGAGGAAGATGTTTTTTCGAATACTTCTATTGATTTACGATTAGGCTATAAATTCAATGACAAATTTGATTTTTCAGTCTATGGGAATCAAACGAAAATGAAGACTGATTTCGATGAATCATTTGGATTGATTGATGCTGATTACCAATTTTTAAGCAGCCAAGAAAGAGTAGGTTTGAGCGGTAATTTCAAATATGATGAAAAAGGCTCTTTACACCTAAACGGAGCCTTTACTTCCTATGAATCTGAAAGTAAAAGTGCTTTTCCGAATACTTTTATCGGAGAAAATTTGGTGCTGGACCTGTACCATAAGTATACCTTCGATTCAAAGTTGTACACCATTGTAGGTCTTAACTATTTGAAGGATGAGACACAGTTTGCCGAAACTGAGGCGTTTACCATCACAGACCCATATGTGAATGCTGTTTATGTCTCAGATTTCGGGTTGAATTTAAATGCGGGGTCTCGACTGAACAATCATTCCACTTATGGTTCTAACTTGGTTTTTAATATTAATCCGTCCTATGTTTTCCAGGTAAATACGGGCTATTTCAAACTATTGGCTTCTTATGCCACCAGTTACATCACACCATCTTTGACACAGTTGTTCGGAAACTTTGGAGCCAATGCAGAGTTAAAGCCCGAAGACAACAGAACAATCGAAGGAGGATTTGAGTATGCGCTTTCGAATGAATTTAGAATAGGGGGAGTGTATTTTAATCGAAAGGAAGAAAACTTCGTTTTTTTTGATGTATTGAACAATAGATATCAGAATGCCACAAATACCATTGATGCCCAGGGGATGGAACTTGAATTGAAATGGATGCCCTCAAGTCAATTATCCATTGATGCCAATTATACCTTCACAGAAAGAAAGGGGGACAATGCCATTCGCCTTCCAAAACATAAATTGAACTTTAATTTGAATTATACGCTATCAGATAAATTAAATGCCGCTTTGAGATATCGATGGGTAGGAGAGCGTACCGATACTGATTTCAGTGCCTTTCCTTTTGTTGATCAGTCTCTTGAGCCTTTTTCTCTTGTAGATGTCTATGCGGGTTTCGAATTGATGCCTCAGCTTACCGTTTTTCTGAATGCTTCAAACCTACTGAATAAAAGCTATACCGAGGTATTGGGGTTCACCACCAGAGGGAGAAACATCAGAATTGGTTTCAATCTCAATTTATAGGTGTTTTCAACCATAAAAGAGCCTGTGGTCATTTTGATCACAGGCTTTTACTCTTTAATGAATGGTTCTTATTAAAAGCCCGCTATTTTTTCAACCCACATATTGTCTTTGGTAGGTGTGAACATTTCAGAGCCAACGAACACTTTGGCCGGCATTTTAACGGTAAAATCACGTTTGCCAGACACTCCTGTTATTTGCTCAAGTGCCTTGGCGAGCAGAGGCTCACTTTCAACCCCAAGAACTCCCAAATTCATGAGATCTTCACTCAGTTCAATATCAGGAGTGAATCCTGAGGTATAATCTGAAAAACCTTCGGAGTTCTCATTTCTACCGATCAAGGGTTGAATAGCCCAATCATTTCCTTCTTTGATTTGATTGACCCTTTCCGGATTGAATAAATACGGCCCAAAATTGCTTTCGCGATCATCGACCATAGTAATAGAAAATTCATTTTTTCCACGGGTGGTTTCTCCAATATGAACAATATCAAGATAGGGATCCAAACCATTGATGACCAATTCACTGGCGGAGGCAGAACTGCCCGTGGCAATAATGTACACCTTTGATAGATTCAAGGTGTTAATGGCTTTGCCTGCCGGCGTTTTATCAGCAAAAAACCTTCTGGTCTCATTGTCGTTGTCTTCCAGTATTTTCTGGTATTTGGCATTGTAGCGTGCATTCAAGAAAACATCATTGCTGTTCGTGCCATATATCATGCTACCCAATAATACCGTTGTTCTAACAGAACCTCCTGGGTTGTATCTCAGGTCAAGAACCAAATCGGTCACTCCGCCTGCTTTAAAGCGTCCAAAAACTTCGTTTAGTTGCTCATCGAACTCATTCAAGAATTGATTGTACATTAAATACCCAATCTTTTTGTCTTGAATTTCAAAAATTTTATCAACCAAAATAGGATCTTCCTGAAGCCCTTCTTCTTTGGTTAAGGTAACCTCCTCAGCATTGGCAACAATAGTGTTTTCCATACTTTCTGCCATATTCAGGGTATAGGTGTTCTCATCTCCGAAGAGTAAATCCCGATAATTATTTAAAGTCAGGGTTTGTCCGTTCACGCCAGTGAATAAATCTCCTCTAGCAATATTTTTGGTCGAGGCGTTTGAATTCGGAATAATATAGCGCACATAACCAAAAAGGTCGTCGCTGTCACGAAACCTGACCAATCCGAATTTCAATCCATTGCTTCTCTGAATACCGGACAATGAATTTGTCAACACCCGATAATCGGAATTGAAAAAACTGAACCGATCCTCTGAAAATCTTAATTTATTGTTGAAAAAATTTGCCGGATCCTCTTCAGAAAGTAAAAATTCAGTATAATTTTCAGAACCTTCTGAGGTATTTGGGAATTTATCATCAGCCAAATTAGGAACCTCAGCCTGCCAAAAGTACCAATAGTTCATGGCCTTCCACATAAAATCTTGAACCTCGGCCCCTGAATTGGCAATAGGCTGTACTTTTGGACCAACAATAGGTTCATCAGACTTACTACATGCGAGTACCAAGATGGTCAGAATGAGCAGACCAAGTTTTCTATTTTTCATTCTTTGGTGAATTTCTTTCACTTTTAAATAACCATCACAGAATCAACTCTACCGCAACCTCTGACTGAATAGCAGTCACGGTCATGAAATCATGAGCCAAATGAGTTAAGCCAATAGGATATTAACTACACTACTGTTGTTCGTTAGATTCTTTAGACTTTAATTTCATTTTTTCGGGCAAGTCGTTGAAAATCAATTTACCGCCCATAGGTCCTTCAAGAGATGAACTTGTCAGTAATTCAACAGGATAGACAGGAGTGAAATCTGTTTTGCCAGTAATTCCTCTGATATCTTGTATGGCGCGACCCAAAAGACGTTCATTCGGAAAGCCTAAGGTACCCAAATCGGTTATGTCTTCAATGATTTCTATATCAGGAATCAGGCCGTTTTGGTATTCCCCAAAGCCTTCGGAGTTTTCTGTTTGACTGATGATGGGTTGTATGGCCCATTGGTTGTCAGGGTTGATTTGACCTTCCCTTTCCGAGTCATAGACGTTTCCGTTTTCAGGATCATCCACGAATGTCAGCGAACCTTGGTTTTTGCCCACAGTCCTTGAACCTACATGCACAACTTCTACATAAGGTGCTAATCCGTTCATCAACAATTCACTTGCTGAGGCCGAGCTGCCTGTTGCTATCACATGTATTTTATTCAAGTTTAAACTATTCAGAGGTGTATCATTGTTACCACCAGAAGTACCTGTGGTTGCCACGAATTTGGTTCCTTCGTCAACCCCAAAAGCTTCTTCAAGTTTGGAGTTGAATCTTCTTTTGAAGAAAACTTCCTCAGTATTAGGGCCATAAATAAGGCTTCCCAAAATTTGGGTAATATACCCGAATCCACCTGGATTATAACGTAAATCGAGAACCATATCAGTAATGCCTGCATTTTTCAATTCGCCAAAAGCATCATTCAAAGCTTCGCCTGAGGTACCTGAAAATTGATTGTACATCAAATAGCCGATTTTTTTATCGTCGACCTCAATGACCGTATTGACCTGAATGGGGTTTCCAGCAAAATTTTCTTGTTTGGTCAATGTTAGTTCTCTACCTGTTGGCGTAACTGTATTGTCTATTATTGCTGCAAAATTCAAGGTATAGGTATCTAAATCACCGAACAAGAGCTCTACGTAATTATCTAAATTCAAATTGGTGCCATTGACCCCAATGAAAATATCTCCACGCTTAATCTCTTTCCCATCAGCGTCAGAACCAGCTTCTATATAGCGCACATAACCCAATACATCTCGGCCAGTTGAACCATAGGTCAAGAGTCCAAAATCAACACCATCACTTTTACTAACCCCTTGAAAGGAGCTGGTCAATTCTTTGTAATCATCACTCAGAAAACTAAAACGGTCTTCAGACGAAAGCAATACATCATAAAAATCAAAAGGATTCTCTTTAGAGGCCAAAAAGTCTGCATAGCTCTGATCTTCTAAACTTGGAAATTTATTATCGGCCAAGTTCGCGACACTTTCTTGGTAAAAGTAGTATAGATTCATGGTTTGCCACATGAAGTCTTGAACTGGATAATCAGCCACCGAAGCGGGATCCTCCATGGGGTCCTCCATCGGGTCCTCCATTGGTTCATTCATTGGGTCATCTGTCACTACTGGATCTGGATCCGGGTCATCTTTTTTGTCACATGCGGTAAAAACGAAGCCTATTGCTAGGAAAAGGAGAAGAAACTTTTTCATATTAACATTTTAATTTAGTGTTATTTCCTTCCGTCGTCTTCGCTCAGGATAAACTTTGGAAGAAATCTATTCTTAATTTTTAGATTCAATTATCTTACCATAACAACTCATTTCACAAAAACCCTTCCATTTTTAATTTCAGATTGACTTAGGTAAGGTTGAGATTGTCGAAATGTTTAGTATTAGGTGTTCAATTAGCCAATTTACTTACATCTTTAGGATAAAAAAATTTTTTGTAACAAAAATCGTTGTACTTCGTCTTCCTTATGTAAACGACTAATTTTGGTTTACAAACAACCGTCAACAATGCAACAGTCAGATTTTTTGAATGTGGTCATGCCCTTTAAGGATAAACTATTCCGGTTGGCCAAACGTTTATTGGTGTCAACCGAGGAAGCGGAAGATGCCACACAGGAAATCTTGTTGAAATTGTGGCGCAAAAACGAAAGCATAAGTACCTATAAAAATGTTGAGGCCTTTGCAATGACCATGACAAAGAATTTTTGCCTAGACCGTTTAAAATCAAAACAGGCATCAAATCTCAGGTTGGTGCATAGTAATTATGGAGAAGAAGGTAGTGGTTTGCAAAAACAGTTCGAAGCCAAAGACAGTGTGAATTGGGTTCAAAAAATAATAGAAACCTTACCCGAACAACAAAAAATGGTGCTTCAATTGCGAGACGTAGAACAATATGAGTATGATGAAATTGCCGAAATGTTGAATATGCAGCCCACCGCCATACGCGTGGCACTCTCAAGAGCAAGAAAAACAGTTCGTGAAAAGTTAGTTCAAAAACATAGTTATGGAATTGGATAAGATTGAAAAATTATTGGAAAAGTATTTTGAAGCGACCACAACCGTTGCCGAAGAAGAAATATTGAAAAATTACTTTGTTCAGAATAAGGTGCCAGCACATTTAGAGCAGTATATACCCATATTTCAACATTTTTCAAATGATAAAAAAGAGCGGTTTACAAAACAGGTTTCTTTAAAATCAGAGAAGAAAAAATTTAGATGGGCACCCATGGCCGCAGCAGTAGTTTTGTTTTTTGGCATTTATTTTGGTAGAGATTTGTTTGAAAATGAAAATAACATGTCAGAGCAAGAACTCGCAGAAGCCAAAATTGCAGAAAAAGAGTTGAAAAAAGCACTGAATTTATTGGCTGAAAATTTCAATCGTGGCACAGAAAAAGTGGCTTATTTGGAAAAGTTTGAAACAACAAAACAAAAAATATTCAATGAATAAATTAATACAATTAAAGATGATACAGATTAAAAAACCCCTTTTAGTAGTACTCGTGACAATGTTACCATTGTTCGGGTTCTCGCAATCACTTTTTGATAAATACGAAGATTTAGATGAAGTCACGTCAGTGGTGGTCAGTAAAAGTATGTTCAAATTGCTGAGCAAAATCGATGTGGAAGTTGATGACCCTGAAGCGCAAGACTTCATGGATATTGCTCAAAGTATCAGTAGTCTCAAGGTTTTTACTACAGAAAACAAGAACATTGGTGCTGATATGAAGGCTTCGGTCAATAGTTATTTAGAATCTTCGTCACTTGAAGAGTTGATGCGTGTTAAAGATCAAGATGTCAATGTCAAATTTTATATCAAAAATGGTAAAGATGAAGATCATGTGAGTGAACTGCTCATGTTTGTCAACGGTTTTAAAAATGTTGATGTTGATATCAATGGTAGAAAGTTTGAAACGGTCGTTCTGTCTTTAACAGGTGATATTGACCTAAATAAGATCAACTCATTGACCAAAAAAATGAACCTGCCTGAAGAATTGAACAAAGCTGGCAAAAAAGAAAATTAGTAATCACATATTTATTCATCAATCTGCCTAAGGGCAGACAAATCAAAAACAAACAGTCATGAAAAAATTAACATTAGTAGTAGCAGTAACACTTTTACCTTTATTAGGTTTTTCACAGTCGATCTTCGATAAATATGAAGATATGGACAATGTGGGTACCGTTGTGGTCAATCGCGGTATGATTGACCTTGTCGCCAAAATTGGGGCTATGTCTGACGATCAAGAGGCTAAAGATTTTATCGAAGCAGCCTCGGGTATCAACGGAATCAAGGTTTTCATTACGGAAGACAAGGGTGTTTCGACCCAAATGGCTTCAACGGTAAAAAAGTATCTGAAATCATCTTCTTTAGAAGAATTGATGCGTGTCAAAGACAAAGATGTCAATGTGAAATTCTACATCAAGAATGGCAAAAAGAAAGACCATGTTAGCGAACTTTTGATGTTTGTTTCCGGTTTTGAAAACGTTGATTTTGATGTGAAAGGTCGCAAATTTGAAACCGTGTTGGTCTCTATGACCGGTGATATTGATTTGAACAAAATCGGATCGATAACCAATAAGATGAATCTACCTGATGATTTGAAAAAAGCAGAAAAGGGAAGGTAATTCGATTGAATAACTCATCTAAAGTCAATTAAAATGAAAAAATTACATCTGGTAGTCATCATAATGATAGTAACTCTTATGAGCGCCTGCTCTTCAACTCAGAGCCTGCAAGAATACTATATTGACAGTAATGAAAACCCTAATTTTCTTTCTTTCGATGTGCCCGCAAGTATTTTGAATATTCAGAAGACAGAGCTTACTGAAACTCAGAGAACAGCCATAGAATCTTTGAAAAAGCTAAATATTCTAGCTTTTAAGAAAAGTGATGATAATGGAGCTGAGTACAATCTTGAGAAAGAAAAAGTCAAAGCCATTTTGAAGAATGATAAGTATACGCAGCTCATGAAGATGAATACGGAATATGGCAAGGCCACTGTTAAATATTTAGGAGATGAAGATGCTATTGATGAAGTCATAGTTTACGGCAATGATGATTCCAAAGGTTTTGCCCTCATACGGGTATTGGGTGATGATATGAACCCTGCTCATTTGGTTCAATTACTAGAAGCACTTCAAAAATCAGATTATAAAGGAGAAGGACTTGAGAAAATAGGAGAGCTCTTCGGAAATTAATTCGTTGACAATCAAATTATTAATCCTGCTATGAATTTTTCATAGTGGGTTTTTTATTTTAAGAAATCATTAAATCTTATTTGAAAAGGATTTAAAAATTACAATTTTCAAATCTTATCCATATATTCAAGGACTATTAACATTAAACACTAAACATTATATTAATTATGGAAAATTTATCAATGGAAACGATTATGGGCTATGTGGAAAATTATGGATTGCCAGTGCTTAAGGCTATCCTGATTTACATTATTGGTTCATGGATTATCAAGAAAATCATGAAGGTCACTCGTAAGCTGATGGCCAAAAGAGACTATGAAGAATCACTTCAAAAATTTCTGACCAACCTTATTGGTTGGGCCCTGAAAATATTTTTGATTATTACGGTTGTCGGAACTTTAGGGGTTGAAACCACCAGTTTTGCAGCCCTTATTGCAGCTGCAGGTCTGGCGATTGGTATGGCCTTGCAAGGTTCCTTGGCTAATTTCGCCGGTGGCGTGTTGCTGATGATTTTTAAGCCATTTAAAATTGGCGACCTCATTGAAGCCCAAGATGTTGTTGGTGTGGTTAAAGAAATAGAAATCTTCACCACCAAATTGACTACTCCTGATAATAAGTTGGCTATTGTTCCAAACGGCGCTATGGGTAACGGTAATATTATCAATTATACCGCAGAAGGTAAAATCAGGGTTGATACCATGGTGGGAATTGGTTATGACGAGGATATCAAAAAGGCGAAAGAGGTTTTGATGGATGTTTTGACCTCAAACCCCAAAGTATTGTCTGATCCTGCCCCTTCGGTGAATGTGGCTAATCTTGGTGATAGCTCAGTTGATTTGGCGGTGCGCCCATTCTGCAAACCAGAAGATTATTGGGATGTTTTCTTCGCTACTGTTGAAGGCACCAAATTAGCCCTTGATAAAGCTGGAATTGAAATTCCTTACCCACACGGAGTTGAAATTCAGAAGGAAGGGTGATTTTGTTTCTTGAAAATTTTACGAAAGGCCGCAACTAGCGGTCTTTCTTTTTTAAATACCAGTATAATTACTAGGTGTGATATTCTTTAACTCAGATTTGATTTCCGAAGAGACATCCAGAGTGTCAATAAAATCGGCAATTGATTTCTTGTTGATGACGGTATTGGTTCGGGTAAGACCTTTCAAGGCTTCATACGGGTTAGGATAGCCTTCCCTTCTTAAAATGGTTTGAATCGCTTCGGCCACTACCGCCCAATTGTTTTCCAAGTCTTGTTCGAATTTCTCTTTGTTCAATAATAATTTACCCAATCCTTTCAATGTAGATTGAAATGCGATGCTTGTATGTGCAAATGGAATGCCCACATTTCGCAATACAGTACTATCTGTCAAATCGCGCTGTAATCTTGATATGGGCAATTTTGCAGATAAATGTTCAAATAGGGCATTTGCAATGCCCAAGTTTCCTTCAGAATTTTCAAAATCGATAGGATTTACCTTATGTGGCATTGCCGAAGAACCCACCTCGCCTTTTTTTATTTTTTGCTTGAAATAGTCCATTGAAACATAGGTCCAGAAATCACGATTCAAATCGATGATGATGGTATTGATTCGTTTCAAGGTATCGAACAAGGCGGCCATATGGTCATAATGCTCGATTTGTGTGGTGGGAAAAGAATGTTGAAGCCCTAATTTTTCTTGAACAAATTGTTGACCAAAAGCCTTCCAGTCTATCTGCGGATAAGCAACTTTGTGCGCATTGAAATTTCCTGTGGCACCCCCAAATTTAGCGGCACTTGGTATGTCATTCAACAAATTGAACTGTTCTTTCAAGCGTTCCACAAAAACCTCAATTTCTTTTCCCAATCGGGTAGGGGAAGCAGGCTGACCGTGCGTTCTTGCGAGCATTGTGATTTCTGACCACTCAGAAACCAAAGATTGCAGTTTTTCCAATAGTTCAAAATATTGGGGCACATACACATCGTTCATGGCTTCCTTGATTGATAAAGGAATAGCCGTATTGTTGATGTCTTGGGAGGTCAAACCGAAGTGGATGAATTCCTTGAATTCGTCCAATCCATAGGTTTCAAAGCCTTTTTTGATGAAATACTCCACCGCCTTCACATCGTGATTTGTGGTTTTTTCTATTTCCTTTATAGCTTCTGCGTCTTCTGCGTCAAAATTGCGATAAACATCACGCAATACCTCAAATTTTGAAGCATCAAAGTTGGCCAATTGGGGGAGCGGAATTTCACAGAGTGAAATGAAATATTCAATTTCAACTCGAACCCGGTATTTGATCAGGGCTTTTTCAGAAAAGTATGCAGAAAAAACCTCAACCTTGTTGCGGTACCGACCGTCAATAGGGGAAATAGCGTTTAACGAACTCAATGACATTGATATGGAATTGGATGATTTTTAGCAAAAGTCAAAGATAGTCATTCACCTTGAAGTTAAGAAGTGCCCTAGGCTTTTACTACTTGAGTTTGGCCAAAATCATTCGAGCTCGAGCTTTGAACGCGGCACTGCCTTTGGCATATTGTTGTTCCACTACCATTCTCAATTCTGAATGGATCCAATCATATTTTTGACCCAATAATTGCAAGCAGGTCATGCTATACGCTTTTGCAGCCACCTTGTGGTCTCCGATCATCCAATCAAAGCATGCAGTCACAATATTTTCGAGATGGTCATCTGTCATTGCCTTTTGAATTTCTGAATCCTCTTTTTTGAAATATCGAATAATCAGGTATTCACATATTTTGGCCATGGGCCGCACGGAAGGATGCAAACGCAGTTTGCCTAAATTTTCAGTAAAGAAAGTGAGATGAGGAAAAATATATGGCAGGTTTTCTTTTGCCGTGAATTCCAAAACCCAACAAGCTTTGGAAGATATATGATCTTTTTGGGCAAAGGCGACTTTCAATAACGGTGCTACAAGCTGAGGATTCTCGGAAACGAGCAGTGCCATTTCTTTGCGCTTTTCGCGGGAATGGTTCACATAATCCAATGACTTGTATAGTTGTTCAATCTTCATCAGTGCCTAGCTTTCTTCCAATAATTTTGCGACCAATTTAGGAACGCCATTCGCAGCGGTTTCTTCGATAATGGTCAGGTTTCCATATTCTGAAGTTGTAACACTCGGTTTGGGGTCCACAAAAAATATCGGTGTGGCGGGTGCCACAAAATTAATGAGTCCCGCCGCAGGATAAACCTGCATTGAGGTACCAATAATGATTAAAATGTCAGCCTTTTCGGTAATGGAGATCGCTTTTTCAAGTAGGGGCACCTGCTCGCCAAACCAAACAATATGTGGGCGAAGTTGATGTCCGGTTTTACATAAATCTCCCAAGTTCAAATCGGTTTTCCAATCCAAGACATCAAGTTCATTACCCGTGCTGCGCACTTTCAAGAGCTCTCCGTGAATATGCAGCACATTGCTGCTTCCACCCCTCTCGTGAAGGTCATCCACATTTTGGGTGATGATGGAGGTCTCAAACTTTTCTTCCAATTTAACCAATGAGAAGTGGGCGGCATTGGGTTCCACTTCAAAAAGTTGCTTGCGCCGTTGATTGTAAAAATCAAGTACCAATTCAGGGTTCTTGGCAAAACCTTGTGGAGAGGCAACCTCCATGACATCATGACCTTCCCATAGTCCATCGGCGTCTCTAAAAGTGTTGATGCCACTTTCAGCGCTAACCCCAGCACCGGTCAAGATCACTATCTTTTTATTCATTCGCTAAAAATATACTTTTATTATATTCGATTGATGTTTGATGCACAACTTTTAAACTACTTAGAAGATTTTATTTCTGAAGAACGAAAGCAACGTTTTTTAGAAGTTTTGGAAGCGCGCACCAATTTCTTGACCGTGGCTATCGAAGATGTCTATCAAATGCACAATACTAGTGCGGTACTTCGAAGTTGTGAGATTTTTGGAATTCAAGATGCACATGTCATTGAAGCGAGAAACAAAAAACAGTTGGATAAAAACATTGCGATGGGCGCTGAACAATGGGTTGATGTTCATAGTTACAGTAGTACCCGTGCATGCATGAATACCCTGAAAAACAAAGGGTATAAGATCATGGCCACAACACCTCACTATGATAGTGGTTTGCTTGATGATTTTGCACTTGAAGAAAAAACCGCGCTGTTCTTTGGTACCGAGAAAGACGGACTCAGTGATGAGGTCATGCAAGGCGCAGATGGTTTTCTGAAAATACCAATGGTGGGTTTTACTGAAAGTTTGAACATTTCGGTCTCGGCAGCCATTATACTGCAACAACTTTCCACTCAACTGAGAAAGTCAGATTTAAAATGGCAATTGACTGAAGAGGAAAAACTGAAAAAACGGTTGGATTGGACCAAAAAAAGCATCAGAAGTATCGATGCAATTTTAACACGTTATGAGGGTGGTAAATAGCTATTTTCATTACATTTAAAGGTAAACAACCAACTAAAAACCTTTAAAATGATAACCGCACTTTACATTATCGCAGGGCTAATGGCCCTTATTATTTTACTACATCTATTAGGCCCAAAAAGCTATGATGTTTCAAGAACCATTGAAATTGAGAGACCTCAAAAAGAAGTTTTCACATATTTAAGATCCCTTAAAAAAATGGATGATTGGTCGCCATGGGCCAAAAAGGATACGAACATGGAAAAGAAATTCACGGGTACTGATGGAGAGGTCGGTGCAATAAGTTACTGGAATGGCAATAAGGAAGTTGGAGAGGGAGAACAGGAGATTAAAAATATTGTGGGCGACCACCGAATTGAATCTGAACTTCGGTTTTTGAAGCCATTTAAGTCCACTTCTGACTGTTATTTGGATGTGAAGGAGATGAGTCCAGGAAAATCCATTGTAAAATGGGGCTTTTCAGGAAAAAATAAATTTCCGATGACCATCATGTCTTTGTTCAAAAGTATGGATAGTATGGTGGGGCCTGATTTCGAGGAAGGGATGGCCAGTTTAAAGTCCAAATTGGAGAATTAAAAAAATTAGCAAATGGTAGGATGGTTTGAAATACCCGTTCAAAATATGAACCGGGCGAAAAAATTCTTTGATACCGTTTTTGGCATTTCCATATCAATTCATGATTTTGGGGGCTTGAAAATGGGATGGTTTCCGAATGACCCTGATAAAAAGGGTGCCACGGGTTCACTTGTGCAACATGAGTCTTATATACCCAGCACCACTGATGGGGCCTTGGTTTACTTTTCGTGTGAAGATCTGGCACATGAATTAAAGAAGGTTGAAGCTGCTGGTGGTACCGTTTTGAGACCTAAAACGCAAATAGGAGAGGGGCATGGTTTTATGGCTTTGCTCGCTGATACAGAAGGAAATAGAATTGCGCTGCATTCACATAAATAGGGTCTTAGTTGGCAAGTTCCAATAAGGCAATATCATTGTCATTTTCAAGAATGACCTTCCCGTTTTTAACGACAACCTCAGTTTCTGAATAGGTGTCATAGAGTTTGGTGCCATCGCCAAAAAATCCTTTTACCCAGAGAGATTTCTTTCCCTTTGGCAAATCCAATCCGACCACTACCTTATCCTTAAAATGATCTTTGGTGTAGCTTCTACCAAATACGTAAGGTTTTTTGGCCAATCTTTGATGTCGACCGGCACCAATCGCAGGATGATCGTTTCTAAACTGCCCCAGTTTCTGCCAATGGTCGAGTATTTTTTTCGTTTCCGGCAGACTATCCAAATCGCTCCAATTCATATACGAACGCAGCGTGGCATCACCTTGGGTGCCTTCAATGGTCAATTCACGACCGGTTTCATCGCCATAATATATTTGCGATGTGCCAGGTGTCAGCAATAAAACATTCGCTGTTCTAATTGATGCTGTTCGATCTTTGTCAAAAGGCTGCCCATCATCATGTGAAGTCAAATAATTGACCACCCCTTTTCCTTTGAATTTTGAATGCAACAGTTTGGTGTACTTTCTAAAAATGGTTTCATAATCATTTTTGGCATCGTACTTCAATTCAAAATTTATCAAGCTGTTGAAACCATGAGCGAAATAATCCACTTTCTTATCTCCAAAATCATATTCCCGTCCACCTGAAATACCGTAATTGTATACTTCGCCCATCATATAAAAGGCGTTGTCATCCAATATTTCTTCCGGATTTTTTCTTTTCCAGGTATCAAAAGCATAAGCTGCTTGTTCATTTAATTCGGCCCAAGCTTTTTCATCAGCATGTTTTACAGTGTCAACGCGATAACCGTCAATGCCCAATTCACTGACATAATCAGTCAACCACTTGATGATATACGCCCTCGGACTTCTAGTATAGCCCGTGCGCTCAAAGAACACCTCCAACTCACTTAGCTCTTGACTCAACCTACCTTCATTTTTCCATTTTGCCAAAAGCTGATCGGGCAGTTCAACGGCCACATCTGACTCGGTCAGAATATCAGGCAGGTTATCAACCAAAGAGCATGCGGTTGTATTTTCATAGGTGGTAAACTCACAGGTGGGGTCTTCTCTGACCCATTCGGTTGGCCAAACTGGATCCTCATCGGTAACAGGCCCTGTATGATTCAAAACAACATCCATCAAAATTCGTATGCCCTTTGAATGCGCCGTTTTGACCATTTTCTCCAAATCCTTTTGGGTGCCAAAATTCGGGTCCAAAGCCGTCCAATCCTTGGTCCAATACCCATGATACCCATAGGTGTTTCCAGTACCTTCGTCGGTGTCGCCATGTATTTGTTCCACTACCGGCGTAAACCAAATTGCGTTTACTCCAAGATTTGTAAAATAGCCTTCGTCCAGCTTTTGTGTGATTCCTTGTATGTCGCCTCCCATGAAACCACGCAGCACGGCCGTTTCATTGTTTCGTTCAAAGTTGATATCATTATTCGGATTGCCATTGTTGAAGCGGTCGGTCAAAAGAAAATAGATGTTCGCACCTTCCCAAACAAAAGGCCTTTCAGGGGCTGTTTCAGATATATTTTCAGCAAGTTCGTTGGATTTTTCCAAGGATGAATTCCGCTCTTCCTTGCAGGATAACAGAAACATAAATAAGATAAAGGGTATAAGCAGTTTATTCATAGAGAATAATTTTCCCTAAAGCTATAAAATGCCAAACGAACTTTAAAATTTTATTTGCCCTTCTTATTGTTGCGGTTCAAAACTTTGAAGTCTTCGTAACAACTACTTATTGCGTCTAGTATTTGAAGGTCATTGGCAGTAGTGATGAATGATTTTGAATAATTGCAATTATTCAAAATATCTTCAATATCGACTTTTTCAAGCTGTAATAATTCCGTCAGGGTTTCGCGATCGAATTTTGAGGCAAGAAGGTTTCTGATTTCGTCGTCTTCTTTGACCATACGCAGTTTTCTCATCTGATTTGGTTTCTTTCCGAAGAGATTCCGTAATAAATCAGCCGGATTGAGAATCGCCCCCAATACCTTGGTCACAGCACTAGGACTTTTATTACCTGCCTCATAACTTACGGGAAGTCCTGATATACTGTATTGATACGCATTGTTCACAGGAAGGTTCTTAACGTCGATTTCCAAATACCCCGTCAATTGATAGGGTCTCACGATGACTTCTTCAAGGGCGTAGGCCAATTCTGTCAAGGCAATTTTGGTATCCTCAAATTTGAACATATCATTGGACACCCTGATTTTCTGGGACTTGAAACCCAAATAAGAAAAATACAGCGTATCATTCACAGAAGCCATGATACTGAACTTACCCTTATCATCTGTAATGGTGCCCACAACCTTGTTTAAATTGACAATGTGAACGCTTTCCATTGGAAAATCGGTCTGGGCGTTGATGACCATTGCCTTGAACTCTTTTCCTTCATCAACAACTTCATCTTGTTGCGAATAGAGTAGGTGTGCCACCAAGAAAAATGCGAAAAGTAATTTTTTAGTCATGAATAGCATTCATACGTTCAAGGTACAAACAAAATAAATAAATGGATATCAGTGCGTTTTTTAATATGGAATTAACTAAAAGAAGTCACTTTTTTTTCGCTTGCTTCTTCTTTTTCCTGAATTCTCACTTTTGGAAAATCCTTTGCCACCCCTTCTTCGGTCTCTACCTCCATGATTTCTTTTGCGATCTCTTCGGCCGCTGCCACCTCGTTTGCGATTTCGTCGGCTTCCACCCGAGCCAGGGTTTTTAGAGACCTCAACATTGACAAACCTTCCATCAACCTTTAAGTCTGTAAAAGTGCTCAATACTTTCTCTTTGACTTCTTCCTCAGTATTGAAAAATGAAAAGCTATCTTTCACATCAACTTTGAACAAATCATCTTTGCCCAAACCCACGGTGTCTCGAATGAAATCTTTTAGAGACATCCAATCATAACCATCTTTCTCACCTATATTGATGAAATAGCGTACTTGTCCATTTCCTGGACCTCTGGAATATTCGCGACCACCACCATCAGAACCTCCAGAAGAATTGAGATCTTTACTTTTATTGTAGTAATTGAAGAATCGTGTGAATTCGACTGAAACTATTTTTTTTATTAAATCTTCACGTTCAACATCCTTTAAAACATCATTGATGGCTGGCAAATATCCCTCAATATCATCATTGATTTCGGTGTCTTTGATTTTGTTGGCCAGATGAAAGAGTTGAATCTCGCAAATTTCTATTCCGGTTGGAATTTTCTTGTCAATGAACTCTTTCTTTATTTTTCTTTCAATTGATTTTATTTTACGCATCTCACTACGCGTCACGATAACCATTGAAATACCTGATTTTCCTGCCCTACCTGTTCGGCCACTACGATGGGTGTAAGTTTCGATTTCATCAGGTAGTTGATAATTAATGACATGCGTGATGTCATCAACATCAATTCCCCGTGCGGCCACATCGGTCGCAACCAACATTTGTATTTGTTTTTTTCGAAAAGAGTTCATGACCAAATCGCGCTGATTTTGACTCAAATCGCCATGAAGAGCGCCTGCATTATACCCATCTTCAATCAGCTTTTCTGCCACTTTTTGAGTATCTCTCTTCGTGCGACAAAAGACCACCGAAAATATATTAGGATTGGCGTCTGCCAATCTTTTCAAGGCGGGATAACGGTCTCGACCCACTACAACGTAATATTCATGCTGCACATTGGTAGACCCGGCATTCTTGGTGCCCACAGTGATTTCTTGCGGACTGTGCATAAATTTTTTCGCAATGACCGATACCTCTTTGGGCATGGTGGCGGAAAACAACCAAGTTGACTTGTCAGACGGGGTGTTTGATAGAATATCTTTAATATCCTCAAAAAAGCCCATGTTGAGCATTTCATCTGCTTCATCGAGAACACAGTAATCGATTTTGGTGATATCAACCAGTCGTCGATTGATCATGTCTTTCATTCGACCTGGAGTTGCTACAATGATTTGGGCGCCTCTTTTGATCTGTTTGGCCTGCTCTGTGATACTTGCACCCCCGTAAATAGCAACCGTATTGACACCCTTCTCGAATTTCGAGTATGACTTCATTTCTTTGGTGATCTGCAGACACAGTTCTCGGGTGGGAGAAAGGATCAACCCCTGTGTGGTTCTGCTGGCACTATCGATTTTTTGAATTAATGGAAAGCCAAAAGCTGCGGTCTTGCCCGTACCCGTTTGGGCTAGCGCAACCAAATCAGTCTCGGTTTCCAATAAAACAGGGATTGCTTTTTCTTGAACCTCTGAAGGGGTTTCAAAACCCATTTCAGCAATAGCGTCCAACAGGGACTTCTCAAGTCCCAGCGCTTCGAATTTATTCATGATACCTTATACGTTTAATCGCAAATATGTATGTTGCATAGAGCGATTATCGACCTAATCTACCTAAACTCGGCGCAACACAGGCTATACTAGCGGCATTGGTTAATACGGCAAAGGTAGTGTTATTTTATGGATACCTCTTAAGAGCTGGCTGTATTCAGGTAATCAATGAGGGCTTGAATGGCGTTTGCGCGATGGCTTATTTTGTTTTTGACCTCAAAAGGCAGTTCGGCAAATGTTTGGTCATGGCCATTTGGTAGAAATATGGGGTCATAGCCAAAACCATGCTTTCCTCTTTTTTCTTTGATGATTTTTCCTTTGACGATTCCTTCAAATGATTTTATTTTACCGTTGATATTCAGCGCGATAACAGTTTTGAAATATGCGTCTCGTGATGGTTTGTCTTGCAACGCTGTTAGCAATTTCTGCATATTGTCTTCCGAACTTTTTTGTTCGCCAGCATATCGCGCGGAATAAATGCCGGGTGCACCGTTCAATGCATCAACCAAAAGACCGGTATCATCGGCAAAACAAGAAAGTTTGTAGTTTTTGGTCACATGGTCCGCTTTTAGTCTTGCGTTTTCCGTCAAAGTTTTACCGGTTTCAGGAATTTCATCATGGCAATCAATATCAGTCAATGACAAAAGTTCAATATGGTCGGGCATCAAGGCCTTTACTTCAAGAAACTTGTTTTGATTGTGTGTGGCGAAAACTAGAGTCATATAGCTATTTTAATACCAAGGAAAGTTAGTGTCAACACCTCAAAAGTAGTAATTTTGGATTATGAAGTTGAAAGTACCTCCCGTTTTGGTTTTTGCCTTTTTTGCTTTGCTCATGTATGTATTGGCAAAATTTCTTCCGGTGGGATCTTTTGATTTTTTTGGTCGCCTATATCTCATGTATTTTTTTATTGGGGTTGCTTTTTTTGTAGGTACAATGGCATTATTGCAGTTCCGTAACTCGAATACCACCGTGAATCCTGTTACTCCTTCCAGTGCATCGAAATTAGTTACCAGTGGTCTATATCAGTATTCAAGAAACCCTATGTATTTGGCTATTTTACTGGGTTTACTAGCCTTGATGCTATATTTTGCGAATGTTTTCAATTTATTGTTGGCGGCAGGTTTCGTAAAATATATGAACAAGTTTCAGATCATGCCTGAAGAAGAGGCACTATTAAAATTGTTTGGCAAAGAATATACCCAATATTGTACGCTGGTCAGAAGGTGGTTTTAAGAGGTATAAGTGAGTTGATCTATCATAAATTATATAAGCACATTAACTTATATATGTTAAATATTAGCATTTTAGCTTATATATTATGATTGCAATTAATTCAGGGGATATTATTAATTCGGAAGATCACAAAGCTTCAGAATGGATCAACATACTTAAAGACCAGTTTTCAAAATGGGGAGAAACCCGCACCGATTGGGAGATTTATAGAGGTGATTAATTTCAGCTAAAAACCAGTCCAGATAATGTGCTTACCAGGGCCATTCAGCTAAAAGCATTGATCAAATCAGACAAAGGTTTGGATGTTCGCATGGCTATTGGCTTGGGTTCAGAAGATTTTAAAGGATCTGGTGTTAGCGAATCAAACGGCACGGCATATCAACGTTCAGGCCGAACTTTCGAGACCCTAAAAGAGAATAAAATAAATTTGGCTATCGCTGAGACCTAAAAGAATACCAAAGTTTAAATTTAATGATTACCCTCGCTCTCGATTTTATGGATGATTTGACACTAGTGTCCGCTGAATTGGTGGCTATTTCTTTAGCTAACCGGGCAAATTCACAAAATGAACTTGCGGCCATTCTTGGAATTCAACAGTCAGCCGTAAGTCAGCGAAAAAAAAGAGCTCGTTTAAAATTGGTAGTAGATCTTTTAGGGTACTATCAGCAAACCGTACAAAGCATGAAACCATGATTTTGTTCACCAAACTATTTCTTGCGCATTTAATTGGTGACTTTTTGCTACAACCCAGTGAACGGGTATTGCACAAAGAAGAAAAAAAGCAGCTTCAAAATACCTTTATTTTCATGCGCTGATCCACGCCATGGTCACACTGCTTTTGTTGTGTGATTTCAGTTTTTGGAGAATTGCGCTTGTTATTTTGTTGTCGCACTACGTTATTGACGTCATCAAACTTTATGCAAATCCGTTATTTGAGAATAAGAGCATTCCATTTTTCAGAGACCAAATCTTGCACATGTCGATGCTCTATTGTTGTGTGTATTATGACAATTTAAGGGCACACACCATACAATTATTTCAGTTGGTTGATTGGGGTCTACTCACTGCAATGGTTTTTGTAAGTTTTTCGGCGGCGATTATAATGAGCAAATTATTGCAAAAGATGTCCAGTCAGTTAGAAATGGATCACAAATCATTACCAAATGCCGGAAAGTACATTGGCATTATGGAAAGGATATTGGTGCTGGCATTCATTATTCTCGATCAATGGGGCGCGATAGGACTTTTGATCACGGCAAAATCGGTTTTTCGATTCAATGATTTAAAGGAAAACAACAGTAGAAAATTGACTGAATACATTTTGATTGGCACCCTGATGAGCATTGGCATTGCCATTATTACGGGTCTTACCTACCTTAATCTTAATAATTGAAATTTTCATTGATAAGATGAAAAATTGACCAATTTTAAGAGAAATTCATAAATCTGAAAAGACCATGAGTTACGCGTATAACTTTTGATAACATTCCGAAAATTCGAAGGGAATATATTTTATTTTTGACCTTTTGATTCAACAAAGCGAATAAAAATGATTGACGCGGCACGCAAATATGTATTTGATTTTGATAGCACTTTGACAAAGGTTGAAGCCTTGGATGTGCTTGCGGAAATGACTTTGGTCGGAAAATCGAATAGAGATGAGATAATTAATGAAATCCAAAGAATTACCAACCTTGGTATCGATGGCGATATATCATTTACGGAGTCTTTGGAACGTCGTATCAAACTTTTGAATGCCAACAAAAGTGATTTGGAGGGTTTGGTGGCTGAACTACGTCAGAAAATCTCGAAATCGATTGAATCAAATAAAGAATTTTTCGAAAAATTTTCTGATGATATCTATGTGATTTCATGCGGATTCAAAGAGTTCATCGATCCCATAGTCGCGGAATACAACATACCCTCAGATCGCGTATTTGCCAATACATTCAGGTTTGATGAAGAGGGTAAAATCATTGGTTTTGATGAAAAGAATCCCTTATCACAACATAACGGGAAGATACAGTGTTTAAAGGAAATGAATCTCGAAGGTGAGGTTCAGGTAATTGGCGATGGCTATAGCGACTATGTGATGCGTGAGGCCGGTATTGCCGATAAGTTCTTTGCATACACAGAAAATGTTCACAGAGAGAAAGCCGCCAATAACGCGGACCACGTGACTCCCAATTTAGATGAATTTCTATTTGTCAATGATTTGCCCCGCAACATTTCATATCCGAAGAACAGAATCAAAATATTATTGCTGGAAAATGTGCATCCGGCAGCTTTCGAAAATCTGTCGGAAGATGGTTTCACAGTTGAGCTCATAAAACATAGTCTTAGCGAAGAAGAACTTATCGAAAAAGTGAAAGGTGTGCATGTTTTGGGCATACGATCAAAAACCCAGGTTACCGAGAAAGTTTTGAAAGCTGCGAATAAGCTTTTGGTGGTTGGGGCTTTTTGCATTGGCACCACGCAAATTGATTTGGATACCTGTAGAAAAAGGGGTGTGGTGGTTTTCAATGCGCCCTACAGCAACACCAGATCGGTGGTGGAATTGGCCATTGGTCAAATCATCATGTTGAAGCGGAGTATATTTCCAAGAAGTACCGAATTGCATAATGGGCAATGGCAAAAAACTGCTGATGGTTCACACGAAGTCAGAGGAAAGAATTTAGGAATTATCGGGTACGGTAACATTGGCAAACAACTTTCAGTCTTGGCCGAGGCCATAGGTATGAAGGTCTATTACTATGATGTTGATGATAAACTAGCATTGGGCAACGCCATTAAATGCAACGAACTTGAAGATTTGTTGAGGGTCTCTGATATAGTGACTTTGCATATTGATGATAATAAATCGAATGCCAATTTTATTGGTGAACGTGAATTCAACCAAATGAAGAAGGGGGCCATGTTCATCAATCTTTGTCGCGGTTTTGTGGTGGATATCAAAGCACTGGCAAACGCCTTGAAAAGTGGCCAACTGGGTGGAGCTGCAGTTGACGTGTATCCGGAGGAACCAAGAACGAATGGGGAATTTTACACAGAATTGCAGGGGATTGATAATGTGATTCTTACCCCACATATTGGCGGAAGCACCCAAGAGGCACAACGAAACATCGCTGATTTTGTTCCGAATAAAATCATGGAATACATCAATTCAGGCAGTACGGTTGATGCCGTGAACTTTCCGAATATTCGGCTTCCCAAACAAAATAAGGCCCATCGCTTTTTACATATTCATAAGAATGTACCGGGTATTATGGCCAAAATCAACGAGGTTCTGGCAACTTATGATATGAACATCTCTGGGCAATATCTTTCAACGGACAACGAAGTGGGTTATGTCATTACCGATTTGGATAAAGAGTACAACAAAGAGGTAGTAAAAGCACTAAAGAAGATTGAGAATACCATTAAGTTCAGAGTACTTTATTAAGTTGGTGGTCGGCAAATGGTTATTTTGAGCTTATCTGTGGTGATAAGGCTCATTTTTCAAAATGGTGCAGGCGCGATAAATCTGTTCCACAACAAATAATCGAACCATTTGATGGGAAAAGGTCATTTTTGATAAACTCAATTTACCTCCTGCTTTCTGATAAACTGCATCGCTGAATCCATAAGGTCCGCCAATAACAAAAACCAGTTGTTTGATCCCTGAATTCATCTTTTTTTGAAGGTAGTTTGAGAAATCAACTGAACTGAACTGCTTGCCCTTTTCATCAAGTAAAACCAGAACATCGGCCGGTTTAAGACTTTTAAAAATTTGTTCTCCTTCTTTCTCCTTTTGTTGCTTTTCTGATAGATTTTTGGCGTTTTTGATGTCAGGTATGATGACCAATTCAAACTTTAAATAGTGTTTCAAACGCGATTCATATTCCCCAATTAATTGTTGCAGTTGGGTGCTGTCCGTTTTGCCGATTGCCAGAAGTTTTATGGTCATTTTTCAAAGTTAAATGAATTTCTTCATTGGACTTTGTTTTTGTTAATTTAGCGTAAAGATATATTCCCAAATGATTTCAAAAGAAAAATTCCAGCATGAGGTTGATTTGATCATAGCGAACGCCATACGTGAAGATGTGGGCGATGGCGACCATAGCTCGTTATCTTGTATTCCTGATGCCGCAATGGGCAAGGCAAAATTATTGGTAAAAGATGAGGGCGTCATCGCCGGGGTTGATTTTGCCAAGCAAGTGTTTGCCTATGTAGACCCTAATATGGAGATGGAAGTGTTGATTAAAGACGGTTCTACTGTGAAATACGGAGATATCGCATTCTATGTGATCGGAAGCTCTCAAAGTATTTTAAAAGCAGAACGTTTGGTTTTGAACGCCATGCAGCGTATGAGTGCCATTGCGACCAAGACAAGAATGTTCGTTGATTTATTGGAAGGTACTGGTACAAAGATTTTAGATACTCGAAAAACCACTCCGGGGCTACGCGCTCTTGAGAAGTGGGCGGTCAAAATAGGAGGGGGTGAAAACCACCGTTTTGCACTTTACGATATGATTATGTTAAAAGACAATCACATTGATTTTGCTGGTGGACTGACCAAAGCCATTGACAAAACCAAAAACTATTTGAAAAAGACCAACCGCGATTTGAAAATAATTGTTGAGGCGCGAAACCTAGCGGAAATTGAGGAAATTTTGAAATCAGACGGAGTATACCGTATTCTCATTGATAATTTCGATTATGAAGATACCCGTACTGCGGTAAAGTTGATTGGTAATAAATGTTTAACCGAGTCTTCTGGAGGCATCAATGAAAAAACAGTTCGCAACTATGCGGAATGCGGTGTCGATTATATTTCTTCTGGTGCACTGACCCATTCTGTTTATAATATGGATCTGAGCTTAAAGGCAGTATAAATGTCAAAAGAGATTGAAGAAAAGCTAAGTAAGATTCCCGTCATAAATTGGCTTATTCGTCTTTTTAAAACCATTCGTTTGCCCGGTTTTGAGGGGCTTTCAATGTATGACCTTATTGAAATCTATTTCTTGGGCATTGTCAAAGGCACATTGTCCACGCGGGCCAGTGCCATTGCGTTCAGCCTATTTTTGGCGATTTTCCCTTTGTTGATATTCATGTTGACTTTGGTGCCATACATCATTTCTTACCTCAGCTTGGGCAACGAAGGTTTTGATGCAAATTTTCTGGCGTTTTTAGAATCCTTTTTTCCAACAGGCACCGGAGACTATTTTACGCAAATTTATGAACAGATAAAAGGGCAGAAGCGACCTGGGCTTTTGTCGTCGACCTTTGCTATTTCAATATTTCTTATGGCAAATGGGGTCAATGCCATTTTTGGAGGCTTTGAAAATTCGTACCATGTCAATCTTACCCGAAACTTTTTTAGGCAATATGCCTTTGCCTTGATGGTGGGTTTGATACTTTCCGTTTTGATTCTCATTGGGTTTGTGGCCTTCGTTTATTTTGAGATATATGTTTTAGGCTATTTGAAAGACTTTGCTGAGCGCTCCAGTGGTAGTGTTATGGAAGAAGGGGAAGTCTTGGGAATACAGCTTGCCAAATTTCTGTTTTTCATTCTACTGTCCTATTTGACCACTGCTACCCTATATTATTTTGGCACTCGGGAAGGCAAACAAACAAGATTTTTCTCGGCGGGAGCTCTCATGACCACCTTACTTTTTATATTGACCTCTTACTTATTCGGAGTGTACATTGATAAATTCGCCCGTTACAATGAATTGTATGGTGCTTTGGGTGGCTTGTTGATTTTAATGGTGTACATCTGGTTAAATTCGAATATATTGCTGCTCGGTTTTGAATTGAATGCCACCTTGAATTCGCTTCGAAAAAAAATAAATCAATGATTAGAATGAAAATTAAAGTTTCCCTTTTGTTTTTCATGCTGTTTTCTATCGGTGGTTTCTCACAAAGTGTTTTTGGCACTTGGAAAACCATCGATGATAGAACCGGCAAACCCAAGGGCATCATCAAAATTTATGAAAAAGATGGGTTGATGTATGGCGAAGTGGTAAAGATCGTTGAAAAAGGAAAAGAAAATGCCCTTTGTATAAAATGTGAGGGCGATATGAAAGACCAGCCGGTCAATGGCATGACCATTATCAAAGGTGGTAAGAAAAATGATGACGATGAATGGAAAGGGAAATATTTGTTTGATCCAGAACAAGCCATGACTTTTCGATTCAAAATTTGGTTGAATCCTGACAATTCAAATGAGTTGAAAGTCAGGGGTTATTTGGCCTTTCTCTACAGAACACAAACTTGGGTCAGATATGACGGTTAGGAGGTAGCGGCGCATGAAGAACTTCATTAATGTAATTCTACCCATTCCCTTAGAGAAGTTATTCACTTATGAAATAACAGAAGAACAGGCCGGCTTTTTGCTTCCTGGTATGCGGGTGGCCGTTCCTTTTGGTAAATCAAAAATCTACACGGCACTTGTTCATGAATTGCATAAGACTCCTCCTGCGGTCTATGAAGCCAAGGAAATCCATCAGATTTTAGATGAGTCTCCTATGGTCACTGAACAACAACTCAAGCATTGGCAATGGATTGCCGATTACTACATGTGCTCTATTGGGGAGGTTTTCAGATCGGCCGTTCCGAGTGCATTTCTGTTGGAAAGCGAGACCCTCATTTTGAAAAACGATAACGCAGTGGTCGATGAAGGCGACTTGAAAGATGATGAATTTTTGGTTTATGAAGCGCTGCAATACCAGTCCGCTCTGAAAGTTCAGGAAGTCAGTGCCATAGTTGAACGTAAGAATGTGGTGCCCATTTTGAATCGATTGCTCGAGAAAAACGTCATTTTACTCAAAGAAGAAATCCATGAGCTGTACAAACCAAAATTGGTTCGGTATGTGAAACTCAGTAAAGATTATGGGTCAGAAACGGCTTTGGAGGATCTTTTGAAAAACCTTACCCGAGCCCCGAAACAAAGCCAGGTTGTTTTGGCATTATTTCAGTTACTGTCCACCACCAAAAAACCGATAAAAGTGGTTGAGCTTGAAAAGGCGAGTGGTGGTTCAAAAGCAGTTATCAAGTCTCTGGTTCAAAAGGGAATTCTCGAAGAATATTTTATACAAACCGACCGTATTGAGTTTGAAGAAAAAAAAGGACAGAATGGTTTGAAATTGCTCAATGAAGAGCAAAAAAAAGCTTTGGGTAATATTCGTCAACATTTTGAAAATAATAAAGTTACACTTCTTCATGGCGTGACATCTTCAGGAAAAACAGAAGTTTATATGAAGTTGTTGGAAGAATGTATTTCTACGGGAAAACAAGCATTATACCTCTTGCCGGAAATCGCATTGACCACACAATTGATTGGCAGATTGCAAGACCATTTTGGTGGTAAGGTTTCGGTATATCATTCAAAGTACAGTATTCATGAAAGGGTGGAAGTTTGGAACAATGTCAACGCTAAAAAGAATAAAGCGCAAATTGTCATCGGAGCTCGTTCTGCCTTGTTATTACCATATTCCAATTTGGGTTTGATTGTGGTTGATGAAGAACATGAAGGGTCTTTTAAACAATTTGACCCTGCACCTAGATATCATGCCCGTGATGCGGCCGTGGTTTTGGCCAAGATCCACGGGGCCAATGTTCTTTTGGGATCGGCAACCCCAAGTATTGAAAGTTTTCACAATGCCCAAAATGGAAAGTATGGTTATGCCAAAATCGATAGACGTTTTGGAAATGTCATCATGCCCGATATAGAGTTGGTTGATATTAAAGAACAGATGCGCAAGCGACGGATGAAAGGTCATTTTTCAGAACGATTGCGTGAAGAAATAGTGGAAACCCTTGATTTGGGAGAACAAGTCATTCTCTTTCAAAATCGACGAGGGTACGCCCCGATTGTTGAATGTACTACCTGTGGTCATTCGCCCCAATGCCCGAATTGCGATGTCAGTTTGACCTATCATCAATTCAAAAAACAATTGCGTTGCCATTATTGCAGTCATCACATGGCTCTTCAAGAAAGCTGTCAAGCCTGTGGTAGTGCAACTTTAGACACCAAAGGCTTCGGAACCGAACAAGTTGAGCAGGAATTGAAGTCCTTATTTACAGCCGCTAAAGTTGGCCGAATGGATTTGGATACCACGCGTGGTAAATACGGTTATGAAAAGATCATCACGGCTTTTGAACAACAAGAGTTGGATATTTTGGTGGGTACCCAAATGCTTACCAAAGGTCTTGATTTCAGAAACGTCAGCTTGGTGGGTATCATGAATGCGGATTCTCTTTTGAATTTTCCAGATTACAGGGCCCATGAAAGAAGTTTTCAGTTGTTGACCCAAGTTTCGGGTAGGGCGGGGCGCACTAAGAAAAGAGGAAAAGTGATCATTCAAAGTTATAATCCGTATCATCAGATTTTGAAACAGGTTTCCACCAATGATTACTTGGGCATGTACCAAGAACAGTTGTATGAAAGGGAGCAGTATAAATACCCGCCCTCGAATCGCATCCTTAAAATAACGTTCAAACATAAAGAATACAACAAATTGAACGAGGCGGCGGAGTGGTTTGCCAAAGGATTGCGAAATATGTTTGGACAAGCCGTTTTAGGGCCCGAATACCCCCCAGTAGCACGTATTCGCAATCAATATTTGAAACATGTGATTTTGAAAATCGATCACAAACAAGCTTTGGGCACCGTTAAGTCTAACATCAGAAGAATTGAAAAATCTTTCAATGCCATTTCATTCTACCGAAGTGTTCGTGTCATTTACAACGTTGACCACATTTAACATAGTTTGCATCAGAGAATACCGCCAAAAACTGGTTTTCAATTTACCTATTATGTCAGGTCGAGCGAAGTCGAGACCTTATCGAAAAGCAAGGATGTTGAGGTTTCTCGACTGCGCTGTCTTCCTGAAAAGTCAGGCTTTTAGTGACATGGACTAAGTTTATTCACATCAATCAAGACAGTATTGTTTTTTATATCCATCTCAGGATATTTAGGTTCAAAGTGATCAAAACAAAAAAACCGATGATCCCAAGATCATCGGTTTTTCTTATGAAATTATGTTTTTGAAACTAGACGTTACTAAGTGCTTCCGCCAATTCGGTCTTTTTATTTCTACTCAATGGAATAGATCTTCCGCTGACCTCAACATTTTTGCTATTGAATTTTTCAACTTTTTCCAAATTCACAATGTAGGATTTGTGAATTCTAAGAAACTTCTCTTCCGGTAATTGCTTTTCGAAAGATTTCATTGTTGATAAAATCACGATA
Source organism: uncultured Maribacter sp. (assembly GCA_964432915.1). Classification (GTDB taxonomy): domain Bacteria; phylum Bacteroidota; class Bacteroidia; order Flavobacteriales; family Flavobacteriaceae; genus Maribacter_C. The sequence continues at coordinate 57,226 of CAYSPL010000006.1, forward strand.
TTGGCTTCATCAGTAACTAATTTGATATAGTCACCAAGGGCTTCTATCCATTTGATGTCATTCAAAATGACTTTTCTTTTCTTTAGGTTACTCTTGACAAAGATATGCTCCTCATCCTCGTGCACCCTGTGCATTTGCTCATACTTGGCCACCGCACGACGTACAGAAGCATCAAAACGGGCCATGGTTATTGGCTTGTGAAGATAATCTGTGACATCATAATCGAATGCCTTTAAAGCATAATCGGGTTTACCGGTAATCAAGATTACCTGAGGACTGTTGTCTAATGATTCGAGTAGGTCAAATCCGTTGATGATGGGCATTTCAACATCAAGAAAAATTAAATCGATTTCGTTGTTTTTGATGCCGTTCTTCGCTTCGATCGCGTTGCTGTATTCGGCTACCATAGCTAAATTCGGGTGGTTGTTTACCAGTTTGGCCACTGCCATCCGCTGCATCGATGAATCGTCCACGATAATACTTCGTAATTTCATAAATGGGTTGATTTGTGGGGTTAAATCAGAGACAAAATAACTAAAACACGTGTTTGTTTACAATTAAAGTTGTGAACATTGCACACTATTTTTTGCACTTAATCTTTGATCATAAGTTATTGATTTGGGTTTCGGTTAAGTTCATTTTTTATGACTTATTCAATACATAACGAAGTTTTTTCCGTTTTCTTATAGTTGATAGTGAATATTATTATTATTTTTGCACTCCTTAAAACAAATATAATATGAACCATTACGAAACTGTTTTCATTTTGAATCCCGTGCTTTCTGAATCCCAGATTGCGGAAACAGTTAAGAAATTTGAAGATTTCTTAATTAAGAATGGCGCCAAAATGGTGGCAAAAGAAGATTGGGGTCTGAAGAAATTGGCCTATGCGATCCAACACAAAAAGAGTGGATTTTACCATCTTTTCGAGTTCACCGGACCAGGAGAAATCCTGAACGCCTATGAGCAAGAATTTACCCGTGATGAACGTGTGATGCGTTTTCTTACGGTAAAATTAGACAAACACGCCATTGCGTGGGCCGAGAAAAGAAGAACTCGTTTAAAAACTGCTAAAGCGTAACCATTATGGCATCCATAGAACAACAAGCAAAAGGTAAAAAAGATGGAGAAATCAGATATCTGACTCCATTGAATATTGAAACCAACACCAAAAAGAAATACTGTCGTTTCAAGAAAAACGGTATTAAATACATCGACTACAAAGACGCTGACTTTTTGATGATGTTGGTAAACGATCAAGGCAAACTTCTTCCTAGAAGACTTACCGGTACTTCTTTGAAATATCAAAGAAAGGTGGCCCAGGCGGTAAAACGTGCCAGGCACCTAGCACTAATGCCATATGTTGGCGATTTACTAAAATAAAGACAAAGGATCGATGGAAGTTATATTAAAAGAAGACGTTCAGAACCTAGGGTTCAAAGACGATTTGGTAAGCGTTAAAAATGGCTATGGTAGAAACTTTTTGATTCCTAAAGGATTGGCCACAATGGCCACACCTTCGGCCAAGAAAGTGCTTGCAGAAAATTTGAGGCAAAGAGCCCACAAAGAAAAGAAAATCATTGATGGGGCGAATAAAATAGCCGCTGCATTGAAAACACTAGAGGTCAAGATTCCGGCAAAAACGGCGGCCGGTGATAAATTATTTGGTTCTGTCACTACTACTGATTTGTCTGCGGCCATTGCCAAAGAAGGTCATGAAATAGATAAGAAATTTATCACTATTGCTGGTGGAACGGTCAAAAGAACCGGTACCGCAAATTCAAAAATCAGATTGCATCGTGATGTGATCGTTGATTTTCCTTTTGAGGTAGTTGCCGAGAAAAAATAATTGATATCAGTATTGAATATTGACCGCATGGCTGAGGCTAGGCGGTTTTTTTTTTGAATTTTCTTCAAATGAAATACACCAGACTTACCAAAGAACAGTTGGATGAATTACACCAAGAGTTCATTAACTTTTTGGCGACCCAATCCATTACCGCTGATGAATGGCTGATTATAAAAACCAACAGGCCCCATGTTGCGGAAGAACAATTGGATGTCTTCAGTGACCTGATTTGGGAGGGCGTTTTGGGCAATGTCAATTACCTCGAAAATGTTTCGGCACAACACATGCACCTGTTTCATTGTTTGGAGAAAGAGATGAAATTGATCTCGGTCAAAGTCATGAATCCTGAGATTGATTTACAGACCAAGGTCGGCTTTGACTGGTTTAAAAAGAACTGGCAGTCTGATTTTGTGGAGTACTTGACGGCATCCAAAGCCTACTCTTCAGACAAAAATCTTGATATTTTTGGTCTTATTGAACAAGGTGCCGTAATCACAAAGGGAGACCTTTACCAATGGTTTGATAAGGTCATTGATACGAACTAAAAAAAGTCAAGCCAGAAATCATTTGGTTTAAAATCAGACCACCCCTATTTTTTGATTGGATGGTGTTAGGCACCGATACTCCCATGTTTTGTTTATAAATAGGTACTGTAGGGTCAAATGAAATTTATCCTCCTTTGGAGGGGATGAAGGGGAGGTTTATATTTGCAACAGATTTAAAAACCAAATGGCACAAAAACCAGCAATACCCAAAGGCACTAGAGATTTTTCCCCTGAAGAGGTGTCGAAAAGAAATTATATTTTCGATAGGGTAAAAAAGAATTTTGAGGTATTCGGTTTTCAACCGATCGAGACCCCTTCTTTTGAAAATTCAGAAACCTTATTGGGTAAATATGGCAATGAAGGAGACCGTTTGATATTCAAAATTTTGAACTCAGGGGATTTCATCAGTAAAGTTGATGATGTCACGTACAGTTCAAAAAAGTCAAGTTCGATTGCCCCAAAAATCTCAGATAAGGCGCTCAGATATGATTTGACCGTGCCTTTTGCGCGCTATGTGGTGATGCATCAGAACGAAATTGACTTTCCTTTCAAACGTTATCAAATTCAGCAGGTATGGAGAGCCGATCGCCCACAAAAAGGTCGTTTTAGGGAATTTTATCAATGTGATGCCGATATCGTGGGAGCAAATTCAACACTTCAAGAAATTGAACTGGTTCGTCTTTATGATGCGGTTTTTTCTGATTTAAACCTAAAGGGCGTTACCATTAAATTGAATAACAGAAAAATTCTTGCCGGTATTGCTGAAGTCATCGGAGCAAGACACTTATTGGTCGATTTTACGGTCGCACTCGATAAACTCGATAAAATAGGAGAGGAAGGGGTACAAAAAGAAATGTTGGAAAAAGGTATTCCTGAACAATCAATTGAAAAATTGATGCCCTTATTTTCATTGACAGGCGGTGCTTTGGTCAGACTTGAATCATTAAAGCTCTTATTGGCTAAGTCGGCAATAGGTCTTGAGGGTGTTGAAGAACTTAAAGTAATTGTCAAAGGAGTTGAAGCCTTGGGTTTGAAATCTGCCAGACTAACTGTTGATGTTACGCTCGCCAGAGGACTTAATTATTATACCGGTGCCATATTTGAAGTGGCGGCACCCGAGGGTGTCTCCATGGGCTCTATAGGTGGCGGCGGAAGGTATGACGACTTGACCGGTATTTTCGGATTAAAAGATGTCAGTGGGGTCGGAATCTCTTTCGGCTTGGATAGAATCTATTTGGTTTTACAGGAATTGAACTTGTTTCCTGAACGGTTGGAGAAATCTTTGGATGTGCTCTGCGTGAATTTTGGCGAAAAAGAGGCGATGGCAGCCCTGAAATTGGTCAGTGAGTTACGAGAGGCCGGTATTAAGGCTGACGTTTATCCTACTTCCAATAAAATGCAGAAGCAGATGAAGTATGCCAATAAGCGCAAAGTGCCTTATGTCATTTTGATCGGAGCGCAAGAACTTGAAAACAATACGTTTGTGGTCAAGCATATGGAAACGGGGGATCAGCAGCAATATAACCTCAACGAAGTTGCCAACTTCATTTCGCAGCTATAATCGTTTTCTCACTTCTTCGATTACGGTTTGGTAATAAGACCATTCATGCGGCACATATTGATGTCTCGTGTCATCATGCTTGATTTCTTTGGAAAACAATGCAATTGGTATCAATTTTAGTGCTTCAACTTCTTCTTTTTGAGGCTTTAAAAATTTTAAGGGAACGCTTAATAGGGATAAATAGGTATGGTGGAATTCACAATCAATCAGTTGATTTGAATGTTTTTGAATTGATTTGAAGACCCCTATTTTTTCAAGTTGTTCTTCGGTTACCATCAATCCAATTTCTTCTATTACTTCTCGAAGCGCGGAAATTTCAATTTGTTCTCCTGAGGCCACATGGCCAGCTACTGAAACATCCCAAAGCAGGGGGAAGGTCTTTTTGTTTTCCCCTCTTTGTTGTACTAATAGTTTTCCATCCGAAGTATAGAACCAGATATGAACGGTAGCATGAAAAAGTCCTATACTATGCGCATAGGACTTTAGTTCTGTTTTTCCTGTGAATTTCCCCTCTTCATCTAGAATATTAATTAATTCGTCCATAAAACAAGCTAATTATCAAGCCTTTATTGTGAAGAGGGGTTGGGCTTTCAGTCAAAATAACTAAAAGTTTCCCCTGATTTTATGTTGAGCACGGTTTCATAAATCAATCGAATAACATTTTCTACATCATTACGATGTACGGTTTCAACGGTGGTGTGCATATACCGGAGTGGCAATGAAATCAGGGCAGACGCCACCCCGCCATTGCTGTAGGCAAAAGCATCAGTGTCAGTGCCCGTTGATCTTGAAGCTGCCATGCGTTGAAAGGGTATTTTGTTCGCCTCGGCCGTTTCTATGATTCTTTCACGAAGCTTGTTTTGAACGGCAGGCGCATATGAAATCACAGGACCTGCACCAATTTCAGTGTGCCCTTGTTTTTTCTTGTCAATCATAGGGGTAGTGGTATCATGGCAAACATCAGTGACTATGGCCACATTGGGTTTGATGGTATGGGTGATCATTTCAGCACCTCGAAGTCCAATTTCTTCTTGCACGGAATTGGTAATGTACAGTCCAAAAGGCAACTTCTTTTTATTTTCATGAAGTAGGCGAGCCACTTCGGCAATCATGAAACCACCGGCCCTATTATCAATGGCACGGCAAACAAATTTATCTTTATTCAAAATTTCAAAAGTATCGGGGTAGGTTATGACACATCCTACATGTACTCCCATTTTTTCTACCTCGGCTTTGTTTTTTGCACCCACATCAATGCAAATATTGTCAGGTTTGGGCGGTTCTTCTTTGGACCTATTTCTGGTATGAATTGCAGGCCATCCGAAAATACCTCTTACAATTCCGTGTTTTGTATGAATATTGACCCATTTTGATGGGGCTATTTGATGGTCACTACCCCCATTGCGAATGACATAAAGAAGTCCGTTGTCAGAAATATAATTCACGCGCCAGGCGATTTCATCAGAGTGCCCTTCGATAACCACCTTGTACTTGGCATCAGGGTTGATGACCCCCACCGCTGACCCGTAGGTATCGGTAATGAATGTGTCTACATATGGTTTCAGGTAGTTCATCCATATTTTTTGACCTTCCCATTCATAGCCTGTTGGGGATGCATTATTGAGGTATTTTTCAAAAAACGCCAATGATTTTTTAGTGATGATTCTCTTTTTTGCCATGTGTTTAACTTTGAGAACGAAGTTAAGAATATTCACTTTTAATTAGTACTAAGCATGGTTATTTATCGTTAATTTTGGCAAGGCTTTTGCTTTTATGATAACGATGAAAAAAATTGTTATTTCTTTATTCCTTTTTTGTATCGGGTTTTCAAGCTTCTCTCAGGTTGAAGACCAGCCTTTGGATTCGATTACTGAGAAGCTGATCATTGTACAAGGTGATTCTGTTTTTCAGAAGTCAATAGAACTTGAGGGAGTTTATCTTTTTGGTAAACTGAAGTTTGATACGTACAAGGAGAAACTGCGCTATTACGTTTTAAGACGGAAGACCTTGAAGGTGTACCCCTATGCAAAATTAGCCGCCGAAAGATTAGTTGAATTGAATGATAGCATCGTCAAGATAAAAAGACGGTCAAAACAAAAAAAATACACCAAGAAGGTACAGAAATACATTGAGGAAGAATTTTCGGCTGAGTTGAAAAAACTAACGAGGACCGAAGGCCAAATTTTGGTCAAATTGATACACCGCCAGACGGGTACTACAGCATTCAACCTCGTTAAGGAGCTAAGAAGTGGCTGGCGGGCCTTTTGGTACAGTACAACAGCCAAAATGTTCAATATTTCGCTTAAGGAAGAATTTGACCCAAAGGAAGTTCATGAAGATTATCTGATTGAAGATATACTTCAACGGGCTTTTGCCGCTGATCGTTTAGAGCGTCAGGCCTCAGTACTTGATTATGATTATTTGGAATTGAATGACAAATGGGGCAGTGTTGATAAAGCAAAAGCTAATTGAGTCACTTTTTTTCTCGTTTTCCAAAAACGGCATCCACTATTTTTTTTATTCCTGAAAAACCGAGAGCTACAGCTAGAATAGATAACACAATACCAATGATGAGTACGGGTATGAACCATTGATGTTCGGTGTTCTTGTAAGCTTGATAGAGCACTACAGGGGCAGTGAACATCAATAAAGCGGTGTACACCAAAGTTTTGATTCCCTTGACCAATAAGTCCTTATTCGTATGCCTCATAATGTTTTTAAGCGGTCTCTTTAATAGTCTAAAATCACTATTCTATTACCAAAGATGCCGTGTATTCTTGAACCACGGCAAAATAACCCAGTGCAAAGTTATTCGGGTCTTCAACATTGTCAAAACTATTGACGTTGTCAATATTGGTCACATTGATGATATTGCCACGTACCGTGGCAGATGGTGTTTGAAACGGTCCTTGGTCAGCTCCAGACTGAACAATCAACTGATTCATATAATTATAAAAGGATTCGTCAACGCCCAATAACCCAATATTGAGTTCTCTGCCTTCGGTAACACCTTCATCATAGAAATAGGAAAATTGAAAAACTTGGCCCTGGTAAAATTCATCTTCCGTGACTAAGTATTCATCAAAATCAAGATCTACCAAATAAAAATCATCACGATCGGCCACATCGTTGAAGGCCACCTTAATTTCCGTCTCATTACCTGTGAATAAGGTATCATCACCTTGTTCCAATTTGGTTATTGGGGTTGAAGGCACAAATTGGGTCAAGGCCAAATAGCGTTGCCCCTCATGTTCAATGGACAATTGTAATTCTCCTTCGGTAAAAAAGTTGGTTTGCTTACTGCCCTCATATTGTCCCGGACTCACTTCATTCAATTGCACAACATTAAGGTCCAACGCACTTGAGGGTACATAATCGGAGTTGATAATGGAAATGCTGGTCAAGTCAGCAGGGGTAACATCATTAAAAAACGCGCCGGTCAAACTTGCTTTAATCAATACGGTCGTGGTGGTCTCAGTGGTGTCAACACGAACAAGACCGTCTATCGACAACCGCTGCGGTGTTTCGGGCAAATCAACTTCTATGACGTCTTCGCAAGCTGAAAAGCATATTAAAATACCCAATAGGACTAAACTATTTTTCATGGCTTAAAATTTAAAATTATAGGTAACCGCAGGTACAATTCCGAAAATGGAAGTCCTTACCGCTTCATTCACACCGGTATCTTGATTTCGCCGGAAATTAATGGAAGCGGCATTTCTGCGATTATATACATTGTAGATGCTAAAAACCCACTCGGCCTGTTTTTTTCGGCCTTTATTCTTTTTGGGAGTCATGGTAGCGGACAAATCGATACGATGATAGTTGGGCAATCTTTCTTGATTTCGTAAACCATAGTAGGGCACTGTCAAACCTTGAAACTCAAATTGACCCACAGGATAATTGGTGGGCTGGCCAGTTTGAAAAACAAAATTCGTATTGAAATTCCATTTATCATTCAACTCATAACTGCCGTATAATGCAATGTCATGGGTTTTATCATAGGGCGTATTGTACCATTCGCCAAAATTGATTCCGGTTTCTAAATTTGACCTGCCATTGTCAACCGTTGAGACCCTACCTGGAGTGCGTTGCTCTGATTTTGAAAGGGTGTATGCCAGCCATCCTTGAAATTTCCCTTCATTTTTTCTCAAGAGCAATTCAAGTCCGTAGGCGCGAGCCTCGCCATTGAGAATTACTGTTTCAATAGCGTCATTGGCAATCAAATTCGCCCCATCAATGTAGTCGATACGGTTTTGAATATCCTTATAAAAGAATTCGGTTTCAATGGTGTAGTCGCCCTCATTGAAATTATTGAAATACCCAACGGCATACTGATCTAATAACTGGGGTTTCACGAAGGGCCCGCTGGGTGTCCAAACATCCAAGGGAGTGGGAGAACTGGTATTTGATAAAAGATGAAGGTACTGGGCGAGTCTTGTATAACTGGCTTTAAAAGAACTATTGCCGTTTATGGTATAGGCCAAAGAAACACGTGGCTCAAAATTATTAAAAGTGGCCAGGCTTCCTTTTCTTCCCGGATTGCTCACAGAAATAGGTTCTGCTTCCTCATAAATCAATAAAAAAGGGTCAAAATCAACAGGATTGTCGTTGGCATAAATATTCAACGCTTCTTGACCTAATCGTACAAAATTGCTGAATCTGAGACCGTAACCTAAACTTAAGTTTTCAGTAATGCTGTGTTCAACATCTATGTATGCCGCAAACTCATTCGCATACTTTTTTGTGAGCTGATCTTCAATGATACGCGACTCTGGATTACTGGGCTCTATTTTGCCGGGATTAAAACCGTAATAGATGTTATTTAATCCATAATTGATTTGAAGCTTGTCATTCAAATAATGTTTTAGATCATATTTGACATTGAAATTTTGAATTCCTGAATTCCAATTGAAACCCACAAAATCAAGTTTTAGACCATAATAGTAGTCTGAATAAATGACAGATAGATTTGAGAACAATTTGTCAGAGAAAAGATGGTTCCATCTGAAATTGCCCACTGAATTACCATAGGTGTTCACAAAACTCTCACTAATGCCGAAAACGTCACGACCAAAATAACCTGAGAGATATAGACTGTTTCGATCATTGATGTTGTAATTCAATTTCGTGTTCAGGTCATAGAAATAAGCAGTATTGTCTATATCGAACAATGGTAAGAAAAGGTGAGCGTAAGAACCTCTGCCACCGATCAAAAAAGCTGATTTGTCTTTGACAATAGGTCCCTCAACGAGCAGGCGACTGGCCACGGCGCCGATACCGCCGTTGACTTTGAATTCTTTGCTATTCCCTTCTTTTTGAAAAATATCGAGAACAGAAGATACACGGCCCCCATAACGCGCGGGAATTCCGCCTTTATAGAGTTTGATGTCTTTTATGGCATCAGGATTGAACACAGAGAAAAACCCAAATAAATGCGAGGAATTGAAAATAATGGCCTCATCCAATAAGATTAGGTTCTGATCCACGGCACCGCCTCGAACATTGAAACCAGAAGCCCCTTCACCGGCATTGGTCACGCCCGGAAGCAACAAAATCGACTTTATCACATCAGCCTCGCCAAGAATAACAGGAATTTGCTTTATGGTTTTGATCGACATGGTGTTCACACTCATTTGTGGTTTGCGAATATCCAATCGTTCGACATCTTCAGTAACCACCACTTCTTCGAGTTGTTGCGCTTCCTCACTCATTTCAATGTTCAACTTTAGGTTTTCGTTCAGCGAGATGGTCTGAATGACATCTTGAAACCCAAGATAGCTGACAACAATTTGATATTCGCCTGGATCTAAGGTAATCGAGTAAAAGCCATATTCATTGGTAGTTACCCCGGTTCGCAGTTCAGGCACCGCTATGGTCACACCAATAAGTGTCTCATTACTGGAAGCTTCGGTAATGGTACCGCTTAGTGTGAATTTTTGTTGCGAAAAACCGGCTATGGAAAGTAGAAGGAAGAAAAGGAGCACAAGGCCACGTTGAACCATAGTAATTTTTTTATAAAAGTAAAGAGAAATGTAGCGATACGAACCAACTTAACATTAATTTACATCAAAAAGCCCCAATCTGGAAAGATTAGGGCAGTTTAACAATTTCGATGCTTTTATATCTCAGCTAAAATGGAATTCAATGTAGCACTTGGCCGCATTGCCTTCGATACCATTTCTTGATCGGGAATATAGTATCCGCCAATTTCTTGTGGGCTACCTTGAGCATCAGTTAGCTCTTTGACAATCAAGGCTTCATTGGTCTTGAATTGATTTGATATTTTACCAAAAAGAGCTTTCAATTCAGCGTCATCATTTTGTTTGGCCAGTTCATCAGACCAATATTTGGCCAGATAAAAATGGCTGCCACGAGTATCCAATTCATTGACTTTTCGCGAGGGGGATTTGTTGTTATCCAAAAAAGTTTCTGTGGCGGCATCAAGGGCATTTCCTAAAACTTTGGCTTTCTTATTGTTGTACTTTTCCCCAAAAAATTCAAGTGAGACACCTAATGCCAAAAATTCTCCAAGCGAATCCCATCTGAGGTGGCCTTCTTCAAGAAACTGCTGAACGTGCTTTGGGGCTGACCCACCAGCACCCGTTTCAAAAAGCCCACCGCCATTCATCAAAGGAACGATTGACAACATTTTCGCACTCGTACCTACTTCCAAAATCGGAAAAAGATCAGTTAAATAATCACGCAGTACATTTCCTGATACCGATATGGTGTCTTTGCCTTCTTTGATTCGCTCCAACGTGAATTTCGTTGCTTCAACCGGAGCCAAAATTCGTATGTCAAGCCCTGATGTATCATGGTTTGGCAGGTATGCGTTGACCTTTTTGATCAACTCAGCATCATGACTTCTTTTCTCATCAAGCCAAAATACCGCAGGGGTCTGGGATGCTTTTGCTCGAGTTATCGCTAATTTTACCCAGTCTTGAACTGGCGCATCTTTCACTTGACACATTCGCCAGATATCTCCTTTTTCAACGGCATGTTCTATTAATGTCTCTCCTGATTCTTTATCAATAACCTTAACGGTACCTTCTGTTTCAATTTCAAAAGTTTTGTCGTGAGACCCGTACTCCTCTGCCTTTTGAGCCATAAGGCCAACATTGGGTACTGTGCCCATGGTAGTAGGGTCAAAAGCGCCGTGCTTTTTACAAAAGTCAATGGTCGCCGTGTAAATACCCGCATAACTGCTATCGGGAATGACCGCTTTGGTGTCTTGTGGTTTTCCATCGGCATTCCACATTTGACCCGAATTGCGGATCATTGCCGGCATTGAAGCGTCAATGATAATGTCACTGGGTACGTGCAAGTTGGTAATACCCTTATCTGAATTGACCATTGCCAAATTAGGACCATTCTCTATGGCGGATTTGATATCGTTTTCAATTTCAGCTTTTTTGTCTGCCGGAAGTTCAGTCAGTTTGTCAAAAAGACTTTCCAAACCGTTATTCGAATTAATGCCCAACTGATCAAATGTGCTGGCGTGTTTTTCAAAAACTTCAGGAAAAAAGGCTTCCATGGCATGACCAAAGATGATAGGGTCAGAAACTTTCATCATGGTGGCTTTCATATGCAATGAGAAAAGAAGACCCTTGTTTTTCGCATCTGCGACCTGGGTTCTTAAAAAATCAACCAATGCTTTTCTCTGCATTACCGTGGCATCAATGATCTCGCCCTCCAATAATGCGATGTCTTCTTTAAGTACTTGTTCTGAACCTTTGCTTTTTGTTAAAACAATTTGCACTTGGCTTGCTTTTGAAATGGTCAACGATTTTTCATTTGATTTAAAATCGCCATGATTCATTGTCGCCACATGTGTTTTTGAATCCGAGCTCCATGCTCCCATGGAGTGTGGATTTTTCTTTGCGTAATTCTTGATGGGTTTTGGTGCTCTTCGGTCTGAATTACCTTCCCTTAAAACCGGATTTACAGCACTGCCTTTTATTTTGTCATATCGCGATTTGATTTCCTTTTCCGTGTCATTTTTGGGATCTGCCGGATAGGAGGGTAGCGCAAAGCCCTTTTCTTGTAATTCAGCAATGGCCTCCTTCAATTGTGGAATGGAAGCACTGATATTGGGTAGTTTAATGATATTGGCATCAGGGTCTTTTGCCATACGGCCCAACTCATCAAGATCGTTGCTTCTGCGCTGCTCCTCTTTCACAAAATCAGGAAAAACGGCAAGAATTCGACCGGCCAAAGAAATATCTTTGGTTTCAATTTCAATTCCAGAAGTTTTTGTAAATGCTTTTACAATAGGAAGAAAAGATTGGGTAGCCAAGGCAGGTGCCTCGTCAGTTTTAGTGTAAAATATTTTAGGCATTTGCGTATTTTAGTTTTGTGTAAAGCGGTGCAAAGATACAATTTTATAACCTTGTAAACGGTGGAAGTTCAAGGGAAATGATACAGCACTGGACGTGCGATTTTTAGACAAAACAAAACCCATGTCATCGTACGAGTACATTGACATGGGTTTCAAGAAAAAGTTCAGGATTTCTTTTGTTTTTCAACAAAAGTACAATCAAAGAATGTATCCATTTTATAACCTTTTCCACGTTTGAATCACATTATAGTTTACAAACCTAAATTTGTATCGCTAATCTGTGTTTCTTTATATTGTTCAATTGACCTTTTATTCCTTGTAATCACTGAGATTGTTCATGAATTCAATGTCAATTATGAAAATTTCAAAAGCGACAGCCTTTGCCTTTTTCTTGGTTGTTTTTTGATGCGGTATTCAACAAGTTGATTATCGCTACAAGAAAACACTAAACAATAGTATAAAGAACGCTAACTCTATAATTACTTCCATTTATATGCCACTGCATATTTCCTTTCAGTAACAGTTTAAAGCTAGAAAAAGATGTGTATCACACCTAAATTTTAATGTCTTAAAAATCAACACTTTATGAACAATGTATATGAACAATTGTTCATAAAAATGGCCCGCTTTTTGAGCGGGCCTTTTCAATGTTGTATGAAGATTAGGTTATTTACGAACCTCCTTGATTCTTGCCTTTTTACCTGTTAATCCTCTAAAGTAGAAAATACGTGATCTTCTCACTTTACCTTTTTTGTTGATTTCAATTTTTTGAAGCGCTGGCATATTTACTGGAAAGATACGTTCAACCCCAACGGTACCCGACATTTTACGAATCGTGAAAGTCTCAGTACTTCCGCTTCCTCTTCTTTGCAAGACCACACCTTTAAAAAACTGTGTTCTGGTTTTTTCGCCTTCCTTGATTTCGTAGTAAACGGTGATGGTATCTCCCGAAGAGAATTTTGGGAATTCTTTTTTGGTTACAAATTCGTTTTCTACAAAATTTATCAATGAATCCATGATACTTATTTAATTGTTTTGTCACGACCAACATTCACGATTCTCGTCAGAGGTTGATTTAACAGTGTGCAAAAATAGAACATATCTTAGAATCTACCATAAAAATCAACTAAAATTTACTGGTCATATTGATGCTTCATAAAAGATCTGGTCGAAGTTTTTTGGTTCTTTTCAAAGCTTCATCTTCCCGCCATTTTTCAATCTTTGGAAAGTTGCCGCTAAGTAGCACTTCAGGTACTTTCATTCCTTTGTACTCAGCGGGTCTGGTATAAACAGGAGGAGCTAAAAGATTGTCTTGAAACGTATCGGTCAATGCGGAAGTCTCGTTGTTTAAAACCCCGGGAATCAGTCGTATTACCGCATCACAAAGAATTGCCGCACCCAGTTCTCCACCCGATAGAACGTAATCTCCCACTGAAATTTCACGGGTAATGAACGTATCGCGTACACGTTGGTCTACCCCTTTATAGTGGCCACAGAGAATGATGATGTTGTTCAACAACGAAATGCTATTGGCCATCTTCTGGTTTAAGGTTTCACCATCAGGGGTCATATAAATAATTTCATCATAGTCGCGCTGTTTTTTGAGACCGCTTATACATTTGTCAATGGGCTCTATCATCAGCACCATGCCGGCACCACCACCAAATTGATAGTCGTCAACTTGATTGTAACTTTTATCAGTATAATCGCGAATATTATGAAAGTGGACCTCCACAAGGTCTTTTGCAATGGCTCTTTTTAATATGGAAGCTTCAAAAGGACTTTTGATCAACTCGGGTAGTACAGTAATGATATCAATTCTCATGAAGTCGTTCTTTTGAAACTAACCAGCTGTCCAAAAGTAATGAAAACAATCAGTATCCTTTTTCCAATCGAGTTTTTCATAGAGCTTTTGCGCGGGATTGTCAATGGCGGTTTCCAATGATAATCCTTTGTATTTCAATTTTTTACAGTAATTTTTTGCATGATTCAATAATTCACTGCCAATGCCCATATTTCGGTATTTCGCATCCACATATAAATCATTTAGAATCAGCAATGGTTGCATCGATACTGATGAAAAAGAGGTGTAAAGTTGGGTGAATCCGCTCGGATTGCCATCCGTCAGGGCAAGAAATATGACAGATTGCTCTTTGGTAATGCGTTCTTTCAAAAAGGCAGTTGCTTTGCTCAGATCAGAAGCTTGTCCATAGAAAATTCTATAAGCGTCGAATAGCGGTGCAACAAGATTTATCTGGGTAAGGTCAGCTTGAAGGATAGTGGTGCCCATGAATGAAGCTAAAAAAGCCCCAAAAAAAGGGGCTTTAAGTTATTGCGTTTTGCGATTTTTGTTTATTTCATCTTGAAGCTTTCGATTTACTACTTGTTCGCGCTCCAAGGCTCTTCTTCGATGGTTTTCAAATTCCACTTCAACTTCTGATAAAGATTCTTTAGCCGCTTGGGTCAAAACATTGCTCTGTCTAAATTTGTAAACAAAGAATAATAGCAATCCCAATAAACAAGCTATTGTACTCCATAAAATCGTGTTGTAGGTTACTTTAGATACCAACATGCCTAGAAACGACATACTATCTTTTTCCTCGGTAACCGAATTCAAGTTATTTGATGTTTCATTAAGCTTGTCATTCAATGATGCAATACTCGATTTTTGACTTGCAATAGTGGTTTTAAGCTCAACCTCTTTATCAGCATAAACCTTTAGTGTATCCAACACATTTTGTTTCAACTTATCTAGAGCGATGACCCGTACTACCTCATATCGTCTACCGTCAGCCCTATAATTCCCAGATTTTTTGTAGATGTATTCAAATTGACTTGCAATTGAGCCTTTATCCAATGATAGCTCTTGAACCGGCTCATCTTGCGCCTGTGCTGAATTCAAACTGAAAACCAAGGCCAAAAGAATAACTAAAGTTGATTTCAAACTTTTCATAAACGAGTCTTATGTCTTTTATGGACTAAATAGGATGTCAAAAGTAATTTAATATTATCAAATACGGAAAAAATGGACTTTTGGCTTTCAAGAGTCCTAATTAATTTTCCAGCTATTTTCGGGGGAACTTAAATGTTTAGCATATTAATAATACGTGAACCTGCGTACCTTGGCGATGTATTTGGCCAATCTGATCACCTGATGTGAGTAACCGTATTCATTATCATACCAAATGTACAAAACGATATTTTTTCCGCTTTTGGAAACAATGGTTGCTCTACTATCATAAATTGAAGGTGCCGAGGTACCCACAACATCAGAACTTACCATTTCTTTGTTCAATGAATATTTGATTTGCTCTACCAAATCGCCTTCCAATGCATATTTCTTCAGAATGGTATTGATGCCACTCAAGGAAGTCTTGTTCTTGATTTCAAGATTTAAAATGGCCAATGAACCATTAGGCACTGGCACTCGTATCGCATTCGATGATAACTTACCAGCCAGTGAGGGTACAGCTTTTGAAACTGCCTCTCCAGCTCCGGTTTCCGTGATGACCATATTCAGTGCTGCCGCTCTACCACGTCTGTATTTACCATGCATGTTGTCTACAAGGTTTTGGTCATTGGTGTAAGCATGAATAGTCTCTAAATGCCCTTTATTAATGCCCAACGAATCTTCCATTACTTTCAAAATTGGTGCAATCGCATTGGTGGTACAAGATGCTGCCGAAAAGATATGTTCTTTGTCAGGATTGAATTTTTTATGATTGACCCCATGAACAATATTGGGCACTTCTTTACCTGGGGCCGTAAGCAACACTTTCGAAGCACCTTTTGACTTCAGGTGTAGCTCCAAATCTTTTTTGGTTCTAAAAGCCCCGGAATTATCTATGACCAGTGCATCTGAAATACCGTATTTGGTGTAATCGATTTTATCAGGACTGTCAGCGCTGATTAACTTTACCGTAGTACCGTTGATGATTATTGCTTTCTTTCTGAAATTGGTTTCAACGGTACCCATGAATTTTCCATGAACGGAGTCTGTCTCCAACAAACTTGCACGCTTTTCCAAAATTGATTCTGTGATTTTACCCCTTGTGACAATGGCCCTCAGTCGTAGCTGATTGCCCTTACCTGTTTTTGCCATAAGTTCTCTGGCCAGTAGTCTGCCAATTCGCCCAAAACCATATAAAACAACATCTTTGGGTACCACGGCATTTGTTTTACTCGCACCCTTTAATTTAGATATCACAAATGCCTTGGCATCATTTAAGTTGCCGTCATCGGAGTGGTATTCATAGGTTAATTTGCCAATATCTAATTTTGAAGGTGGCAATTTGATGTCATTGATCGCCCTTAAAATTTCAACGGAGTCAAATATTGATATGGGTTTTTGAACAAACTCGCCAGCATATTCGTGTAAATGAATAATGTCACTTACATTCTTGTCAATAACCTGGTTCTTGAAGAGTACTATTTCAATTGATTTATCGTACCATAAGTCACTAATGATTTTGATAAATTCAGTGGTTGCTTTTCTACGATCGGCTTGAAAAGCCAATTCTTTTTCATATGATTTTGAAGAACTCATTATTGAATGTTGATTATCATTTTGAGTTACAAAAATAGTTTTTTCAAACGTTTTCGTTATATTTTACGAAAGAAAAACGCCCCTAAAAAGGGGCGTTTATTTTTAGTTGATGAATGACCTATTGAAATATCAACCGCTCGCGTTCACCATTTTCATTGAGCATGGTAATACTGGTCTTACCGTATCTTGATATTTTATCAAATACCTTTTGGGCATTTTCAATATCACTTATTTCGTTATTGTCTACCGCAATCAAAACTTTTCCTGCCAAACCATAATCTTCCATGCTTGCCGCAACACCAACAATTTTGACTCCATTGCTGGTCTTGAATACTTTCTTGTCCTTGTCCGAGAGATTTTTTACCTCAATGCCCAATTGACGAATGGTTACGGTCTGCCGTTTTTTGAGAACCACAGGAACGGTCATCAACTCCCCATCGCGATCAATGGTTACCATGACTTCATCATCGGGTCGCTTGGTTGACAAATAACCGCTTAGATCCGGAAACTTTTTAATTACGATATTGTCCACTTTTTTAATCACATCACCTTCTCTGATATCCGCTTCTGCAGCACCCATATCTTCTTCAATATCAGACACATAAACGCCTTCGATTTCATTTAGTCCGTTTTGAATGGCATATTCAGAATTTCTTGGTGCATAATTAATACCCAAGAGTCCCTTTTGTACATTACCATATTCCATGATATCCTCGACCACCTTTTTGGCTATGTTACTGGGTACTGCAAATGAATAGCCCACATATGAACCCGTTTGCGAGGTAATCGCGGTGTTTATCCCCACCAAATCGCCATTGGTGTTGACCAAAGCACCACCACTGTTACCTGGGTTTACCGCCGCATCAGTTTGAATGAAGGATTGCCTTCTACCTAAATCACGGGCTTTCGCACTGACAATACCTGCCGTAACCGTTGAGGTCAGATTAAAGGGGTTGCCCACAGCCAAAACCCATTCACCAATTTTTGTGTTGTCAGAATCTCCGAAGGCCAAAAATGGCAATTTGTCATCTGCTTCAATTTTAATGAGGGCGATATCGGTGTTTTCATCGGTACCGATCACTTTTGCATCATATTGTTTGTTGTTATTGAGGGTCACTTGCAAATTGTCCGCCTTGGCAATGACATGGTTATTGGTCACAATATAACCATCTGAAGAAATGATGACACCCGAACCTGTTCCCGTTTGTGGTCTTGTTGAACCGCCTGAACCGTAAAAGTAGTCCCAGAGATTGGTTACTCCTCTCCCTGAAGTCACGCTTGTAACGTTGACTACGGCATTGACCGTGTTTTCAGCTGCAACTGTGAAATCAATTTCATTGATGCCTGAGCCTTTTGCTGAAACCGGGGTCATACTGGTATTGAAAACCGTTGCCCTATTTTCATCCGCCGCCACTACAATTTTGGTGTTTTCAAAGAAGAATTTGTAGGCTCCCAAAGTAATCGCCCCTGCAAAAAGGGCGACTGTCAATAAACTTGCAAATCTTTTCATACTCATTTTTGATTTTACTTTATATTCGAATTACTAGTGTAAAATTATTCTTTTTCCTATTTTTTTCCAGTCGATTTAACGTCCTTTTAACTGCTAAAAAACGGTTAAATATATTCTATCTTTGTTATCGATTCAAAGCAGATGAAACTGACTTTTTATAAATACCAGGGCACGGGCAATGATTTCGTTATTATTGATAACCGCTCACTATTCTTCCCGAAAGACGATACCAAATTGGTCGCTTTCTTATGTGACCGCAAATTCGGAGTTGGGGCAGATGGCTTGATTTTATTGGAGAATGATGCGGCTTCTGATTTTAAAATGGTCTATTACAATGCTGACGGAAACTTAAGTACCATGTGTGGCAATGGCGGAAGATGCCTGGTTGCTTTCGCAAATCATTTGGGTATTATTGCGAATCAAGCGACCTTTAATGCCGTTGATGGTCTGCACCACGCCTCTATTGAAGAAGACTTGGTTAGTTTGCAAATGATCGATGTTACCGACATAAAAAGTAGGCCAAATGCCATATTTCTTGATACGGGTTCGCCACACCATGTACAGTTGGTTGAAAATCTCAAAGATTTGAATGTCGCGGAAGATGGTGCAAAACTCCGCTATGGTCTGTATGGCGCGAAAGGGAGTAACATCAATTTTGTTGAACAAATCAATGAATCTGAATTTGCCGTGCGTACCTATGAAAGGGGAGTGGAAGATGAAACACTTTCTTGTGGCACGGGGATTACGGCTGTTGCGATTGCCATGCATGATTTGGGCAAGACCATGAAAAACAAAATTGCTATTCAGGCTTTAGGAGGAAAGCTTGAGGTCTCTTTTACAGAGAGTGATAGGGCAGGGTACTCCGACGTTTATTTAACCGGACCAGCGAAATTGGTTTTTAAAGGGGAAATCGAATGTTGAGCTTAAAAGGTAAACATATTTATCTACGAGCACTCGAACCGGAAGACCTTCAGTTTCTATATACCCTTGAAAACAATACCGATATATGGGAAATCAGTGGAACCACCACTCCTTATTCGAAACATCTTTTGAAGCAGTATCTAGAAAATGCACATCGTGATATTTACGATATCAAACAATTGCGATTGAGTATTTGCGATTTGGAGGATAACATTGTGGGACTCATAGATCTATTTGACTTTGACCCCAAAAACCACCGAGCGGGCTTGGGAATTATTGTGCTCGAGAATGTTGACAGAAATAAAGGATTTGGTAGAGAAGCGCTCGGTCTTTTGGAAGAGTACGTTAAATCGGTGTTAGGTTTGAAACAATTGTATGCCAATATTTTGGTTGGCAACACCGCGAGCACACACCTTTTTGAAAAGTTGGGCTACGAATTGGTAGGGATTAAAAAAGCTTGGATTTTCTTTAATGGAGGGTATAAAAACGAAATGTTGTATCAAAAAATATTTGACTGATGTACATTAAAAGAATGCTATTGTTCATAGTGCTGGCCGGACTTGTTATAGGCGGTATTTTGGCCTATTTCGTCTATTCCACTTTCTTGACCCCAAATACTGGTTTTGACAACGATGAGGCTTATGTTTTTATAAATTCTGACGCATCTTTTGAGGAGGTCAAAGAAAGCCTTGAACCCTTGCTGATGGATATGGAAAGCTTTGAAAAGACAGCGAAACAAAAAGGGTATGATACGCGTGTAAAGGGGGGTAGATATGTTTTGAAAAAAGGATTGAGCAATAATGACATCGTTAACGCGCTTCGCAGTAAGAACGTACCAGTGAAGGTCTCTTTCAACAACCAAGAACGGTTGGCAGATTTGGCCGGAAGAATTTCCCAACAAATTGAACCGGACAGCCTTTCGTTACTGCATGCCTTGAATGATGAGGAATTTTTAAAGGCCAATGACTTTGACGAACATACTAAATTGGCCATGTATCTGCCCAATAGCTATGAATTTTTCTGGAATACCTCTGCGGCGAAGTTTCGGGATCGCATGCTCGAAGAGTACAAAAGATTTTGGAATGCCCAGCGTATGCAGAAAGCTGATGAATTGAATTTAAAACCAACCGAAGTCATCGCATTGGCTTCAATAGTGCACAAGGAAACAGCAAAAGTCGATGAGCGCCCAAGGGTTGCAGGACTCTACTTGAACCGCATTCGTCAAAAAATGGCACTGCAGGCTGACCCCACCATCATTTACGCCATTAAAAAGGAAACGGGCAATTATGATACGGTCATCAAAAGAGTGCTTTTCAGAGACTTGGAAATTAGTTCGCCCTACAATACTTATAAGAATAGAGGCATTCCTCCGGGCCCCATAATGATGCCTGATATTTCTGCAATAGATGGTGTTTTGAATGCTGAAAAACATCAATATCTTTACATGGTGGCGAACATCAAAAATTTCGGATATCATAAATTTGCGAAGTCTTTGGCGCAACACAACCAGAATAAGGTGCAGTACATCCGATGGTTGAATGAGCAGAATATCAAACGATAACACTAAATACTCCTCTTTTTTTACATCTTAACTAAAGATTAGGTCTTTTTAACTAATTCTTGGAAAATTGCCTGGAGAAGGCTCCTATCTTTGGTGTTTGAATAATTAGAGTACCCCCGATTTTAAGAATTAGTAGTAACTAAAACCTATGTTATGAACAAGTGGATTCACATTTTGTATCCCCTCATCATTGCGCAATTGTTATTGGTTTGTTTCAGTGCAGAGGTAAAAGTACCTGAAGAACTTAAGGTCAATGAACCTGTGGCAGTGAACTACCCGCTTAACAAAGTTCAGTTTGAAAAGCAAGAAAAAGAGGTGTTGACCCAAGTGTTGGCGGTTCCTCCATTTTTAGGAACAACTTTCATTGGTTTCAGAGAGGCTTTGGCATTCAAAGAATCACAAGGTGATTATTTCTCCATCAATTCTTTAGGGTATTTAGGAAAATACCAATTTGGTGTGGGAACCTTACAATTGATAGGCGTTCACAATGCGACAAATTTCTTGAATGATCCGGTGCTGCAAGAAAGAGCTTTCAAAACAAATATTGAGCGTAATAAATGGATTTTAAGAAGGGATATTTTAAAATTTGACGGAAAAAGAATTCGTGGAACTGAAATTACCGAATCAGGAATGCTCGCCGCCGCTCATTTAGCGGGACCGGGCAACGTTCAAAAATATTTATATTCTTGGGGAAAAAAGGATGTTAAAGATGCCTATGGCACCAGTATAGCAGCGTATATGAAAAAGTTTTCTGGTTATGATACCTCTGTAATCATGCCCAAAAGAAATCCAAGAATTTTATGAAATAGTTCCCTTTAGGGGAAATATATATGGAGATGAATAAACCCTGGCTTTTGCCGGGGTTTATTTATTTTATGCCTGTATGATAAAAATAGCAGGTCGCTTGTGCAGATTCAAAGGTGCTATTTTCCAATTTGCCACGGTTTTGGTCGAAATAAATTCTGTTGAAAGCGTAATATCCACCGCAACGCATACTTCTGTTTGAGGCGACAGGCTTTTGAGCATTTCTGCGAATAATTTATCATTTCTGTATGGAGTTTCGATGAAGAGTTGTGATTGATTTTGAAGCTTCGATTTTTTCTCCATCTCCTTAAGTGTTTTTTTTCGCTCAGCACCGTCAATGGGTAAGTATCCGTTAAAAGCAAAATTTTGACCATTGAATCCACTGGCCATTAGGGCCATCAATATTGAAGATGGTCCTACCAAGGGCACCACTTGAATACCTTTTTGATGTGCCATTTTCACAACGGCTGCTCCTGGGTCGGCTATTCCGGGGCAACCGGCCTCAGAAATAATGCCTACATTGTGTCCTTCAAAACAGGGTTGTAAAAAATCATAAAGTGACGTGGGCTCTGTATACTTATTTAAAGTTTCCAAAACAAGGCTGGGTTGTGATTTTCTTGGGGTTATTTTTTTGATGAACCTTCGGGCAGATTTCTCGTTTTCAACAATGTAGTGAACCGTTTCTTCAATGGTTCTTTTGATTGAGATGGGTAATACTTCCAAGGGTGCACTATCGCCCAGTGTTGTGGGTATGAGATACAACTTGCCGTTTGGGTTTTTGTTTTCTGCCATAAATCAGTTACCTAAATTTTTTGAGATTTCCTCACAAGCGATTTCAATCATATCATATACTTTTTCAAAACCATCGACTCCGCCATAATAAGGATCTGGAACTTCCTGTATTTCCAAATCAACTTCTTGTAGCAGTAGTTTGACTTTCATGACCTGTGTTTCATCGTGGGCCAAACGCACCACATTTTGGTAGTTGCTTTTATCCATGACATAGATGACATCAAAATTATCGAAATCGCTTTCCAAGAACTTCCGACATCTTTGATGACTGATATCGAGTCTGTTCTTTTTGGCAACTTCAGTGCTTCTGGGGTCGGGCGGGTTGCCAATATGATACCCTCCCGTACCGGCCGAATCCACAAAAACCATTGCACTATCCACTTTACTTTTGAGAATGCCTTCGGCCAATGGCGACCTACAGATATTTCCGAGGCACACCATTAAAACGTTGATCATTGCAATGGTTTAGGAGAATTTTTTGGTTAGATCTTCAATATACTTTCTGAACTGCTTATCAGTCTCAGCAAGATTGTCAACCGTCTTACAAGCATGAAGCACTGTGGCGTGATCTCTTTTACCAATTTGCGATCCTATACTCGCCAAAGAAGCCTTCGTGAATTTTTTGGCAAAGAACATGGCCAGCTGACGGGCCTGAACAATGTGTCTTTTCCTAGTTTTTGATTGCAAGGTTGCCACATCCATTTCGAAGTAATCAGAAACCACTTTTTGTATGTAATCAATGGAAACTTCTCTTTTGGTATTCTTGACAAACTTTTCAACCACATGTTGTGCCAACTCAAGTGTAACCTCTTTTTTGTTGAATGACGATTGTGCAATCAACGAAATGATGGCTCCTTCAAGCTCACGTATATTGGTTTTGATATGCTTGGCTACATAGTCCACTATTTCATCAGGCATTTCAACACCGTCTCTGTATAGTTTGTTCTTCAATATGGAGATACGCGTTTCGTAATCAGGATTCTGTAATTCTGCTGACAGCCCCCATTTGAAACGCGAGAGTAAACGCTGTTCTATATCTTGCATGTCAACAGGTGCCTTATCAGAAGTAAGTATGACCTGCTTTCCGTTTTGATGTAAATGATTGAAAATATGGAAGAAAACATCTTGAGTACCTGACTTGCCGGACAAGAATTGAACGTCATCAATAATGAGCACATCAATCAACTGATAGAAATGAATAAAATCATTTCTCGTGTTTTTCTTGACCGATTCAATATACTGTTGCGTAAATTTTTCCGCAGAAATATAAAGAACCGTTCTTTCAGGGTATTTGTCTTTTATTTCAACACCTATGGCATGGGCCAAATGTGTTTTGCCAAGACCAACTCCTCCAAAAATCAATAAAGGATTGAAGGAAGTGCCTCCAGGTTTATTGGCAACTGCCATACCCGCAGAGCGCGCCAAACGGTTAGAATCCCCTTCGAGGAAATTATCGAAATTGTAACTCGGATTTAACTGTGATTCTATTTTTATGTTCCTGATTCCAGGAATCACAAAAGGATTTCTCAATTCAGGATTTTTCGATTTGATTGGAACATCCATTTCTTGAGGTGTCATTCCGCCTCTGTTTGAACTCGGTATTTTTTCAGTAAAGGGTTCACGATTGCCGTAAGTGTTCTCCATCTTGATGATGTAGACCAATTTGGCGGTTTCGCCAAGCTCTTTTGTGAGCGCGACCTTAAGCAACTTCACGTAGTGCTCTTCAAGCCACTCGTAGAAAAATTTACTGGGTACTTGAATACTCAATGCATTCTCTGATAATTTGACGGGTTTAATAGGTTCAAACCAAGTCTTGAATGCCTGCGGTTGGATGTTATCCTTTATAAAGGCCAAACAATTATCCCATACGGATGTCGCAGTAACACTCATTCTAAATTTCAGTTAACAGATGGTTAGTCTTTGTTAGGTTGTTCGATTGAAAAATGGGTCGGGGAGACCGTGCTTTCCAATTGAAGCAAATATGTGAACAAATTATCTAAAAAAAAAATGAATTGGTATTGAATTTATTCTTTTTTTTTCTCATGTTCGAACTTGCTCAAAAGGCAATCTTTAAATGTATAATTTTTACCTCAAAAAAAATGGATTTTAATGAAATTTCTTTCAGAATTCGTTATAGCGAGACCGATCAAATGGGCGTGGTGTATCATGGCAACTATGCCCAATACTTTGAGATGGGAAGGGTAGCGTGGCTCAGACAGCTCGGTACCACCTACAAAAATATGGAGGAAAATGGAGTGATGCTTCCGGTTATTCACCTAGAGATTGATTACAAGAAACCAGCGGTGTACGATGACTTGATTACAGTGCGAACCTACCTGAAGAAAATACCCTCGGTCAAAATAGCTTTTGACTTTGAGATTTATAACGAACAAAAAGAATTACTTGTGGTGGGTAATACCGTATTGGCATTCATTGATATGAAGAAAAATAGACCTATAAAGTGCCCTGAAGATCTACTTCAAAAAATACATGCTTTGAAATTAGATTTCTCGGCCTAGGTTGCTCTTTTGATTTCAATACCGTGCTTGCTTTCAAAAAGATTTCGAATTCTTCCCATTTCAGTTTTTCTTACTAAAACCACCACTGAACAATTTTCATTCAATTCTTGAGACTGTATCTTCAATTGATGTTGTTTGATTATTCTCATGACAACATCCATATCGGCATACTCAAAAGACAATTTGAGTACATCTGTTTGTATTTCTTCAATAATGTTTGAGGCCTCCAAAGCCATTTTCGCCGCTGTTCGGTAAGCACTGATCAATCCGCCAACACCAAGTTTTGTTCCGCCAAAAATGCGTACCACGGCCACTAGGGTATTGGTTATTTCAAAGGCCTGTATTTGCCCAAATATGGGCATTCCTGCTGAATTATTCGGTTCTCCATCATCATTGGCTCGGTATCTTTTATGTTCCACGCCCAATTGCCAGGCATAGCAAACATGATTGGCCGTATGATGTTTTTTCTTTAAATCTGCTATCAACGGTTTGACATCGGCTTCACTTTCAATAGGAAAGGCATATCCGAAGAACTTACTCTTCTTTTCCTTAAAAAGAATTTCTTCTGAAGGTTGAGACAAGGTCTTAAAAGTATCGTTGTGTTCTTCCATTAAAATAAGGCGACTAAAGCTATACTAATTACAGCTATGACAATACCTCCCCAATTTTTCATGCTTAATTTTTCTTTGAAGATAAGAATTCCCAATAGGGTGGAAAAAAGTACGATAGCCACATTATTGATGGTAAAAACGGATGCACTGTTGCCATTTTCATTCCGTAGGGCAGCCAATAAAAAATGTATGCTAAAATAATTGGGCACACCCAAAATGACCCCCCACAGCATGTTTTTAAGGTTTATTTTCAAGGGTTTTTGAAATGAACGGAGCACTATCAATAGTATTCCGGTAATACCAGCAGCAGCAAAAACCGTTGATGTGAAAAGTGGAACTTCTGCAGGAAGCACGTATTGCTCTTGAAAATAGTTGAGGGCCACATCAATCAATCCTGAGCCTATGAATACGAGGCCCAGCAGCCATAGGGCGTTTTTTGGATTGGCACTGTCGGTAGATTTTAAAGATGCAAAATAAACTGCGACCAATGCTAAAAGCACACCAATGCCTTGCCAAATACTCAAAGTATCTTTGAAAAAGAGCATTCCGAATACAACGGGAATGACCAAGGCCATTTTAGCAGCCACAGCGGTTAACGAAACCCCCAATTCTTGAGAGCTCTTTGCCATGACATTGAATATTATTATGAAAAACATACCTAATACAAAGGTGCCCAAAAACCAAGGTTTTTGAGGTGCATCTTGCAGTCTTAATCCGTCTTCCAAAAAAAATGCTCCGACTAAGGCAGCCGTAAAATAATTCGTTATTATGGCGTATAATGTTTGCACTTCAAATCTGGCAAAAAATTTGAAAATAACATATAAGAGACTGGTAAAGAGAACACTAAGTGCTAAGTCAATCATTTATAGTTTTGATTTCAGGTCAATGACATCTTCGTGACCAACTTTAAGATGCCAGGTTTTGATTCCTAAACCAGCTGCCGAATCTGTATTTTCTTTGGTATCATCAATGAACAAAGTTTCTGTGGCTTTGAGGTTGTTCTGTGCCAACACAAATTCATAAATCTCAGCATTGGGTTTTCTCAACTGTATTTCATGAGATAAATAGAATTGCTCAAAGCAGTTTTTGAATCGGTTGTAATTTTTTTCTCCCATTTTATCTTTGACTTTGGCAATGTGCAATTCATTGGTATTGCTCAATAGAAATAAACGATACTGATTTTCTTGGTTCAAAGCTTCCAAAAAGTCCAAACGATAGTCTGGGAAATCTAATATCATGGAGTTCCATATGGCTTTTATTTTTTCAGTACTGGCTTTAGGATAAATCCTTGACAATTGTGAAACAAAATTTTCAGTGCTGGTTCCACCTATTTCATAAGATGCATTCAGGGCCATCATTTCAAGACTAAGGTTAGGGTTTCCTCCATGAGCTTTAATCTCTTCAAAGATGATTTCTTTATCCAAATTGATAAAAATATCGCCAAAATCAAAGATGATATTCTTGATCATGGTGTAAAGATTTTGAGTTCATCGGCACCAATGAAATGGGAGGCTATTTTATGGCCTTTCAACGAGGGTGCTTTAATTCCGCTGCCAAAGGCAGAATTTCCTTTGAAAATACGGGCTTCATCCCATAAACCCACATTAATGAACGTTTGCAATGTTTCTGCACCGCCTTCTATGATGACACTGGTAAGATTATTTTTGAATAATACTTTTAAAATGTTTTGGGCCACTTCTTTTTGAAAATCTATGATTTCATAGTGCGCATTGGGGTGGTATTTTTCGCTTTCACTAATCTCAGTCAAAACAAGGGTTTTTGAACTTCCATCAAACACATGGGCATTTGCGGGAATTCTCAATTGCCGATCGATAACGATTCGGGTCGGATTTTTACCCACTACATGACGTACATCCAATTTGGGGTTGTCCTCTACAACGGTATTGGTGCCCACCAATATACTTTGTTCTTCAGCGCGCCATTGATGCACCAATTGTCTTGATAGTTCGCTTGTAATCCAAAAGGGTTCTGCATTTTTTGCTCTGAGTTTTGAATCGGGTGCGATAAATCCATCTTTTGTTTCCGCCCACTTCAGAATGACATAAGGTCTTTTTTTCTCATGAAAAGTCAAAAAACGTTTGTGGTGTTCGTGACATTCTTTTTCAAGCACTCCGACGGTTACTTCGCATCCTGCGCTTTTTAATTTTTGAATGCCCTTGCCAGCCACTTTTTCATGGGGATCCAAAAGACCGATAACCACCTTTTTGATACCATTTTTCAAAATCATATCTACACAGGGTGGAGTTTTTCCATGATGAGCACAAGGTTCAAGAGTAACATACAAAGTTGCTTGTTTTAAAAGCGATTTGTCGGTTACGTCATCAATGGCATTTACCTCAGCATGTGACCCGCCGTAAGCACTCGTGAAGCCTTCTCCGATAATCTTTCCGTCATAAAGCAGAAGAGCCCCTACCATCGGATTCGGAGCCGTTGTGCCCAATCCGTTTCGGGCTATTTCAATACATCTTGAGATATATTTTTGGTGTATCTTCACAGGGCAAAAATAGAGCTTTCCGAAGAACATCTGAGCACCACAATGCGACTACAAGAAATCAAAAATATATTCCATCAAGAATTGGATACTGATTACGGTAAGGAAGAGGTCAGTAGTTTTTTTTATTTGCTTATCGAACATTTTTTGAAGCTGGAAAGATTTGTGCTGGCCATACAACCCGATTTGAATATTTCAAAGGAAGAGGAACAACCCTTATTTGAGGCTTTGTCGAAGTTGAAATTACAACAACCCATTCAGTATGTTTTAGGGACTTCCCATTTCATGGATATGGAATTCTTGGTCAACGAAAATGTCTTAATACCCCGACCAGAGACCGAAGAATTGGTTCGCTGGATACTTGAAGAAGTACAAAATGGGAAGTCAGAAGTACGAGGTCAGATATCAGAAGTTAGGAATAAAAAAAGCTTGAGAATTCTTGATATTGGTACAGGTAGTGGTTGTATCGCGATAGCTTTGGCTAAATACCTTCCCAAGGCGAAAGTATTCGCACTTGATATTTCTGAAAAAGCACTGACTATTGCCAAAGAGAATGCTACATTGAATGATGTTCCTATTACTTTTTTACAGGAGGATATTCTCAAAACACATCTTGAAAAGGAATTTGACATCATTGTTTCGAATCCGCCGTATGTAAGACATTTGGAAAAAAAAGAGATGCATGATAATGTTTTGAACCATGAACCGCATGCGGCTTTATTTGTGCCGGATGATAATCCCTTAAAATTTTATAAGGCGATCGCCGTGTTCGCAGGTAAACATTTGGACAACGGCGGAAGACTTTTTCTTGAAATCAACCAGTATTTGGCCAAGGAAACCGAAGCACTTCTAAAAGACCATAATTTTTCAGAAATTGAACTTCGAAAAGATATCTTTGATAAAGACAGAATGATTAGAGCAAGCCTAACTTGATACTATGGAAGTCAAACAAAAAATAGACTCGCTAAGAGCTGATTTGCGAGACCATAATTACAATTACTATGTGTTGGACAAACCCGTGATATCGGACTATGATTTTGATATGCGTTTGAAAGAACTTCAAAAGCTTGAAGCAGCGCATCCAGAATTTTACGATGCTACCTCACCCACCTTGAGAGTGGGCGGCATGGTCACCAAAAATTTTGAAACGGTAACCCATGAGCAGCGCATGTATTCCCTCGACAACAGTTACTCGAAAGAAGATCTCGAAGATTGGGAAAAAAGAATACAGCGGGTATTGGGCGATGTTGAAGTTCAATTTACCTGCGAACTTAAGTATGATGGGGCCTCTATAAGTTTAACCTATGAAGAAGGTAAGTTGGTACGTGCGGTTACTCGAGGAGATGGTTTTCAAGGTGATGAAGTGACCACCAATATCAAAACCATAAAAGCCATACCGCTTCAACTGAAAGGCGATTACCCCCCTAAGTTTGATATTCGCGGAGAAATTGTTCTGCCATTTGAGGGCTTTCAAAAAATGAATAAAGAACGCATTGCCAATGGCGAAGAACCATATATGAATCCGCGAAATACGGCCTCGGGTAGTTTGAAATTACAAGATAGTGCTGCCGTGGCAAAACGCCCTTTGGATTGTCTGTTATACGGAATTGTAGGCGAGAACACGGGTATTTCAACCCAATGGCAAATGCTTGAAAAAGCCCGTGAATGGGGGTTTAAAGTACCCACCATTGCCAAATTATGCACCTCTGTTGATGAGGTCTTGGAATTTGTGACCTATTGGGATACGCATCGTCATGATTTGCCTTACGAGACTGATGGAGTGGTCATAAAAGTGAATAATTTACAACATCAAGATGAGCTGGGGCATACGTCAAAATCGCCTCGATGGGCCATGGCGTATAAGTTCAAAGCGGAGCAAGTTTCTACCATACTCAATGAAATTACCTATCAGGTGGGGCGCACAGGAGCGATTACGCCCGTGGCCAATTTAGAACCTGTTTTACTGGCAGGTACTACCGTTAAGAGGGCTTCATTGCATAACGCCGATCAAATAGCGAAGCTTGATATTCGCGAGGGCGATACGGTTTTTGTGGAAAAAGGAGGGGAGATCATTCCAAAGATCATCAACGTCAATTTTGAAAAACGACCCCAAAATTCCACACCCACAAAGTACATCGAAAATTGCCCGGAATGCCATACCCCCTTGGTGCGCACAGAAGGTGATGCGAAGCATTATTGTACCAACTATTATGGTTGTCCGCCGCAGATTACGGGTAGAATTCAGCATTACATTTCACGAAAGGCCATGGACATAGAAGGCATGGGCAGTGAGACCATTGAACTTTTGTTTAAAGAGGGTTTGATTACCAATTATGCCGATTTGTACACCTTGACCAAAGAACAAGTCATGCCCTTGGAGCGAATGGCCGAAAAGTCGGCGGAGAATTTGGTCAATGGAGTGGCCGCTTCTGTGAACATTCCTTTTAAACGCGTATTATTTGCCCTAGGCATTCGTTTTGTGGGCGAAACCGTGGCCAAGAAATTGGCAAAGGCCTATAAAAACATTGATGCCCTGATGGCAGCATCAGAAGAGGAGCTTGTTGCGGTTGATGAAATTGGCGAGCGAATAGCCAAAAGTGTGGTTGAATTTTTTCAAAATGAAACCAATCGACAAATTATCGAACGTTTGAAATCGTACGGAGTTCAATTTGAAATCTCTGCAGCTAAATTGCTGAATCAAACCGAGCTTTTAAAAGGTCAAACTTTTGTGGTCTCAGGGGTTTTTGAAAAAGTCAGCCGTACTGAACTAAAAAAACTCATTGAAGACAATGGGGGCAAGGTTGGCTCATCAGTATCATCAAAAACCTCCTACTTAGTAGCCGGAGATAAAATGGGACCGAGCAAACGCGCCAAGGCAGAGACCTTGGGAGTACAAATTATCTCAGAAGACGAATTTTTGGAGATGGTGTAATTTTATTATCCAGTTCAAGCTTAAAACCCTTCAATTTGATTGCAGTTACATTAGTTTCCATAAACCTCTTGTGTGCTTGTCATTTCGAACATAGTGAGAGTTCTCACTATTTAGCCAAAATTATGAGATTCCTTTTCGTGCCTTGAACATAGTTAATTGGTATGGAGATTTAACCCCTTTCGTCTCTTGACTTTTTGTCGCGAGCCACCCTGCCCGTTCGTTCAGGCAGGCTTCCCCTTACATGGGTAGGAATCATATTGTTTTTTACAAAAAACTTAATTCATACAACAAAAAAGCTCCCCGCCCTTGACAGGGCGGGGTGGATCCGCCAGTGGGCGGAGACGGGGCGGGTAGAACAGCTACTTCTAAAATCCTTCCGATTTTTCGAAAACCAATATCAACCCCTTCCGATTTTTCAAAAAATTGAAAAACCACCTTCCCCTTTCTGGGGAAGGAGTTTTGATTTATTACCTAGTTAAAGCTTAAAACCCTTCAATTTGATTGCAGTTACATTAGTTTCCATAAACCTCTTGTGTGCTTGTCATTTCGAACATAGTGAGAGTTCTCACTATTTAGCCAAAATTATGAGATTCCTTTTCGTGCCTTGAACATAGTTAATTGGTATGGAGATTTAACCCCTTTCGTCTCTTGACTTTTTGTCGCGAGCCACCCTGCCCGTTCGTTCAGGCAGGCTTCCCCTTACATGGGTAGGAATCATATTGTTTTTTACAAAAAACTTAATTCATACAACAAAAAAGCTCCCCGCCCTTGACAGGGCGGGGTGGATCCGCCAGTGGGCGGAGACGGGGCGGGTAGAACAGCTACTTCTAAAATCCTTCCGATTTTTCGAAAACCAATATCAACCCCTTCCGATTTTTCAAAAAATTGAAAAACCACCTTCCCCTTTCTGGGGAAGGAGTTTTGATTTATTACCTAGTTAAAGCTTAAAACCCTTCAATTTCAATGCAGTTACACTAGTTTTCATTAACTTTTTGAAGTCAAGACACCATTTAAAATAGAAAAACCCCTTCAGATTTCTGAAAGGGTTCTTGTAGCGAGAGTGAGACTTGAACTCACGGCCTCCGGGTTATGAATCCGACGCTCTAACCAGCTGAGCTACCTCGCCGTATTAATTTTATTTAAATGTTATTCTAGCATTTCATTTTTTATATGGTTCGATTCCTAAAGCTCAGCTGCTGAGCCCTGCCTGCCGGCAGGTACCTCGCCGTATATTTTTCACTATGTTTTTGACGCTCCCCGCCCGAACGTGCCGTTCGGTACGGGCAGGTAACCAGCTGAGCCCTGCCCGACTATTGGCGGGCACCTCGCCAGGGTGTTTTTAGCGGCTGCAAATATAAAGTTTAATTTTTGCTCCATCAACTATGTGTAGCCAAAAAAATATTACCTCACTTTTATTTTTTAATCATTTTTAAATATATATATTGCTTCTATTAAACCTAACTATTGCATGAGTGATAAAATTAAATTTGAACAAGAATTTGTGATACAATCCTCGCCCCAGATGTTGTACCAATACTTGTCAACCCCTTCGGGACTTTCAGAGTGGTTTGCCGACAATGTCAATTCCCGTGGCGAACTATTTACTTTTATTTGGGATGGAACAGAGGAAGATGCTCGATTATTAAAAAGGAAGAGCGATTCTTTTGTGAAATTTGCTTGGGAAGAAAGTGAAGATGATTCTTATTTTGAAATGAAAATCATTGTTGATGAGATTACCAAAGATGTTTCTTTATTTATAACCGATTTCGCCGAGGAAGATGAGGTAGAGGAAGCCAAAATGCTTTGGAGCAATCAAATAGCCGATTTAAAACAGGTACTGGGTTCTAAATAAACCTCAAGACAATATAACTATCTTTGGCCTTGATTTTAATCAGGGCTTTTTTTATGATCAATTTTAATGGAAAACTTGTTACCGAGGATACCTATTTTTTAAATCAAAGCAATAGAGCACTCCGTTTTGGCGATTCACTTTTTGAGGAGATGCGCTTGGTGGATGGTAAAATAGTCTTTTGGGAAGATCATTACCTCAGATTAATGGCTTCCATGCGAATTCTACGGATGTCAATTCCGATGGAATTTACGATGGAGTTTTTACAAAAGGAAATTTTGAGAACGGTCGAGCCCATGAAGAACAACGACCATGGTGCCTTAGTAAGATTGACGGTGTATAGAAATGACGGTGGTGCATACCTGCCTGACAGCAACGAAATCTCATATATCATTGAAGTTCATGAACTTTCCGCATCATTCTATTTGATTGATGACAAACCTTATGAAATTGAATTGTTCAAAGATTTTTTGGTGAATAATGATTTGACATCCACCCTACAGACCAACAATAAGATCATCAAGGTGGTGGGTAGCATCTATGCCCAAGAAAATGGGTATCAAAATTGTTTGTTGCTCAATTCTTCAAAAATGGTGGTCGAGGCCTTGAATGGTAATGTCTTTATGGTCAACGGAAATAAAATCACAACCGCACCTTTAAATGATGGTTGTCAGAATGGTATCGTACGCAAAAAGCTGATGAATCTTATTGAAAAGTTAGACATTTATGAACTTAAGGAGGTATCTGTTTCTCCGTTCGATCTTCAAAAAGCGGACGAACTTTTTATAACAAGTTCGGAATTTGGGATTCAGCCAATTTCAAAATATAGAAAGAAGGTTTTTGTAAACACCGTGGCAAAAGACCTATTGGGTAAACTCAATGCAGCCGCAAGACTGGCCTAATTCAAGGTAGGATTCTCAGGGGCGTTTGACCACAAAAGATAATCGCCGCCTAGCTGTTGCATGTTTTCTTTCCAAAAGCTGGTGGTCGACTTTTGAATAATGTCACTGGCATATTCATTATCTACTATGATCCATGACTTTGAAGAAAGCTCCTCATCAAGTTGCATTGAAGACCAACCTGAATAGCCTAAAAAGAAACGAATGTCAGCCTCTGTGATTTTTTCTTGATTTATGAGCGCAACGGTAATTTCAAAATCGCCTCCCCAATAAATGCCATCTGCTATCTCAATACTATTCTTTATAAGATGAGGTACCTTGTGAATGAAGTAAAGGTTGTCTTGCTCTACGGGGCCACCATTGTGCACGGTCAACGGCATATTGATTTCTTCCACTAGATCATTGATATGATATTCTAAGGGCTTGTTCAGTATAAAGCCCACTGAACCGTCTTCATTGTGTTCCGCCAACAGCACCACTGAACGGTTGAACGAAACATCGCCGGTTAATGCCGGCTCAGCTATTAGAAGTTTTCCTTTTTGGGGTTTCAAAACTATCATACTCTAAAATAACATAAATACTGAGAACCTCAAAAGGCCTTGAAATAAAAAAGCATCCGTTGACTAACGGATGCTAATTTATATTTTTTGAGCTCTAAATTAGTTCACTGCTTTGCCTAAATCAGCACCTGCTTTAAACTTTACCACATTTTTAGCTTTGATCTGGATAGTTTGACCAGTTGAAGGGTTTCTACCCTCTCTTGCATTTCTTCTAGATACAGACCAAGATCCGAAACCTACTAGAGAAACTCTTCCTCCTTTTTTAAGTGAACCTTCAACATTACCTAAAAAAGACTCTAAAGATTTCTTTGCTGCTGCTTTCGTGATGCCAGCATCGGCTGCCATTGCATCGATTAATTCTGTTTTGTTCATAATGTGATTTAATTAATTGTTATAATAATTTTATTCCTGTAACAAATTTATACGCATTTGCATGTAACGCAAGCGAAAACGCTTGAAATCCCCGTTTTTGTTGATAACTCAGGGTGTTTGTTGATAAAGTAGGGGTTTTTTGCTATTTCTCGCAGCCCAATAAATATGGGGCTTCAGCCCATATGAGCGGTTTTTGCCAATTTTAGGCCATTCAATACCTCGCTGGTTTTCATTTTTCGCTTGCCCTGAAGCTGAATTTCAAGTAGGTTCAAGAACCCATTTTTGACCGCGACTTTCAGTTCTTTTTTCGTGAATTGCAACGATCCAGGGGTCAGCTCATGATCGATAAGTTCTTTGGTTACCTTATATATTTTAATCAAACTTTTTTGGTTGTTGTTATATAGGGTAGTCCATGATGCGGGGTAAGGACTTAAACCCCGAATATGATTGTAAACAGAATCGATTGATTTCGTCCAATCAATTTCACAAGTGTCTTTATTGATTTTATAGGCCGATTTAATTCCTTTAATATGCTCTTGTTTCTGAGTAGTGACTTTTCCATCTTCAATTAACCGAACAGTTTCCACTACCAGGTGGCTTCCGAGGCGCATCAATTTGTTATGCAGGCTTCCCGCGTCCTCATCATCTTCAACAGTTGTTTTTTTCTGAAGGATGATTTCCCCGGTATCGATTTTGTCGTCTATGAAAAAAGTTGTGACTCCTGTTTCTTTTTCCCCATTCATAATGGCCCAATTGATTGGTGCCGCACCTCGGTAATTTGGCAATAGACTCGCATGTAAATTAAAAGTGCCATATTCTGGTAGGGCCCAAACCAGTTTGGGTAGCATTCGAAAAGCCACCACAATCTGCAAGTTGGGTCGCAACGATTTCAATTCCTCCAAAAATTCCGGATACTTTAAGTTGGTGGGCTGTAGAATCTTCAAGTTATTTTCTTGCGCAAATGTTTTTACTGCTGATTGCCTTATTTTTTGACCACGCCCAGCAGGCCTGTCTGGAGCCGTTATCACACCAACAACTTTGTATTCGGCTTCCAGTAGGGCGGACAAGGTTGCCACCGCGAAATCTGGAGTGCCCATAAAAACAATTCGTAGTTCTTTCATTTCAATATATATTGATTGCTCTGATTGATTTGAACAATACCTTCTTCAAGTAATTGTTTTATGGTTTCCAAAACACTTTTCTCATCAAAACCAAGAGCCACAATCATTTCTCTTGATGTTTTACCACCACTTTTCAATAACCCCAAAATGGCCGCATCGATTGCGGTTGAATCTAAGTTGTCGTCAGTGTTCTCGACACAAATATCACAAATTCCGCAATCTTCTTGGGCGACTTCACCAAAGTACTTTGAAATCATTTTATTGCGACAGTCTACCTTGTTATATAGGTATGAAAGCATTTGATCTACATTGTCAGACTTCAATTTATGCTGCTCTTTGACTTTTTTCGCAAAGACATTGATAGTTATGTCATCTTCCCGTGGTACTAAGAAAGTGATTTCCAAATCACTATGCTTCGCTTCATAAGTGATGATCTCATCCTTATGTAGCTGCTTTAATACCTCTAACACCCTATTTTCAGGGGCATTGGACTTTTTTGAAATTAAGTGGGTGTTGATTTTGGTCTCAAAATCAAAAATGCCACCATAGGTCCTTAATATGGTTTGCCCTATTAGTGCGAGACTTTGGTTTTTTTCAAAATAATTGAACAGTTGTTCTTTTGTAGCCAAAAATTGAACGGTTGACCTTCTTGAAAAGTTTTCACTCAGCGCAATGACGGAATTTTGATCCAAAATGCGAAGGGCGTTATAGGTCAGCATCGCATTTAGTTTATATACTGAGCAAAATTCATCAAAATTGAATTGAAATTTTTGTTCATGACCTTCTCCAAACGGAATCTGAAAATAGTTGTTCAATTTGTTATAGGTCAATTTCAAATCATTGGTGCTGGGCAAAACACTCAAAAATTGCTTTTTCAACCGGTCAATATCTGAAGGGTTTGTGATAAGAGCCGCCTCTGCCGGAAGACCATTTCTACCAGCTCTTCCAGCTTCTTGAAAGTAATTTTCAATACAATCAGGAATTTGATAGTGTACCACCAATTCAACATCTGGTTTGTTGATTCCCATACCAAAGGCGTTAGTGGCAACCATGGTCTGCACTTTGTTATCCAACCATAGTTTTAGCTTCTCTTGTTTTTCACTTTTCGGTATGCCTCCATGAAAATAGGTAGCGGAACAGGTATTGGTATTTAGAAATTGTGCGATTTCCTGGGCTAGTCTACGGCTGCGAACATATACAATCGCACTGGTCTCAAGAGATGAGCAAAGAAGTTTTAAACGATATCTCTTGTCTTCTTCCCAAAACACCTTGAGTGCAATGTTTTTTCTTGAGAAGGAATCTTTGACCGTCAACGGTTCAATGAATTTGAGACTATCAATTATATCATTGGCCACTTGGGTTGTGGCGGTTGCAGTCAAAGCTATTAACGGAACTTCAGGTAAGAGTGCTCTCAATTTTGAACATTCCAAATAGGCAGGTCTGAAATCATGCCCCCATTGTGAAATACAATGGGCCTCATCAATGGCGATGAGGTTCACGTTCATTTGTTGAATGCGGTTTTGAACCAGTTCTTGTTGAAGGCGTTCAGGCGAGAGGTATAGAAATTTATAATTGCCAAAAATACAGTTGTCTAATAGGTCATTGACCTCAGCTGCCTGAATACCACCAGTTAGTGCTATTGCTTTGATTCCTTTTTCCTTCAAGCTGTCCACTTGGTTCTGTATCAGGGCAATCAATGGGGAAACCACAATGCAGATTCCTTCTTTTGCCAGTGCCGGTATCTGAAAACAAATTGATTTCCCACCACCGGTTGGCAATAACGCCAAAACATCCTTTTCGGCTAAAATGGCATTGATTATTTTCTCTTGAGAACCCCTGAAATCAATGTATCCCCAATATTTTGATAAGATTTGTTTTGGGGATGGATTCACTTGAACGTATTTAAATAAGACAGAATGAAATCAGCCCTTTTTTCAACTGAATCTTTGGGCACAACGCAAACCTCATAGCCATACTCCCCATAAATATCCATCAAGGCAGCATCAACACTGAGGGCTTCTTCATAGGACTCAAAACGTTCGTTATCACGTTTGAAAATTTCAGGCCAAGGGGGCATGATAAAAACACCATCGTATTGTGTTTCTTCAGAGACTTTCGCAAAATCTTGACCATATTTTTGGTCAAAACAATTCATATACCCCAACACATCGTGAACACCTCGGTCAAAAAAAACCACTTCTTCCTTCGACTTCAATGAATCATTGTATTGCGCCAATCGTGCGTCCAAAACCTTTTGATTGAAAGCCATGGGGTCATCGACGGAGACAATGGGGTTTGATTTGAAATTCAAGTCTTTATTATTGGTTTTCTCTTGCAAGGTCATACTTCTGATCACCTCGTGAAGGCATGTGAACCCTTTATTCTCCAAAGCCATAATAACTGACGTTTTTCCGGTACTGGGACCTCCTGTGATAACGATTTTCTTAGACTTCAATTCGATGGTTTAATCTCACAAAAGTAATCAAACCAGTAGGATTAAAAAATCAATGATGAAGCACTATCTTTGCTTAAAATTGCGCTTCTATGAACAGCAAAAAATCAGAAGAATTTTACAAAAGGCTGAAAGAGCAGTTGTCAGATTCAAACACCTGGCCGTCAAACTATCTATATAAGTTCATTGTGCCCACTGATGATACCAAAATCAAACAGATTCAAGACATTTTTGACAATACGGGTGCGGTTATAGAATCAAAACAGTCTAAAAAGGGAACCTATACCAGTATTTCTGTAACGGTAAACCTTAAAGACCCTGATGCCGTAATTGAAAAATATAAGGAGGTGGGTAGGGTTGAGGGCGTAATCTCTCTTTAAAATAGCATTTGTGGCATAATTTTGCTAATTTGGCAACGTTTTTAGAAGACTTCCTTTTATTATTTACCTAATACTTTCACTTTGGATTCAGTACCACATTTAGAATATAATACCGAGCGCCCACATTTGATAATTCCTGAGTACGGTCGCCATTTTCAAAAAATGGTCGATCACGCCGTCTCAATAGCAGATCGTGAGGAGCGAAATAAAGTTGCCAAATCCATCATCAGTGTCATGGGGAATTTGCAACCTCATTTGAGGGATGTGCCCGATTTTCAGCACAAACTATGGGATCAATTGTTTATCATGTCTGATTTTAAGTTGGATGTGGATTCTCCTTTCCCCATCACTTCCAAGGAAGTATTGCAACAAAGACCAGATCCGCTTGAATACCCTCAGAATCATCCGAAATATCGATTTTACGGTAACAATATCAAGCGAATGATCGATGTGGCCGTTGGTTGGGAAAAAGGGGACATGCGTGACGGACTCGAGTATGCCATCGCTAACCACATGAAAAAGTGCTACTTGAATTGGAATAAAGACACGGTTGATGATAAAGTGATTTTCAAACACTTGTATGAGTTGAGTGATGGTCAAATCAATCTGAGTGAAGATACCGAAACGCTTACCGAAAGTGGTCAGTTCTTAAAAAACCGAGTTGCCAAATCGCCTCGCAATAATTCTGGCAAGAAAAACAACAGAAACAACAATCGCGGTAAAAAACGCTATTAAATTTTCCTTCGTACATGGGTACTTTCAAAATAGAAGGCGGTCATAAACTCTCAGGAGAAATCACTCCACAGGGTGCCAAGAATGAGGCCTTGCAAATTCTTTGTGCTGTTTTGTTGACAGCCGAAAAAGTCACGATAAACAACATACCTGATATTATCGACGTCAACAAGTTGATTCAACTTTTGAGAGATTTGGGCGTGAAAGTGGAAAAACTTTCAAAAGGTTCTTATAGTTTTCAAGCCAGTGATGTGAATTTGGACTACCTCCAATCCGCGCAATTCAAAAAAGATGGTAGCGGACTCAGAGGTTCTATTATGCTGGTAGGCCCTTTACTGGGCAGGTTTGGAAAAGGATATATTCCGAAACCAGGTGGTGATAAAATAGGAAGACGCAGATTAGACACCCATTTTGAAGGTTTTATAAACCTCGGGGCAAAATTCAGATACAATAAAGAAGAATATTTCTACGGTGTGGAAGCCGATAAATTGACGGGCACTTATATGTTACTTGATGAGGCTTCAGTCACTGGCACCGCTAATATTGTGATGGCAGCGGTTTTAGCAGAAGGAACCACCACTATTTATAATGCGGCTTGCGAACCCTATTTGCAGCAGTTATGTAAGATGTTGAATCGTATGGGCGCCAATATCTCAGGCGTTGGCTCAAATCTTTTGGTCATTGAAGGAGTTGATTCTTTGGGAGGGACAGACCACACCATGTTGCCCGATATGATTGAAATTGGCAGTTGGATCGGATTGGCCGCCATGACCCAAAGCGAGTTGACTATCAAAAATGTCAGTTGGGACGATTTAGGACAGATTCCCTCTGTTTTTAGAAAAATGGGAATTCAATTGGAACGAAAGGGAGATGATATTTACATACCTGCCCATACTGACGGGTACCAAATACAAAATTACATCGACGGTTCTATTTTGACCATTGCTGATGCCCCTTGGCCAGGAATGACTCCTGATCTGCTGAGTATCATCTTGGTAATGGCGACACAGGCCAGGGGAGAAGTGGTCATTCATCAAAAAATGTTTGAAAGCCGTTTGTTCTTCGTTGACAAATTATTGGATATGGGGGCCAAGATCATTCTTTGTGACCCCCATCGTGCGACCATTATAGGACTCGATTTCAAATCTACCTTGAAGGCAACCACTATGACTTCGCCAGATATTCGTGCTGGGGTTTCTTTGTTAATTGCAGCCTTATCAGCTAAGGGTACTTCAACTATTCACAATATCGAACAGATTGATCGCGGGTATGAAGATATCGAAGCGCGCCTAAAGGCTATTGGGGCTAGGATTGAGCGCGTTTAATATTGGCTTTCAACTCTTCTTTTCAAGTCGGTATTCAATCTTGCATAGGCTTTTTGAACTGCTGAAGGGTTCCAAAAATTTACACCAATACCTGCGTAGTCTTCATGGATAGTAACTTTGGTTCCATTTTCAAATGGTTCCAAAACATACCTGTGATCATAGGTCAATACAAACGGAATTCCCCCTGATTGATTGAGTAGGTTCTAGGGTTCTACCCTAATAATTTTTGCGGGAATTTCACTTATATTTTCAGGGTCTTGGGTAAATCTATATTTTACCGTAGTACCTTCTTTAACTTCTCCATCCAATAATTCCATAACGGAATTCCATTCCGGGTATTTATCCATTTCCGTCAATGTGCTCCAAACTTTTTGTTAGGAGGCATTGATGGTAATTTCATGATGCACTGATTTTTTGCCCCTAAAAAATAAGATCACTAGTAGCACAATCAGTATAGCCAATGCAATAAACCATTTTGATGTTAACAAGATCATGATTGTATGAATTGGTAGTTTTTAAGGTGTTCTTTATTTTCCCACCAAAGTACCATCCGGGTATTTGGCAAAGCGGCCTTTCTCTTTTGCGTGCACATTATCGGCATGTTGCCAGGGCCAACCCCCGAATTGTGTGAGTCCGTAGTCTTTCATGGTGGCTCGAATCTCTTCTTGGGTATTCATCACAAAAGGGCCATGCTGTACCACGGGTTCAGCAATAGGCTTGCCCTGCAATAGTAAGAAATGGGCTGCTTCATTACCTGTTTTGATGGTCGTGGTTTTCATGGAATGCAAATCGACTCCATGATTCGAACTGACTTGCTGTCCGTCAATTTCGACTTCAGATCCTTCATAAAAATAGAGGTTTCTGCTGATATCAGTACGTGCTTTTGGTAGTGTATAGGTGGTGTTTGCATCCACATGAATATTCCAAACGGCAACTTCATTTTCAGCTTCAGCGGCCCACGAATCGGGCGCAGGATCGAGGGCCTCGGTTTTGTCGTAAGTGCCAGCCACCACTTTTATGGTTGCACCATGAGCTTTGACAAGAGGTAAATCTTCATGCCAGAGCATGGCAAAGTGGGGATCCACGAATTTATTTTTTTTCGGGAGGTTCAACCAGATTTGAAACATTTCCAATGGATTCTCTTCCTCTGTTTTCAATAACGGAAACATTTCACAATGCTGCACTCCGCGACCAGCGGTCATCCATTGTACATCGCCTTCACCAAATCTTCCTGCGGCACCCAAAGAATCGGAATGGTCGCAATAACCCTCATTGACTATGGTAATGGTTTCAAAACCTCGATGCGGATGTGACGGAAAACCAGGAATGGTGCTGCCGTGATACATGCGCCATCCATCCTTGATCACAAAATCGTTGCCCAAAACACGACCTTCGAGCGAGGCATCTGGCCCCATTTGTCCGTTTCCTTTCGGATAAAAATCACGATGGTAGGCACAAAATAGAAAAGGGTCTTGTGTTTGCCAAGGAAAACCCAAGGCAAATATTTTTTTAATAGATGTACTCATTTTATTCTAGTTGCTCGCAGGAATAGGTGGTGGACCATCGATCATGGGTTTATACACCTCATCTCCTTTTCGTTTTTTGAATTCTGCCTTAACTTCATCGACCAACTTTTGATCCTCAAAAAGATCCACTGCCGTCATGCCCAAGGCTTTGGCGGCATAGACCATACCCTTATGGCCAATGGACATGCCCCCGCAAGCAACAACGGCCCAAGAGTGCCAAGGGGTATCTTTTGGGGCCACGGTAACACTTAAGTTTATGTTGGGTACATTCCAGCTCACATCGCCCACATCGGTGGAGCCCCCACCAGGGGTGTCCAAGGTTTCTCGAAGGGGTTTGATGCTTGAATCCATTCCCACTTCGGTCTTACCCGTGGCCTTTTGTATGGCCTTACCAAAGGCGTCCTCTTTTGGGGTGTATGAAATGGGACCTAAAAGTTCTAAATTCTTTTGCATGATGGCACCCCCTGCACGGTTGACCAACACCTCATAAATTCCTGAGACCAATGATATTTTATAATCCACATTGGCCATGATTGCAGCGCCTTCGGCCATTGCCTTTACACGCTCATAGGTAGGCAACATTTTCGAGCGTTTTGGGTCACGTACACGCACCCATAGTTTTGCGTAATCAGGTACAACGTTCACGACCTTGCCCCCATCTTGAATATGATAGTGAATACGGGAAGAAGGCAAAATGTGTTCGCGATAGTAGTTGATACCTGTGGTATACAACTCCAAAGCATCAGAAGCCGAACGGCCATTCCATGGATCTGCTGAAGCATGGGCAGCCTGCCCTTCGAACTCCACAATGAAATCAATCAATGAGAGTCCGCTTTGCACATCGGCCTCAATATCAGCCCCGGGGTGCCAGCTTAGGTTGACATCAACATCATTCCACAGTCCAGCTTCGACCATCCATACTTTGGCGAAAAATTTTTCCTCGGCCGGAGTACCCAAAAATTTGATGGTACCTTTTAGTTTTCCTTCGGCCATAAGCTCTTTTATGGCAATGGCCGCCCCCAAACTTGAGGTGCCAAACATATTATGGCCACAGCCATGACCAGCGGCTCCTTCTTCAT
The DNA here is from genome assembly GCA_964432915.1 of uncultured Maribacter sp. Taxonomy (GTDB): domain Bacteria; phylum Bacteroidota; class Bacteroidia; order Flavobacteriales; family Flavobacteriaceae; genus Maribacter_C. Next base: position 100,525 of record CAYSPL010000006.1, read on the forward strand.
AGGCTTCTTTCTCGGGTTGCGCTTTTTGTGATATCCCCGGAAGGGCATCAAACTCCCCCAAAATACTGATCACGGGCTTTCCGGTACCATAAGTGGCTGTAAATGCCGTGGGAATATTAGCGACCCCGCGAGTTACCTTCAATCCGTTTTTCTCAGCATAGCTGGCCAAAATTTCTGAAGATTCAGATTCTTCAAAAGCAATTTCCGCAGCGGCCCAAATGGAATCACTGATTTTAATCAATTCAGCTTTATGTTTCTCAACAGAGGCAACGATGGCTTTTTTGTTTTTTGACATTTTCTGCGCTGATAGCGAAAAGCTCAGCAGCAGTAAGAAAAGTGTGGTGTACTTTTTCATGGGTTGATTGTTTATATTCATTCCCACCCATACATTGAACTACTTTCAGAAGCGGGCAGGAGGCGATTTTTCAATACGTTGTCATATTTTCTTCAGATGGATTTTAATCGTTTCAATACGATCAAAAAAAATTTCTAAAATAATAAGCTAAATATAATGAAAGTTTGACGTTTTAAGCGTCATGATTTGGGCAACCCTGTTTTAGGAAATTTTCGTGTGGCTTTTGTTCCAAACCGCTCTATTGGGTATGGTGTGTTTTTCAACAATGCGTTTTCCCTCCTTTTTCACACTGTTTCTTTTTTTGTAGGCATACAATGTGTCACTGGCAAAAAGGCGCATCTTTTCGATATTTACTATCGGATGCGGATAATCGCCTCCTAAATTGAAATTCAAGAATTTGAGTTCGAGAGGAGGCATCAGCCATGGTTCGTGAATATAGGCTTCGGGAAGGTCAGTCAATTCCGGCACCCATTTTTTGATGAAGACACCTTTTGGGTCGTGATCTTTACCGTTTTTAACGGGATTATAAATACGAATGGTGTTCACACCGGTTTCGCCCGATTGCATATTCAATTGCGGAAAATGGATACCCGGTTCAAAATCCAAAAAATTTTGAGCCAAATGCTCAGTACAGTCTTGCCAGGGCTGCCATAGCAAATGCGTGAAAAAGGAAGCTAGCATGGCACGGAGCCTAAAGTTGACAAACCCCGTAACAACCAAGCACCTCATGGCCGCATCGACCATGGGAATACCCGTTTGACCCTCTCGCCAGGCCTTTTGTAAATGTGGTTTTCGCTCTTTGGTAAGCTGATGGTAACCAGCATTCACACTTTGGGTCTCCATTTCGATTTCCATCTCGAATTTTTGAATAAAGTGTGCCTGCCATCGCATTCTTGAGAGAAAAGAACCTAAATTACTTTTGTTCCGAATATTTTTTTTGTGGCTAGCCGCATATTGACAAACTTGTCGCGCTGAGAGGTTTCCCCAAGCGAGGTAAGGCGAAAGACGACTACTATGTTTTCTTGATGTCGCAGGTTTTGAATAATGGGCATTATAGCCATTGATGCGCTCGGTCAAAAAGGAATCTAAATATTTTTTGGCCTGTTTGACACCTCCTTTTTGAAGGTACTTTGAAGTTTTGGTAGAAATATCAGGAATCTCGAAAAGGGGTTCAAGGTGTTTTTCAATGAAATTTGTGGTCAAGAAATCACCGCTATCCATTTGGGGTATGGCCACGGGTTCATTGATGAATTCAACCCAATTTCTTCTCCATTTTTTTCTATTAGGGATTCCTCTGAAAACCCCGTTTTGAACACTTTCTCTCCACAGCACGGTATTTTTTTGACACCATTTTGCTACCTGCTTGTCTCGATTATAGGTAATTTGCATGCCCGATTCTTGATACGAGAATATGGCTTCAAGAGGCGTTATTGCATTCAACATATCAAAGACACCTATGATATTTTCTTCGCAGACCAACACTTTGGTGTCATAGAGCGCTAATTGTAGATTTATGTCCACCACGCTTTGCTTGATAAAATTCAGATGTTTCTCACTATGATGATCATTGGTGGTCCAAAAAGGTTCAAAACTGTAGAGAAAGAGGATTCTTTTGCCTGAATGAATCGCGTTGACCAATGGCTCATGATCCAGCAGACGTAAATCTCTTTTGAGCCAGACCACCACCATTAGGCGACAGCTTCTTTATACGTTTTCAAGCAGCGTTCTCTAGCCATTTTATGATCGACCATCATTGGTGGGTAAGTGAGTTCTTGTAGTTCGGGCACCCATTTGTTGATGTATTCTTTCTGTTTGTCGAATTTTTCAATTTGGGTCATGGGGTTGAAGATCCTGAAATAAGGTGCGGCATCAACACCACTACCCGCAGCCCATTGCCAGTTGCCCACATTGGCACTCAAATCAAAATCGAGCAATTTTTCAGCGAAATAGGCTTCTCCCCAACGCCAATCAATCAGTAAATGCTTGCACAGAAAACTGGCCACCAACATACGAACCCGGTTGTGCATGTATCCTGTTGCATTCAATTCACGCATACCAGCATCGACCAAAGCATAACCTGTTTGTCCGTTTTTCCATTTCTCAAACTCTTCCTTGACATTACGCCATTTGATGCGGTCGTATTTTGGTCGAAAGGCCGAATTGACCGTATGCGGAAAGTGCCACAGAATCTGCATGAAAAACTCGCGCCAAATCAACTCACTCCAAAACACCTCATTTTCTTCTGCGATCGCCTTTTTCATCATTTCACGAACCGAAACAGTTCCAAAACGCAGATGCGGCCCTAAACGGGAAGTACCGTTTTTAATGGATGGAAAATTTCGCCTCGCTTCATAATTTTGGATTAAAGATGGGTTAACCAAATAGTCAGGCACCTCGATTGGCGAGGCCTCAAAACCCAATTCCTCTATTTTGGTAAATCCATTTTCGTTGTGTCGTATGACCTTATCCAAATGGTTGAATGAGTCATTTTCAATGAGTTTATCGCCATTGAAAACAGACTTCCATTTATTCTTGTACGGGGTGTAGACCACATAGGGTTTACCATCGTCTTTGACTATTTCATTTTCTTCAAAAATGACCTGGTCTTTATGTAAATGCATTGGGATATTCGATTGCACGAGCAATTCATGAATCACGGTGTCACGTTTCAAAGCATAGGGTTCGTAGTCTTTATTCGCATGAACCGCTTTAATATCATAGGCATCGAGAAGTTTGCGATAAACCGCTGTTGGCGTACCGTGAAATATGGCGATTGATGCACCATACTTGTTCTGAAGTTCTGAACGCATTAACTGAAGGGTGTCGAAAATGAAATTGACACGCGCATCGTTTTTGGGTAATTCATTCAAGATTTGGTTGTCGAAAATGAAAATTGGCAATACCGGATAACCACTTTTCAAAGCTTCGTAAAGTCCCGCATTGTCATGCCATCTCAAATCACGACGAAACCAAAAAATGGCCACTTTTTCTTTCATATTCAATTAACGTTCAACGTGGATATTCCGCCATCGACACCCACGATTTGGCCGGTCATCCATGTGCTATTGTCACTCAATAAAAATACGGCAATATTGGCTATATCGGCAACTTCGCCAACACGTTTCAGAGGATGCCTTTCTGCCATCATTTCACGCTTGCGGTCATTGTTCAAAAGTCGTTTTGCCAAGGTGGTGTCCACCAAAGACGGGGCAACGACATTGATTCTGACTTTAGGGGCGTATTCAGCGGCCATTGATTTGGCAAAGCCTTCAATAGCACCTTTCGCCGCTGCAACACTGCTATGAAATGGCATTCCCACACCTACAGCAACAGTACTGAAAAATACCATGCTCGATCCCTCTTGCATTCTTGGCATGACCGACTTCACTACTTTTACCAAACCAAAGAAGTTGAGCTGCATGTCTTCTTGAAAAGTTTCCAAAGACATCATTTTGAATGGTTTCAAATTGATGCTACCAGGGCAATAGGCAAAACCATGTAGTTCCTCAGGCAGTAAGGCAACATCCAATTCGTCTGTTGTGACATCAAAAGGAATATGGGTCACATTCAAAGTGCCTAATTCTTCTGCGGTTCTTGAGGCAATAAAAACATTGCAGTTTTCGCTCAGGGATTTCGCCATGTCCAATCCTATGCCATGCGAACCCCCAATTAAAAGTATATTCTTACTCATAAGTTAAATTGATTTAAATTCAAGATAATTCGGTACTCCATCTACTTTTCCGAATAGTTCCGTTAATTTTTCCTCACGGTATGCAAAGATTTTTTTCAATTGGTTTTTTACCAATATAGGGTGTGCTGCTTGACCCAATATGCCAAAAGGAATTTTATAATCAATGATATCCTCCATCTCAACACCCTTGTCGTTCGCTTTTAAAAAATGTTTATGATGCCAAAGCGCATACGGACCAAAACGTTGTTCATCAACAAAATACTCGCCCTCTTTCACATGAGTGATTTCCGTAACCCATTTGGTCTTGATACCTGGAAAAGGGGAAACCTTGTATTGAATGATTTGACCAGGAAACATAGGGCGATCTGCACCCGACGTGATATTGAACCCCATGTGGTCAGGGGTTATGATTTTTAGGTTTTTAGGGTCAGAGAGAAATTTCCACGCCTCTTGTTTACTGATGGGCAAAAGTTGCTTTGAATGTAGTTGGTAGAGTTTCATCTTATCCGTTTTATCAAAAATAGCCAATATTGTTTAATATTTATGCTATAAACTTAAACAAAATATGTTGCCCAAAACTCTTCTATTCAATTTTTCTCGGCTAGGTTTGTTCTTTATCCATAAAATAGTGATGCTTACTTTTCGTTTTGTAATTTTCAGCGATATGCGATTTTCATGGTAAAGAAGGTAATTTTCGGGCTATTCATTTTGAGTTGTGGCTTTATGGCCGGCCAGGAGGCTCGTGTATTGGGGGATTTACCCAGCACCATTTCTGAAACATCAGGATTACTTTTCTTCAATGGAAAGTTGATTACCCACAATGATTCAGGCAATACGGCTCAATTATTTGAGGTGGACACCACTTCATTGCAGCTAACCAGAACGGTAACGGTTTTAAATGCAGAAAATATTGATTGGGAAGATTTGGCACAAGATGATGCCTATATATACGTGGGTGATTTTGGCAATAATTCTGGTACCCGAACCGATTTGGTTATTTATAGAATCAATAAACAAGAATATATTCAAAGTGATGAGGTTTCAGCAGAACGAATCAATTTTGCCTATGAAGATCAAACAGAATTCACAAATAATGGCAATAGTGATTGGGATGCAGAAGGCTTTTTCTGGTTCAATGATGAGCTTATTCTTTTGACCAAGCAGTGGCAGAGTTCAGGTACGGTGGCCTATTCCATTCCTGATTCTCCAGGAAGCCATGTGGCCAAAAGATTGGATGGTTATGATGTCGATGGACTTATTACCGGAGCTACGTATAATGCAACGTCTGATGTACTCTACTTACTTGGCTACACCTCTGTTTTGAGTCCTTTTACGGTTCGTGTAGAGGGCGTTACAAATTCTCAAATTTTTTCAGGAACCGTTGAGCGGTACACCTTTGGGTCGGAATTTGCCCAAGTTGAAGGAATTGCTTTTGTTGATGTCAACACGTATTTTGTATCCTCAGAATATTTCAACCGTTCATCGCCCTCCGTAACCCTTGAATCGCAACTCTTCGTCTTTCATACTGACGATACCGAACGGAACCCAATCGAGCCAGAGCCGGGGCCAGAACCCGAACCCAATGAAGAAAGTTTAATTCTTTACAGGGCTTTTGGCTCCAATTTGCTGGAATACGAATTGACCACTGACAAAATCATTTTTGGGCGGGCAATCCACAACTCAAAGGGGCAGCTGGTTGAATATCTTCCCGCCTCAGCTATAGAAAGCTCGGGCATAGACTTATCTACACTTAATTCATCCGTGTACTATTTGACGTTTTATTCGGAGCGTGGTAAAATCTCCAAGGCATTCGCCAAATGACCTGCTTTTTTTGCAATTATATTTAAGAATTTCTTAACAATTCGAACTTAGGTTTATGTATAGTTTTGTTTGAACGTTAAACACAAATGAAATGAAAAAAAATATTTTAATCTTATTCGTTGTATTGGCCTCTTTTAGTTTAGAAGCACAAATCAATACACCAGCACCGAGTCCTGCCTCTAAATTGATTCAGACTGTTGGTCTGACTGAAGTTTCCGTTGAGTATTCGAGACCCTCGATGCGGGGAAGAACTATTTTCGGGGATTTAGTTCCTTATGATAAATTATGGCGTACAGGAGCCAATGGCTACACGCTAATCAGTTTTGACAATGATGTAAAAATTGCTGGAAATGACGTGGAAGCAGGCACTTATTCAGTTTTTACCAAGCCTGGCGCAACTACTTGGGATGTTTTCTTTTACACTGATACAGAAGGTGGCGGAACACCCAGAAATTGGGATGATTCAAAAGTGGTAGCTAAAGCTACTGTTCCTGCCATCAAAATGCCTGAGGGGGTTATCATCGAAACTTTTACCATAACTATCGACGATTTGACCTCGAATTCGGCAAATCTAGGTATGATGTGGGCTGATACTTATGTAGCCGTTAATTTTGAAGTTCCCACAGATGCTGCTGTTGAGAAAAATATCGCTAGTGCATTGGGAGGACCATCAGCGGGGGATTACTATGCCGCAGCAGTCTATTATTCAAGTGAAGGAAAAGATATTGCAAAGGCAAATGAATGGATGAACAAGGCCATGTCAATGACCAAGGAACCAAGATATTGGCAATTGCGTCAACAGTCCTTAATTCAGGCAAAAGCAGGAAATAAAAAAGCGGCGATCGCCACCGCTAAAAAATCTTTGGCCGCTGCTAAGGAAGCTGGAAATGCTGATTACGTTAAAATGAATACGGATTCTTTGAAAGAGTGGGGAGGCATGTAATTCAACCTTAGATCAAATAAAAAAAAGCCCGCCTAGAAAGGTGGGCTTTTTTTGTTTTATTATCTGGTTAAAGGAAAGAACTATGCAATTTAATTACCATAAACTTTTTCTGTGCTGCATGTTATTTAGAAATCTAACTTTGTAGTCAAAATTAAGGGATTTCTCTTCGTGCCTCATTTGGAATGACAATCTGATTCTAAGAGAATTTCATTCTTTTATTTAAAACTATGGATTTCAAATCCATAGTGGTTTTATTCTTATTCCACTATTTCTAACGGCTTCTTCAAAGTACTGTCAAAAGCTTCTAACAGGCAGGCCATTATGATGACCAAAACACAACCAAAAACATTGAGCCAGAGGTATGACATCCAATCAAAATAGAATCCGATAATCACAATTACCTGTGTGATGATAGCCGCAATGAACACTGCATTGCCTTTTACAAATTTGAAGAAAAAGGCCAATAAAAATATCCCCAGAACATTTCCGTAGAAAATACTTCCGATAATATTGACCAGTTGTATCAAATTGTCCGCGAGGTGGGCAACACAAGCTATGATAATGGCAATTACTCCCCATAATAGCGTAAATGCCTTTGAGGCCTTTACCTTCTGTTTTTCAGAGAGTGTTTTCTTTTTGTTGCGGGTGTACAGATCAATGGCGGTAATGGTACCCAAAGCATTCAATTCTGAAGCCGTTGAGGACATGGCGGCTGATAAGATAACCGCCAATAACAAGCCTACCAGTCCTTTTGGTAATTTGGTCAGAATGAAATGTATGAACACATAGTCTTTATCATTGGTTTCGGCATCGGTATCTGCCAGTTTAATCAGGGTTCTAGCCGCTTCACGGGCATCACTTTCTCTTTGTTGTAAATCAAGGATGTTGGCTTTTGCCATTTCCACGGCATTGAATTCCTTCAATTTCAGGGCTACTGAAAATTCATTTTGAGCAATTTGTTTTTGAATATGCAATTCATCAAGTCCTTCTTGCAGTATTTGATAGTCTTGCGCGAACTCCGAATTCATTACGGTTTTCGTAGCCGAGGGATTAAAATTCAATGGCGAGGGATTGAATTGATAAAACACAAATACCATGACACCCACCAAGAGAATGAAAAATTGCATGGGCACTTTAAAAATTCCATTGAAAACTAGCCCCAATTGACTTTCACGGAGTGATTTGCCCGTCAAATAGCGTTGCACTTGACTTTGATCTGTGCCAAAATAAGCTAGGGCAAGAAATAGCCCACCTGTGATGCCACTCCAAAAAGTATACCTGCTTTGGGTGTCAAAGCTGAAATCGAGAATGTTCATTTTATCACTGGCACCTGCAATTTTCATGGCTTTGGAAAAAGTGATGTCATCGGGCAAATAACCGAGAATAAAGAAGAAGGCAATAAACATACCCGTCATGATAATGAACATCTGCTGCTTTTGGGTAACACTGACCGCTTTTGTGCCACCCGAAACGGTATAGATAATGACCAGAATACCAATTAAAATATTAAGGGTGGTCAAATTCCATCCTAAAATGGCGGACAGAATGATTGCGGGTGCGAAAATGGTTATCCCTGCAGCTAAACCTCTTTGAATCAAAAACAGAATAGCAGCCAAAGATCTTGTTTTCAGATCAAATCTATTCTCCAAAAATTCGTATGCGGTATAGACTTTAAGTTTGTGGTAAATGGGTACGAAAACCAAACAAATGACGATCATGGCCAAGGGAAGTCCGAAATAAAACTGCACGAAGCCCATGCCGTCATGAAATGCTTGACCGGGTGTTGAAAGAAAGGTTATGGCGCTAGCTTGGGTAGCCATTACAGAGAGCCCGATGGTCCACCATTTCGCATCATTGCCTCCTCTGATGTACTCATGAACATTTTGACTGCCCCTCGTTTTCCATACGCCATAAAAGACAATGAATAGCAGGGTTCCGGCAAGTACAATCCAATCAGGTGAGGTCATATCAGTTAAAAGAAGTCATTAGGTAGGCAAAAACCAGAATATAGATGACATTCAAAATCAATACCAAGGAATATTCTCTTTTCCAAATTGGTTTTTCGTTCATGGCTATCCTTTTATTTCGCTTTTTTCAATTTTTTCCTTCCCAAGTGAAATCATGTTCGCGAATAGTTTATAGGCTCCCGGAACCCCTGCAGGAAGTTCCCTGAAAAAACTAAGCCCGGTATAGATGTAATTTCCCTCGCCGTAAGGTGCCACTAGAAGACTTCCTTTTGTGGCGGGTTGCCCTTTGTCTCTCATGGAGAGAATAGGAGTGAAGGCTTTATCCCATTCATTAGGAAAGTACAAACCTCTTTCCTGTACCCATCCTTCAAAATCATTCACAACTATTTTATTGGGAAAATTTACCAGAGCATGATTTTTGGCCAAAATCGAAACCTCGGAATTTTCGTCCGTTACCCGATCTCGGGATAGTTTAAGCGGGTAGGGGGCGATGTTTTCAAACTGGCTATCCCAACGTCCGGCGGTGTTGTATTGCACAATCATGTTGCCACCATTCTTGACATAATCCAATAAAAAACGCTGTTTGAATTTCAACTCTTTAACCACGTTATACGCTCTAATGCCCAATACTACCGCATCAAAATTATCCAAACTGCCGGCTTGAATCGTGGTTGGATCGATGGGTACTACGGTATAGCCTATTTGTTCAAGACTGGTGGGTACATCATCTCCTGCACCCATAATATAGCCAATGCTCTGACCCAAGCGGTCTATATTCAAGCGGACCACTTTTGCTTCGGCATTCATCAAAACCGATTGCGTGGGAACATGGTCATAAGCGATTGTGATGAGCTCTTTTGAAATTTCTTTTCCATTGACCTTGATTATGGGCGAGATATAACTTTCATCTTCATGCGCTGGTGGGGTCAATGTAAAAATCAGCTTTTGCTCATCGCCCTTCTTTGCAATTTCAAAAGCCTTTATTTCTTGATCAACCCTCCACCCTTCTGAATAACAGAACTGAACCTCTCCTTTCAAATTATCTTGATGCGCCTTGATGGTTATGGGAATTTCCTTTGAAACGCCATCAGCAAAGATGAGCACCTTGTCATCAAAACTGGCTGTTGCTTCCGGTATTATTTCAAAGGGTTGATAAAGCTCGCCCCTATCACGACGGGCGTATCGGTGTAGCACGGGTTTTTCAATGGTCAGACCATATCCGTCAAAATCGAGGTCAAAGTTGGCCGTCAACGCTCTAGGGGTTTCCGGTTGACCGATGAGATTTTCATTGGGCACTTTATACATGCCTATGGTTCCCTTTTCATTGAGCCAGTAGGCATTTGTGTATTGCATATCATTAGGAATCTTCACATCAACTTCAAAAGTCTTTTTCTCATTGTTTTTCAATTTGGTGGAAGTTTTCTGCGCAGCTTCTGCACCCGTAATATTTATAGCGTTTAGTGTAATAGCATTTGCACTCCTGTTCAGTGCCTCAATAGCCACCTTGATGGCAGTACCAGGATTTGCCGTTGGCACCACCGCCGAGGCTTCCAAGTACAGACCTGAAACCACAAGAATAATGTCTTCCAACTCTTTTTGCTTGATTTTTCGCCAATGTTCGTCTTTGAGTTGTGCAACGAGTTTGTGCGCCTCAAGTAGCTGATTCAAATGGGTTGAGGGATTACTGAAATCAAATTCTTTTTCCACGGAAGAAAGAATTTTTCCAATTTGATCTCCGCCCTCAACCCGAGACCAAGTGGTGTTGATTCCATCAAAAATATTTTTTTTGTCCTTAGGAAGTGAGCCTTTTAAAAGTTCAATGTATTCAGGTTGACTACCTCTTGTGGCCAATCTTCCAAAACCTTGACAAAGGTGCTGGCTACTTGCCAAGGAAGCTATTTCGTTGTTTGAAACCCCAAGTGACGGATAATACACACCGACATCCATATGGAGCATTTTGGACTTATCGGCTTTTTCAAATTTTTCTTGACTCCCATAAAACCACCATGAGGTGTTGAAAAACAGACGTTCTGGTTGCCATAATGATGTGGTTTTCAAATGCTCAGGATATGCCTCAGGGTCATTTGTCAAATCAAAGGCCTCATAGCTCAACATGGCCGATGCCGTATGATGCCCATGTGTTCTTCCTGGTGAACGATGATCGAAACGGTTGATGATGATGTCTGGTTTGAATTGCCTAATGATGCGGACCACATCACTCTGAACTGCTTCTTCGTTCCAAATTTCAAGGGTTTCATCAGGGTGCTTCGAATAACCAAAGTCATTCGCCCGGCTAAAGAATTGTTCTCCACCATCAACACGCCTAGCTGCCAAGAGTTCTTGTGTTCGCAGCACACCAAGAAGCTCTCGAAGTTCAGGGCCAATCAAATTCTGGCCCCCATCGCCTCGGGTCAATGAGAGATAGGCGGTTCTCGCTTTTGCATTGTTTGATAAATAGGAAATCAACCGTGTATTTTCATCATCAGGGTGTGCGGCAATGTACAGTGCCGATCCGAGAAAATTGAGTTTTTTTATGGAGTGGTGTATTTCAGAAGCGGAGAAGTTTTTTGGTTTTTGGGCTGAAATGGAATGGAAACTTAGAACCCATATCGACAAAATTAGCTTTAGTGTGCGTTTCATAAGAAATTTAGTTGGAATATAAAGATAGCGGTTAAAACAGGTCATTCTCGATTTTTAAAACATATTTAACAAGCGCTGATTTGGGCAAATTTAATGGCCGCCCTCATAGGTTTGCACCAATGCGATTCCCTTCTGCAACATCAAGTTATTGGGATACGTGATCAATACACCATTTGGTTTTCTTAGATGAACATGAAAGGCTGTGATGTTCTCAATAGTAAAAACACCGCTATCTTCAATTTGTTCACTTTCTTCCATGATTTCTTTGTCCATTATTTTAATCTTATCCCCAATTTTGAAGGGAACGGAAAAGAAGAGAACCACCCCCGCGGTTATGTTACTAATGATAGACCACTGCGCGACAAAGGCAACACCAAGCACTGCAAAAAGCGAGGAGAAAAGCAAAGCGACCTCGGTAAAATTGACGCCCCAAACTATGGTCAAGACGGCAATACCCAAAAAGGTCAATAAGATGGAGATGTATTTGGAAATCAACAGGGTTCTGCCCTCGACGAAACTATTGATTTTTCCGATTCTTCGTATTGCTTTTTGAGCAACGAATCGCAACAAGCCTATGACTATAACCACAATCAAGGTGGTTAGTAGTTCTTTTGAGTTTGAATAAAAAAATCCTTCCATAAGTTATAATCCTAAACTATCTCGCATGTTGAGAAATTTGTTGCTTCCCTGACGCCAATAGGGCGACTTCAAAGTTTTGATTTTGGTCGCGGTGGAAACCAGTTTTTTCGCATTACTTCCATAACCGCTAACAAAGGTATCAGACCAACTTTCTATGGTATGCGGAAATTCGGTAACGAAGTTGATTTCCAAGGTTCTATTAAGGCCAGGATATTCAATTTTGTATGTTTTAAGAGCGCCATTATCCATTAAAGTTAATATTGCATCATAAGACTTTAATTCTTTGTGAGACAATCGAATGTATTCCATGGAAGGTAAAACTTTCATGGACCCTAAAGGAAGATTGTTCGGGTCAATTCGAATCTTATTCCAAAGTTCGTTTTCAAGTACGGTTTTCTCCAATTCAAGTTCCTGGTCTCCCTCAGATTCAAAATAGGAATGTGACTGGATTTCAAAGTTTGATTTATTGTTCAACTGCGCATAAACCTGTCCGCACCATTCCTGACACGAAAAAGTGACCTTCAAAGCATGTTGATTGTCATGAACAGGATAAAAACTACTGCTCATTATGGAATATGGATAAATACCCGTCAGGTAATTTTTAGTACTGTTCAGTTTCAAAACAGGAATATTGGAGGCGCTCTGATTGTCTGCCTTAACCTGTTTGTTCTTCAAAAAAGGCTCTGTAACATAGACTAGCATGGCTGTGCCTTCACGAATTTCTCCATAACGAGCTTGATTTAATTCATAGGAGTTCAATTCCGCTTCGCCGGCATACCAATATTTCTTGAAATCCTCAGAAACACTTTTTTTATCCAAAATCTTTGTTTCAGGCACATCAGAAGCTATCGCCATTGACTCCTTAATGTCGGCTTTTTCTTTACATGACTCGACCAAGCCAATAAGCGCGGCAAAGAGAACCACAGCCAATTCAAGTTTAATCCATTTTTTCATGACCAAAATTTTTGTAAAATTACCGAAATAGAATCAGCTTACCATAGCCATTAAGGTTTCGTAAACCAAATGCGTTGGCAGACCGACCACATTGGTGTATGAACCTCTGATTTCTTCAATCGCAATAAGGCCGATCCATTCTTGAATTCCGTAAGCCCCAGCTTTGTCATAAGGTTTGAAGTCACTCACGTAATGGTCGATTTCGCTTTCAGATAGGTTTTTGAACTTGACCTGGGTGGTGTGATTGAGAGTTTTGAGCGAAGAATGGGTCATAAAACTTACCGAGGTTATGACCTCATGCCAATCATTTGACAAGGTTCGTAGCATATGACAGGCCTCTTCTTTGCTGACCGCTTTTGCTAAGGAAGTGTTTTTATGCCAAACCACCGTATCGGAAGTCACTAATATTTCATTTGGGTTCAAGCTTCCTTTGAAGGCATTGGCTTTCAATTCCGCGAGAAAATCGGATATTTCACTGCCTTTTAAATGATCGGGATACACTTCATCCACCGGTTTTAAACGAATCTCAAAATCGATTCCCAGTTCCTTAAAAAACTGCTGACGGCGAGGAGAGCCCGAAGCCAAAATGATTTTATGATTTTTGAACTTTTGTTTTAGCATAGGTTCTCAATCGTTTGCCGCACTAAAATTATCGCGCCAGTCTCCACGTACTTTCAGAACCTGTTCAATGACATCACGTACACAGCCCTGTCCTCCATTTCTATGGGAAACATACTTCGAAACGGCTTTTACCTCGGGTACGGCATCCTGTGGGCAAGTTGCCAGTGCAACAAGTTTCATGGGTGGAATGTCAGGCATGTCATCGCCCATGTAGAGTACATTTTCGAGAGCTATGTTATTTTGCTCAAGGTATTCTTTGAGTGGGGCCTCCTTTAAATGAGCGCCCAAATAAACTTTATCGACCCCTAGGCCTTCCAAGCGTTTCTGAACCCCAGGATCCGTGCCACCCGTAATGATACAAACATTATATCCTTTTTGAACGGCCGTTTTTAAAGCATAACCGTCTTTTACGCTCATTCTCCGAAGCAACTGCCCTTCAGAGGTTATGAGCAGCGTACCATCAGTAAACACACCATCCACATCAAAAATGAAAGTGGTTATGTCCTTTAAAAATTCTTTATAACTTTTTTCCATGGGTCTTTTGAATTGAATCCGTCAATAAACGATATATCTCCTTATGATTTTGATTCTTTAATTGTTTCAGATGTGCATCAATAGTATTTTGATCGCCTCTTTTTGCTGGTCCGGTTTGCGCCTCGTGGGGTGGAAGTGAATCTGTTTTCGATGCAGTTTCTTTGATCAAAGGTTTTAGCAAGTCAAATGGCAATTTGTTTTCTTCGCACAATTCATGACCAACCTGGTAGAGCTGATTGGTAAAGTTGTTCACGAAAACCGCAGCTAAATGAAGTTGTTTTCTTTGGCTTGAATCAATTTCATGAACGGTATCTGAAATGGAATGTGCCATTTTTTTTAAAAGAACCAAGTTGTTCGAATTTTTAGCTTCGAGACAAATCGGAATTGTTTTGTAATCGAGATTTCTGTCTTTGGAGAAAGTTTGAAGGGGATAAAAAACACCACTTTTCATGTTCTTAGGAAAAATTGCCATTGGTACGCTTCCTGAGGTGTGAACAGTAAATGTTTTTATTTTTTTAAGTAATTGTAAAACAACACCTAGGGCATTATCACTTACAGCAACAATACAAATATCTGAATTTACTAAATTTTGATGGATCCCCTTATTTTGAAGTGCTTTTTTCAACTCGTTTGCACGACTGCCCAAAACCTGAAGAACCTTGACTTCTTTGGTGGAATTAAAGGCCTTATCGAGATGATAAGAAACATTACCCCTGCCAATCAAAGTCACTTTAATCATGTCTCAAAAATAACAATAAAAAGCCCTTGAAAGCAGCTACTGAAGTAAGTTTCTCGAAGCAAAAAAACGCAATACATCACACTACGGTTTTGAACCTAAAAACGCTTAAGCGCAGGTTATCGTCACATCATGTCGATGACTATTGTCTCTAGAAGATTCGATTTTCAGGTTTTTTGATGTTTTCAATGCTTCGAAATTGGCTGACGTGACCACAATGGTATGGTTATGCCCCGAAGTTCCTTGAATGGAGTATGTTTTTTCAACTCCGGCGTCTATGTCGGCCTTTGCGACTATTAATGAATGTCCGTGATTACTCGTGATGGCCGTGGCATTCGCCCCATTGTCAAGACAATCAGCTGCGTCAAGATCTTCTGGTGCTTCTGTACCGGTACTGTCGTCGCAACTCATCAATGAATAGGCAGGAATGGCCACTGCCGCCACACCCGCTGCTTTTTTAAGAAAGGTCTTTCTGTTCATTTTCATAACATTTTATTAGTTTTCATCTTCTTTTTGCGCTTTAAGTTAAGCATTACCTGAAAATATTCTCACTTATTGAGGGCTTTTTTATTTCAGGCTTGTGGGGCAATTTGTTCTCTTTTAACCAATTTTCAAGGATTGAAAACCGTAAAAAGGTGGTATTTTTGCAAGCGAAAATATATGTCCGTTTGCCATGCAAAAAATCCTAAAAAACACCCTCTTTTCGACACGTTTAATGGCATTGCTTTTCATTGTTTTTGGAGTGGCGATGGGTATAGGAACTTTTGTGGAAAGTAAGTACAGCACTGAAACCGCAAGAATCTGGATTTACAACGCCTGGTGGTTTGAGGCCATCATGGTCTTCTTTGTCATCAATTTCATGGGTAATATGTTCCGTTACCGCTTGTTTCGATGGGAGAAATGGCCTGTTTTGATCTTACACCTTTCCTGGATACTGATCATTATCGGGGCCTTTGTGACTCGATATATCAGTTTTGAGGGAATGATGCCCATTCGCGAGGGCCAATCAGAAAAAACATTCTATTCAGACAAAACCTATTTGACTGCTTATATAGATGGACAGATTGATGGCCAGGACATGCGAAAAACCATTCAACGTGACTTGATTGTAACCCCTGAAGCCCTAAAATCGGACTTGCCTTGGAAAGAGGATTACAACGGTCAACCCTTTGAAATAGCGTATGCTGGCTTTATGAAAGGTGCCAAAGAAGGGCTTGTAGAAGATGAAAATGGGAAATCGTATCTAAAAATTGTGGAATCGGGCACAGGTCAACGTGAGGAGCACTATTTGGAAGATGAAAGGGTTACGGAACTGCATAATTTATTGTTCGCCCTTAACAAGCCTACTGAAGGCGCCATCAACATTTTCACAACGGATTCCACCTTTCAGATAAAATCGCCTTTTGCAGGTAATTTCATGCGCATGGCAGATCAGTTTCAGGGCCAAGTGGCAAAAGATTCGCTTCAAAAATTCTACAAACGTTCCTTATATAATCTAGGGGGACTGCAATTTGTGATTCCCGATCCCATGATAAAAGGAAGCTATGGTATTGTTGAGGTTCCGGAAAAAGAAATTACGGAGGCCACCCAATCTGCTCTGATCGTTGATGTTTCGGCAAATGGTACGGTGATTCAAAAAAAGATACTGGGCGGCAAAGGTACTTTTGAATTTGCCAACCCTTTTGAAATAGACGGTTTGAAATTCAATCTGGCCTATGGGTCAAAAGTCCATGAGCTACCATTTTCGGTGCAATTGAATGATTTTATCGCTGAGAAATATCCGGGTACTGAAAAAGGCTATTCCTCTTTTATGAGCAAGGTAACGGTTAAAGATGAACGGCCTTTTGACTATGATATCTTCATGAACAATATTTTGGATCATCGTGGGTTTCGCTTTTTTCAGGCCAGTTTTCAGCCTGATGAAAAAGGAACCATATTATCGGTCAACCACGATCAATGGGGCACGTGGATCACCTATTTCGGTTACTTTCTTTTGTATGCCGGTTTAATGGGCATCATGTTCTTTGGCAAAACCCGATTTAAAGACCTTCAAAAATCACTGAAAAAAATTGAAGCCAAAAAGAAAGCACTGACATTGCTGTTGGCTTTGGGCATGTTCAGTGGAACAATGGCCCAGGAACACCAGAGCACCTCAGGAGGCACACATGCGATGGCGTTGCCCACCCAGACACAGATCGATTCTGTTTTGAAGGCCACCATGGTCGATAAGGCCCATGCTGCAAAATTCGGGGCTTTGGTCATTCAAGATGATGAAGGGCGAATGAAACCAATAAACACATTTTCATCAGAACTCCTCAGAAAAATAAGCTTTAACAACAGGTACAAAGAAATGAACTCAGACCAGGTCTTTTTGAGCATGATGCTCAACACCCCTGCTTGGTTCAGCACGGAGTTCATCGCTTTAGATCGAAAAGGAAAGAACGATAGTATACGTAGGGTAATAGGAGTGCCTGAAGACCAAGAATATGTCAAGGCTTTAGACTTTTTTGACAAAACCGGAGCCAATAAATTAGATCCCTATTTAGAGGATGCCTTTTCAACCAATTCACCCAATAAATTCCAGAGGGATTTTAAAGACTCTTATTTCAGACTGGGTCTTTTGAACAGGGCGCTCAGTGGAGAGATCCTCAAAATATTCCCCTTATTGAATGATGAAAACAACAAGTGGATTTCAGCCGTCGAGTATCGTAGTGGAAAACATCAAATAGCCGATACCTTGTATGCCAATTTCGTAAAGAATGCGGTGCCCTATTATAAAATAACCCTTCAAAAAGCCATTGAAACAGGCGATTATTCCGAAGCCGATAAGCTATTGGCCGCCTTTAAGCAAAACCAAAAAAACCATGGCGATGAGGTGTTGCCCTCAGATAAAAAAATTGAAACGGAAATACTCTACAACAAACTGAACATCTACCATTGGTTGTATCGATTTTATGCACTGGTCGGAGGGTTGTTGTTCTTTGTTCTGGTATTTCAAATTTTCAAGGAAAGAAAAATTTGGGATGCCGCCATCTATTCCCTCAAGGGTATCATCATCATTTTGTTTTTGTGGCATACCGTTGGATTGCTACTGCGTTGGTACATCTCAGGGCACGCCCCGTGGAGTGATGCCTATGAGAGTATTTTGTATGTCGCTTGGGCCACAGTGGGTATTGGAATGCTGTTCATCAGAAAAAGTTCAATGACGTTGGCGGCTGCCACTTTTGTGGCCTCGATGTTCTTGTTCATTGCAAATGAAAATTGGGTGGATCCCGCAATTTCCAATCTAGTGCCCGTATTGGATAGTTATTGGTTGATGATACATGTTGCTGTTATTGTGGGCAGTTACGGTCCGTTGACCGTGGGCATGATTCTAGGAGTGGTTTGCCTAATGCTCATGATTTTGACCACCAAAAAGAACAAGAAACGAATGGATCTCAATTTGAAAGAATTGACCATCATCAATGAATTGTCATTGACCGTTGGTCTGATTATGTTGACCATCGGAAACTTTCTTGGCGGCCAATGGGCAAACGAAAGTTGGGGGCGCTATTGGGGTTGGGATCCCAAGGAAACATGGGCACTGATTTCCATAATGGTATATGCTTTCATTTTACACCTCAGATTGGTCCCCGGTCTTCGTGGCAGATGGACGTTCAATTTTTTAAGTGTCTTTGGGTATTTGACCATCATGATGACCTATTTTGGCGTTAATTACTATTTGGTTGGTTTGCATAGTTATGGACAGAGTGGGGCCGCGGCCGTAACACCAGACTATGTGAAATATATTGTTCTTGCGATTTTAATTTTCGGAGGAATAAGCTTTTGGCGGTATAAAGCCAATTATGCAAAATAATTGAACTTTTTGCATGGCGTAGCAAAAATTACCATCTTTGAACTATCATGAAGTTATAAGAATTATGTTTTCTATCGATGTCTTTGCGTTTTCCCGTAAGAAGTAATCGCTTTGGTTGATTCTTAAAGACATTTCTCATCTTTTCTTTTCACGTAATTCTTTTCATAATGAAACAATCGAACACACTTACATTTCGTAAACTCTTTAATTATTTTATCCAAGCCCTAACTGGTAAAGAAAACGATTTCACAGCGGGAAGCATCCGCAAGGCGATTTTTATGCTTTCCATTCCAATGATTTTAGAGATGATGATGGAATCAATTTTCGCCATTGTAGACATTGCCTATGTTTCACAAGTAAGCGTAAATGCCGTCGCTACCATTGGTCTGACTGAGTCTGTGGTTACTTTAGTCTACGCGGTTGCTGTTGGTTTGAGCATGGCGGCAACGGCCATAGTAGCCCGAAGAATTGGCGAAAAAGACGTTCAGGGTGCAAAGGAAGCAGCTGTGCAAGCTATTCTCCTGGGTATTTTGGTATCTGTGATCGTCGGGGTCATTGGATTCTTATTTGCCAAAGAAATATTGGCATTAATGGGTGCCGAACCTGAACTAATTGCTGAAGGCTATGGATATACCCAACTATTGATAGGTGGCAACATTACCATTCTCTTATTGTTCCTTATCAACGCTATTTTTAGGGGTGCTGGCAATGCCTCAATGGCTATGTGGACCTTGGTCTTTTCCAACGGGTTGAATATTATTCTAGATCCGATTTTCATTTTCGGTTGGGGACCCATTCCTGAATATGGGGTAACGGGTGCGGCTATTGCAACAAATATTGGAAGAGGAAGTGCGGTTCTCTTTCAATTGGCCATTTTATTTTTCGGGTGGAGCGCCATTAAAATTAAATTGAAAGATTTTGTCATCCGCTCCAAAGTGATGTTCAACCTAATTAAAGTTTCAATAGGTGGAATTGCCCAGTTTTTAATTGGCACCTCTAGTTGGATATTTCTTATGAGGATGATGTCAGAATTTGGTAGCGAGGTTTTGGCTGGTTATACCATTGCGATTCGAGTGATGCTCTTTACACTGATGCCCTCCTGGGGAATGAGCAATGCAACGGCTACTTTGGTGGGTCAAAATTTAGGAGCGAAAAAATCAGAGCGAGCCGAAACATCAGTGTGGATGACAGGCAAATACAATGCCTATTTTATGGGACTTGTCTCACTAGTGTATTTGTTTTTTGCCCATGATATTATCGGCTGGTTCAATGATAACCCTGTGGTCGTTGAAAATGGAGGACTTTGTCTTCAGATTATTGCATTGGGCTATATTTTCTATGCCTATGGAATGGTGGTAACCCAAGCTTTTAATGGCGCAGGAGATACCAGCACTCCAACGAAGATCAATTTGATCGCTTTCTGGATGTTTCAATTACCCTTAGCTTATTTGGCTGCAATTACTTTTGAATTGGGTGCTATGGGCGTTTTTATAGCAATCACTTCGGCGGAAGTTCTCTTGGCCGTGATTTCAATTGTCTGGTTCAAAAAAGGAAATTGGAAAAAGGTTCAAGTATGACCTATTTTAGTAACTTTAGCTCTGGTAAAAGAAAATAGATGAAGCAAAACAAAAAAGGACTCAACACCATCTGTACCCATGTGGGCGAAGTTGAAGACAAACAGTTCAAAGGTGCGGTTTCGCCCTTGTTTATGAGCTCTTCCTATGCCTTTGAGGATGTTGAAATTAAAAGATATCCCCGTTATTTCAATACCCCCAATCAAGAGGCGCTTACCAAAAAAATTGCCAGGTTGGAGCATACTGAGGCAGCTTTGATTTTTGGTAGTGGAATGGCCGCGGTCAGTACTTCACTGATGGCCTTTTTAAAAGCAGGGGATCATATTGTGCTTCAAGATGCGTTGTATGGGGGCACCTTCAATTTGATCCATGAGGAATTTGATAAATACGGCATAGAATATTCTTTTACCGAAGGTTTGAATCTTGAGGACTTTGAATCGAAAATAAAAGACAATACCAAGGTTATTTATATTGAAACACCATCAAATCCTTTGTTGAAAATCACGGATTTAAGGGCAATCGCAACATTGGCAAAGAAGTACAATCTAGTATCAATGATTGATAATACTTTTGCCAGTCCCGTGAATCAAAACCCTGCCGATTTTGATATTGATGTGATCATACACAGTGCCACGAAATATATGGGCGGTCATTCTGATATTTGTGCCGGGGCAGTGGCCGCATCGCAAGAGCACATTGACCGTATATATGGTCTTGCCAAGAATTTTGGAGGTAGTCTGAGTGACTACACCGTCTGGCTCTTGGAGCGTAGTATGAAAACCATGGGTTTACGTGTGAAAGCACAAAATGAGAATGCGATGCGAATGGCCGAATATTTGAATGAACATGATGAAATTGCAGCGGTGTATTACCCTGGTTTGTCATTACATCCTGATCATGAATTGGCAAAATCGCAAATGCATGGTTTTGGTGGGATGCTCTCTTTCGAACTGAAAAATATTGGTTCCTACGAATTTCGTAAAAACCTCAAATTGATTAAATCATCAATGAGTTTGGCGGGGGTGGAGAGCACGGTTATTTCTCCTGCCGAAACCTCCCATGCCCTAATGGGTGCGAAGGAAAGGGAGCGACAATGTATTGCGGACGGACTTATCCGTTTTTCGGTAGGAATTGAAGAACCAGAAGATTTGATTGCCGATATTGAGCAAGCCATGCACAAGGTTGGTTATTAGGTTATGATATAGTATTTTCTAAAATGGATTTCCCTCTTCAGGGAATGATCATAAAGTAGTTATCGATGAAATTAGATATTCTTGTTTTTGGGGCGCATCCTGATGATGCAGAATTAGGGGCGGGTGGCACGATTGCCAAACACATCGCCAAGGGCAAGAAAGTAGGAATTGTCGATTTGACTCGAGGAGAGCTCGGTACTCGTGGCTCCGCCGAAATCAGGGATAAGGAAGCTGCGGCCGCTGGAAAAATCCTTGGGTTGGCGGTTCGTCATAATCTTGGTTTTGCCGATGGTTTTTTTACGAATGACAAGGAGCACCAAATGGCAGTGATTCGAATTATTCGAAAATACCAACCTGAAATTGTGCTGTGCAATGCCATTGATGATCGACATATAGATCATCCAAGAGGTAGTAAATTAGTAAGCCATGCCTGTTTTTTGAGTGGTCTTATAAAAATTGAAACAAAATTATCTACAGATTCTGAAAAACAAGAAGCTTGGCGACCGAAGGTGGTGTATCATTTCATTCAATGGAAAAATCTGGAACCCGATTTTGTGGTCGATGTAAGCGGATTCATTGATAAGAAGGTAGCGGCTATTGAAGCCTACAGTTCACAATTTTACGATCCCAAAAGCAATGAACCTGAAACGCCCATCAGTAGCAAGAATTTCATTGATAGTGTGGTGTACAGGGCGCGAGACTTAGGAAGAATGATAGGGGTAACCCACGCGGAGGGCTTCAATGTGGAGCGCTTTGTCGCTGTTGACTCGCTTGATGATTTAATTTAGCCTGCTCTTTGAATGGCCACCTTTTTAGCCTTTGGTAAGGTAAAATAAAACGTAGTGCCGATTTTTGGGGCGCTATCGACCCAGATTTCGCCATTGTTCTTTTCCACCATTTCCTTACACAGCATTAAACCGAGTCCTGTTCCTTTTTCATTATTGGTGCCGTAGGTGGTTACATTGTCGTTCTTGGAGAAAATCTTAGCACGTGTTTCTTTGTCCATTCCCACTCCGGTATCAATGACCGCAATCTCATAATAATCTTTTAACTCTTTGGCCCGTAAGGTTACCATTCCGTTTTCAGGCGTGAATTTCAATGAATTGCTAATTAAATTTCTAAGTACGATTGTGATTTGATTGCTATCAGACCATGTCATAAAATCTTCTGGCACCTCATTGATGATCTTGATTGATTTACTGTTCGCTATTTCAGCCAAAAGATTCATATTCTCTTCAATGATACCGGTTAGAGAGGTGTTTTCAGGTCTTGTGGTACTGCCATTCATCTGACTATGTCCCCATGACAGCAAATTGTTCAGCGTGAAAGATATGTGATCGATATCGGATCCCAATTTTGGAATAAACGATAAGAATTCTTTTTGATTGACCTCTCCCTTCCGAAACATTTGGATCAACCCTTGAAAGGCACCAATAGGGGCTCTTAAATCATGCCCGATGATGGAGAACAATTTATCTTTGGTTTGGTTGATTTCCATCAGTTCAGCTTCATGTTTTTCAAGAGCAGCTTGTTTGTTTTTCAATTTGGCATTCAAGTTTTTTTGAATTTTTTCACTGCGCTTTACCAAAAAGATAATTAGAATCAATGCCAATAAAATTCCTAAAAACCCCGTGATATAGTTCTTTTGATTGGCTAAAGCCTCGGCGTTTGATACGATCAGTGCTGCTTTTTGTTCCTCGTATGTTGTCTTGGTTTTTAGAAGGAGCAGACTATTCTCACCAGCGTTATTGATAATCGAATCTGATAGGGAGTGGTAGGTCTCGTGGTAGCCAAGAGCGATTTCATGATTTGCCCTGTGTTTATTTATTTTATACAATATTTCAGCACTTTTTCGTTTTCCTGTTGCTGAATTTATCGTTTTGGACAGTTCAAGTGCTTTGTGGGTGTATAGCTCTGCAATGGAATCTTTTTTAAGCCCTAAATGGGCTTCGGCAATACCATGAAAAAGGTCAATTCTTTGGCGGTCATCTTCAAGATGCTCGTGAATCAGTTCACTCTGATCAAACCAGTACAGGGCCCATTCGAGTTTATCTTGATATAAATATAAATTGCCTTTTATTTCATAGGCATGGGCAATCCAATCGATTAGCTTGTGTTTTTCAAAAACCTTAATACTGCTATTGGCATTGAAGATAGCATGGTCATACTGACCCATTTTTCCGTAAAGCGAGGCCATGTTGATGGCAGTTTGGGCTATGTTGATTTCATCTCCAATAACCGCATCTGCTTTTTTAACTTTAAGAAAGTGATACATGGCTTGTTCATAATCACTTTGGGCAATGTATAAATCGGCTATATTTCCGTTTAAAATGGATATCATTCTATGGTTCTTCGTGTCATCGGCCAACTCCAAAGCCTTCAGGTATCCGTTTAGTGCATTGGTATAATTTCCTTTTGAAGCATTCGCATCCCCAATTTTGCCCTGGGTCTCTATGAGAAGTGATTTATTTCGGATACTATCAGCCAGTTTAAGGGCCTCTTGAAATTTGAGGATTCCCTTATTCGGATTCCCTTTATTTGTATAGTACCTCCCTAGATTTAGAAGGGCATGGACATTACCCTCATAATATTTTATGCGCTTACTATGGGCAATGGCTTTTGTTGAATAGTCATATAGATTGTCAGAAGAGTAGAAACGTTCGGCAAATGCAAGTTTATTAAGCGCGTTTACATAAACCGTATCTCGTAGGTCATAGTAGCGTTTGTTCTTCGAATCATTCAGTTCTTGCCGTAGCTCCGAAATTGACGAATTTTGACTTATTACAAAATTAGAATTAAACAGTATGAAAATGCACACGGCACTTTGATGGAATAGGTTAGGTAAACAAATGCGTACGCTTTTGTTAATCAGGGACATCGCTTTAGGTTATAGGCTGTAAAAATAAGTCAGTGACATGGACGGTAATAAATTATGTTGTGAAACAGCAATTATTGTGTGTTTCGTCGAAATAAATGTCAATTTCATCGATAATTTTGTGTTTACCGCTATTTTTTAGACGAATGACGGTTTTGGGCGATTCGCTTCTCAACTGTCTTCAAAAAAATATAATACCATTTATTTTGAGGGAACAGTTAAAAAAAATTACCTTTGGCATCGCTTACAAATGGTGGTTGTAGCTTCCGCCTTCTCCTACAAATATAGGATCCGTCGGACGGGCAGCTTCGCTACAAAAAATTTGTGGTGTTATTTTAAAATGGTGGTTGTAGCTCAGCTGGTTAGAGCGCTGGTTTGTGGTACCAGAAGTCG
>CAYSPL010000007.1:0-21722 GCA_964432915.1 uncultured Maribacter sp.
GCTACGCTACACCCCGATAACAGTTAAAACTGTTATAAATTTCAATACTCAAATTGCAAACTCCTTAGGACCACTTTTTTAAGTAGCCCGCTCGGGCGGAGTCTATACCGAGCGAAGACGAGGTACTACACCCCGATAACAGTTAAAACTGCTATAAATTTCAATACTCAAATTGCAAACTCCTTTGAAACCACTTTTTAGTAGCCCGCTCGGGCGGAGTCTATACCGAGCGAAGACGAGGTACTACACCCCGATAACAGTTAAAACTGTTATAAATTTCAATACTCAAATTCCAAACTCCTTTGAAACCACTTTTTAGTAGCCCACTCGGGTGGAGTCTATACCGAGCGAAGACGAGGTACCAAACCCCGAAGCTTATAAAATTTTAAAAAACAAATTCCAAGTTTCAAAATATGAAAATTGGAATAGCTTTCTTCTCTCGCAAAACTTAGCGGAGAGACAGGGATTCGAACCCTGGGTACCCTTGTTAGGGTACGACGATTTAGCAAACCGCTCCTTTCGGCCACTCAGGCACCTCTCCTTTATTTTCTCAATGAACTTGCATTAAAATGCGGATGCAAATGTACATTTTTCAGAGACTATTACACAACAATTCGGCTAACTTTTTTTTGCTTTAAAAACCACCAGCTACTCCGGGTATTCAATCCTTAAATGATAAATGTTCGTCAGTTTTTGCTTGAAAATTTTCTTAACCGTCTCTATCTCTTTAAAGGTAATATTGGCATTAATAAATTGATTTGCCTTCATTTGTCCTGCCACTATTTTGTCTACAAATTCATCAATCATCAAAAAAGTCGGGTTTTTCAAACTTTTCGATGCTGCTTCTACAGAATCGGCCATCATCAAAATGGCAGTCTCTTTTGAAAATGGCAGTGGCCCGGGATAGGTAAAATCTTCCTCCTGTACATTTTCATCAATTTCTTGTTGCTTTTTGAAAAAATAATATACCAATGTAGTACCATGATGCGCCCTTATAAAGTCAATGACCCTATCTGGAATTTTGTTTTTACGGGCCAACTCAATACCTTTTAGTATATGATCGATGATAATCTTTGCACTGTCTTTTGGTGCTAGTTCATCATGCGGATTTACACTGGTAATCTGATTTTCTGTAAAATAAGTAGGGTTCTCCATCTTACCAATATCATGGTACAAGGCGCCTACCCTAACTAGCATGGCATTTGCTCCAATCTCATTGGCCGCGGCCTCGGCCAAATTTGAAACCTGTAGCGAATGATGAAAAGTGCCCGGTGCCTTGTTGGCAAGTTCTTTTAAGAGTTTAGAATTTGTATCTGACAACTCTAATAAGGAGACATCAGAAACCAACCCAAAAATCTTTTCATAGATATAGATCAATGGTTGCACGAACAGTGTGATCATACCGTTTAAAAGAAATAAGCCAAAAGTGTACCAAACAATATTGTTCAAATCACCCTCTTGAATAAGATGAAAAGCGAGGTAGCCAACTAAATAAATGATTGTTATCTGGGCGACCGAAATAAAAAGATTCGCCCTCTTATACAGTTCTGAAATGGTTAGAATGGTTACAATACCGGCAACTATTTGAAGAAAAATATACTCAAAACTGTTCGGCACCACAAACCCAAGAATAAGAACTGTCAATACATGAACAAAGAGACCTACCCGTGCATCAAAAAAGGTTTTCAACAATAAGGGAAGTATACATAAAGGAACCACGTAAACATAAGCCTCATTATACTTTACCATCATTGTGGTTATAAAAACCATTAACAGTATATTGAAAAAGATGAAGGTTACCTTGGTATTGTTCTCATATATCTTAGGCCGATATTTTTTAAGGAAGAAAAAAAGCATCAACAACACCAATGCAACCAGAACGGCATACCCAAAAAGAATAAAATACTGTTTGTTTCCAGACCATAGTTCTGATTCATATTCACTTCGAAGTGAATCAAGTATCAAAAAGTTCTCAGCCTCAACAACTTCTCCTTTCGCAACGATCAACTTTCCTTCATCGACAACTCCGCGAACCGTAGAAATATTTGCAATCGCCTTGTCATTCGCTTTTTGAGCAAGTTCTTTATCATAAAAGACATTGGGCTTAATGATGTCAATAAACAACTTTTGATAGGCTGTATTGAACATGGTCAAACGTTTTTCTCGTAAAATCGACCGAATGACCTGCTCAACCTCCTCAACTTTATAAATGTCCTTGAAAAGTACCAGCTTATGAATATCATCTTTAACAAGATAAATTTCATCGTTAGACTGTCTTTCTGAAGAACTCACAACACCCTTGCCATACAAATCATCTAGAATGTCATTTCCCACCTCAGCCAGGGTTTTCAATTGGTCGGAACTATATCTTTCAGTACTATAAGCAGAATACAGGGTATTGTTGAATTTGTCTTTGACTGTCCTGACCACCGAACCGTCATAGCCATAATATCCTATAGCATTACCACGAATAAACGCTTTCTCCTCAGCAAGTTCCTCTGCCGATTTATCTATGGAAAAATCAAAGGGGGCGTAGAGGTTCTCATACTGCCAAGGTTTTCCTTTTTGAAATTCATATTTGAACTTTCCGCCCTTAGGAAAAAAAAAGACGATACTCCCCACGCAAATTATATATAAAATATACTTGTATATGAGAGGCTGATTCTTGTAGAAATTGTCAAGCGATTTTCGCATGTAGTGGATATCTTCATCAAAAATAGAAAAATATACTAGTTATATCTTTTTAATGATTGTCATATCGATTTAAATAATCATCATACAACTTGAACAACACTAAGAATTGGCATCTGCTATACCCACTAAATTTCTTAATTTCGCAAGCATTAAGAATAAATCTCTTTAGAATGAAAGAAGTTGTAATCGTATCGGCCGTCAGAACTCCAATCGGAAGTTTTATGGGCAAGTTATCGACTATACCCGCTCCTAAATTAGGGGCTATTGCCATTGAAGGTGCATTAAAAAAAATAAATCTAAATCCCAACATGGTTGATGAGGTTTTAATGGGGAATGTGGTTCAGGCAGGTACCGGTCAAGCCCCAGCCAGGCAGGCAGCGATTTATGCAGGCATACCTGACAATGTGCCATGCACAACGGTAAACAAAGTCTGTTCTTCTGGACTTAAAACGGTCATGCAGGGCGCTCAGGCAATTGCTTTGGATGATGCTGAAATAGTGGTTGCTGGTGGTATGGAAAACATGAGTTTGATTCCGCATTATGTGCATCTTAGAACTGGTCAAAAATTTGGTCCTGCTTCGTTGATTGATGGGATGCAAAAAGATGGCTTGGTTGATGTTTATGATCAAAATGCCATGGGCGTGTGCGCCGATGCTTGTGCTGTCGAACATAACTTCAGTCGCGAAGAGCAAGATACTTTTGCCATACAATCTTATCAACGATCTGCAAAAGCTTGGGAAAATGGAAAATTCAAAAACGAAGTGATCCCCGTTGAGGTACCACAACGACGAGGAGAGCCCATTTTGGTTAGTGAAGACGAGGAATTCAAGAATGTGAAATTGGAAAAAATTCCCACACTAAGACCGGCGTTTTCAAAAGACGGTACGGTTACCGCGGCCAATGCCTCAACCATCAATGATGGGGCAGCAGCTTTGGTTTTGATGAGTGCTGACAAAGCGAATGCATTGAACTTAAAGCCCATTGCAAAGATCAAATCGTATGCAGATGCAGCGCAAGAACCGAAATGGTTTACCACGGCCCCAGCTAAAGCACTGCCAAAAGCAATTGAAAAAGCGGGGATTTCGATTGCAGATGTTGATTTTTTTGAGTTCAATGAAGCCTTTTCGGTCGTTGGATTGGCGAATATGAAAATATTGGGACTTACCGATAAGAACGTCAATGTAAATGGTGGTGCCGTCTCATTAGGACACCCGCTCGGGTGCTCAGGAGCCCGTATTCTGGTTACCTTATTAAATGTACTTGAGCAAAATAATGGAAAAATAGGTGCTGTGGCAATTTGTAATGGAGGTGGCGGAGCATCTGCCATGATTGTGGAAAAAGTTTAATACCTAGTAGCTGACATAAACATGCAATACGGTATTTGCCATCTTAGTATTGTGCCCATTCGGGCTACTGCTGATAGTCACGGAGAATTGGTCAATCAACTATTGTATGGCGAGTATTTCAAAGTAGTTGAGCAGCGAAAATATTTCAGTAGAATCCGTATTGAATTTGATGGTTTTGAAGGATGGATTAGTAATGCGCAATTCAACTTAATTGATAGTGATGCTTTTGAGAAATTGAAAAAGCAAAGTACTGTATATGCTACAGATTTGGTCTCATTTATCACGATTGACGCTTCAAATTTAATGCCTATTGTCTTAGGGGCAACAGTTACCAAAAATGAGGTTTTGAATTTTGACTTTGAGGGCAATTTTCAAGCTGAAAAAAACTGCAAATCAAGCTTGTTGAATACGGTATCACATTATTTGAATGCTCCTTTTTTATCAGGTGGTCGAACGCCTTTTGGAATTGATGCTTCTGGCCTCACGCAAATGGTCTATAAAATCAATGGGTACGCCTTAAAACGTTCAACCTTGGAGCAATCAGCCCAGGGCGAGGCACTCAGTTTTATCGAAGAGAGTGAACCTGGTGATTTGGCTTTTTTTGATAATAAGGAAGGAATAATAGATCATGTTGGTATTGTTTTAGAAAATAATTACATTATTCATGCCCATGGAAAAGTGCGAATTGATAGACTGGATCATACGGGAATATTCAATTCTGAGAAGAACCAATACACCCACTCGCTTCGGGTTATCAAAAAAATCATTTAATCAAAAAAACCCTACTAACTGAAGAGTAGGGTTTTCAAGTTAAGGTATCTAAACCAAGATTTTATTCTCCCAGTAGCTTTTTGATGCGCATGAAGTTTTCATTGTCACCTAAAGCTCCGTAGATATTTTTTAATTGTGAAAGAACACCTTGATTACCAGGATTGTCTTTAAGAGCTCCTTCTAAAATCTCCGCACCCTTCGTAAACAAATCATCCTTTAATTTTTTAAGCTCATCATATCTGGCGATATCTGCTCTTGAGTTACCTAGATTATTCATTTCATCAATAAGACCATTTCCCTCATTCACATAACTTGTCGAAAGATTCAATTGGGCATTGATATAACCAGGGTCGATTTCTAGTACTTTCAAATATGCTGCCCTAGCCTCCGGTAGATTACCCTGCTCCATATTGATAACACCTATATTGTACTGCAAATCGGGATTATCAGGAGCCATGGTGGCAGCCTCAGCCATCAACGTTTTGAATTTATCCTTATCCCCTAATTTATAATGAAGATTGGCTTCATTCAACAACAAATTCACATCTTCAGGATTACTTACTCTTGCTTTGTTATAAGCCTCAAGAGCCTTGTCATCTTGACCTAACTGGGTATAGATCAAAGCCATGTTTTTGACAATTTCAGCTTTTTTAGACGGTATTT
Organism: uncultured Maribacter sp.; assembly: GCA_964432915.1. GTDB lineage: Bacteria > Bacteroidota > Bacteroidia > Flavobacteriales > Flavobacteriaceae > Maribacter_C. The sequence goes on from CAYSPL010000007.1 coordinate 5,475, forward strand.
TTTCGTCAATAGGGTCTGAATATTGTGGTGATTTTATCATCAAATCACGTCTCGCTTTATCCATTTCTTCTGCTTCACCCGTTTCAACGTTGGTTGCTTTATAGATTACGCCACTACCATCATAATCAATTTTTTGTAATTCATCGTAGTACATCAAGGCCTGCTCATAATGTTTTCCATTTACCGCACTACTTGCCGCATAGTAAAGATAAGAAGTGTCTTTTGGGCTAATTTTGTAACTCAAGTACAATTTTTCAGCTCCCGCTTTGAAATCTTTATTTTTATTGTCCTCAACTGCTGAGTTAACCAAAACAGCAGTCATTGAAGCCATGTTTTGTGAGGTTTCAGAGGTGTATTTTGATTTCCCACTTTTCTCTTCAATGTCAAGAACACTTTGAAATGATTTCGCAGCCTCAGCAAAAGCAGTATTATCTCCATCTTTGCCCAGTGCCGCGTATGTCTTACCTCTTAAATAGTGGTATTGCGCTTGATATTTCGCATCTGCACCCGATATCATTCCTGAAATTCCTTCCAAAGCGGTTTTGGCGGCCGCCATGTCACTAGACTTGATTGCTTTTTCAGCAGCTTTCAACTCGTTTTTTTGAGCGAATGTTACCATTGATACGCACATCGCTGCAAGTACTAAAATTCTAGTTTTCATTTTTAATTGAATTAATTATTAGTGTTTAAATTATACTTTTATTCTTCTTCGGAACTGTTTTTAGCAGCATCCGGGGTTTCTTTATCAATAGCCGTGCCATCTTCTGTGGTAACCTCAATATCCATAATATCAACTTCATCAAGTTCATCCTCATCTTTCATGACTTTGGCTACTGCCGCAATGGAGTCATTGCCTTTGATATTGATGAGTTTCACGCCTTGGGTAGCTCGACCCATTACCCTGAGATCTTCAACACTCATACGAATGGCAATACCCGATTTATTGATAATCATCAAATCATCAGAATCAGAAACATTTTTTATCGCCACCAAATTACCTGTTTTCTCTGTAACGGAGATGGTCTTTACACCCTTGCCACCTCTATTGGTAATTCTATAATCTTCGATGCTTGATCGCTTGCCATAACCATTTTCTGAAACCACCAAGAGTTCATCCTCAAAATTATGAACCGAAACCATGCCGATGACCTCGTCTTCTTCATTGGCCAATCTGATTCCTCGAACGCCGGAAGCATTTCTTCCCATGGGTCGCGTCTTGCTTTCTTCAAAACGAATCGCTTTGCCGGACTTCAAGCCCAAGAAAATTTGACTGGTACCTGTTGTTAACTTCGCCTCTAACAATTCATCCCCTTCACGTATGCCTATGGCATTGATACCATTCTGTCTAGGACGCGAATATTGTTCAAGTGAGGTCTTTTTCACCGTACCTTTTTTGGTTGCCATAATCACATAGTGGCTGTTCACATATTCCTCATCCTTCAAATCTTGGGTACATATAAACGCCTTTACCTTATCATCAGTTGAAATATTGATCAGGTTTTGAATGGCCCGTCCCTTTGAAGTTCTGCTTCCTTCTGGAATTTCATAGACACGCATCCAGAAACATTTTCCGTTTTGGGTAAAGAACAACATATACTGATGGTTGGTGCCCACAAAAAGATGCTCAAGAAAATCTTCATTTCGCGTTGAAGAGGCTTTCTGACCAACACCTCCCCTATTTTGGGTTTTGTATTCGGTAAGTGGTGTTCTTTTGATATACCCGGCATGTGAAATGGTAATGACCACCTGCTCATTCGGAATCATATCTTCAATACTCAAATCCCCTCCAGCGAAATTAATCTCAGATCGTCTTTCATCACCATACTTGTTTTTGACCTCAAGAAGCTCGTCCTTTATGATGTCCATTCTACGATCTTTTCGATCGAGTATATCCTTCAAATCTGCAATGGTCTTGATGATCTCATCATATTCTGAGCGCAATTTGTCCTGCTCTAGTCCGGTCAGCTGACGCAAACGCATTTCAACGATGGCCTTGGCTTGTACCTCGGTCAATTTGAAGCGTTCCATTAGGTTTTCACGCGCCTCATCGGCATTTGATGAAGCACGTATGATTTTGATCACCTCATCAATGTTGTCAGAAGCAATAATCAAACCTTCCAAGATGTGGGCTCTATCTTCTGCTTTTTTAAGCTCAAAAGTGGTTCTGCGCACAACAACGTCATGTCTGTGCTCCACAAAGTAGTGGATCATTTCTTTGACATTCAGCAATTGTGGTCTGCCTTTGACCAAGGCAATGTTGTTTACACTGAATGAGGATTGGAGTGCCGTATATTTGAATAAGGTGTTTAAAACGATATTCGGAATGGCATCGCGCTTTAAGACATAAACAATTCGCATTCCTTTTCGATCCGATTCATCACGAATGCTCGAAATGCCATCGATTTTCTTCTCATTGATCAGATCAGCGGTTTTCTTGATCATATCAGCCTTGTTGACCTGATATGGTATTTCCGTAACCACTATTGATTCTCTGCCTTGCACCTCTTCAAAGGTGGCTTTGGCACGCATGACAACCCGACCTCGACCTGTAAGAAATGCATCTTTGACACCATCATAACCGTAAATGATTCCTCCCGTGGGAAAATCCGGTGCTTTGATATGCGTAATGAGCTCATCAATTTCAATATCATTATTATCAATGTATGCAACGGTGCCATCAACCACCTCAGAAAGGTTATGGGGTGGCATATTGGTGGCCATACCTACAGCGATACCTGATGCACCATTGACCAATAAATTCGGAATACGGGCCGGAAGCACTGTTGGTTCTTGCAACGAGTCGTCAAAATTCAACTGATGATCGACCGTGTCTTTATCTATATCAGCCAACATATCGTCAGCGATCTTTCTCATTTTGGCCTCGGTGTAACGCATCGCTGCAGGACTATCACCATCCACTGACCCAAAATTACCTTGCCCGTCAACCAACATATAGCGCAAACTCCATTCTTGAGCCATACGAACCATTGAATCGTAAACCGATGTATCTCCGTGCGGATGGTATTTACCCAAAACCTCACCCACGATACGCGCAGATTTCTTGTGTGAACTTGAAGATCTCACACCCAATTCATGCATGCCATAAAGTACGCGTCTGTGAACGGGTTTCAGTCCATCCCTGACATCTGGCAGGGCACGTGACACAATGACCGACATTGAATAATCAATGTAGGCAGATTTCATTTCATCTTCGATATTAATCGGAATCAATTTTTCTCCTTCCGCCATATAAAAATCTTATGTAAAATAATACGTTAAAAAAGTAAGCCAATATACTCAAAATAGAGCCCTTCAAAGCGAACATCATTTATATTCTTCAACAATTTATCAACACTTTTTGCGTTGTGAATAGTTCATAATTGTCAACTTGATTTTTTACAATGGAATGCCTTTTTTGACATTTCAATCAAGATTATTCAATTATAGGTACAGTATTTGCTTTAGATTGTTCTAGATTTACTAATTTTAATGCCAATACGGATAGATATTTATGGATGATAATTTTTCCCCAAGAGTCAAAGATGTAATTGCCTACAGTAAAGAGGAAGCCCTAAGATTGGGGCATGACTTTATTGGTACTGAACACCTTATGCTGGGGTTATTAAGGGACGGAAACGGAAAGGCGATAAGTATTTTGGATGCTCTCGATGTGGATCTCGACCATCTTCGCAGAAAGGTCGAAATTTTAAGCCCATCAAATCCGAGTTCATCAACAGCCCAAAAAGACAAAAAAAATCTTCATTTGACGCGTCAGGCGGAGCGTGCACTTAAAACCACTTTTCTAGAGGCCAAGCTTTTTCAAAGTTCATCAATAAACACGGCGCATCTTTTGCTTTGCATTTTGCGAAATGAAAATGATCCAACAACCAAATTGTTGCACAAGCTAAAAGTTGATTATGATGGTGTCAAAGAGCAGTTCAAGTTCATGATAACCAGCGATGACGATATTGTTGATGCACCAACTTCAGAGTCTTTTCCAAGTGAGGGCGATGATGCCAACGAAGGTAAGGAAAGTACTTTCGGAACTCCATCATCCGGACAAAAAGGCAACAAAAAATCAAAGACACCTGTACTCGATAATTTTGGTAGGGATCTTACCGCAATGGCCGAAGAGAATAAACTTGACCCGGTGGTTGGTAGGGCCAAAGAAATAGAGAGAGTCTCTCAAATATTGAGCAGAAGAAAAAAGAACAATCCGTTACTCATTGGGGAACCTGGTGTTGGTAAAAGTGCCATTGCCGAAGGTTTGGCGTTGCGCATCATCAATAAGAAAGTATCTCGTATTCTTTACGGAAAAAGAGTGGTCACACTTGATTTGGCCTCTTTAGTGGCCGGTACCAAATACCGCGGTCAGTTTGAAGAGCGAATGAAAGCCGTAATGAATGAATTGGAAAAAAATGATGATGTCATTCTTTTCATTGATGAGATTCATACCATAGTTGGGGCGGGTGGTGCCACTGGTAGTTTAGATGCCTCCAATATGTTCAAGCCGGCATTGGCAAGAGGAGAAATACAATGTATTGGAGCGACCACTTTGGATGAGTATAGACAGTATATTGAAAAAGACGGAGCTTTGGAGCGTCGTTTTCAAAAGGTGATCGTAGAACCTACTTCAGTTGAGGAGACCATTGAAATTCTTCAAAACATTAAAGGTAAATACGAAGATCATCACAATGTTGATTACACTGATGGTGCCATTGAAGCTTGTGTCAAATTGACCAATCGCTACATGACCGATCGTTTTTTACCAGACAAGGCCATAGATGCGCTTGATGAGGCTGGCTCACGAGTTCATATTGTAAACATGGATGTTCCGAAACAAATTGTGGATCTTGAAAAACAATTGGAAGACGTTCGCGAACTCAAAAACAGCGTGGTCAAAAAACAGAAATATGAGGAGGCGGCGAAGCTGAGGGATGATGAAAAGCGTATTGAAAAGGAGCTTTCCTCAGCCCAAGAAAGATGGGAAGACGAAAGCAAACTTCATAAGGAGGTGGTAACCGAAGACAATGTTGCCGATGTTGTTTCTATGATGAGTGGTATTCCCGTCAATAGAATTGCACAAACTGAAAGCAACAAGTTGGCGGAATTGCCCGAGTTGATCAAATCAAATGTGATCGGGCAAGATGAAGCCGTTGCAAAAGTGGCAAAAGCAATTCAACGTAATAGAGCAGGACTCAAAGATCCAAACAAACCTATTGGATCGTTTATATTCTTGGGTCAAACAGGTGTTGGAAAAACACAGTTGGCCAAAGTTTTGGCCAAAGAGCTCTTTGATTCAGAAGATGCGCTCATACGTATAGACATGAGTGAGTACATGGAGAAATTTGCCATCTCAAGATTGGTTGGTGCACCTCCGGGTTATGTGGGATATGAAGAAGGCGGACAACTCACAGAGAAAGTTAGAAGAAAGCCATATTCCGTGATTCTGTTGGATGAAGTTGAGAAAGCGCATCCTGATGTCTTCAATATGCTGTTGCAAGTTTTGGATGATGGTTACTTGACAGATAGCCTTGGACGAAAAATAGACTTCAGAAATTCGATTATCATTATGACATCGAATATCGGGGCACGTCAATTGAAGGATTTTGGTCAAGGCGTGGGCTTTGGTACCTCGGCAAAAAAATCTCAAGCTGATGCACATCAAAAAAGTGTTATTGAAAACGCCTTGAAAAAGGCCTTCGCTCCTGAATTCTTGAATAGAATTGATGATGTGATTGTATTCAATGCTCTTGAGCGCGAAGATATTCACAAAATCATTGACATAGAACTTGATAAGCTCTTTGCACGAATAAAAGATATTGGGTATGATTTGAAATTGACCGCAGCAGCCAAAGATTATATCGCTGAAAAAGGTTTTGACAAACAATACGGTGCGCGTCCTTTGAAAAGAGCGATTCAAAAGTATATCGAAGATAGTTTGGCCGAGGAAATTGTCAATTCGAAATTGCATGAAGGCGATACCATTACCATGGATCTCGACAAGAAAAAAGAAGAATTGACCATCAAAATCAAGAAAGCTCCGAAGTCTACAAAAAACATAGATGAGAGTTGATTTTTCGTAAGAAATTTATCATAAAGGAGACGTTTAAAATCGTCTCCTTTTTTTGTGCCCGAAATCGCAGTTTGTAAGAAATAAAACCCTTTTGGTGCCAAATAAGACAGTATAAACGATATTTAGGCTTTTGGTCTAATATTTTTCCATAAGCCTACCCTTAATTCTACTTTCGTTGACAGACAGTGAATATGAAGAAAATGAATGTGGGCAAACCAAGAAAAAAGGTAGTTGTTAGAGAGTATCAACTAGATTTCGGAATCGTACAAGTATTTGATGATTACATGGTATCAAACTTCAATGAAGGAGCAACGGTAACGTTGGAACGTGCCTATCAGATCATGGGCATTTCAGAAATTCATTTCAGAGACAAAAATTTCGGTTTCATAAGTTTACGTAAGAATGCATACGCCATTGACCCTATGGTATATGATTACTTTCGTCAGATGTCAAATCTTAAGGCATTTGCCATAGTCTCTGTGAAAGAAATAGATATGCATAATTTCAAAATAGAAAAAATGTTCTATAAGAAATCGATGAAGTTCTTTATAGAATTCGATAATGCGTTGGCATGGGTTAAACGAAGGGTAAAAGCGAAATAAAATATTTACGGCGAATGACAATTTAGCTCGAGATTCACGTCTCGAGCTTTTTTTATCCTGTAAAATGGAAAACTTATTGCTGCGCCTCTTCTTGAACTTGCTGCGGTGGCTCGGGCACTTTGAACAAATCGATAAAGGCCAGACCAATACCCTCAATGATATCTGAAGCAGTTAGGGCTTGATAACCAGTTTGCTCAACAGCAATATCCCCTGCTTTGCCATGAAGATAAACAGCGAAAAACGTCGCTTTCAATGGTTCATAACCTTGTGCGATCAAACCAGTGATCATGCCAGTCAGGGCATCGCCACTGCCTGCAGTCGCCATACCCGGATTTCCGGTTGAGTTAATATACCCCCTGTCTCCGTAAATGGTAATTGAGTGTGCCCCTTTGATCACCACAATGCAGTTGTATTTTTTTGATAAGGCTTTTGTCTTTTTCAGCTTATCAAAATCATCTTTCCATTTGCCTATCAGCCTTTCCAACTCTTTAAGGTGTGGGGTCAAAACAGACTGGGAAGGCAATTTTTTCAAAAGCTCCTTGTTTTCTGATAGCATGTTCAAGCCATCAGCATCAATGACCAAAGGGGTTTTATTTTTTGCTAGAAAATCTGCAAATCCTTTTTTTGTATTTGCCTCGGCACCCAATCCTACTCCTATACCAATAACTGTGGGCTCAATTTCAAATTCAATTTTATCAATTGTTTCTCGTCCATTTACGACAACCATGGCTTCAGGCAAAGCTGTTTGCAACGGCACAAAGCCGCATTCAGGTACATAGGCCGTCACTAGTCCAGCCCCTGAATACAAGCAAGCTCGAGCAGCCAATTGAACCGCTCCTATTTTTCCTTTGCTTCCACCGATCATAAGGCAGTGGCCATAGCTTCCTTTATGCGAATACTTTTGTCTGGGGATGTAAAACGGAAGTACATCATGCTTCCCGATCAAATCATACTCGGTTTCGGTGGTCATTAAATATTCAGGATCTAACCCTATATCCAAGACTTCCCATTGATCAATATATTTTCCTGTTTCCGGAAGGAAAAATACCAACTTCGGTGTTTGAAAACTCAGTACAAAATTCGCTTTTATGACAGCGTTTTCATCCTCTGGTAATCGATCTGTAAATAATCCGGAAGGTATATCAACTGAAAGGATAAAAGCCTGAGTGTTATGCAAATGCTGTATCAAGTCAATTACCCATTTGTCCGGTGATCGGTTAAGCCCGATACCAAAAATGGCATCTACAATAATATCGTCTCTACCGATTTCAGGATGGGTACCATCAGAATCTAAAAATTCAGGCCACATCTTTCGAGCTTTGAGGCGCTCTAAATTGATGAGAAAATCTTTTGAACGCTTTTTGCTGTAGTTGACCACATAAACCGCGATATTGTAACCATGCTCTTTTAAGTGTCTTGCAAGGGCAATGCCATCTCCCCCATTATTGCCTATTCCGCAGAACAAATGAATTTTGACAGGCGCACCTTGCATACGGGTATGAATCCAGTTAAAAATCTGAATTGCAGACCTTTCCATTAGGGTATCTGAAGTTATTTGCTGCTTCTCAATGGTAAATTTGTCAGCCGCATATATTTGTTCTCCACTAAAAAGTTTCATGAAAAATGGAATTACTGATTATCGAATTTTCATTTTTTGAATAATTTTCTGTCGAAAACCGAACCACAAAGCAATGAGACAAATTTATTCGTAAAAATGCAATCGATGATTTGATTAAGTAGCCAAAAGTACTACTTTTACTACTTTAATTTGAGCTTGCTTATTATTAAATCATGGATATAGCATCTAACTTTTTAAATTCAAATGGCTTTAACTTCACTACTGCCACTACAACCCCTTTGGGGTAATACGCTATACTTTCATCCGTTCTGCCTAATTAGGCCCTTTTTTCTAAATTTCCATCAAAACAAATGACATGCACGTCTTAAAATTCGGAGGCACTTCAGTTGCCACTGCCCAAAGAATAAGTCTAGTAAAAGATATTGTTGCCCATAGTCAAGCCAACAAAACAATTGTGGTGGTATCTGCGCTGGGCGGAGTGACCGATACCCTTCTTACTGCTGCTCATATGGCCTCAAGCCAAGATGAGGGCTATAAATCATTGGTCAAAGAAATTGAAGAAAGACATTTCAATGCCATAAAAATCCTTTTTAAAGTTGATGTTCAAAGTGGTATACTGAGTCATGTGAAAGGTGAATTGAACACCCTGGAAAACCTGTTGGACGGTGCTTTTATGATTGGCGAAATCACACCCCAGCTATCTGATAAAATTGTTAGTTATGGTGAAATGTTATCATCGTTCATCATCGGTGAATATTTCAAGCAAGAAGGATTGAACGCGGGTCATGTGGATAGCAGAGAACTTATCATCACGAATGAGGTAAATGAAAAAGCTGCCGTGAATTTTAAATTGACCAATGCAAGATGCAAGAGGTATTTTGAACAAACTCCGCATCGAATCATTGTAGCCGGCGGGTTCATTGCCGCAGCAGAAAACGGAAATCAGACAACCCTTGGCCGTGGTGGTTCTGATTATACGGCCGCTATTTTTGCCGCGGCGATGAATGCTGAGCTCCTACAAATTTGGACGGATGTCAGTGGTATGTTCACGGCCAATCCTAAATTGGTAAAGCAGGCTAAGGCGATTTCAAATATTTCCTATGAAGAAGCGATGGAATTGTCGCATTTCGGAGCAAAGGTTTTATATCCGCCAACTATACAACCCGTATTGGCAAAAGGAATTCCCATAGAAATAAAAAACACCTTTAGTCCTGAAGATCAGGGAACGGTAATATCGAAAAACCAAAACGAACAAGGCAAAACGGTTCGAGGTATCAGCCATGTTGAAAACATAGCCCTTTTATCGCTTGAAGGCCCCGGAATGGTTGGAATACCCGGAATTTCAAAACGCTTTTTCGAAGTGCTATCGCAAGCTGAAATCAGTGTGGTTTTGATTACTCAGGCTTCTTCAGAGCACTCGATTTGTGTGGGAATTTCTGCCGGCGATATCGATGATGCGGTTCAAATTGTAAATACGGCTTTTGAATATGAAATAGAACGTGGTAAAATAAAACCCGTCATTGCTGAAAAAGATTTGGCCATCATTGCCCTTGTAGGCGATAATATGAAAAGCCATCAAGGTTTGAGCGGAAAAATGTTCAGTACCCTTGGCAAGAACAATGTGAACATTCGAGTCATAGCGCAAGGTGCCTCTGAACGAAATATCTCAGCGGTTATTAAAAAAGACGATGTAAAGAAGGCTTTGAATGCCCTTCATGAGGAATTCTTCGAGGAAAACATAAAGCAACTCAACCTGTTCGTAATGGGGGTTGGAAATGTGGGGGCGAAATTCCTGAATCAAATACTACAACAGAAAGAGTACCTCAAAGAGCATTTAAAATTAAGCATCAGGGTTATAGGGCTGTCCAGTTCTAGAACCATGATTTTCAATGAAGAGGGAATTTCGTTGGAGAATTGGGAAGTTATTTTGGCTTCAGGTCAAAAAGCAAACCAAAAAGATTTCTTTGAGAGAGTGAAGCAACTCAATTTCCGCAACAGCATTTTTGTTGATAATACGGCCAGTGAAGAAATTTCAACAAGCTATAATGCTTACTTAGCTAACAGTATTTCAGTTGTGACTTGTAATAAAATCGCTTGTTCCTCTGAATTTTCAAACTACCAAGAACTTAAAGACCTAGCACGAAAGTACAGTGCTCCTTTTCTTTTCGAAACCAATGTGGGCGCCGGTTTGCCCATTATTGACACCTTGAAACACTTGATTGCATCAGGGGACAAAATTTTAAAAATCCAAGCCGTCTTATCAGGGAGTCTGAACTTTGTATTCAATAATTTCAATGCTGAAACCACCTTTCATGATGTGGTGAAACAGGCTCAAAAAGAAGGCTATACTGAGCCTGATCCTAAAATCGATTTGAGTGGTGTTGACGTGATGCGCAAGATTTTGATTTTAGCCCGAGAAAGCGGAAATCAATTGGAAATAACAGATATTGAAAACAAATCTTTTTTGCCACAAGAAAGTCTCGATACGGATAATAATGATGATTTCTTTTCCTATCTGGTTAAATATGAGTCCGATTTCCAGAAGTTATATGCTGACGCCCAGGCCAAAAATTGCAAATTGAAATATGTGGCTCAATTCGAAAATGGCAATGCCGGTGTAGGTTTGCATGAAATTCCGAAGGGACATGATTTTTATAATTTGGAAGGAAGCGATAATATTGTTTTGTTTTATACAGAGCGTTATCCGAATCAGCCCATGATCGTAAAAGGAGCAGGTGCAGGTGCTGATGTGACCGCATCGGGAATCTTTGCTGATATTATCAGAATTGGAAATTTTTAAGCCCCACCCCTAAATCCCCTCCCCAAAGGAGAGGGGACTTTAAAAAAAGGTTTGAATATTGCAATTCCCATTTTGAAAGGGGTCATTGATGTCCTCTCAAGTAAAATATAGAATTACAATTATGAACTCTAAAGAAATTAAAATCTTCTGTCCAGCAACCATTGCCAATATCTCTTGCGGATTTGATGTGCTCGGCGTTGCTTTGGATTCCGTTGGTGATGAAATGGTAGTTCGTAAAACTGAAAAAAAAGGAATTTTCATTACGAAACTGGAAGGACAAGACTTGCCACTGGAAACCAAAAAAAATGTAGCTGGTGTTGCTGGTTTGGACTTTTTGGAGGCAGCGGATTATGATGGGGGATTCGAAATAGAAATCTATAAGAAGATAAAGGCCGGTAGTGGTATAGGAAGTAGTGCAGCAAGTTCGGCGGGTGCAGTATGGGCAATGAACGAATTGCTTAAAAAACCCTTTTCAACCCTTGAACTGGTCAAGTTCGCAATGGAAGGTGAACGTTTGGCGAGTGGTGTTGCCCATGCTGATAATGTGGCCCCTGCCCTATTCGGCGGTTTTACTTTGATACGGAGTTATGAACCATTGGATGTTGTTCCGATTCCTAGTCCTGATGAGTTGTATGCCACAGTCATTCATCCGCAAATTGAAGTCAAGACTTCCGACTCAAGAAAAATATTGAAAACCAATATCTCCTTAAAAGACGGCATCAAACAGTGGGGAAATGTCGGCGGATTGGTAGCAGGTCTTTTCACGTACGATTATGACCTTATCGGTCGATCTTTGGAAGACCATATTGTAGAACCTATTCGTTCCATTTTGATTCCAGAGTTTGACCGGGTAAAGGCCAATGCGATTGCCGCAGGTGCATTAGGGTGTGGTATTTCAGGATCAGGTCCATCTATTTTCGCATTAAGTAAAGGAGAAACCGCAGCACAAAAAGTAGCAGTAGCTATGAAGGAAGTGTATCAAAACATTGGAGTTAATCACGAGATTTATGTTTCAAAAATCAATGTTGAGGGAATAAAAAAGTTGTAAAAACAAGAAGATGAACAGTGACAGATGGCGAATTTCGGTTGGCGGTTGGCGGTTGGCGGATGACGGTTGGCGGAAGTTATATTTACCAAATAAAAAAAAGTGGAAAAGTTCAAATTTGAAAAACTGCTCATCTGGCAAAAAGCGATGGATTTTGGAGAAGACATTTACAAACTTTCAAATCAATTTCCAGACAGGGAAAAATTTAACTTAACCTCTCAAATGTTTCGAGCTTCAGATTCTATTGCTTTGAATATTTCAGAGGGCGCCATAGGGCAATCAAATCCTGAACAAAAAGATTCATTGGGTACTCTTTTAGATCCTTGGCAGAAGTTGTAACCTGTTTGTTTCAGGCAAAGAGAAGAGATTATATGCATGGTACAAGATTTATGGAATTATATAATGAAGCATTCCATTTAATGAATATGAGGAATGCTTTCCGAAAAAACATTAAATAAACACTCAAAATGACATCGGTCTTCGGTCCACCGTCCTTTATTTAATAAAATGAACTACTACAGTCTAAACCAGATAGCACCAAAAGTATCTTTCAAAGATGCCGTTATAAAAGGAATTGCGCCTGACAAAGGTTTATACTTTCCAGAAAGCATTACTCCACTGCCTGATTCATTTTTCGAGCATATTGAAGAGCTTTCAGACCAAGAAATCGCTTTTAATGCCATTCATCAATTTGTAAGTGATGAGATTCCGAATGAGAAATTACGTGCGATTTTGGCTGATGTTTTGGACTTTGAATTTCCAGTTGTAGAAATCGAGGAAAATGTGGCGACCTTAGAACTTTTTCATGGCCCCACAATGGCCTTCAAAGATGTCGGTGCACGTTTTATGGCGAACTGCTTAGGCCATTTTTCTAAAGAAGAGCAAAATGAAGTCATCGTTTTAGTAGCAACCTCAGGAGATACTGGAGGAGCCGTGGCCAATGGGTTTCTGGGAGTAAAAGGGGTAAAAGTAGTTATTCTATATCCGAGTGGAAAAGTCAGTGATATTCAAGAAAGACAATTAACCACCTTGGGCCAGAATATTACCGCGCTCGAAGTTGACGGAACTTTTGATGACTGCCAAAAAATGGTCAAGACCGCTTTTTTGGATTCAGACCTTTTACGTGCCGTACAACTCACTTCGGCGAACTCTATCAACGTAGCACGTTGGCTGCCTCAATTGTTTTACTTTCTTTTTGCATACCAACAAGCTAAATCAAAAGGAAAGGAAATTGTTTTTTCTGTACCCTCGGGTAACTTCGGAAATATTTGTGCAGGTATGGTAGCGCAAAAATTGGGTATGCCCGTAAAGCACTTTATTGCTGCAACCAATGTCAATGATACGGTGCCACAATTCATGAAAACAGGTGTGTACAATCCAAAACCGTCAACGGCTACAATTTCAAATGCCATGGATGTCGGCGACCCCAGCAATTTTGTTCGAATTCGTCATCTCTTTGATAATGATTTTGAGAGGCTATCACAAAATCTATCGTCGTATACCTTCACTGATGACGAGACCAAAGAAGCGATGAAATCCATTTTTAAGGAGTCAAAATATATAACAGATCCACATGGGGCCGTAGGGTATTTGGGGCTCAAAAAATATCTGTCGAAAAATCCCAATACCTGCGGCATCTTTTTAGAAACCGCCCACCCAGTGAAATTTTTGGATGTTGTTGAAGAGACGATTCATGAAAAACTGGACTTACCGCCTCAGATTGAAAAAGTCATGGGTAAGGAGAAAAAATCCATCCCTATTAAAACCTATGAAGAACTCAAAGGTTTTTTAGCAGAACAATAATTTTCGATAGCTTTGTCATACTAAAATCAATGTACGATGAAGAATACTGCGCTGACCCCAACACATGAAGCATTAGGAGCTAAAATCGTTCCGTTTGCCGGATACAATATGCCGGTTTCCTATGAAGGCGTGAATGTTGAACATGAAACAGTCAGAAACGGGGTCGGTGTTTTCGATGTTTCCCATATGGGGGAATTTTTAATCGGAGGTCCGAATGCTCTGGCATTAATTCAAAAAGTGACGTCCAACGATGCAAGCAAACTAACTGTTGGAAGAGCACAATATAGCTGTTTACCTAATGAAACAGGGGGTATTGTAGATGATTTAATCGTATATAGAATTAAAGAAGAACAATACCTATTGGTGGTAAATGCATCAAATATTGAAAAGGATTGGAATCATATTTCGAAGTATAACACTGAATTCAATGCAGAAATGCGGGATATTTCAGAAGGATATTCCCTTTTGGCCATTCAAGGCCCGAAGGCGGTTGAAGCAATGCAGAGTCTGACTTCGGAAGATTTGGCGGCCATCAAGTTTTACAATTTTGTGGTAGGGGATTTTGCAGATATTGAGCATGTGATTATTTCTGCCACTGGATATACGGGATCTGATGGATTTGAAATTTATTGCAAAAATGAGGAAGTACAGCAAATTTGGGATAGAGTTTTGGAAGCCGGTACCAATTTCGGAATCAAACCGATAGGATTGGCTGCCCGTGATACCTTGCGGCTTGAAATGGGTTATTGCCTCTACGGAAATGACATCGATGATGAAACCTCGCCCTTTGAGGCAGGTTTGGGATGGATCACCAAATTCACAAAAGACTTTGTGAACTCAGAAGCGCTAGCAAGAGAAAAAGCACACGGACCAGACCGTAAATTGGTGGCCTTTGAATTGGATGAAAGAGGAATTCCAAGACATGGCTACGATATAGTTGATGGTCAAGGTAAAAAGATAGGAATTGTTACTTCAGGTACCATGTCGCCGTCTATGGGAAAAGGCATTGGTCTTGGTTATGTTCCAGCGATCTTTGCCGACGTTGGTAGTAAAATCAATATCCAAATCAGAAAAAATGCGGTACCCGCGACCGTGGTAAAACTTCCCTTTTATAAAGTATAGCATTGCATGGGCCAAAAGAGGGTGAAGAAGGATGATAAAGGGAAAAAAATTCTAATACTGGGCGGTAGCGGTTTTATCGGGAATTCCATCTACAAAGAGCTCTGCAATTATTTCGATACCTACGGCACATACAATTCTGCACGAAGACCGTTTGAAGAAAACAAACAGTTTTTCAAATATGACATGCGTGAAGATGATATTTTTCAATTGCTGAAAAAAGTAAAACCAGATGTCATAATTTCGGCACTTCGAGGAAATTTTGCGGCGCAAATCATTGGGCATCAACATCTAACGGAATATGTTTCTAACAACAAGTGCAGACTATTTTTCATCTCTTCTGCCAATGTTTTCGATGCCTACAGCAAATACCCATCTTATGAAAATGACAAAACCTTATCAGAGAGTGTTTATGGGCGTTTGAAAATAAAGATTGAGAACATGCTGCTACGACTGCCAAAAAGTAAAATGGCCATTTTACGTGTGCCCATGGTTTTTGGTAATTTGTCGCCCAGAATAAAAGAAATAAAGAAATCAATTTGGGATAATGTACCAATCGAGGTTTTTCCGAATTTGATATTGAATGTGACCAATGTTGACAAACTAACACAACAAATTCATTACCTCATCAATAGAAATAAAACTGGAATTTTTCATTTGGGAAGTAAAGATTTGGTGCATCATGAAGATTTCATAAAAGAAGTGGTAGAGCGCATCGGGGAATTCAACCCCATTTATAAGCGCGTGTTTACCACAAATGATGATCGCTATTTGGCGGTTTTACCAAAGGACAATAAATTGCCCAAAAATTTACAATTCAGTCATCAAGACATCATTGATCATCACATGATGATTTAACACTATCAAAAGCACTAACATGGAAAAATTTTCAGAACAACAGATAACGGAGTATCTAGAGAAATTGGATGGATGGGAGTATGTCGATGGGGCCATAGAAACATCTTTTGAATTCAAGAATTTCAAGGAAGCCTTTACCATTATGACTCGAATTGCCTTTGAATGCGAAAAACAAAACCATCATCCTGATTGGAGCAATGTCTATAAAAATCTTCACATTCGCCTGAATACACACGATGCTGGTGGGGTCACCGAAAAAGATTTCAAATTGGCGCACACCATTGAAGAAATCATTGAGGGAGAGTAATTCAGTTGGCTGTTGGCTGTTGGCTGTTGGCTGTTGGCTGTTGGCTGTTGGCTGTTGGC
>CAYSPL010000007.1:21822-97260 GCA_964432915.1 uncultured Maribacter sp.
GTTGGCTGTTGGCTGTTGGCTGTTGGCTGTTGGCTGTTGGCTGTTGGCTGTTGGCAAAAAGTAAAAATTTATGTGTAGGTTGCAATAAGGTAGTACTTTTTACCAAGAATTTCTAGTAGCGTTTGAACTTGTGCTTGAACTTGATTTTTTTTAATTTGCCTTTATACACATTTTAATTGGAACGTAGTTATGGGAAGAGCTTTTGAATTTCGAAAAGCACGTAAAATGAAACGCTGGGCGGCCATGTCTAAAGCGTTTACCAGAATCGGAAAAGATATTGTGATGGCCGTAAAAGAAGGCGGACCTGATCCAGATGCCAATTCGCGATTGCGTGCCGTTATTCAAAATGCGAAGTCTGTCAATATGCCCAAAGACAATATCGAACGTGCCATTAAACGGGCAAGCGATAAAAGCCAAGGCGACTACAAAGAGGTATTATTTGAAGGGTACGCTCCTCACGGCATTGCCATTCTTATTGAAACCGCAACAGATAATAACACCAGAACGGTTGCCAATGTGCGCAGTTATTTCAATAAATGCAATGGCAATTTAGGCACTTCTGGCTCTGTTGAATTTATGTTTGACCATACCTGCAATTTTAGAATTCCTGCTGAAGATATTGACCCTGAGGAGTTAGAGCTTGAAATGATCGATTTTGGCGCAGAAGAGGTTTTTGTTGATGATGACGGAATTTTGATTTATGCCCCTTTTGAAAGTTTTGGTGCCATTCAAAAAGAATTGGAAAATAGAGATATCGAAATTCTATCTTCTGGTTTTGAGCGAATTCCGCAGGTTACCAAGCAATTGAACGAAGAACAGGTTGCCGATGTTGAAAAACTACTCGAAAAAATTGAAGAAGATGATGACGTACAGAATGTGTATCATACCATGCAAGAATAGTTGGATTGCTGGACGTTTGGATGACTGATTAAATTAAGAAAAGCGACCCTACTGAAATGCAGGGTCGCTTTTTTAAATTAATGAAGTCTGAACTTTACTTCTTTATCGCCATCTGCTTTTGATGCACCATACCTCTAGTATCATAAGTCTTTATAAAGTAGATACCACTTTCCAAACTTTGCACATTCAGTCTGAAAGACCCATCCAATTCCGCTTCTGTGGTCGATATTGTTCTTACCAATCGACCTAGGGCATCATAAACGAATATATCGTTCGTGAGTTTCTTCCCTTGGGGCGAAATAAAGGTAACGTTTACCTCACTTATCGCAGGATTTGGCGATAAACTTAATATACTTGGCTCTGGTCTTAGAAATAGCCCAGGAACATCGTCATCTTCATCTTCACCAGAGGTGGTTATCACTAATTGCGGTGCTTGTACCGTTTCATCAGATGCGAAGGCAACGTCGTTGCCATTACTATGGGTCACAATCAGTGTTATTTCACCTCCATTTGGTAAGGTGCTCACATCAAGATTCCAAGTTTTTATTTGACCAAGACTATGGGTTCCATTTATAGATGCCAACGCTGCTCCATCAATCGCGGGCTTGTTGGCCCCACTTAATGTGGTCTCCGTCCAATTGGTGCCATCACCAAGGAAAACCTCAAGGGTGCCATTACCAGGGTCGCTTGCCACTTGCATGGTCAACTCTGCTTCTTGGATGTTCCCACTCAATACTCCCATGTCGAATTTAAGGTAGGTCTCCCGTATGCCTTCCTCAGCCCTCAAAATGGGTCCGGTCGGTGCAGGATTGTTCGAACCTTGCAAATATGTACCGTCGATCAAATCAGCAATCACTTCCGATTGACCACAATCCACTCCTGGTTCCTCATCATCAACAAGTCCATCACAATTGTTGTCCTTGCCATCACAAAGTTCAGGTGCACCTGGATAAACTGTATCATCATTATCATCACAGTCCACATCACTGAAAGAACCATCGCCATCATTGTCAACTGGTCCAGTGCTGCCCGCAGTCACATACAATACTGGGGGCTGAGCCGTCTCATCTGAGGCAAAGGCCACATCATTGCCATTGCTGTGCTTGACAATAAGTGTCAATAGCCCGCCTGTGGTCAATTGACTTACATCCAAGTCCCAAATCTTTGTTTGACCAAGACTATGCGTTCCTGAAATGCTCGCTATAGCGTTACCTACCGTAGCGGGATTGTTACTTCCATTTAACCCAGTCTCAGTCCAGCTTGATTTGCTAGCTCTGAAGACTTCTAAAGTTCCGTTACCTGGGTCACTGGCAACAACCATTTCCAAACGTGCTTCAGAAACTGGGCCAGTACATGCGCCCAAATCAAATTTCAGATAGGTTTCCCGTATACCTTCCTCGACTCTTAAAATCGGACCTGTCGGACTAGGGTTACTCGACCCTTGTAAAAATGTGGCCTCAATCAAATCGGCTTCTCCCTCCGTGATCACATCGCAGGTCACATTAGGGTCGGCATCATCGATCAAACCATCACAATTGTTGTCGATTCCGTCACATACTTCAGGTGCGCCAGGGTAAATAGTGTCATCATTGTCATTGCAATCAGTATTGTCTGTTACGTAGCCATCTTCAATAGCACACAACTGAGTCTCACTAACAGGGTCTCCATAGCCATCACCATCGAAGTCAATGTAATAACTCGTGGCGGCCAAATCTTCGTCAATGGCACCATCACAATCATTGTCTTTCCCATCACAAACTTCAGGCGCTCCGGGATAAATAGTGTCATCATCATCATCACAGTCCACATCACTAAACGAACCATCACCATCATTGTCAACAGGTACCTCGACAAAGCTGAAATTTACTGTTTTTGGCGTGCCCATTGTACCTTCTTGATTGTTATCATCATAAGGAGTGGCACTTAAGCTGTAAGATCCAAGATCAAAAACATTTCCGTTGAAATTTGAACTGTTATCACCAAAAAGTGCATAGGGTGCAAAGTTTTCGGTCATTGTTTTACTTTGAGTACCGGTTAAAACAAGTTGTACACTTTCAGCATCATCAGTTGTCAGGGCCTCAATATTCAAATTCATGGTGGGCAAGGTTGCCACATCGATCATATCACCATCCATCAAAGGTGCAATGATGACATCATTGTCTGCATCAATAAGATAGAATTCCAAAATTGATAGTACATCGGGCATATCAATTGCCGTGACTTCAACCTCATCACTGGCCGTGGCACCACAACCCCTCCCGGGATTGTATATATAGGTAATGGTATGGATGCCCACCCCTGCCTCGGCCGGGTCGAAGCTATACGTGCCTGTATCGAAATCGTTGGTAACCCCAGGGCCATCATACTCGCCGAAACTGAATTCAAGGTCGCCTTCTGGGGTTCCGCCACTAAGGCCAGTTTGTACCCCGGCATTAATAGCCAAATCGGGCAATGCCGTAAAACTCACTTCAGGTACCGGGCGTACTAGCAGGGTTGCCAAACTACTGGTCTCTGAACAATCATCACTGGTATCATCGGGGGTGCCATTGTCACTGGTTACCACCACTTGGTACAGAAAACCGTCCATTTCCAATTCCGTATTAAGTGAAAATGTATTGGTTTCAGTTGTTGGGCCAATATCAATAAATTCTGAACCTACTTTTTGTTGCAGTTGGTAGCTCAGGTTTCCATTACCCGAAGCTGAGATAAAAAATCCGATATCTCCTCCATCACAAGCGTTTATTCTTTCAGTAAAGGATAGAATGGTCACTTCGCAGGTTGACGTCTCCCCGGTAACCGATACCTCACCGCTGGCCTCCCCAGAACAGCCATTGGCATCCGTATAAGTATAAGTAATCTTGTGTGTTCCAATACCAGCTGCTACCGGGTCAAAACTATAGGTCTGGCCATTGCCATCATCGGTAATTCCAGGACCAGTGTATACTCCTGAATCATCAGTTTCGCTGCCCTGTGCCGGTAAACCTCCACCAAGCCCGGTCTGTACCCCAGCATTAATGGCCAAATCGGCCAGTGCGGTAAAGGTTACCGTTGGCAATGGGTTTACCGTTAAGGTGACAACATCGCTAGTTACCGAGCAGTCATCACTTGCATCATCAGGAGTGTTATTATCGCTGGTAACCACTACCCTGTATTGAAAACCATTTATAGTCTGTGCAAATTTAAATGGAAAGCTATTCGTGCTGGGGGCAGCCGTGTTACTCCATCCTGACCCAGGGTTAGACTCCCATCGATAGCTAATATTGCCTGTGCCCGATGCTACCAAATCAAAGTTCCCAAAAGTATCTTCACAACCATTTTGATCGGTTGGCTGGGTGTCGATGATCACAGAGCAGCTTGGTGCGGATTCTGTGGTAAAAGTCCAGCCAAATATGGGCAAACCGGGAAAATTATTGCCCGATAGATCTTCTACTATAAAATCATTAATATTTATCCAATATTCCGTATCATATTCCAAATCGGATGGAAAGGTAAGTACCAACTGGTTTCCGTTGAAGTTTCGGGTCAATAACCCCATTTCAGTACCAGATACAGGATCACCCGGCCCTAACCTGCGCAAAGAAGTCCTTGACCCAGCAAACTGTACGGGCTCATTAAAGGTCATGGTAAAATTGGTATCAATGGGTACATTGGTTGCATCATCAAGGGGATTTAATGAGACCAGTACTGGTGCGGTAGCATCTGAAGTGGTCAAAGTAGAAAAATTAAAGGATGTTGGGTCTGAAATTCCCGCTACGGGATTCCCATTGGCATCGACCAAGAACCCTGCATCCATTTGAATAGAATAGTCACTATTGGGATCTAAATCAAAGATTGAGTTAATTGTCATAACGTTGCCACTAATAGTTACTTCAATTT
This sequence comes from uncultured Maribacter sp., assembly GCA_964432915.1. Lineage (GTDB taxonomy): Bacteria > Bacteroidota > Bacteroidia > Flavobacteriales > Flavobacteriaceae > Maribacter_C. Next base: position 26,599 of record CAYSPL010000007.1, read on the forward strand.
GACTAGGCAAAAAAGCACTCGCGGAGCCAGTTGTATTATTAAACTTGCGCAATAGTCCCGTACCTGCAAATATGGGCCCGCTGAATTCGAGCACGATATTCGTCTCTAAGGGTACCTCAGTGGCATCATCAAGGGGTGAGGTCGAGACCAAGGTTGGGCCAGTAGCGCCCGTCGTTACCGAGCTTATTTCCAAATTGGCATCAACCGTAGTTGGAAATACAGCGGTATTATTACTCACCCAATTGGCCGGATCATGCAATATTTCCCTTAGTTCTTCTGGCGTACCTGATATTGGACACCCGCCTGTGGCACAATTGAACTGCCAATTGTCTTGTTCAGGAGAAAAGCGTACAGCCGTATCACCGGTGGTGAGATCATCGGGCAGAGCTGAGGTCATATTGCTGGTCGCAGCTCCGTCCCAATTGGCATCATCACTCGTACCAACAACCTCGTTCAATTGCATACCGGCAATAAATGTAGGGCTGGCAATGCTACCCTGAATAGCAAATAGCTGATCACCCAAAGTTGTAAAAGAAGCTGCCGCAGGCAGCAGGGTAGCAAAGGAAAGTGTAACCACCTCACCAGCGCTTCGTGCCGAACCAGAGGTCCAAGTGAATTCACCATCTCCAGGAGAACCGTCCCAGAAGCCTACACCATCTGTCCAACCTCGATCGGTAAATATAATTTGTGTTGCCGCATCAATATCTTTCAAAAGCAAGAATGCAAACGAATCATCCGCATCCGATACGCCATCGGTATTGACCCCAACAAAGGCAATATCACCTGCGCTCAGTGATGTTTGCGAATAAGTGAACAGTGTTGACAGGAATAGCGCCGTCAAAAGAGTAATTTTTTTCATATTGGGTAGAGGTTTTGGTTTTTAAAATTTTGATTAACTTCTTGCTGGAAAAATTCCGGTCAAAGCAATAATGAAATTCACACATTGCACGGGCTGTATGTTATTTACGGCCTGCCCACCACCAGCATTGGCCGTACCAAAAGCGGCCATATTGGTGTCGGAAGTGGTGCCAAAGCCATCAAAACCTGCCCCGGCAATAAATGTTCCTGTTGGGGCCTCGGCATTGGCTTCCTCCTTCGCAGGTACTACAACATTATGGTTGTGCGATGGAATTTGGTTTATGGTCAGTGTATTGGTCTCGGTACCGGTTTTTTCACCTAGCGAACGTGTTGTAAGTCCTGGTCCAGAACCTGGGTGCAAGGGTACTCGGCCCCTAAGATCTGGTAACCCAAAAGTTGTTCGACCATCGCCCCCATAGGTGGTACCCATAATTGAGAAAAGAGCAGAATTAGAGGCAATGTCTAAAAGTTGACCGTCGCATAGTGCCCAGCCTCTGGGCGCGAAATTGCCTGCAAACATCATGATTTGTCCTATAAATGGTTCCATAATTTTAGATTTTTTGGTTGGTTGAAAGATTGAATTTGATTTTTGTTGTATTGAATGATTTCTCCAATTTTGGGAAGAGTAATCTGTCGGGCAATCCGTTGTGAACCTCCCAGTGATTATCGGTTATAAAAGCGTTATAATCCGTAAACTTTAAAGTTGTTTCCGATACTGTGGTGCTATTGGGCAGTCGAAAATGAACCGTTTTAGATTTGCCTTTTTCCCAATTCGGCATATCAGAAATAATTTGGTAATATCCATTTTCGTTGGTCTTAACCATGCCTTTATGTCCGTAATGATTTGAATTTGGTGATAAATGCCAGAATTCTAGCATGGCACCGGCCACTGGATTCTTGCCATCTCTATCAAAAACCTGACCTGAGATTTTAAGTCTTTTTCCAAAGAATTCAGTGCTTAAGTCTGTTTGGTGCGTCATTCCATAGACGCTTTTCTCTTTTGTCCTGTTCTTAGCCAAGGCTTGTATTGGACTAAGCGCAATGAGGCCACCACAGGCCATCAAGGCGTTTTTAACAAAATACCTTCTCTTGTGTTTACTGTTCATAATTATATTTGGTTGGTTATCAAAAAACACAACTATAGGTAGGTTGCTTCCTCATAGAAGAAAATGGGGTGTTACCATGGATGATTTTTGGGAGGGAACCTAGCTATGAGACAGATTCTTAAACTCTATTGTGTGCCTCAAAGCTAATTTAAAATTCAACTTTTGGTAGAATAAATATAATGTGGAACAGAGCTAAATATGCTGGGAAAATGTGTGATTGGTAACAAATAGTACATATTCGGTGCAAAAACCACGCTTTCATATCGGATATATTCTCTTTGAGCAATTAAAAATGAATGGTATTGCATTTCCGATTTGTTGATTTTTTAAGACACCTTCTCTGTTTACCTACCGAAGGGCATTAGTCAATAATCAGAACAATGGATACTACCTCTTAACAATCAATTGCTTTTGATGCGCATTACCTTGGCCATCATAGGTTTTGACATGATAATTACCGGCTGGAATTGACCCCACATCCAATACATAGGCCCCATCTTTTTTGACCAACTGCCCTTCATATGTGGCCACCACCCTACCCAAAACATCATACAGGTAAATGGTTCGTATTTCTGCAGGATTCTCGAATTGAAGTATGGTTTGTTCTTTTGCCGGATTTGGAAAAACACTTACTGAATTATCATTTCTCGCGGCCAACTCAGCACCTATTATTTCAAAATCGATGGTTTTTGGGGTACCCATCTCGCCACCCAATTGATTTTCTGAATATGGTTTTGCCGTTATTGAATAGAAACCCGTGGTAAAAGTTTTGCCATTGTATTGCCCCGCAGGAAAATCACCAAACAAGGCGTATGGAGCTACATTCTCTTTACGCGAACGGTTGAGCTCACCACTTATCATCAACATTACACTTTGAACATCGTCGGTAGTGTTGGCCCTGATATTCAAATTTGTGGTTGGTAATTCAGCAAGGCTGATTTGTAATCCTTCGGTCAATTCAATTATATCTTCATTTGTATCGGCATTAACCAATGTAAATCCTGTAACCAACAATTCAACTTGGGTTACTTCAATATTTTGCGTAGCACTATTTTCACAATTCGTCTCAGCATCGATGTAAGAATATGTGATTTCATAAATACCAACTCCCACTGATGGATCAAAAACACCGTCAATAACACCTTCTCCGCTGAAGATTCCTCCTATGGGCACACCACCATTCAGGGTCACAGCAGGCGAATCAACAGTGATACTCTCAAAAGGTGCCAAGTCAACCGCTGGTAGTTCTGGATCTTTGATTTCAAAAGTGACCATAGAAATACAGTTATTGTTATCAGTTGCAGTAACTGAATATGAACCTGCTGCTAAATCGGTGGCTACATTTCCAGAAAAATCAGCGTCATGACTCCACGAATAATTTATCGGTTCAATTCCTCCGTCCGTATCTAATAAAACGAAACCATCAGTCCCCCCACAGGTTGAGGTATCGAAAAAGTCAACAATTATAAGTTCAAAAGTATCACAGGTGTCCACAATAGAAAAATTTAGTACCAATGGTTCGCCAATAGTACCCTGTGCCCTATTTTCAGAAAATGGTGTGGCCATAATGGTATAAGGCCCTGATAGAAATTCTCTACCACTGTAAACGCCTACCGGAAAGTCACCAAATAAAGCGTAGGGTGCCACATTCTCTAAACGTGTATTTCTCAGGGTACCTGACAATTCAAGTCGTACACTCATGGCGTTTTCAGAGGTAACGGCCCTGATATTGAGGTTCATGGATGGTAAGCTGCTAGGGCTTATCTGCATATCTGGGGTAATTTCAAAAAGATCCTCATTGGTATCGGCATTGACCAAGATGAAATTGGTAACGGCAAGTCTTGAATCAGTAATCAAAACCGTTTCTGTTATGATCGTGGTATTAGTACCATCACTGACTTCATAGGTTACCAAAAAAGGACCTCCAGACTGTGAGGTATCAACCAATTCAGCACCAATAATCTGGGATGCCGTTATGTTGTCATCAACAATATTCATAATAGTGCCGACTATATAATTATCGCCCACCTCCAATTCTGTGGTAAAATCTTCTGTATTGCCATCAACATCAAAGGTTGGTGGTGTGGTATCTTCTTGAAGGGTAATGGTTACCAACTGGGAACATTGAGTCATATTACCCGAAGTATCCTTTGCCTGCCATACTATGGTGGTTGTTCCAACTGGAAAAGGGTCATTTAAATCAGCTTCATCACTTCGCACTGCTGTGATTGTTGTTTCAGAATCGCAATTATCAACAACATTTGGAGCTATAATTTGTTCCAAAACAATCGGATTTCCATTTGAACTTACGGCAGTAATATTTTCAGAACAAATCAATTCTGGTTTTAGTTTATCAATAACCGTAACCATAACATTTGTAGCCGCACTTGAGTTACCATTGGCATCTAGTACTGAAAAATCAACAGAAACAGGTGCCTCAAGATCATTGCAGTCAAATTCGGTTCTTGTTGCCAGGTACTGGGCAATACCGCAATTATCGAATGAAGGGGTGTCAACATTATCCAAATCTTGGGGATCAATGGTCGCTTTTCCATTTTCATTAAGTTCTACGGTAATATCTTGAGCGATTGCGGTGGGAAGTTCATCTTCTATCACAATAAGTAGCTGGTCGCATGGTACAGAAGTATTGCCCGCCTCATCAGTTACCGTCCAGGTGATAGTGGTATTGCCAACTGGAAAAGGTTCCAAGAGATCCAACCCGTCGCTTCGTATTCCTTCCACTATAAATTCAGTGGAAACATCATCAGTTGCTGAAGGTTCCAATAGCGGAATTTCAGATGAACACAAACCTTCGTCATGATTTATTTCAACAGTTTCAGGGCATTCCACAACTGGTGGTGTGGTATCTTCAAATGTCACATTACCTGGAGAACCAACATCGGATCCGGAATTACCATGTGCAGCCGTACTAATGTAATTAACATTCAAAGGCGTCTCAGAGCCGTCTAAACTTAATGCCCAGTTGCTTCCAACAGTGTTGTCAAGTGATAAATCAGTGAGGTATATTGAAGGACCCCCATTATTACCGTTGGGCCATCCTTCTTCATTGTTCTTGTAGGTAAGCCGCTCAATGGTATTAGCTTGTATTTGATGATCATTATCGTAATTGGCATAACTATCCCAAATACCAATTGAATCGCCTGAGCCATTCCCCAGGGCGGACCAGTTGCTTACGGCAATAAGATTGACATTACCCCATACATCTTTAAATTGCTCTGCCGTCACATCATTGGCATCATAAAAAATGGCGGACTTTTGGGGTGCTAAGCTGCCTGTATCAATATTTGCATCAGACAATTGAGGCCCACTAGCGTCATCAAGCACGTATCCACTCAAATCAATGGTGGTTGTACCTGAATTGTATATTTCAATCCATTCCCATTTTGTATCAGAACCACTGGGGTTATACATGATTTCAGTGATTATCAAATCAGAGTCCATTATTTGAGGGGAAACCGATTGGTTTTGAACCGAATTGTCAGTCGAAACGGGGTTGGAAAAAAGAACGGTTAAAAAGCTAAGGAAGAATAGTGTAAAATTATGCATGCACAATGGTTTTGGTTAGTTGCAGTAAAAATAAGAATATTCGTACTATTTGTAGTATTTTTCTTAAAAAAACAGATTTTATATGTTGATATTGTATTGGATGCCACATAAGGCATTCTATTTCAATGATTAAAAGGAATCAAATTTGTAAAGGCCACTTTTAGTGATTTTCGACCATTCTTGTAATAAACCCTTCTTTTTATCGACTTATTTTGAAAATATAGCGATGCGAAATTTATTGATGTTCTGTGTTTTCTCATTGTTGATAAGCATTAACCACTCCACAGGTCAGGACATGCGGCCCAAAAAACTTCGAGAACTTATTACTCAAGTGGCAGATACGGTAATTTTCAATGGAAACTCAATACAATTCTTGTATCAAGAAACACCCGTATTCTGCATTTATGACGAAAATGCAAACCGTATGCGTATCATATCACCTATTGTGGAAACGAAAGACATAATAGAAGAGCAGCTACTCAATATGTTGGTTGCCAACTTTCATTCTGCTTTGGATGTGAAGTATGCACTCAGTGATGAAATCATTTGGTCCGTTTTCATACACCCTTTAAAAGAACTGTCAGATGATCAAGTGTTAGATGCCATAAGCCAGGTTCATGCGGCCAGTGTTACTTTTGGCTCTACTTATTCAAGCACCAATTTGGTTTTCCCAGGGAATACAAAAAAAAGGGAAGAACCGCGACCAAAGAAGTTAATCGATCGCCATCAACAGTAATTTAAATAGAAAAACCCCAAAACGAGGGGTTTCTCTATTATGGAGGAAATCACCTAAGGTATTTCTTCCCCTTGTGTATTGAAATTGGAGGACTGCAACGAAAAGTCGAGTAATGTGACGAAGCCATCTCCGTTAAAATCTGCCCTTTCATCAAAACCTGTTCCGCCAGATTGTAAATTGAAGCTACTTGCGAGAATGGAAAAATCTTGCAGTGTCACAAAATTATCGTCATTGGCATCTCCAGCTTTTAACTCATTGACAGTCAATGTATTTGCTCCTGAGACCACAGTCAAATTGCTGACACGCTGCAAATAGTTCGATGCCTTTATGCCAATGTTATAATTACCAACATCCAAGCCCGCAATAGTAAACTCCCCAGTGGCATTTCCTGTTGGTGTGAATTGGTATACGGGTGCTGCAACACCTGGTTCATATACATTCACAGTCAAAGCAATGGTCTGGTCTGTTCTGCCTTGCAGCGAATAGGTCACAGTAACATCGCCTGTATCAACTGCGTTCGGATCATACAAGAGCGTAATTATGTTCGAAGTGGTACTAACTTCTTTATCAGGAGCGTAGGCACCCTTTGTCGTTACCGCCACAATTTGGTTTAATCCTCCATCAGGTGTACCATTACCAAATTGGGTAACCAAGAGTTCAACAGGTATATCAACAGAACCTCCTGCACCGATCAATCCTGTGTAGAGGCTTTTGTCCATCGCTTCGTTCGCATAGTAGGTGGGATCTGGAACGTTGAAGGGTGTGCCACCCTGTGCAATATATAACCTAGAATCCATCAACATTAGCGATACCACATCGCCAGGTGTACCTGATACTGTTATAGTTTGGTTTAAATCATTGACCGTAGCTGAACTTCCTGTTACACCCATTACAGAAATCGTTGGTGCCACTAAGGTCTCAGCAGTTGCAATCGCCTGACCACCACCCAAAGAACCATCTTCATAAATACTGGTGGTCAATATTGAATTGTCACTGAAAGTAAGAGTAACCGTACTGCCAATCAACTCATAGCCGGATACCGATCCAGCGGAACCAGCGCCTGAAACCCCCTGAATGCTGTTGGGATCGACATCAACGGCAAAGGTGAAAAACTCCCCTGGATCAAATTCGGTAAAATTGATACTCATCACATCAAATCCTCCATTTCTGGGTTGGGAAAAAGGTGAGATACATGGGTCATTGGGTACAACCAGGCCAACGGCAGCGGCACCCAAATTGGAAACAAAACATTTAGCCGTGGCATCGCCACCGCTTCCAACCGGGTCGAAGACCATGTCTGGCAAAATGGCTGTACTCAAATCAATGGTCAGATTGGTTATTTGGAGGCCACCTGTGGAATTATTACTGATTTGAAAACTTCCACCACCAAAAGTACTGGTATCCAAATCGGCACCGGGGGTCATTTCCACTAAAACAGATGGGCCAACCACAGCATCGGGATCAAATTCAAGCACAATAACATTGGAGGCAATACTATTTTCACCATTTTGACCATTGACCACTGCTATAAAATGGTTCAAACCACCATCTGGAGTACCGTTTGGTCCAGGAGTTTGTGTCAAAACCACTGGAATGTTGGCCTTACCTGTGGCATCCAACTGCACAGCGTACAATTGTTTTGCCATGGCATCATTCGCTTCAAAACTATCAATATCATATCCTACGCTGGGATTACCAGGGTCTATGTACAAACGACCATCAATCCGTAAGAGGGTTACTGATGCGTTTGGTGGCCCTGAAACCTCAACAATTTGATTGGGGACCGATACCACTCTATCTACACTCAAGCCTTCAACCAAAATCGAAGGAGCCACAAGGGCGTTGCCCGAACCATTCAAGGTAACATCAGAACCTCCAATACTTCCCTCATCAAACAAACTTGAGGTAAACACCACTCCACTAGCGAACTCGACACTAATGGTGGCACCGATCAGTTCAAAACCTGAAATCGATCCGGCGTCTCCAGCCGTCAAATCTCCTTTTATTGTCGTGGGATCCATATCGACCCCGAAATTGAAGGCCTCACCCGGATTGAAATCAGTAAAGTCCAAACTCATAATGTCATACCCCTCTTGGTCGTCAATGCCATTGTGAAACTGTGTGAATATGTCAACACAATCATCTTGACCATTACCATTGGCACCAACGGTCAAACCTACCGGGCCACCACCATTTATTCCTGCTGTCAAACATTTGGCGGTTGAATCACCGGCGGTACCCACTGGATCAAAAACCACATCTTTCATAAAGCCGGTGGTTGTATTAATGGTAACATTCACAATATCATCATCACCTGTATTGTTAATAATGAAAGAATTATTGCCAAAAGTAGAGGCTCCTATACCCCCACCTGGTATTACATCGACCGTCGCTGAAGGATTTCCTACCGCGGTTTTCGTAACGTTCCAGGTAAAATCAATGTTGGTGTCAATGGAAGGATCGCAAGCGTCAGTAACCGTAACCGTGACATTGTATGGACTATCATCTGCAGCACCAGCTACCTGACCTACCGCTTGTTCAGATTCAAGCAATGTCAAACTTTCGCCATTGCTATTGGCATCAGCATGCACCAAAACCATTCGATCCAAGGCATGGCCGCTTGATCGTGCTGAAATCAATATATTATAGGTTCCGGGGTTATCAAACCGCGCATATATTTTATGGCCATCATTATCATTGGTAAACGTTGACCACGTCCAGTTTGTAGCACCACTGGAATACACTTTGAACCAACCGTTACCGCCGGATCCCTTTGGCAAATTGCCAACACAATCATTGGTATTGCCATTTGCCCCCTTTGGGCAAACTATAGTTCCATTTGAGCTTTTTTGTCCGTAAAAGCTATCAGCCTCGATTTTAAGCCATGTATCATTGTGATCTGTTGAGCTGGTACCATTTCCTACTTGGGTACGCCATTTGAATTCATAGGTGCCCGTTGTGGTTATCTCAATCGGATACGTAATGAGTCCGTTACCTTGTTGGTTAAAAAATTGGCCCCCTTCCCAAACAATGAAGTCGCCACCAGTGGCTGAAGCCGGATTTGAGATATTTGGAGAAGTGGAATCTGTGGAATTCACCCAACTACCGGGAAGGTTCTCAGTCGATTCCATCTCAATGACCACCAAACCATTGGACTCTATAAAAGCCCCTGACGTGCCACTTCCGGTACCTTGCTTCAAGGTTCCTGAAATGAGTCCGGTGTTTTCATTAATGGTCAAATTTTCAGGCAAATTCTCCGCAGCATATGTCAAAGGTCCACAAGACGGATCTGAACCATCACTAGCCAAAATTTGCAAATTGACCACATCACCCTCAACACCTACCTGTGCTCCAGGATTGGTAACCAATGGGCCCTCGCTCACTGAATTGCCAATGGCCTTGATTTCTATGCCCTTTATAGCCGGGTTTTGACTTATTTTTATCAAATCAATGTTCAAAACCCCATCATTGACAATGATTTGAAAAGTTTCCAATCGGGCCACGTTGGGTTGGGTACCATCGACTGAAGGACGATAATCATCCAAGACAATCTGACCTTCTATCTCCACATCGAAAATTCTATTGTTCTGAGGTTGGGTGTTTTCAGAACCCCAATTTTCATTAAATAGCAAATTGACTTGAAAGTTGCCATTTCCCGTGGGGAAACTCCACTGCATGTTATTGGGTACCGCGCTGGTATTGAAACGTTCCGTGGCGAAAAGCGCATCAGGATACCCTGTATTATTTACGAAAGAAGCGGGTAAATTGGCGCCAAAAGTAGCGTCTTGGGTCTGAAAATTCACATACTGCGAGGGTGTGCCGTTACTGGCATTACCATTCGGATTACCTGCCGCAGCCGATTTCTGATCTTCATCCCAAGACATGGTAAAACCATCATTTGAAGCAGTTAAAGGTCCACCTGCATTGACCCTGAACAAGACAGGGTTCAACGCATTTGGATCGGTAATATTCCAAATAAAACTGGTGTTTTCAGGAATGGATGAAGGCTTGCTAACGGTAATCGTAACCGGATAACTAGAGACCGCCCCGACCGAGGTGGTAATCGTACCAAGAATAGAACCATTGGTATTTTCAATCGTGAGACCAGGCGGAAGTCCGGTAGCTTGAAAATCAAAAGTCTCATTTGCATCCCCACCTGTGGCCACTACGCTCAAAACGGGGGTTTCACCCAAGTTATTTGTTTGATTTTCAATGGTTTCAATAATTATTGGAGGATTATTGGATTGTAACCCGAAAATGGCGATGGCCGAAATTTGGGCATTGTTTTTGTTTGGTATTTTGATAAAATCGATATTCAAGAAACCATCGGTAACCGATGTGGTAAAGGTCTTGGTCAGTGCAGCGGCAGTTCCAATTTCACTGAATATGTCAAAACCAGTCAGCTCTTCTTGCCCCCCTTCAATATTGACGTTGAAAACACGGCTTCCAACTCCACCATTCGAACCGCCACCAGGCAGTCCGAAGAAAATTTCGGCAAAATGCAATTCAACCGTATAATCGCCATTGGCTACTGGAAATGCGTATTCAAAATTTCCAAATCGTTCTGTTTGATAGAGTGCATCATCTGTGGTATTGGCAATGGCCTGACCTAGTTTAGACGAAGTATTGCCTCCATTGAAATAATCGTCGGCTTCCCAAACATCACCGTTTTCATCAGTGTACTGCGGACCGTTCGAATTGACACGATAAAGTGCCGTTAAAGAATCAACTACGTTGACCAAAAAGTTTTCATCGACAAACATTCCGTCAGTATCGGTTGCTCTTATGGTAATAGTTGCTGTTTCAGAAGAAGATGGAAAAGTCAAAGTGAGATTACTGCCCGAAATTGAGGCTCCAATCAACGAATTGGTATTGGATTGCACCGTGAAAGTAAGGTTCTCACTACCCCCATCATCATTGAAATAAGATTCCAGACCAATTACCTCAGCATTGGCATTGACAAATCTTTCTAAATCGGAAATCTCTTGAGACACAAATGGTTCGCTGCCCAGTGCATTGAGAAAATCCCAACTGGCAGAGAAATTATCATCAACATCAGCATTACCTATAATGCCCACCATCAGGGGTTCAGCACTTTGAATACTGGTCAAAGTACCACCCTGAGCCGTGTACGGCAAACCCAAATCAATTATGGCCCCGTCATTGATTTTATATTTTGCTTGAACGCTTCCTACTGAGGGGTCTATTTCCAAAAATAAATCCAAACTGGTAACGGTCAAAGGGTCAAAACCTATAGGTTCCGGAGTTAAATAAGTCACTTGACTTTCGTTGTTCTCACCAACAATGCTCAGTTCATAATTCTGCCCCAAAACCAATTTAAGGTAATTATCTTGGAAGCCATCTCCAATGAACATTCCCTGTGATTCAGTAATTGAAAAATTATGGAAAGGGGGAAGCATTCGCCCATGAACTGTAAACGTGTTCGAAGTATTATCAACATTGATTCCATATTGATAAGCCTTTTCTTGATCGTTGGAGTTGGCATTACCCGTGGTTTGAAACATGGTTACCGCACCAATGGCACCGCCCAAAATATCGTCCTCATCTGCTGTCGATGCAGAGGGATCATCTTGCCAATTCAAATAATTGGGATTGGGTGTACCATTGTTCATCAAACCCGTAAAACCCAAACCGAGATACCCACCCAAATCGGTACCTAAAAAAAGTTCATTCTCAACGGGTAAGTCAAATGGTTGCCCCATTTGTAGTGGATCAAGATTGTCATTGATACCATCATCATCATCGTCTACATCAAGTAAATCAGAAACCAGATCACCATCAAAATCATTAGGTTGCGATGAACCCGAACAGGGGTCGGTATCATTTAAGACCTCATCATTATTGGTATAGCCATCGGCGTCATTATCTCCATTGGGATCATAACCAGGTTCTCCTGGCAGTACACAATTCACAAAATCATTGGGTTCCAGAATGACAATGTCATCGCCATTGAAATTGGCCACCCAGATGGTACCGGGAAATATTTCATTGTCACCTTGGGCATCAACCCCAAGGGCGTTACCCGATATACCAGTGAATTTACTTTCTTCGAAACCAACAATGGCGCCACTGGCATCTCGATCAACACGATGCAGGGCATTACCTTTACCGGCAATCAAATCACCTTTCATCACGCCACCGAAATTCGATGCCGTGTATTCTGCAATGGCATTGGTGTTGTTGCTCCAGTTCACAACGATGATGTCATCTGGCCCATCAGGATTGGCACCAGCCGTCAAGGTCGGTTGTCTGTAATCGGCATTTTCAGGATTTATCAAACTAGCATCCACCGGAGGCCAATTGGCCGGTAAAGCCTTAGTTGGATCAGTCTCTGAATTAGGAGTGGAACCATCAGGATCGTAGATCTTGGTTCTAAAATAGGAATCTGAAAATGACTGACCCGCACCACCCGCAGAATGGGTTCCTCTGGTAAAAAGACCAGCATTGATGTTGGCTCGCACTGGGCAGGGATGGCCACCGTATATCGAACCGAAAACATACGAATCTATATTGGTGGTCACCAAATTCAAATGATCACTATTGTTTACTTTAGCGTCAAAAGGTGTTGCATTTGGTGCTTGATCTGCACCAGTACTACCGGGTTCACCGGATCGGTAATTGTTATTGACCAATGTGGCATCACCTTCATACTCAGGAAAACCTCCCCAACCTCCATTGGCCCCGTTGTCGGTCACGTAAACATGACCGTCTTCCGTTATGATATTGTCATATGAGTTTCGGTAGCCAGGCGAGAACATTTTCACGGGACTGCCCGCAACCAACATTCCCATATTGAGACCATCATTACCACCCCATGGATCGTTGATATCGACACCATCATAACCTGGGGAGTCTGGACTCTCTATACCATTTGCATTCGGTCTAGTGGGATCATCCAAGGTTGGAACGTCATAGATATAATCCCGTGAACCGTCATTCAATACCGGTAAGGCATCCAAGGCATCAAGATCTATTGCCAAGACCGCGGCAGCAAGTGCATATTCGGTAATATAGGCAAAATTATTCGAGGGCGCCCCTGCATTGGTAAAACCCCCACTGCTGACAATAAGCCAATTTTTACCAGCAATGGTAATATGTTGCATACCATTGGTGGCATGGTTTTCTTCTGAACGAGGAAGTCCTCGAACCATATCAACGGCCTGCCAAATTCCCACGCCATTTTTCATCAAACGGGTTATCACGCCTGAGTTGGTGTCCAAATCGACATCACCGCCACCACCGCCGGCCCCGCGTCTTCTATCACTTGAAGAAACATAAACAATGGGGTTTGACGCTGTACCCGCAACGGTTATTCCCGTTACCTGTCTATTGGTAGGCCCACCTAAATTACCATCGTCATTATGATTGGGGATCGATTGAACCAGTGTCAAAACCTCAACCCCGGTGACATCATAGTCTTGTGGACCATTCCGCTGGATGGTGTAGATTTTGACCAATCCGTTTTCTTCGGCCACATACAATTTACTGTCTGGGCCAAATTCGAGAGAGGTGGCATTGTTGACACCTGAAAAGGTATTAAAATCAAGATCACTTTTATCAAATGATTGCGCGCTGACCAATTGCAACCCTGCCATCAAAAGGAATATCAACATCCAATATAATCCCTTATAAAGTACGTTATCGGATTGCTTCGGTATACGTAATATTGCAACTTCAGTTTTAGTCGATTTACTATTTCTATTCTTGAAATTCATTTTCGTTCTTTTAAAATCCATCATTACCATTTCTATCGGTTAATTGCCATTTGCTGTTGGAATTGCCTTCCACTTGAATCAACCGTTCTAACGTAATAAATACCACCTGGCAAATCTTGAACTGGCACTTGTTCGATTGAAACCTCTTTCCCTGGGTCACCATAATGAACCTTGGCTAGTCTACCACTACCATCGTATAGATAAATTGTTGCCACTCTCTTGGGAGTTTCAAAAACGACAGTAGCTATTCTGTCAACCGGATTCGGGGAGATGATCATCTCTTTGGGTGAGGCTAATCTTAGTAAAAACGATTCTTCACTAATCTCGAATTCAATAGTCAATGAAATTCCGGCAGTACCGGCTGCACCGCTTAGCGAATAAGGTGTACCTGAAATCACATAATTACCAACACCTAAATTGCCTGCATAATAATCCCCTGCAGGAAAATCCCCGTAAAGTGCATAAGGTGCAACACTTTCAACCATGGTCTTGGTTTGGCTACCCGAAAGACTCATACTCACACTACCTACATTTCCTGCGGTATTAGCACGAATGTTGAGATTCGTTGTTGGCAAATCTTCAATCAAAATATTGATACCATCTGTAAGTGTAACTATATCTTGATCGTTGTCTGCATTGACCAAAGTAAAACTAACCAACTCCATGGTGGGCGGCGTATCGACATTGACTTGAATGGTGGCTGTAGCACTACCTTCACAACCCGTTGATGAATCCGTATAATTGTATGTGATGACGTAACTACCAGGACCCACGGAGGGATCGAAGACCCCATTGGTCACACCTTGGCCGCTGTAGAATCCGCCTGATGGCGATCCGCCACTCAAACTGAACGGGGCATCGCTCTCCAATACTGAACTAAATGATCCCAAGGTCACATTCGGAGCCGATGGATCGCTCAAGGTGGTACTCACGGTTTCTGAACAACCATTGGCATCGGTAACCGTCACTACATAAGATCCGGCCGAGAGTCCTGCAGCAACAGCACTTTGAAGTGCATTGTCATGGCTCCATACATAAGTCATAGGCTCGGCACCAATTGCCGATATCGCGATCGAACCATCAGCACCGCCACAAGTTGACGGGTCACTGGTCGCGCCCAATTGCACACTCGGACCCGCTGGGTCGCTCAAGGTGGCGGTCACACTATCTGAACAGCCATTGGCATCGGTAACGGTAACACTGTACGTGCCCGCCGATAAGTTCAAGGCCGAGTCGCTTTGAAGTGAATTGTCATGGCTCCATGAATAGGTCAAGGGCAGACTTGCTCCACTGACCGAAATCGAGATCTTACCTTCCGTTCCGCCACAGGTCAATGTACCGTCAGCAGCATCCAATGTGACATCGAAATCCTCACAAGGATCAGGGCCATCGACCACTGAGAAATTTACAGTCAAGGTGGGGCCGTTCACCGGATTGGCAATCAAGGTGTAGTCGCCAATCGGAAAGACCTTTCCTTGAATGTCAACCCCTATATCACCAAAAAGTGAATGGGGTGTGGGGCCTTCATTTCTGCTCTCGGTCAATGGACCAGTTAGTATGAAATAGACACCCCCAGGATTGTAACTGGTATCATAAATAACACCCAATGGTGTGTTGCCAATAACACTCTTTTGGATAACTAGACCGTCAGTAAGTGCAAATAGGAAGCTATCATCTGTAGCATCTAAAACCAGAAGTGGCGAATCTGGTGTTTCCGGATTCACAATTATGTTTTTCGAAGCATTGGAAGAACAGCCTGAATTGGGATCGGTAAAGCTATATGTTATCGCATAGGTGCCGGATCCAATTGAAGGATCAAAGATACCATTGGTCACACCTTGGCCGCTATAGGAACCACCTGAAGGTAACCCACCGCTTAGATTAAAGGGTGCATCTGTTTCAAGTACTGAACTGAACGAACCAAGTGTCACATTCGGAGCCGATGGATCGCTCAAGGTGGTACTCACGGTTTCTGAACAACCATTGGCATCGGTAACCGTCACTACATAAGATCCGGCCGAGAGTCCTGCAGCAACAGCACTTTGAAGTGCATTGTCATGGCTCCATACATAAGTCATAGGCTCGGCACCAATTGCCGATATCGCGATCGAACCATCAGCACCGCCACAAGTTGACGGGTCACTGGTCGCGCCCAATTGCACACTCGGACCCGCTGGGTCGCTCAAGGTGGCGGTCACACTATCTGAACAGCCATTGGCATCGGTAACGGTAACACTGTACGTGCCCGCCGATAAGTTCAAGGCCGAGTCGCTTTGAAGTGAATTGTCATGGCTCCATGAATAGGTCAAGGGCAGACTTGCTCCACTGACCGAAATCGAGATCTTACCTTCCGTTCCGCCACAGGTCAATGTACCGTCAGCAGCATCCAATGTGACATCGAAATCCTCACAAGGATCAGGGCCATCGACCACTGAGAAATTTACAGTCAAGGTGGGGCCGTTCACCGGATTGGCAATCAAGGTGTAGTCGCCAATCGGAAAGACCTTTCCTTGAATGTCAACCCCTATATCACCAAAAAGTGAATGGGGTGTGGGGCCTTCATTTCTGCTCTCGGTCAATGGACCAGTTAGTATGAAATAGACACCCCCTGGGTTATAATCTGTATTGAATATCACACCCAAAGGGGTATTACCTATGTCACTCTTTTGAATGACCATACCATCAAATAAATCGAATAAAGGCGTATCTGTGGTTGCATCTAAAACTGTTAATTCGGCAGTGCCGACTATTACAGCTTCTTCAACATTGACAATAGAATTACAGGTGCTGGTATTACCAGTTAAATCAGTAATTGTCAATGTTATGGTATTAAGCCCAATATCTGCCTGAGAGAATGTTGTTTGTGAGGCAGTAATACTTGAAATGCCACAAGCATCACTTGAATCACTCGCAAGAACGTTTGGATCAATATTAGCAATACCTGAGCTATTCAAAGTGATGGTAGTGTCACTACAAATTGCCGTCGGAGGTTCGACATCATTTACCGTGATGTCGAAAGTGCACTCGGCCGTATTGCCCGCGGCATCAGTCGCAGTGACCGTCACGGTAGTTGTTCCAACAGGAAATACAGATCCACTGGGAATTGACGCGGAGGTGGTCACACCCGGTTGGTCATCCGTCGCACTGGCCATAAAATTGACCACAGCACCACAATCGCCTGCGTCATTGGAGACCACAATGTCCTCAGGGCATTCCACCTCTGGATCGGTTGTGTCCTGCTCGACGGTCACATTCACCGTATAGGTCTGTGTGCTATTGTCCTGTGCCGTGACCACATAGTCGACCGGCGAACTGAAATCTTGCGGGGCACCCGCGACCGGACTAATGGTCGCCCCCGGCGAGAACACTAAGCTGGCCGGAACCAAATTGGTCACATTACTGCCCAGGGGCATGGTAATGGCTATGTCGGTGCCACTGATGGCCGTTGGGCCTGTTTGACCGGGCAATGTGAACTCGGTAATGTCATTGTCGGATGATGGCGTAAAAGTAACCGTGATAGTTTGATTGCAGAAGGCTGGGTTTCCAGCTGCATCAACGGTTGACCATTGTATCGTGGTGGGGCCCACTGGGAAAAAGGCCGGGATGGGATCCGTGGAGCCCAAGACCACACTTGAGACCGTCAAACCGGTATCGCAGTTATCGGTGGCCGTTGCCATACCTATATCGGCAATATTGATGGGACTACCATCAAGACTGACCACACTAATATCTGGTGGGCAAATAATTTCTGGAGCTTCATCATCATTTACTGTAACTTTAAAAGAACAATTCGCATTATTTCCAGCAGCATCTTGCACCTCATAAACAATAAGGGTATCACCCAAAGGAAAGAATTCTCCACTCTCCAGACCGTATAATAAAAAAGTAGTTACACCTGGTTGATCATCAGTACCCACTGGTATAGTGTAATTTACAATTGCGCCACATTCATTTTCATCAGTAGAAACTATTATATCATCAGGACAAACGACTTCCGGATCGGTAGTATCTTCCAAAACCGTGACATTTACTGTATAGGTTTTTGTGCTATTATCTTGAGCAGTAACTGTATAATCTACAGGAACACTGAAATCTTGTGCATCACCAACTGCAGGACTAATCGAAGCTCCTGCTGAGAATACCAAACTCGCAGGTACCAAATTGGTCACATCACTGCCCACGGGCATGGTAATGGCTATGTCGGTGCCACTGATGGCCGTCGGGCCTGTTTGACCGGGCAATGTGAACTCTGTTATGTCATTGTCAGATGATGGCGTAAAAGTAACCGTGATAGTTTGATTGCAGAAGGCTGGGTTTCCAGCTGCATCAACGGTCGACCATTGTATCGTGGTGGGGCCCACTGGGAAGAAAGACGGTATGGGATCCGTTGAGCCCAAGACCACACTAGAGACGGTCAAACCGGTATCGCAGTTATCGGTGGCCGTCGCCATACCGATATCGGCGATGTTGATAGGACTTCCATCAAGGCTAACCACACTGATATCAGGTGGGCATATTATTTCTGGTGCTTCATCATCATTCACTGTAACCGTGAAACTACACTGAGCATCATTGCCTGCGGCATCAACCACTTCATATGTCACAGTGGTAGTTCCTAATGGGAATGATTCGCCACTTGCTAGACCTGAAATCAGGCTTGTAACCACACCAGGCTTATCATCAGTGCCCACTGGTACTGAGTAATTTACTACTGCACCGCAATCTCCCTCGTCATTTGACACAACAATGTCTTCAGGGCACTCAATTTCTGGATCTGTGGTGTCTGGTATACTAACCGTAAAAGTGACAATGTCTTTGGCCTCAACACTTGTAAAATCATCATGACCGCTCTCAGCAGCAAGAATAACTAAGGTGTTTTGACCTTCAACAATACCATCAGTGGCACCAATATTCCAGAATAATTGTTCTGGTACACTGGCTGTTGAAATACGATCTGCTGTAACAAGATTATCGGTATCGGTTGGATTTACCCAAATATGAAAGTGTTCATTGTTTGGTCCCTCTAAGAACATATTCAGAGCCGTCCATGTTACCATTAATTCGGTATCATTGACAATGGCGCCATCAGCTGGAAATACAAAATCAACATCAGGCCCTTCAATCGTCAATTCAATATCATCGCTCACTTCATTACCATCATCATCCGTCACGGTCGCTGTAATTGTATATGTTCCTGGAATAAAAAGTTCGTCGGTGAAAGAGCCCCCAGAGCCACCAAAACTTGGCTCGAACGGATCAATACTCCAGTTGATGTTACTTGTCAATGTCGTATCGTCATCTTCTTGATCTGTTGCTGTGGCAGCTAAATTAATCTGTGTACCTCTGACCACTGAAGTGGGTGCGCCGTTGGTAGTTGGGCTGTTTATTACAATCGAAGGAGGTGTATCTGTAGGTAAATCGGACACATAACAAATATCAAAGCCCTTTACAGATGGGTTTTGTGTGCCTTGGATAAAATTGACATTCAGAATTCCGTCTTCCACCGTGGCCAAATAAGTTTCAACCTTGGCAATATTTATTTGGGTGCCGTCAACCGATGGTCTGTAATCATCTAACGCCACATCACCTTCAATTTCAACATCAAAAACGCGAGGGTTATTCAATTCACCACCCCAATTTTCATTAAATAGAATTTTTACCTCAAATATTCCGTCGCCCGTAGGAAAAGACCAATTCATGTTATTTGTGTTGCCTTGAGTACTGAATCTCTCCGTTTGAAACAAATAATCGGGGTAGCCCGTAGTATTGGCAACCAATGCGACCGTTGATCCAAAGGTTTTGTCAATGGCAGGTGCAGTTAAATCCAAATATGGTGAAGGCGTACCCGGCTGTGCCGTATTTCCTGCATCAGCAGCTGCCGAGGCTTGATCCTCTTCAAAATTTCCAGAATTCGCCAAGAGAGCAGGCCCTCCGGCATTTACCCGAAAACGGGCATCGCAGGTGGGATCGCTCTCAGTAACTAAAAGGGTTATGGTATTACTTCCTGTAAGCGGAATTACATCATTATCTGTTGCCTCTGCCGTAATGACGTGAGTACCCACCGTTGTCAAGGCTGAGGAAACGCTGGCACCAGTGCCAAGAGCACCATCAAGATCGGATGTCCAACTTATAGTAGAGGACAAATCACCCTCTTGAAAGTCTGTAGCCGCGGCAATGAAATCCAAGCTTGTTCCTGAGGTCAAAGCGATTCCGTCATTTGGAGCTGAAATGTTCACCACCGGGGCGCTGTTGGTATTCGAAGGTTTAAAACTAATGGTTTGTGAATTTACCCCACCATCAAACACCAATCGTAAAGTCTGTAATCCACTATTGGTAAAAGACACTGTTGTGGTATAGTCCTGATAATTGCCCCAAGTGGTTTTGGGTACGGTAACCAATCCAATAGGTGTAGCATTCCCTTCCTCTAAAATATCAATATTGGTCGAACTACCATTGGCACCACTACCATTGGCTGACTTTAAAGTGATTTCATAGGGGCCGGCCGTAGGCACATAAATCAGATATTCAACAAATTCACCATTTTCAATATAACCAATATTGGTACCTGAATTTTCGATGGAAACAGAGAAAGGCGCTTGTGGATTATTACCATACCAGGGCAATGGATCGGAGAAGGTAGTTGCGTCAAGAACACTAGCCGTTAATACGTCATTCGATACTGAGTGAGCCACATCAATGTTAAAAGTTTCGTTCACTGGAGGGTTGCTACCATCATCGGCCGTTACCCTAGCAAAATATGACCTTGAATCAGCAATACCACTTGCAAACACTAAAGTATAATTACCTGAATCTGAAGGACTCTCGGTAAATGAATAACCCGTTATGGTGCCCCCAGATGTATAGGGATCTGTATTTGTATTGTTGGGCGTTGTGTTTATACTTTTATCATAAATAACAATTGAAGCTGAGGTATTAGTATCATCATTTACACTGATGAGAATATTGATAGGAGCATTTTCTTCAATTTCTACGTCAGCAATAGGATCGATTGTTGGAGGATTATCGACAACACTTAAAAACTCCACATCAAAATAATCTATATTAAATAAGTATCCATTGCCCCCTCCCGTCCATTCAAAGCGAAGTGTTTGCGGGCCCGCCTGAAGAATGACATCTATGCTTTGTTCCTCGTAGGCACCCCACCCACCTGTACTGGTGACTGTAAAAGTCGAACTACCTCCTAAAGAAGAGGTAATATCCATGGTTTTTGCAGTTAATACTCCAGCAGTACCCGGCGCAGCAACCAGCATATCGAAAGTGTACAAGCCAGTCGTTTCAACATCAATTTCAAATTCCATAAAATTGCCTAAATGCGTGTACCCAATATTTGTAAAGCCAGCTGGGTCGATTTCTACTCCAATACCGTTATTACCACTTCCCGTATGAGGTGGGCCTTGATTATCAAATGATTCTGCTTCAATTCTTGTAATAGCAGACTCAGAAATAAATTGGGCCACATCATTGACCGTTAAAATCAAATCTTTTGTTATGGTATTGCCATCCTCATCATCAACGGAAACCGTAATGGTATATGTACCACTGCCATCTCCGTCAGCCCCCCCTCCATCTCCAAAAACCGGAGAAAAATCGAGGTTAGCTACGTAATTTCCTGCACTTGAAGAAGTTCCACTTTGTGTAAAAAAACTGTCTGCATCAAAAGGAAAAGGATCTACTTGCTTTCCCGAATTGCTGGTTTGAAGTAATTGGGGTTCATCTGAACTAGATGAAAAAGAAACAGTTAAATTATCGCCATCAGTATCGGTAATGGAGAGCGGTACACTCAAATTACCCATTTCATCAACACTTGCGGTAGCAGCCAAACTAATGATTGGTGTGGTATCAACCGCTGAAAAGGTGGCACTTATCGTGGCATTGGCGTTCACATTTGTGAAATCATAAGATGTCACTGCTCCTACAGAGTTGCCGTTGACCAAAACATCAGCGACTTCATAATTTGCATCGGCAACGATTGAATAAGACTGATTGCCACCCGCAATAACCGAAGTTGAGGCATCGGGCGTTATACTTCCATTTGGTCCTGAACTTGCAGTAATAGTGTAACTGGTCACTGTTGGCACATTGACCACAATTTGTTTGATTTCGGTATCACTTCCGCCATTGCCATCAGAAACCGTTAGCGAAACATTATAGGTATTCGCAGCAGTATAGGTATGATCGATTGTTAATCCGTTACCCGTGGTGCCATCACCAAAATTCCAAGAATACGTCAGTACATCACCAACATCTGGATCCGACGAAGTAGCTGCATTGAATGAAATAATCTCATCTGTTTCTGCAGGGTTTGGTGTTGCCGTGAAATCGGCAGTGGGTGGATTATTAGCTGTACCCACAACCAAATTAATCGGGTTGGGTATATTGAGCACATCAACACCTGCCAAATAAGCCACTGTTAGCGCAATTGGTGGGTTTGGGTTTACAAAATTCAAGCTCGTAGATCCTGACTGGGAAGCCTCGAATTCTATCACGAGAACATCAAAATTGGCATCTACCGGAGTTGCAGGCGGAGTTTGGACTCCAGCAGCAAAATCTATAGTACCAGCACTATTGTCAAAAGCGGCAGGCACAAATAACGTAGTCAACGGATTGCTGCTTGCCGTAGTCACGCTATTGACCTGCAAAATTGCTGGGTCAAATTTCAAATGGGCTTCAGCGGCATCTATCAATTGACCATTTGATTGCAACGCAATGGTTACCTTGAAAGGTGCGCCCGTAGTTATGGACCCCGTATCGGTAGTGCCTACATAGTCAACTTGTGCAAATGCGAGTTGAAAAAAACCAAAAAATAAAGATAAAATGAAAAATATTCTAGAATTAATTGGTGGCGTTTTAGTTTTCATAATGTTACAATTGGATTGTTTATATAATTTGATTTGATTGTTCTTTTTTTGTAATCCATTTAAAATCAGAAAGGTTTATTCTACAACCTTCTGAGTATGAACTGCAGTAAATATTTAATAAAGGGTAAGGAAGCATCATGGCAGAAGTGAATTCTGCGACAGATAAAATTGAAATGAAAAGATTTTCTCTGATGTAATTTAATATCATGCAATATCCCTTTAAAAATGAATTTTATAATTAAAATCATTGAACTCAGAGCTTCATTGCCTAACCCTCGAAAACCATGAGCATAATCATCATGACTACCCTAACCTCAATGTATCAAACAGGATACTTGCATGTTAGAATTGGCAATTGGTGGCTCCAATTGTTCAAAAAAATCATTAAAAGGGGAATGCATCATTGGTCTAAACCAAAAACACAGAAAAATTAATAGTGGGGGAAATTAAAACATTCGTTACCGAATGATGGGTCAAAAAAATAGGGGAAGAAAACAGTAAATAATCAGTTTTCGATTAATCACTTTTGACCATGTCAATTTTAACATTTAATCTTCTGAATTTAGGTAAAATTCATAAAAATATAGTTCAAAAGCATAAATGATCGATGAAATGCATATTTCTATTAATCTTGTCTCACAAAAAAAATCAAGATAGTTGTCGATACATTAGTGGATTTCAATTGTTGGCAACACTTCTAAAACCTCTCTCAGGAATCTTACCCTTCACACCTTTGAAGAAATCATGGTATTTGGCAAAGTCAGCTTTTTTATCATCAGTGGTGTAAATTTCTTTTGATACTTTTATTTGCTTCCTACCATAATCGAAAGCGACCAAAACTATGGGCACATTGGCAGTCTTGGCAATATAATAAAAGCCTGTTTTCCATTTCTCAACTCTTTTTCGGGTACCTTCAGGCGCCAATGTCAACCTGAACTTCTCACGCTCTTGGAAGAGGGCTGCGGTGGCCCTAACCATATCATTGTTCTTACTTCGATCTACAGGAGCACCACCTAACAACTTGAAAATCGACCCATACGGGAATTTGAACAAGCTCTTCTTTCCTACCCAATTGATCTGTTCATTTAAAACCTTTCGTACCACCAAACCCATAAAAAAATCAGCATTACTGGTATGTGGTACCACTATAATAACACACTTTTTCACATGTGAGGGAAATGACCCTTTAAGCTGCCATCGCATCAATTTATAGAAAATGAACTTTGCTATTGCGTGCATACGGAAACTTAAATTATAGAGGTCAAATCGAGTTAACAGTCGGTATCAGTCTTGAGGAAAATCAGATTTTATTGTAAATCGATCTGAGCTTCTCTGCGGTTATGGTTTTTCGCCAATCTTTGCCCAATGCATTCTCCCAAAGTGGTTCCATTCCCATGGCAACTCGTATCATGGTATTGAAGTCCTCTTCCCTCAAAGAATCGCAAACACCTTTGGGTAGCACAATGTCATGTTTTGCCTTCATTTCTTTAAAAAGCGCCACTCCTTCAGGATAAAATTCTTCTAGGTGATCGAACACCAAACAATTTCCGATTCCGTGTTTTACACCAAGCACATAAGAGAGTCCGTAGCTTAGCGCATGGGCGACTCCTACCTGCGAATATGCGATACTCATGCCCCCGTGCCATGAAGCCATCATCAATTTATCGCGAGACTCGGCAGCTCCTAAATCTCCTAAAAAAACTTCTTTACAAAGGTCCAAGGCCTTTTCACCATAGCTCTGACTGAAAGCATTCAAATATGTTCCATTCAATGATTCAACGCAGTGTATATAGCAATCCATACCCGTATAAAACCACTGGTCTTTTGATACCCCTTTTGTTAAATCTGGATCCAATACCACTTGATCAAAAGTTGTGAAGTCTGAATTGATACCGAGTTTCATTTTAGGCCCTAATAATACTGTTGTTCTAGAAACTTCAGCCCCGGTACCGCTAATGGTCGGAATTCCCGCATGATAAATGGCTGGTTTATGCACCAAATCCCAACCTTGATAGTCGGCTGCACTACCTTTATTGGTCATTAAGATCGCTACGGCTTTAGCAAGATCGAGAAGGGTTCCACCTCCTATGCCCACAATTCCTGATGGCATTTCAGTATACTCGCTTTTGATGCGACTCACCAAGGCGTCAACGTGTTGGGTTTTTGGTTCCTCATCGGCGGATACTAATATAATTTGGTCATTGAATATCAACGGAATTTTTTTGAGCAATTCCGTTCCCTCAAATACATCATCGACTAAAAAAATAAAAGGCGCCTCAGAATGCTTCCTTTTGGGAAGCAATATGTCATTTAGCTGATGAAAACTACCGCTACCGAAAACAACCCGCGGTACCATAGGAAAATTTCTATGGCATTTTGCCTTTTTCACAAGTTGCGATTCCTCTTTAATCTCTTTTTTAATTTGCATATGTGGGTTTCAAATAGTCTAAAATTTGAGGCAATTTGTTTATTTTCAAATAATTATAGTCTTCTTCACGAACCTGCACTTCTTCATGCTGCCAAGTTGTGTGAAAGGGCACATGAACGGCTTGGGCCCCGATATTTAGAATGGGCAACACATCAGACTTCAATGAGTTACCAACCATCAAAAACTCTGCCACTTCAATTTCAAGATTTTCAAGCAAGTTCTGATAATTACTTTCTTTTTTGTCACTGAGAACCTCAACATGATGGAAATACTTGGACAAACCTGATTGGGCTATTTTTCTTTCTTGATCTAATAAATCTCCCTTGGTCAGAACGATTAATCTATACTCATCTTTCAATGCTTCGAGCACCTCAATAACCCCATCCAATAGTTCAACCGGCTTTAGAATCATCTCTTTTCCAAGATTCAATATTTCGTTCAGCGTTACTTGTGAGACGGTATTATTTGAAATATCCAGAGCAGATTCAATCATCGATAGCATGAACCCTTTGATGCCATAACCATAAAGCTCCAAATTTTTCATTTCCATTTTGAAAAGCTCTTGATCTACTTTATTCTTCGTTTCAAAACCATCCAAAAACTGGGCAAATTTTTCTTCGGCCTGCCTAAAATATGTTTCGTTGACCCAAAGTGTATCGTCTGCATCAAAACCAATAACTTTTACTTCACTATAATCTACTTCCATGCTGCTTGGGCTCTTTTTAGATCCTCAGGAGTATCTATTTCAATGCCACTTACGGTGGTTTCCACCATTTTTATCTTTTTTCCATATTCTAAATACCGTATGGCCTCGATCTTTTCAGATGCTTCTAGGGCAAGCATGGGTAAACGACGAAAATCCATCAATGCGCTTTTGCGAAAAGCATAAATGCCCTTATGCTTATAGTAAGTCGTATTTATCTCAAGGTCTCTCTTGTAAGGTATGGGAGATCTTGAAAAATACAATGCAAAATTACGTTGATCGACAATTACCTTAACCGTATTCGGATTATCTATTTCTTCAACATCGGTAATTTTAACCATTAACGAGGCCAAATCGATTTCATTATCAAAATCTGTTTGAAACACCCCTAAAACACTGGCCAAACTTTCGCGGTCGGTAAATGGTTCATCGCCTTGCACATTAACAATAATATCAACATCCATATCTGCTACCACCTCTGCAATTCGATCACTACCACATTCATGCTCTTCTTTGCTCATGATTACCTTACCACCCGCTTGAGCAATGGCATCAAAAATAACGGAGCTGTCGGTCACGACATATACCTCATCAAACAGTTGGGTTTTCACGGCAGCCTCATAAGTTCTTACGATAACTGGTTTACCAGAAAGATCTTGCATCAACTTGGCGGGGAATCTTGAAGCCGCATATCGAGCCGGTATCATGGCAATAATTTTCATGTCAACAGATTTCTAGGTTTTGGTTCGAGGCCTTAGTTTTCGATAAATCATGAAAATGATGATCAAAATGACTATGACCAAAACCGCGGCAATAACAGGGGCAAAAATAGAGGCCGTACTTACCACAGCAGCAGTACCCGTCTCAACCGTCGCCACAATTGGATTGCCCAAACCGCCGGTAGTCGCGGTTGAAGCCAACCTTCCAGTGGCACCTGCACCTTTTATGGCCGTTGCCGTGCCACCACCTGCAATGATCGCCAAGGCCCAAGTTACAACAGGATCCAAACCGGCCACAGTACTTACCATAACCGCTGTACCGGCAATGGCGGCCAAGGGCACTGCAACACTATCGAGTAGATTGTCAACCCACGGAATAAAATAAGCGAAAACCTCAACACAGGTTGCAACACCCAGCGTAATTACAGCAGCTAAACTTCCTATCCACTGCCAAGTATCATTCAATTCCCAAAAATCAAAATAAGCTGCCAGACTGAGCGCGAATAACGGTAAAAATACCCTGAAACCCACCGAAGCCGCTAGTCCAACTCCTAAAAAAATACTGATCACCGTTTCAGATGTCATGGTCTATCAAGTTACATTAATCATCACTTACGAAATTAACCTATTCCGAACCAAGAAAAAAATCGTTCTTAAAACCTATTAAAAACAGCTTCATTTTTGCCCTGGTCACAGCTGTATATAACCAACGAAGATGTTCTTTGTCAACGCCGTTTGGCAGATAGGGTTGTTCAACAAAAACTGTATTCCATTGGCCTCCTTGAGATTTGTGACAAGTAATGGCGTACGAAAACTTAACCTGCAGCGCATTGAAATACTTATTGTTTTTGACACCTAAAAACTTCTTGTATTTTGATGTTTCGCCCGCATAATCTTCCATCACTTTTTGATACAACCGATTACCGTCTTCATAAGAGAGTGATGGGGTTTGCGCCTTGATGGTATCTAAAAGCAACACTGTGTCAAAAGCCCGTTGCTTGGGGTAATCAACCATTTTCACTTTTACTTCGGCAAATTTGAAGGAGTACAATTCTTTAATCGCATAGATTTCCAAGATTTCGATGATATCGCCATTGGCAATAAAACCAGCCTCTGATTTGGGATCTAGCCAAAAGTAGTTGTTCTTGACCACCATCATGAAATCGCCAACAGCTATTTCATTTTCTAAATACAGTATGCGACTTCTGATACTTTCATTATACAGATTTGCCCTTTTGTTGGAGCGTACAATAAATGCCGTCTCCTCTTTACCATTTTCACGATATGAATTGTCAATGGCCTCTTGAATTTCATGGCCATCGATCAACCGAACAATATCATCAAAGGGTTCGACATCAAACTGAAAGCTGTCATAAAAGCCACTTTGCAATTGTTCTCGCAATAAGGTCGCATTGGTCAAAATACCCGAATCTTCTGCTTGACGAACCACCTCATCCAACTCCAACATAATCACATCCTTATTATAGTTGAGTTCGAGTTTATCTGCATCCAAAGCGGGACTCAAATTAAGCTTTACCGGGGGCAATTGCGCGGTGTCTCCAATGAGAATGAGTTGGCAATTATGGCCCGAATAAATAAACATCAAGAGATCGTCAAGCAAGGACCCGTTTTCAAACAATTTTGAATCGGCAGGGGTATCGGGTATCATCGAAGCCTCATCAACAATGAATATGGTATTGCGGTGTTTATTAGGTGCCAAAACAAACTGCACCCCGCCACCGCTTTGCTTTTTAGGAAAATATATTTTTCTATGGATGGTAAACGCCTCGGTATTCGAGTAATTGGACATTACTTTGGCCGCCCTACCCGTAGGGGCCATCAATACGGATTTCATTGTGGTTTTCCATAAACTATTGACCAAGGTCCCCACCAAAGTGGTTTTTCCTGTACCTGCAAAGCCTTTTAAAAGGAAAATGGCATTCTTTTTGTGCGATAGAATATAGGAGGACAATTTCTGTAATGCGGCCGACTGTTTCAAGGTTGGCTCATGAGGAAATTTTTCCTTCAAAACACCATAAAATTCAGTATCTGTCAGCTTGTTCATGAGTTGCCAAATATAAACAGGATTTTTAGGGGAAAAACTTTTCCCATTCAAAAAAAAATGTAAATTTGTTGCAACCACTAAATTAATTAACGCTAAGAAGAAATGAAGACCATAATACAAATACTCCTTTGGATTGGCTGCGCTGTTTTTGCCTATTTGATTTACCAATCAATCACAGGACCAATACAATTTGCTGAGGTTAAAAAAGAACGTTACGCTAAGGTAATTTCTAGTTTGAAGGATATCAG
This sequence comes from uncultured Maribacter sp., assembly GCA_964432915.1. GTDB lineage: Bacteria > Bacteroidota > Bacteroidia > Flavobacteriales > Flavobacteriaceae > Maribacter_C. The sequence goes on from CAYSPL010000007.1 coordinate 55,644, forward strand.
AAATTCTCAGGAAGCCTACAAGACAGTAAATGGAAAGTACGCCAAAGACTTCAAAACGCTTATCAATTTTGTTGATACCGGTAAATACATCATTACCTCTCAGAAAGACTCTTCTTTTATGAGGTTCAATAAAGATTTTCAGATTGACATGCCCGTTGATACTGTGGTTATCAAGGTTCTGGATTCAGTACCCGTAAAAGATTCACTTTTTAGAAAAGACAATCGTTTCAAGACCATGATGAATGTGCCTGGGGCAGAAGGCACCAAATTTGAGATGAAAGCTGATATTATTTCAAAAGGCGATTACAGAGCGCCGGTATTTGAGGCCAAAGTAGCAAAAAATGCTATTTTAGGTGATCAACCTAAAGATTTGAGGGCTAGAGAAAATGCACAAATCAGTGTTGAAGAAGTAAATGGTAGCTACATCTCGGTGGGCTCATTGACTCAGGTAAGCACTAGTGGTAATTGGCCACCTATTTATGATCGAAAAGGAGAGCAATAGAATAACGGCAGAATTTGATAAATTGTCCATTCAAGCTAGCTTGAATGGACTTTCTTTTTGCGTTCTTGATACGGTACAGAATAGAATAAGGTATTCAGATTCCATTTCCTTTGAAAAAGAACGCTCACCCTATGGTTTGCAGAAAGGTCTGGTCTCTTTAATTGAAAAACATTCTTTGCACAAAAAAGTTTTTGCTGATGTCATTGTCGTGCATCGCAATAATCTTTTCAGTTTGGTTCCGAAATCACTTTTTGTGCCTGCGGATCTTGCCAATTACCTAAAGTTCAACTCAAAAATACTGGCCACAGACCATACGGCATATGATGAAATGGATAGCCTTGATATGGTCAATGTATATATTCCGTTCATAAATATCAATAACCATATCTACGATTTGTATGGCGAGTTTACCTATAAACATAACGGTACTGTACTGCTCGAAACCCTGTTGAAAGAAAAGATAAGTGACACCAAACCTGTCTGTTATGTGCATACTACCCAGGGTCAAATGGATTTGGCAATTATATTACAAAAGAAACTTTTGTTCTACAACAGTTTTAAATACAACACAAAAGAAGACTTCATTTACTACCTCTTATTTACTCTCGAGCAACTAAAATTAGATGCCGAAACCACTTCCCTAAGGCTTTTCGGTTCAATTGAAGAAGATGATGAAATCTATAGAATCTGTTATGAACATATCAAGCATGTAGGCATTTACGCTAGTGATGAAAGTTCATATCCCTTCATGGATGGCGGAAAAGAAGCCATTGATTTTACCGTTTTAAATTCACTCTAATGCGCATTATCTCAGGCAAGTACAAAGGAAGGCGTATTACGGCCCCTAAAAAATTGCCTGTTCGCCCCACCACGGATATGGCCAAAGAGGGTCTATTCAATATACTCAACAATAGATTTTATTTTGATGAGATTGCTGTTATCGATCTGTTTTCAGGAACAGGAAACATCAGTTATGAATTTGCCTCTAGAGGGGTTGGCCAAATCACTTCGATTGACGGAAATCATGGCTGTGTGAAGTTTATTGAGACCACCTCTCAAAATTTGGAGATGCCCATTAAAGCAGTAATGAGTGATGTTTTGTCTTTTCTTCAAAAAACGGACTTAAATGCAAATATCATTTTTGCGGACCCGCCCTATGATATGGGCAAAGACGAGTTGGAAAAAATCATCGCTTTTGTATTTGAAAGGGAAATACTTTTACCCGAAGGAGAACTGATTATAGAGCACGCCAAAAAAATGGATTTATCAAATTCCCCTCAGTTTTTAAGTAAAAGAAAATATGGGAGTAGTGCTTTTAGTTTCTTCATTAATTCTTGAAAACCATGCAATTTGAAAACCATAGTTTTAATGAAAGAATGAAATTCTGTTAAAAGCAGTTTGTCATTCCGAATGAGGCACGAAGAGGAATCCCAAAAATTTGGACTACGCAATGAGATTTCTCACTACGTTAGAAATGACAAGCAAAACATAAAAAGTTTATGGAAACTTAAGCAACTACATTGAAATCGCAATGAAACGTTCAAACAGTTCGAAAGTTCAATAAAACTACGCAATTTGAAAAATTGCTGTTTTATTGAAAAAGCAGGTCATAAGCCGGATTCTGTTTCGACTGAATAAATACAGACTATCTATCATTTATCTAGGCCTTTGATTACCCAAAGGCTCAAACCGCCTACCCTTCGACTCGAGCGTGCAACTCTCAAACACCGATTTACATGACGTTTCACCACATAGAGTTTACCTGATTTCACTACAGCATTACCTGTACATTCTTTCTGTTGCACTAGTCCGTCCGCCAAAAGGCGGAGACGGGTGTTACCCGCTATGTTGCACTGTGGTGTCCGGACTTTCCTCTCTCCGCCATAAGACGGACAGCGATAGACTGACCTGCTGTAGCAAAAATAGGTCAATTGTTGATAAAAAAGAGTTTAATCCTCAGTAAATAAGGCGGTCAAACCAATCCTATTTTTATATTTGTAAACGGTCAAAAATTTGAACCAAAGTATAAACTTAGACCCATTACCTCGCTTGGAACCCTTTATTGTATCAGCACGTAAATATAGACCCCAAACATTCAAAGATGTTGTTGGGCAGCAAACCATTACCAATACGCTGTTAAATGCAATAGAAAACAATCATTTGGCCCAGGCATTGCTTTTTTGCGGTCCTCGCGGTGTAGGCAAAACCACTTGCGCACGTATCTTGGCCAAACAAATCAATCAAGACGGCAACCAAAGTGAAGATGAAGATTTTGCCTTCAACATTTTTGAACTTGACGCAGCTTCAAACAACTCAGTTGATGATATAAGAACACTTATAGATCAAGTTCGCATACCACCACAAGTTGGCACATACAAAGTGTATATCATTGATGAGGTACATATGCTTTCGCAGGCGGCGTTCAATGCTTTTTTAAAAACCCTTGAAGAACCGCCGAAGCATGCGATTTTTATTTTGGCGACCACTGAAAAACACAAAATCATTCCGACCATATTATCGCGCTGTCAAATTTTCGATTTCAAGCGAATCACAGTCAAAGACGCTTCTGCATATTTGAAATATATTGCTGATAACCAAGGAATTGAAGCTGAAGATGATGCCTTGCATATCATTGCACAAAAGGCAGATGGTGCCATGCGTGATGCGCTTTCCATTTTTGATCGTGTGGTCAGTTTTTCCGGTAAGCAATTGACAAGAAAGTCGGTTACGGAAAACTTGAACGTACTCGACTATGAGACCTATTTTGAGACCACTGATTTTATCTTGGAACGCAACGTTCCGGAGTTGTTGCTTTTATTCAATAAGACGTTGTCGCTCGGCTTTGACGGTCATCATTTTATCAATGGCCTGGCCTCGCATTTCAGGGATTTAATGGTATGTCAACATGAAAATACCATCCCGTTGTTGGAAGTTGGAGAAGGTGCCAAGAAAAAGTATGCTGAACAGGCTAAAAAAATATCGCATGACTTTTTATTGAAAGCCCTTGATTTGGCGAATGACTGTGATCTGAAGTACAAGACCAGTAAAAATCAACGTCTTTTGGTGGAGCTTACCCTATTGAAGCTTGCCTCTATCGATTTTGATAGTGAAAAAAAAAACGCTAGGTCACTAAACCATTCTACTGAAACTGTCGAATTAATTGCTCCTGCTTCCTTTTTTCAAGGGTTCAAAACAGCAACGGATAAAGATCCGCTACCTGCTGTATATCCTAAAACCATATCAGAACCCGTTTCGGTCACTTCCGTTGAAGATAAAGAGGAACCTGTTGAAGTGGAAAATGTCATTCCCCAAAAAGTAGAACAGAACCAAAGCAATGACATATCGGTTGAACAGCCGATTGAAGTACCATTGAAAAAACCTTCGTTTGAGCGTCTTGCGGAGGAAGTTTCGTCAGAACCCACAAACAACGAAATCATTGAAGAAAATGATTTAAATATCATATCAGCACCGGTAAAAATTGATGCTCCGATCAGTAAAAAAATCGATATCAAAAGACCTACTGATAGCGTTTCTGGTCTATCGATTTCTAGCTTAAAGGCGAAGAAAAAGCACGAGTTGAATAAAATCGATGTTGTAATCGATAAAGATCAGCTGCCAAATGAAAAAATCATTGAAGCCGATATGCAAAAACATTGGGCTGATTTTGTTCAAAAATTGGATGATAGCGGACGAAAAATTTTGGCTTCAAACCTGCATTCCGATATTCCTAAATTAAAAGAGGACAATGTCATAAGTATCAATTTACCCAATGATACCATGAAAAAGGAAATCGAGCGAGAGCAGTATGATTTAATGGAGTATTTAAAAACGAAATTGAACAACCATTTTATCACTTTGAAAATAAACGTCAGTGAAGAGGTTGCTAAAAAATTCGCTTTTACCCCTGAAGAAAAATATGAAAAATTGCGTGAAAAGAACCCAACAATCGATCTTCTTAGAAAGGAATTCGATTTAGATTTATGACTTACCGCCCAAGCGAGTGCGAACCGCAAAGGCAAACATTATCAATGAAATAAGAATAAGGCCTACTGCTTCCCTTCCTTCCTCAATGTTCTTGATATCCCCGGCTCCAATTTCAAAACCCTCAAATTTCGCAGGAAAACTAAGGTAGCCTCCGACCAACGCCAGAATACCGAAAAGCAGAGGAATAAGAAATGAAATTCTTCCAAGGGCAAAGAAAATAGAGACCACACTAGCCACAGAATAAATGAGGACCCAAAGAAGCGGATCGGGATCATTGTACTGTAAGATGGAGGAGGTAAGAAAAAGAGCCGCCATAATCCAACCGAAAATTTTGAAAAATTTGTCCATATCACAAATATAGTCGGTTATTTTGATTAGCTAGAGGATACCGTTAATTTTGAAAAAACTGAAAAAAGATGCTAGGCCTTAAGTTACCAACAGATCCGAGATGGGTCAATATTGTGGAAAAGAATATTGATGATATTTTAACCGATCATGCATATTGCGAACAAAAAGCAGCGAGTACGGCGATTTCGCTTATCGTCAGTTTTCCGGAGTATACAGAGCTTATTGAGGAAATGATTGCGTTGTCTAGAGAAGAAATGGGGCATTTCAAAATGGTACACGACCGTATTCTGGCCAGAGGGAAAAAATTAGGTCGTGACCGTAAAGATGAGTATGTTTTGCAATTGGTACAATTCTTTCCAAAAGGTGGAAGCAGAACCACCCAATTGGTTCATAGACTGTTATATGCGGCCCTGATCGAAGCCAGAAGTTGCGAACGCTTTAGATTACTTTCCAAGGAATTAAAGGATAAAGAATTGGCGGATTTCTATCACAAACTCATGGTCAGTGAAGCAGGACATTATACCATGTTTTTAGGATTTGCCAGAAAATATGGAAACCGTGAGGAAGTGGATCAAAAGTGGAATGATCTACTGAAATACGAGGCCGAAATCATGAAAAATTTAGGAAAAGATCAGACCATTCATGGTTGATGGCAACCTATTTTTTTTCGGCTTTGTCTAAATAATAATCATACACCGCAAACTGTGAACGTATTTCAGGCTTTTTGCTTTCGCGATACGAATTGTCTTGCGCTTCATTGAAAACCCGGGCTTTGACAGTATCATTCCAAGAAATTTCAAAAGTATCCAGTATTTCCTGTTTTACCTCAGGGTCATAAATAGGGCAACCCACTTCAACGCGATAATCAATGTTACGGGTCATCCAATCTGCCGATGAAATATATACTTTTGCATCCCCATCATTACCAAAAATAAAAACCCGAGGGTGCTCTAAGAATTTATCAACAATACTTATAGCTTCAATATTCTCGCTCATACCGGGCACTCCCGGAATCAAACAACAAATGCCCCTAACAATCAATTGTATTTTCACACCCGCCCTACTGGCCTCATATAATTTATCGACCATTTTATAGGAGGTAAAACTGTTCATCTTGATTTTGATGAAAGCTTCTTTACCCACTATGGCGTTCGCAATCTCATTATCGATAAGTTTTCGAAAAGTGCTTTTTGTGTAGTGTGGAGAAACAATAAGATGTTTGTATTTATTGATTTTATAGGTCGTTTCGAAAAATTGGAACACCTTATTTAACTCCTTAAGAATGGCCTCATGGGCCGTGAATAAGGTATAATCTGTATAAATTTTTGCGGTGGCCTCACTGAAATTTCCTGTACTTATAAAGCCGTACCGCTTCAACTTGTCACTTTCTTCACGCTCGATTACACATATTTTACTATGTACTTTCAAACCTGGTACGCCAAAAATCAACTTCACGCCTTCAGCCTGTAACTGCTCAGCATACTCTATATTCGCTTGTTCATCAAATCGCGCCTGTAATTCTATTTGAACTGTGACTTGTTTACCATTCTTAACTGCGTTTATAAGAGAGGCGGCCACTTGTGAATTGCTGGCCAAGCGATATACGGTTATTTTTATGGTCTTCACTTTAGGATCTAAAGCGGCTTCCCTTAAAAATTTGATTACGTACGAGAAGGTATGATAAGGTGCATATTGCAAAAAGTCTTTTTGGGCGATTTGCTCTAGCAAACTTCCCTCCAAACTGAGCCCCTTGACGCGCAGAGGTTTTATCTTATCGTACAGCAAATCTTCCCTACCCAAACTCGGAAAGCCCATGTAATCACGTCGATTGTGGTATCGGCCACCCGGTATCACACTATCCGTATCTTCTATGTCCATTTTCTCCTTGAGATAATTCAAGGTGTCCTCTTCAATGCTCTTGTCATATACAAAACGAACCGGATCACTGATTTTACGGTGCTCAACACTCGAAGAGATTTTCTCAATGAAACTTTTGCTTAAATCATTGTCCATGTCCAATTCTGCATCACGGGTTATTTTGATCATGTGGGCAGAAATCGACTCATACTCGAACATGGTGAATATGCTTCTTAAGCAATAGCGAATCAAATCATCAAGAATAATGATATAGTTCTTATTGCCTTCTTTTGGTAAAACAACAAAGCGATCTATTCCTTTTGGTATTTCAATCAAGGCGAATCGTTTCTCTTTTTCTTTTGCATTCGCATCGCCAATAATGACCATTTTCACAGCCAAATACGCCGCAGTATCCTTTAAAGTGGGAAAATCAGTAAGATCATTCAGAATTATTGTCATCAATTGCGGACTGACCTTTTGAACAAAATAGTTCTTTACAAAATCTCGCTGGGTCTCGTTCAATTGGGTCTCTTTGATTATATAAATATCTTGACCTTCAAGTTCTTCTTGAATACTTTTTAAGATTTCAACACTTCTTGCCTGCTGCTCAATGACAATATTGGTGATTTCCTCTAAAATGTCTTTTGCCTTTTCTCCACCCAAAACACTTTTACCCGTCTTACCTGCTTCAACAATTCTCTTTACGGTAGCATAACGTACCTTGAAAAATTCATCAAGATTGTTCGAGAATATTCCTAAAAATCGCAAACGTTCGATTAGTGGTACATTTTTATCCGCACTTTCTTGAAGAACACGTGCATTGAACCATAACCAACTTATTTCGCGATTAACATATTGATTTTTAGCCTTCATCATTCTCTAATTTCTTTTGGAAAAATAGTTTGCTTCGTTGTTCCTTTTTCTATCGCCGACCACTTATCGACATCGAATTGCAAATGTACAAGTCCGCTCGTTGGTACATTCTCAATATAGGTATTTCCGAGGGAATTGGCAATGTGCGTAAAAGCATGATTATGACCAAAAATCAGTATTGTTTGAAGTGCGTTATCAAGTTCTTTTAAAAACTGTATGACTTCATTCCCTGAAAAATCATACAGCCTTTGCGCCACTCGGAATTTATCCAAAGAAAAGTGCATCTGCCTGCAAAAAATCATCGCCGTATGCAGCGCCCTGTTTGCTGGACTTGAAAATACCACATCAATACCAATTTCTTTTTCATGAAATTTGTTGGCAACCAAAATTGCATCAGCAATACCGCGCTCCAATAAAGGGCGATCTTTGTCGCCTACCTGATATTCCCAAGATGACTTACCGTGTCTGACCAGTATTAAATTCTTCATGTTCCAAATTACGGAGCCAACCGCTCAATTTTCCAATTTGAACTTGATACTTCAGAATATTTGATTCTATCATGCAGTCTGTTCGGTCTTCCCTGCCAGAATTCAATGGAATGAGGTTTCACGAGATAGCCTCCCCAAAAATCAGGACGTTTGATGGTTTTCTCTGCATATTCTTCTTGTAACTTCTTCAGTTGCGTGTCAAGTATTTCACGAGAAGCAATGACCTCACTTTGATGGGAAGCTATCGCGCCAAGACGACTTCCTTTGGGTCGGGAATCGAAATAATCATTCGATACTTCTTCAGACGTTTTTTGGGCTTTTCCTTTGATAATAACTTGACGTTCATGACTTGGCCAAAAAAAAGAAAGACACACTAAAGGGTTTTCAGTAATTGCTTTGCCTTTTTCGCTATCATAATTGGTGTAAAAGATAAAGCCCCCAGCGACAAACTGTTTCAACAAAACCACTCTACTCTTTGGAAAGCCATCTAGACCCACAGTTGAAAGCGTCATTGCATTAGGTTCCTCAATTCTTTCAGAGGTTTCGATCTCATCAAACCATTTCTGAAAAAGCTCCAACGGATTATCTGGAATGGTACTCTCAATGAGTTCACTCCTCTCATATGATTTTCGATAATTACCTAAGTCTTTGTTCATGTGCAAACCTCAAACATTCAAGTTAGACAAAGTTCAGGAAAAGATGGCAATTTGTGAAGTCTGAACGTTTAAAACTCAAAAACAACCCCATCATCGGCCAATAAGATGTTTTCAAAAACGGTCTGTGCTTCTTCTTTAAATAGTTCTATGGATTTATAACGGGTTGAATAATGGCCTAAAATCAAAGTGGTCACTTGGGCATCTTTGGCAATTTGAGCGGCCTCTTGAGCTGTGGAATGTTTTGTTTTTGCTGCAAGATGCTGTTCTTTGTTCAAAAAGGTGGCTTCATGATAAAGCACACTCACATTTTTGATTTGTGAAGCAAGCTTTGGGTCATAGACCGTGTCACTGCAAAACGCATAAGAATTGGGTGCTGGTGGGTCGAAGGTCAACTTACCATTGAGTACTACGGTGCCGTCATTCAAAGTCACATCTTTTCCTTTTTTGATGTTGTGATAGTCTGCTTTGTCAATCTTATAATTGGCAACCGCTTCAATATTCAATTTACGTTCGCCCACCTTTTCTTTGAAAAGAAATCCGTTGGTGTAAATTCTGTGATTCAAAGGAATTGTTGATATCGTTACTTTTTCATCTTCAAAAATCAACTCGGGTTCTTTAGAGGTCAATTCATGAAAAATCAATGGAAAATTTGTCCATGAATCCCCTAATTTTAATAATAGTGTTATCGCTTCTTTAATTCCTTTTGGGCCATAAATATGCATTTCTTTATCTCGACCCAACAAACGAAATGTACTTATAAGTCCAGGTAATCCGAAGAAATGATCTCCGTGTAAATGGGAAATAAAAATATGGTTGATTCTTGAAAATTTGATTTTATTCTTTCTTAACTGAACCTGAGTGCCTTCTCCACAATCAATTAAAAAAAGATGATTTTTGATCTCCAATACCTGTGCAGTAGGATTGGTCAAGGTTCTTGGTGTAGCGGCATAACAGCCTAAAATAGTCAGCTTCATTCGAATTGAAAATTGAAAATTGAAAACTGAAAATGACCGGCCCTTCTACCCATACTTTAATTTTACATTTTCAATTAGTGCATGCCAAGGTCTCTTTCTATTTCTTCCATCTCAATGATATCGCCCGCCTCTTGTAGCGTTGGCACCACCATGACTTCTTCGGGTGTATCATCATAAGAAACTTTATCGGTAACCAAAACAAAAGATTTATTGGCAGCCCGATGCTTGTTCGAAAGTTCAAGAAATTCCAAGATATCGCCAGCTGTCAATTCTGAGAAAGAAAAAAGATTGATGATCAGATGGTCGTCTTCAATTTTTGAATAAGCGCCTTTTAGATTTTCCAAGAATTCTGACAATTCAATATTTTCTTGAAAAACTGTGGTGGTCGTTCCTTTTTTATCAAAAACCATAAGGCACTATTTAATTTTTGATGCAAGTAGATAGATCACCGCCATACGAATTGCGACTCCGTTTTCAACCTGGTTCAAAATGATGGACTGTTTTGAATCGGCAACATCACTTGTGATCTCCACTCCCCTATTTATGGGCCCTGGATGCATAATCACAATTTCTTTATCGAGATTATCCAATAGGGCTTTATTCACACCATATTGTTGCGTATACTCTCGTGTTGTCGGAAAATAACTAATATCCAATCGTTCATTTTGAATGCGCAACATATTGGCAACATCGCACCAATTCAATGCCTTTTTCAAATTTGTTTCAACTTCAACTCCCAATGATTCAATATGCTTGGGCATCAAGGTTTTTGGTCCGCAGACCTTCACATTCGCCCCTTGCAATTTCAGTGCAAAAATATTTGAAAGTGCCACTCTTGAATGCAATATATCGCCCACAATAACCACATTTTTTCCTGCCACATCACCTAAACGCTCTCGAATGGAGAAAGAATCAAGCAAAGCTTGGGTGGGATGCTCATGGGCACCGTCTCCTGCATTTATGATGGCTGCATTAACATGTTTGGACAAAAATATACCCGCACCCGGATTTGGATGTCGCATGACCACCATATCAACTTTCATTGATAAAATGTTATTGACCGTATCAATCAAGGTTTCCCCTTTTTTGACAGAAGATTGACCTGCGGAAAAATTGATGACGTCAGCTGAAAGTCTTTTTTCAGCCAACTCAAATGACAATTTTGTACGGGTGCTGTTCTCGAAGAAAATGTTGGCTATGGTAATATCACGCAGTGACGGAACTTTTTTGATCGATCTATTGATGACCTCTTTGAAATGATCGGCAGTTTCAAAAATGAGCTGTATATCTGCTTCATTCAGATATTTTATTCCCAATAAGTGTTTTACACTTAATTCTGACATCTTATTTGCGTATCAAATAAATTACATCCTTACCATCATTTTCCTTCCACATCACTTTTACTTTTTCATCGTTAATGGCATCTACCTGTCTGCCTCTATAATTTGGTTGTATGGGCAGATGTCTGCTAAACCTTCTGTCGATTAGGGTCAATAACTCAATTTCAGAAGGTCTTCCGAAAGACTGAATGGCCGTTAAGGCAGCACGAATACTTCTTCCGGTATACAGTACATCATCAATAAGAACCACCTTCTTATCTTCGACCAAAAAGTCAATACTCGTTTCTGTGGCTTCCAAGGTTTTATCACCTCTACGAAAGTCATCCCTATAAAAAGTAATATCCAAAAAGCCGAGATCAACTTGGGCTACCCCATATTCCTCTTTCAAAATTTGAGCGAGTCTCTCGGCCACAAATTTCCCCCTCGGCTGAATACCTATTAGCACCGTGTTTTTGAAATCCAAATGATTTTCAAGCAATTGACAGGCCAAACGATGAAGAATGATGTTTATTTCTTTAGAGGAAAGCAGTACTTTTTGACCCATAGTAAACCCTCAAAACTTTTGTGGCACAAAAATAGGGAATTCCCTCGAATATTGATTTCACTTCATGAAAAAGCCCCAGCCAAAATTGGTTGGGGCTTCATTCAGATTATTTCAAAATGGATTTGGTTATTTCTTACCGGCTTCCATTTTATCTTTCAACGCTTGCAATTGATCGTTTGCATCACCTAAAGTTGGTTTTGCCTCGTCAGCTTTAGCGGCCTGTCTTTTACTGGCAGCTTTTACATTGCGTCGCTCTTCTTCTCTAAAAATAGCGGTGTGACTTGCCACAACACGCTTGAAATCTTTATTGAACTCGATGATTTTGAATTCAGCTTCCTCTCCTTTGCCCAATTTCTTACCATCTTCTTTCTCTAAATGGCGTTGCGGAACAAAAGCAGTGATATCTTCATTGAATTCAATGATGGCACCTTTATCAACCATTTCAGTGATTGAAGCCGTGTGCACTGAATCAAGACCAAACTCTTTTTCGTATTTGTCCCAAGGGTTATCCGTTGTTTGTTTGTGCCCTAAGCTCAACTTACGACCATCTACATCCAACTCCAACACCTCAATTTCCAAAGTATCACCCACAGCAACAAATTCAGAAGGATGCTTGATTTTCTTGGTCCATGATAAATCAGAGATATAAATCAAACCATCAATACCTTCCTCCAGTTCAACAAAAACACCAAAGTTGGTAAAGTTTCTGACAATACCTTTGTGGCGAGAACCAACTGGGTATTTTGTTGTGATATCCGTCCAAGGATCTGGTGTCATTTGTTTGATACCCAATGACATCTTGCGATCCTCTCGATCTAAGGTCAACACCACAGCCTCAACCTCATCGCCCACTTTTACGAAATCTTGAGCAGAGCGTAGATGTGTGGACCAAGACATTTCAGAAACGTGAATCAAACCTTCAACACCCTCAACAACTTCAATAAAGGCACCGTAATCAGCAATAACCACTACTTTACCTTTCACTTTATCGCCAATTTTGATTTCATCACTTAAAGCCTCCCATGGGTGCTTCTCCAATTGCTTCAATCCTAATTGGATTCTAGATTTGTTTTCGTCAAAATCAAGAATCACAACATTCAATTTCTGATCCAACTCAACAACCTCGTTCGGGTGGTTGATACGGCTCCAAGAAAGATCCGTAATATGTACAAGACCATCAACACCACCTAGGTCAATGAAGACACCGTAAGACGTAATGTTCTTCACTATACCTTCCAATACTTGACCTTTTTCAAGTTGGCTGATGATTTCTTTCTTTTGTTCTTCAATATCCGCCTCAATCAATGCTTTGTGTGACACCACAACATTCTTGAATTCATGGTTGATTTTGACCACCTTGAATTCCATGGTTTTATTCACGTATTGATCGTAATCACGAATTGGTTTTACATCAATTTGAGAACCAGGTAAGAACGCCTCAATACCGAAGACATCGACAATCATACCCCCTTTGGTTCTACACTTGACAAAACCACTGACCACCTCTTCTTTGTCATGGGCCGCATTCACGCGATCCCAGGCCATGATGGTTCTGGCTTTTCTGTGCGATAGCACCAATTGACCGCTTTTATCTTCACGAATGTCAATCAATACCTCAACTTTATCACCGACCTTTAAATCAGGGTTGTAACGAAACTCGTTCAAAGAGATGACCCCTTCTGATTTGGCATTGATATCAATGATCGCCTCACGCTCGGTCAAATAAACAACGGTACCTGTTACCACCTCTTCATCAGCAGTGTCAACAAAGTTCTCAGATACCAACTTTTCGAACTCCTCTAATTTGGAGTCCTCTACCTTTTCAATACCCTGTTCGTATTTTTCCCAGTTGAAGTTTTCCAAAAATTCTTTTGGATCCTGGACGGGAATCTCCTTTTTTACTTTCTCAACCACTTCTTCAGTGGTCTCTTCTACTTGTACTTCAGCAGTTTCTTCAACCTTTACCTCTGGGGCCTCTTCTGCTTTAGCTGTTGCCTTTTCTTTAGCCATTTTACAGCTTTGATTTGTATTTTGCGATTTCACAAGAGTTAAACAGTAATCGCAAAAGTTGTTATTACCTATTTTTAAGCTCCCTTTTCCGCTCTTGTTACTTCTGTCAAAAAGGGCTGCAAAAATACATTTTTTATACAAGTATCACAACACTTTTCACACATTGCTATTCAGAGTTTAAGGTTTATGATGTTTTTCTGGACAAAATCAAGCAATATTCACTATCTTGGGGCTATTATTATTAACGAACAAATACATTAACTTATGAGTGTTAAAGCAAAATACCAAGGCGTTTTGAATCTTGGTGAGCAATTAGGAATCAAAGATGGAAAAGTCACTGAAGAAAACGGTGTCCTCAAAATAAAGGGAGTTGCAGGAACTCCATATGAAAAAAATCTTTTATGGGATGCCATTAAAGAAGCTGGTGGCGAGAATGCATCTGATATTTTGGCAAATATTTCTGTTGAAGATGATTCTGTTTTTCATAGACACACTGTGGCTAGCGGAGAATCATTGAGTTTGATTGCCAAAAAATACTATGGTAATGCTATGGAGTACAAAAAAATCTTCGCGGCAAACACCAATATTTTGAGTAACCCAGATGTGATTCACCCGGATCAGGTTTTGATCATTCCAAATCCGTAATCTGAAAAAATACTTTGTAATAAAAAGAGGGCGTTTTGAAACGCCCTCTTTTTTATTCTTCTTTTATGATGCGATGCGCAAAATTCAAGAGGCGTTCAAATTGTTCTTCCAATCCCATATCACTGTTATCAAAAGTAATTGCATCTTCCGCTTTTTTCAAAGGGGAAAATTTTCTGGTGGAATCTATTTCATCCCTTTTTTGAACATTTTGCAAAACGTCAACATATTCAACTTCCTCTCCTCTATCTAAAAGCTCTTTGTATCTTCTATATGCCCTTTTTTCTGGGGAAGCCGTCATAAAAATCTTTAATTCAGCCTCAGGAAAAACCACAGTGCCAATATCTCGACCATCCATGACAATTCCCTTTTCTGCACCCATTTTCTGTTGCATGTCGACCAATTTGGAACGTACAGCCTCAATTTCAGCAATGGGACTCACATATTGGGAAACCTCCATTTTTCTGATTTCCGTTTCAACATTTTCCCCGTTGAGATATGTTTCCGAAAATTCCAACTCCGGATTGTATTTGAAACTCAAATCAATCTCATCGAGCAGATCAATCAGAATTTCCTCATCTTTATGATTATCGCTGATCAAATGTTTACGAAGTGCGAAGAGGGTCACAGCACGATACATAGCTCCGGTATCAATATAAACGTAGTCAAGGGCTTTGGCCAATTGTTTCGCAATGGTGCTTTTTCCAGTAGATGAGTAGCCATCAATGGCTATGGTTATTTTCTTCACAAGTTAAAAATACTCAGAATTAGTTCTCAACTGCCCTAGAACCAATAAAACTTTGAGATTACAATTTTTTGGCATTTTTAACCTTTTGCTTGGTTAAGGCAATATCAATAACCTCATGCATATCACTCACGTAATGAAAAGTCAACCCTTTGAGGTATTTTTGTTTTATTTCAAGAATGTCACGCTCGTTCTCTTTGCAAAGTACTATTTCTTTTATTCGCGCTCGTTTGGCGGCTAGAATTTTTTCTTTGATACCCCCAACCGGAAGCACCTTACCACGCAGTGTTATCTCTCCTGTCATGGCTAAACTTTTCTTCACTTTTCTTTGCGTAAATAAAGAAATTAAAGAAGTCAACATGGTTATACCGGCACTTGGGCCGTCTTTCGGAGTTGCCCCTTCAGGTACGTGAATGTGTACATTATACTTGCCAAACAATTCAGGATCTAAATCAAAACGGTCAGCATTTGATTTGATATATTCTAGAGCTATAGTAGCTGACTCTTTCATGACTTTACCAAGGTTTCCGGTAATGTTCAAAGTACCTTTTCCTTTTGATAAAATTGATTCTATAAAAAGAATATCGCCACCTACGCTGGTCCATGCCAAACCTGTAACCACTCCTGCAACGTCATTGTTTTCGTATTTATCGCGCTCCATTCGTGCCGGGCCCAGAACCTTTTCAACATCAGCATTACTCACTATTATGTCATATTCCTCTTCCGTCGCGATCGACTTGGCCGCATAACGCACCATTTTCGCAATTTGTTTTTCTAGAGTTCGAACTCCCGATTCCCGAGTATATCCCTCAACTATTTTTTCCAATTGGGCCTTACCAATTTTCAGATGTTTCTTTGACAAACCATGTTCCTCTAACTGTTTTGGTAGTAAATGACGCTTGGCAATTTCAACTTTTTCCTCAATCGTGTAACCGCTGACATTTATGATTTCCATTCGATCCCTAAGGGCCGGTTGAATAGACCCCAGATTGTTGGCTGTGGCTATGAACATGACTTTTGACAAGTCATATCCCATTTCAAGAAAGTTATCATAAAACTCACTATTCTGTTCAGGGTCTAAAACCTCTAGCATTGCCGATGACGGATCACCTTGATGGCTGTTTGATAATTTATCGATTTCATCTAAAATGAAAACCGGATTTGACTTGCCTGCCTTTTTCAGATTCTGTACAATTCGCCCTGGCATGGCACCGATATAGGTTTTTCTATGTCCTCTTATTTCTGCCTCATCACGCAGACCTCCAAGCGATATACGAACATATTCTCGCCCCAAAGCCTCGGCAACTGATTTACCCAAAGAAGTTTTGCCAACTCCTGGAGGTCCGTAAAGACAAAGAATAGGCGATTTCATATCATTGCGCAGTTTTAAAACAGCTAGATATTCAATGATTCTTCGCTTCACATCTTCCAAACCATAATGATCTCTATTCAAAATTCTTTCGGCTCTTTTTAGGTCGAATTTGTCTTTGGAGAACTCATTCCAGGGCAGATCCAAAAACAATTCAAGGTAATTTCTTTGAATCGAATATTCGGCCACTTGCGGGTTCATTCGCTTCATTTTAGCGAGTTCTTTCTCAAAATGCTCTCCTACCTTTTTACTCCATTTTTTCTTTTTGGCACGAATGCCCATCTCCATAAATTCCTCATCATAGGAGACACCACCCAATTCTTCTTGAATGGTCTTCATTTGCTGATGCAGAAAATACTCTCGTTGTTGCTGATCCATATCATTACGAACCTTTGACTGAATGTCATTTTTCAGTTCGAGTTTCTGCAACTCCACATTCATATATTTCAAGGTAGCTAGTGCACGTTCTTGCAAATCGCCTATTTCCAATAATTCTTGCTTGTCTTTAACATCAAGGTTCAAATTTGAAGAAACAAAATTTATGAGAAATGAATTGCTTTGAATGTTCTTGATAGCAAATGAGGCCTCACTCGGAATGTTCGGATTATCTCGAATTATCTGTAGTGCCAGTTCTTTAATTGAATCTATTATTGCCAAAAATTCTTCATCGTTTTTCTCAGGTCGCGTATCCTTCGTTTCTCTAACCGTTGCTGTGAAGTAAGGATCTTTTGTAAGTACTTCTGCAATTTCAAACCGTTTTTTTCCTTGAATAATGACCGTTGTACTTCCGTCTGGCATTTGAAGCACTCTTAAAATACGCGCTACTGTACCCAAGGTATTGATATCTTTTACCTCCGGATTTTCAGTTTCTGCATCTTTCTGTGAAACCACACCAATAACCTTAGATCCATTATTGGCATCCTTTACAAGATTTATTGATTTGTCTCTACCTGCGGTTATAGGTATAACCACCCCCGGGAACAAAACGGTATTCCTCAAAGGCAGAATCGGAAGTGTTTCCGGCAAACTCTCATTACTCATTTCTTCTTCATCCTCAGGGGTAAGCAATGGTATCAATTCAGCATCTTCCTCTATGGATTGCAAAGACATATTGTCAAAACTGGTAAACTTTGATTTTCCCATACGTTAAATACGACATTCTGTCACTTCAGTGACATGAAATGTGTCTTTTAATTTAGTCATAAATTTTTGAAAGGCCTTACTAGCACTGCTTTAGGTTAGAAATGGGGCCTTCATCTGCGCTACTAAGACAATTGTTATGCCATTTCGACGAAACGTGCGCCTCAAAACATTTTTTAAGATCAAACTGTAACAATCACTAAATTGTTATATCTATACTACAAACCATTCATTTTTTGAGCCACCAAAAAGAACATATTGACACCCTATTGAAATTGTGTCTTGAAGGAAAACAAAGTGCACAATTAGAAATTTACAATCGCTATTACAAAGCAATGTACAACACGGCAGTAAGGATAATCAAAAACAGTGCAGAGGCCGAAGATATCATGCAAGAATCGTTTTTAAGCGCGTTAACGAAACTTGACACCTTCAAAGGAAAGGTAACTTTTGGATCATGGCTGAAGCGCATTGTGATCAACAACAGTATTTATCATTACAGAAAACAGCAAAAAAAGAACGAGGTTGGTCTGGATGATATGCTATACAAGGTCGAAGATAATGAAGTAGTTGTTTCAGATCATGCGGTGACAGAACTGAAGGCTCAAAAAGTGATGAAAGCCATGAATTTGTTAAAAGACAATTACAGAGTTTCTTTGACCTTACATTTAATTGAAGGCTATGATTACGAAGAAATAAGTCAAATTATGAATATCAGTAATGCCAATTGCAGAACAACCATCAGCAGGGCAAAAGAAAGTTTAAGAAACAAATTAGAATTCCCCACTAAACTATGAAACAAGAGCATTTAGATCAATTATTCAAAGAGCTTCAAGGTAGCTTTGACCTGAAAGAACCTGAGAAAGGGCATGAAGAGCGCTTTTTAAAAAAACTGAAGGGTGGCAATTCAGAAGTGACCGGAGTAGTGGATCTGACCAAAAAAAAGAAATCTTGGTTGAGACCACTTTCGGTAGCAGCGTCTTTGGTGGTATTGGTCAGTATAGGTTTGAGCCTATTCGATACTGCCCCCACCATTGATGAGCAGGTAACTGAAATTTCTCCTGAGGTATCACAAACACAGTTTTATTTTGCCAGTCTTATTGAAGAACAAATACGCGAACTCGAAAAGTCAAGTTCGCCCGAAACACAGCAAATAATAGATGACACCATGGTGCAATTGCAACGCTTGGAAACCAATTACCAAAAACTTGAACAAGATTTGGTTCAAGGTGGCAACAGTAAGTTGATTCTCAGTGCAATGGTCACCAATTTTCAAACAAGAATCGATCTATTGAAAGACGTCATCGATCAAATAGAAAATATTAAAACCATAAAAAAATTAAATGATGCGAACTTTACTATATAAATATATTACCCTTCTTTTTTTGACGGCACCTTTTATGCTATCTGCCCACGGTGGTAAAATGAAGGGAAAGTACACCAAAGTAAAAACCATCAAAAAAGAATATGAAGTCAATTCAGATGCTTTGCTGAAAGTAAATAACCGCTATGGTAATTTGAACTTGACCTCTTGGGATGGAAACAAAGTGATGATTGAAGTACATATCAAAACCAATGGTAATAATGAGGAAAAAGTGCAAAAAAAGCTTGACGAAATTACCGTTGATTTCGAGGCAAGTAGAAGTATGGTTTCTGCAAAAACCATTTTCGAAAGTAGTCGAAATAGTTGGGGTTGGGGAGGAAGAAGTAAGGTCAATATGCAAATCAATTATATCATTAAATTACCCGTTAAGAACAGTGTGAATTTAAAGAATGACTACGGAAGTATCATTTTAGACAGAATTGATGGGCATGCAAAAATCTACTGTGATTACGGCCGATTGGAAATAGGTGAACTCAGAGGAAGAAACAATCAACTTAATTTTGATTACACCTCAAAATCAACAATTGATTACATCAATAGTGGTACCATCAATGCCGATTATTCAGGATTTGCCATCGGCAAAGCAGGTAACCTGACCATTAAAGCTGATTACACCAATTCCACGGTTGAAAAGATGGGCAATCTTGACTATAACACAGAATACGGCAAGGTGGAAATTGGGGAAGCTGATGACGTGCAAGGAACAGGAGATTACGTGACCGTTAAATTGGGTACCATTCACGGCAGTGTTGATGTCACAGCAGATTATGGCTCTGTAAAAATTTCAAAAATGGCAGCCGATGCCGGAGACCTTAAAATCAGTAGTGATTATACAGGGGTCAAAATTGGTTACGATCCGGCTTATCATTTCAATTTTGAAATAAAAACTTCATATGCCGGTGTAAGCGGAAAAGATGATTTTGAAATGAATATCAGTGAGGTTAGAAATACAAGTAAATATTATAAGGGCCATTATGGCTCATCAAATAGCGGTAACACTATATATATAACCAGTGATTACGGAGGAATAACATTTTATAAAAATTAATTCATTAATCTGTCCATATTAAGTGGACCCTAAAAACACAATCATGAGAAAATTATTGAGCCTAAGTTTAGTATTGTTATTTACGAGTTCCTGTTCTGCGCAATGGGGCAAGAGAATAAAAGGAAATGGAAACATGACTGCCACAGAACGAAGTGTTGGTGCATATGATGCCATAGCATTGGCAGGATGGTTTGATGTGGATTTGGTTGCAGGAAAAGAGGGGGAAATCAAGCTAGAGGGCGAATCAAATCTTTTGGAATATATCAAAACTGAAGTTAAAAACGGGAAGCTTTCCATCAAAGTGGAAAAAGGTTACAATTTAAAACCTTCCAATTGGAATGATGGTATCAGAATAACCGTACCTGTTGAAAGTATCGATGCCGTGGCACTTTCAGGATCAGGCGATATTGTAGGCAAGACAAAAATCAAGTCAAATGATTTCAAAACCGCCATGTCAGGTTCGGGCGATATCACTTTGGATATTGAGGCAAATTCAATTGATGCCGTTATGTCGGGCTCTGGCGATATCACTCTAAATGGTAGCACCACTGATTTTGAGGCAACCATATCAGGTAGCGGAGATATCAAAGCCTACGGTCTAGAGGCTGATAATGTTGAAGCAACCGTATCTGGTTCTGCAGACATTAAAGTAACCGCGAACAAGAGATTGAAAGCACGGGTATCTGGATCCGGCGACATCAGCTACAAAGGCAATCCAAGTAAGGTAGATACCAAAGCCTCTGGATCAGGAGACATTTCGAAAGCATAGTGTTTATTCATCAAGCAAGAAAAAAACCCCGGCAATACCGGGGCTTTTTTTATTTATTTTTCTCTTACCCAATCTATCTTACCGTAAATCGTTTTATCAAGACCTCATCATCTTTTTGAAGCCTCAATACATACACTCCCGCGGTCAGTTGCGAAACATTCATTCTTCCGCTGAAGGAATCTTCATCAATTATTTTGGTCAACACTTGCCTCCCCAAATTATCGAATAGACTGAGTTCGACCGGGCTTTGTGATGTTCCTTTAAAGAAATAGTTCACGTTCAGCACATCATCAGCAGGTACGGGACTCAGCTCAAGTATATTATTATCTTGAGATTCGACCTGAATTTCTGATAGCGCCATTCGTAAGCCTGTGCCTTGTATATCAATCGGACAACCCATAATCTGAACCTCGGCCATGTGTAAAATTCCTTGGCCTGTGAGCTGAATTCTCAGATACCTACCTTCCGCTTCGATGGAAAGGGTTTCCTCGGCTCCAGCTTCGCCCTCAAAATTCTGCGAGAACACCGCATTGTTCGTCAAGATATCTTCAAGACTATCATTCGAAAATGGAGTAGTTGAAATCAATACATAAAAGTTATTCAGACGAGATTGAAAAGTATTGGTTCGATTAAATATTTTGATGTTATCTATATTGTGCCGAGCACCCAAATCAACCTGCCACCATGGTTGAAATTGATTACCGGTATGTTGTAAATTGGCACTCCAAGGTGATGAACCTTGTGTTTGACCATCTATGGCCAAAGATGCAATTCCGTTGCCATAGGTACTTGACTGATCGGCCACTGCCCCTACACCCAAATTGGTAAGCACACAATCTCCCACTGAGGTATTTACCTCTATATCAATGGTGTCTTCAAGACTACAACCCAAACCATTGTCATAAGTATAGGTTACGGAGTATACACCTGCACCGATACTTGGATCGAAGGTACCATCTGTGCTTGCCCCTGACCAGGTTCCTCCTTCAGGGGTCGCACTTAGAGTTTTTATTCCGTCAGAATCAAGAAAAGGCCCTGTTTCCTCAATTTCGGGTAAGGCCACTCCATCGCAAGGAGATGATTGTAAAAAACAACCAATTATTTCGACTTCGGCCATGTGTAAAATTCCTGAGTTAGAAAGTTGTATTCTCACGTATCTGGCATCGGTATTGATACTTATATTTTCTTGAATACTTGCCTCAATTGAAAAAATTTGTGAGGTAACGGTGTTATCCAACAATAAGTCATCCAAGCTTCGATTTTCAAAAGCATTTTTCGAAACCAAAACATGATAGTTATTCAATCTTGCTTGAAAGCCATCACTTCTATTGAATATTTTTAATTCTTCTATTGCATATTCGCCTCCTAAATCAATTTGCCACCATGGTTGGCTTTCTGCATTCGTATGCTGTAAATCAGCACTCCAAGCTGATGACCCTTGGGTATTACCATCTATGGCCAGGGCAGCATTACCATTACCATACGTACTTGATTGGGTAGCGATACCGTCAAGGGCTATATTAGATAGGGTACAGCCATTATCAGTGGTCACGATTATCTTATCGGTCACTGATTGAACACAACCTTGACCATTATCATAAGTATAGACAACCTCATAGGTTCCGGGGCCAATACTTGGATCGAAAGTACCATTTGTGCTCGCACCAGACCAACTCCCTCCTGCGGGTGTAGCGCTTATAGTCTGTACGGCATCTGATTCCAAAAGAGGTTCAATATCAGCAATTTCAGGTAAGGCTACACCGTCGCAGGGCGATTCTTGTAAAAAACAGCCCATTACCTCGACTTCAGCCATGTGCAATATTCCTGCATTTGATAATTGAATTCTGACATAACGCCCTTCACTATTCAGTGAAACACCCTCTTGCAAACTTGCTTCCCCCTGAAAATATTCTGAAAATATGGTATCATCTTCAAGAATGGAGTCTAGACTTTCCGCTGCGAAAGGTGTATTCGAAATAAGAATATAAAAGTCTTTCAAACGAGATTGCAAGGCATCGGTTCTATTAAAGATCTCCAATCTTTGAATTAGATACTCACCACCTAAGTCAATTTCCCACCAGGGCTGGTTCTCATTGGCGGTATGCTGCAGATCTGCCGACCATGGTGATGAACCACTGGTTTGACCATCAATGGCCAATGAAGCAGCCCCATTACCATAGGTACTTGATTGTTTGGCTACCCCATTTAAAGCGACGTTGGTAAGTTGACACCCACTCTCAACATTTATGATGGAAGTAGCTGTAAAGTTACCGTCTTCGGTGGTTACGGTTATTTCAGTGGAACCTTCGGCAACGGCGGTTACCAGACCTTCAGAATCTACGGTGGCGATGGTTTCATCATCAGTTGACCAGAAAACCGTGGAATTGGTAGCATCTGCCGGACCAACTGTCTCTTGTAATTGTTGCTGTTCACCTTCAAGCAATGAAACCGATGAAGGTACCAGTGAAACCTCGGTAACATCAATGATCGTTGGCCCATTAAACAGATCAAAAACCGTGCAAGGTATTATTTGAAATGGTACATTACCCGGGCCATTACTCGGTTTTCTCCATCCTACCTCTAGATGATCGCCTCCAATATTTTCGTTTACCAAAGCCTCTAAATAATAAATTTCGCCTTCCACAAGATCTATACCCGATGATTTCTGCGAAGCATACTTGTTCCATTGAGCGTAGTTCGTCCATTCCCTATGATACGCAATACGCGTTTTGTTGGCTTCTCCTGCATCGGTGCTTAAATTCAATTCTACATTATCATCACCCGCGATCCAGAAATAATAAGTACCGGTTTCTGGAGCTATTAATTTTCCTTGAACCCTGGCCCCGTAAACATCGTCAACGTTAACAGGTATACTTAGCTCTGTCAACCCGGTAACGACCGTACTTGGGCTGTCTGGATAATTCTCATTATTTTTCAAATTGAAAATTGATGTTCCCTCAACATTTTCATATGTCTCCAAAATCAGCCTGCCTTCGCAAGGTTCAGGATTTAACTGTTCGATCCAATCATCTATCAATTGTACAGCTTGGTCATCTAATTTATTTTTAGATAAGGGTGGCATTTTTATATTGGGGTCAAGGCTAGCTGTCCTATGGTACAATATCGAAGTTGCTGAATTGCCTGGATCGATGATTTTTTCATTGGGTATGCCTAAACTGACGTAAGGTACTGCGCTCAGCAAACCCGTTTGAACAATATCACGTTGCAGCCTTAAGTCAAAATCGCCCCTGTTTCCGGTTCCGGGTCTATGGCAATACGCGCAGTTCAAATCCAAGTAAGATCTTGCCTTCTCATCGAGTGTGGCATTTGCATCGTTCATTGCTTTTGAAGTCAATAAATACCCTGTATCAGAATCAGTTATAGATGCATCTAAAATTCCGAGATTACTTAAAGTGACCAATTGATTGGCAGTTCTTCCAGTTTTTGGGTAAGTGTAATCTTTATTCAAGTATCTTGTTCTTGTCCCCAAAGTTCCTCCTGACGAAGGATTATGGCAAGTTATGCATTCAACATTGCTGGGATATCGCCAATTTTGGGTACTTTGGGTTCCATCTGCATTGGTCACTGTTATGGTTTCATCTAATCCTTCGGCTATTATTTCTGCATCTGTACCTTGATTGTTCCATTTATAGGTTGCAAAGTAAAAATTACCATTAGAGGCTTTGACCGAAAACCGAGTCTCAAGACGTTTTGTTATTGACGGATCATTTTCATTGATAGGAATTTCAAAGTGTTTCACCAAAACCGATCCGACCGGAAAATTCCAAACATCATAAGATGAATATTCGATTTTTTCAGCGGCATTATCATGGGTACCATTATTGGGTACGCCCATCCAGCGTTTTTTAATCGCTCCGTCAGACCAAAATGATTCAACCAGATCGTATGGAATCAAACCGTCGACAGGTTCAAGGGTATCTAAATTTTGAAAAGCACCTGTTTGAGATAAAAATTGGGGCATACTACCCACTGGATTGTTTTTTGAAACCATTTTAAACAAAGTAGAGGTGCCTTGTTTCAGAATGTAGAGTTCTCCTTGTTCATCCTCTCCGAAAGAAATAATATTTGTTGATGAAAAGTTGCCTAACTGCGAGTAACTACCGGTGGCTATATCGATTGTCCAGATTTCTTCGCCTATTCCATAATCAGCACAGACATATTTACCTTGCAATTCAGCAACCTGAGTACCTCGATATACATAACCACCAATGATCGAATTTGCTTCTGATCTTGGAAAAAACGTAAGTGGCCTTTCGTGATCCATGCCGTTCAATAGACCAGTCAGACAGTTGGTAGTGTTGGACAAACCTTCAAAAACAGGCCATCCATAATTTCTGCCCCTTTTGACAACATTCACTTCCTCGTGGGTGTTACCCCCTATCTCGCCAATATACAATTCACCTGTCAACCTGTCTTTGGTCATTCTATGGGGGTTACGATGCCCTAAACTGTAATATTCTTCAAAGTTTTGTCCGGAAGGACTTAAAAAAGGATTGTCATTTGGTATGTAGTAACCATTACCTGTAATCTCATCAGGAAAACCATGATCTGCAGGCATGGTTCTTACTGGTGGATGACTTCTTGAACTGTCTTGATCTACATCTAATCGCAATACCCCACCATCAAGGTTGTTCGTGATGTCTTGAGCCTTTACAAATGCGGTTTGATCCCCTGTGGTCAGGTATAAAAATCCGTCATCACCAAAAAGTAGTCCGCCACCCCTGTGGGTTGTACCATACATTCTGAGTTTTAGTAGAATTTGCTCTGAACTCTCTTGCACGGCCAAAGTATTGGGATTAGCGGTATACCTTGCGAGTATCAAATGATTGCCCCAATATTGCTCTAAGGTGCAATTCTGCCCCATGTAGGAGTCCGGATAGTCATTGCTATTGGCATCTTCGGTCGTGTACCAAGTATAGAAATAATTTTTTCCGGGGGTACCGAATTGAGGGTGCAAAGCCAGTCCTAAAAAACCACCATCCCACACTACGCCAACTTTCTCCGAAAGATCGAGCATCAGATTCTTGTTGGCAACATTAGCAGTTTTGTTAAACCAAAATATTCTTCCGTCACGCTGACCAACAATTATTTTATTTCCATTGGGCACCTCATTGAACGTCAACGGAGAGTCGAATGTGATATTTTGAAAGACAGGCACATAAGGCAAGCCCTCAGGCAAAGCACCAGGAAAGTTATTATTTAGAAAATTACCAAGTGGTTCTGGATTGTTTAAACCTGATCCAGCGAAATAAGGAATTGAACCAAAAAGAATTAGGGTTGAAAGAAGAAAAAGGTAGAATTTTGATTTTTCTTGTAGTATTTTAAAAGTCATAAGCTTGGTTCAATGGTTATTGCGCGCAAAATTATGGGGATTGATTATATCTGATGGGCGTTAATCGATAAATGGCAACTAATTGGGTTAAACTGTTTATCAATCAGATAGACCACAAAATTAGCTATAAAATTGACGTAGCAGAGAGGTTTAAAAAGAACGTTGAAAAAACTTGAGATCAATTGGTAGCTTTTTCTTTTTTTGGAACGCGAATCAATAATAGCATTCCTGCTAAAAAAAATATTCCAAGAAAAATAATTGAAGTTCTCATACTACCTGTCAGTTGTGCGATATAACCGTACATAAAAGTACCTATCACAATACCTATTTTCTCAGCAACATCATAAAAACTGAAAAACGATGTGGTATCTGTGGTTTCGGGCAAAAACTTGGAATAGGTAGACCGAGACAACGCCTGAATTCCGCCCATTACCAAACCAACACCTGCAGCACCTATATAAAAATCAAAGGGGGTGATCATGTAGTAGGCGTAAACACATAAAACCACCCATAAAATATTGACATAAATCAAGGTTCTGATATTGCCATATTTTTTTGAGGCCATTGCTGTTAAATAGGCCCCTAGAATTGCTATTACTTGAATGATCAAAATACTGCCGATAAGACCAATCGTTCTCGCATCGCCATCTCCCCACTTGATTTCTTCCTCGCCAAAATAAGCGGCGATCAACATCACTGTTTGAACAGCCATGCTGTAGACAAAAAAAGCGATTAAATATCTCTTTAAACGGACTTCTTTTCCAAGTTGAATCCAAACTTGCTTTAGTTCTTTGAACCCATTTAAAATGATATTGTTGGGCTTACCTTCTTTTTTGTAACCCTTTGGCAAATAGTAAAATGAGTATTGTGCAAAAAGTATCCACCATATACCAACGGTCAAGAAGGAAATTTTCATTGCTTTGACCGCTGCCAAATCATCTGGACCATCTTTGATACCAAAGAGATCAGGATTTAATACCATCCATAAATTAAAACCTAATAGAATAACACTTCCTACATATCCCAATGAAAAGCCTTTGGCACTTATCTTGTCTTGCTGTTCTTGAAAAGCGACGTCTGGCAAATACGAATTATTAATGGCAAAACTGACCCAAAATCCAACAATTCCAAAGAAGTAACAAAGGAGTCCGAAATAAATATTTTCCAGCGAAAACCAAAAAAGACCAATACATGAAATTCCGCCGAGATAACAGAAAAACCGCATAAAAACCTTCTTATTTCCCATATAATCGGCAATACCTGAGATTAGAGGGGTCACAATAGCTATGAAAACGAAAGCTAAAGAAGTGGTATAACTAATCAACGGCGCTCGTGCAATTTCACTACCAAATACGGTGATTTTTTCAATCTCTGAGGCCCTGAACAAGCCGCCGTAGAAAATCGGAAAAATAGCGGAAGCGATGACCAAACTATAGACCGAATTGGCCCAATCATAGAATGCCCATGCATTCAACAACTTTGTACTTCCCTTAAGCAGCAAGGTTCTGGCCATTGTTTGATTTTGGTTTGGTTCACTAAAAAACCGTTCGCCAGCTGGCGAACGGTTTCAATATACGACTATAAAAGAAATTTTATTCGAAAGTTGTCACTCCAAATTTTATGGCCTCTTCTTTTGCCATTGGAGCCCAAGCAGTCAAATTTGCAATTCTTGTATCATTTGACGGATGCGTACTCATGAATTCAGGCGGGGCTTGACCACCACTCTTGGCCTTCATTCTTTTCCAAAGTTCTGCGGCCTCAACTGGGTCATAACCCGCTATGGCCATTATCTGTAATCCTATACGATCCGCCTCGGTTTCATGACTTCTACTGAAAGGAAGCATGATCCCAAGAGTTGAACCCAAACCATAGGCCTGATTGAACATGTTTCGCTTGCGTTCATCTTGAATGGCGATATTACCTGCCACGGCACCTATTTGTTGAAGCGTGCCCGCACTCATTCTTTGCGCGCCATGATCTGCCAATGCATGTGCTACCTCATGACCCATCACCACGGCCACACCTCTTTCTGTTTGGGTTATGGGAAGAATACCTGTATAAAAAACTATTTTACCACCGGGCATGCACCAAGCATTGACTGTTTTGTCATTGACCAAATTGTATTCCCATTTGTAATCGTTCAAATAGCCTTCATATCCGTTGGCATTCAACCAACGCTCAGCTGCTGAGGAAATTCGCTGTCCCACATTTTTAATCATTCTTGATTCGGCCGTATTTTCGACTACGGCATTCTCAGATAGAAATTGATCATACTGCGCAAATGCCATGGGAAAAATTTGCTTGTTTCCGTAAAAATTCAATACTTTTTTACCTGTAAAAGGGTTGACCTTACAGGCCGTTACCATTAAGAAAATCGTGAGGGTTAAAACTAACTTCTTCATTTGTTATAGTGTTTGATTTTGTAAATTACAAAAAATTACTTTCCTGCAAAATACAGTTTGACAAAATTCTCATTGAGATCATCCTCTCTTGCGATTAGAACACAAAAAGGATTTGTCAACAAATTGTCCATATCAATTTACATGCCATCTATTTTTACATCATAAAAATCTGAGTTGCCCTTCTAAAAACTTCATGAGCTTAGTTCAACTCAAAAAAAATGAAAATGAAAATTACCGTTAAGACACTGTCAAATATGGGCTAAGCGCATTCGGCTTCTCATTAAAATATGAAAATCAATGCCTTTTTGAATTTTTGGAACGCTTTTTGAAATCCGTTAATCATAATTTTTAAAATACAGTCTCATGAAAAAATTTACTTTAATACTCGGCACATTTTTAACCTTGTTTCTGGTTGCCTGTGAAGGTCCTATAGGTCCTCCTGGTTTTGACGGTTTTGACGGTCGTGATGGCATAGACGGAGCAGACGGCATCAACATTTTAGGAAAGGTCATAGATATTGAAGGCACGTTCAATTCAGATAATGATTATACCATAGGATATGAATTTCCGAACTCGGTAGAGGTTTTTGAAACTGATGTTGTTTTGGTATATCTTCTTTGGGATCAGACTGAGGATAACAACGGAGATCCGGTCGATATATGGCGACTAATGCCACAAACAAGAATATTGGACCAAGGTTTGTTGCAGTATAATTTTGACTATACCTTCTTTGATGTTACTATGTTTTTAGAGGCTGATTTTGATTTGACCACACTTCAACCTGGCGATACTGATAATCAGGTATTTCGAATTGCCGTTTTGCCTGCAGAATCAACATCGGGTAAATCTAGCCTGGATCGTGCGAACATATCTGAAGTGATGAACTATTTGGGTGTGACTGAAAAAGATGTCCAAAAAATAAAACTACAGTAACCCTTTTCCCCCACAACGAAACAAACCTCGCGTATCATCTGATCGTGGGGTTTTTTCTTTATCTTTATTTTGAAAGGAAATAGGTTTTAGAACGTCTATTTGAAAAAATGAAAATCATGCCGAAAAATGTTGTTTTACTCTTTTGTCTTCTCATTATGGGATGCAAAGGAAATACGCAGGAAAAAGAATCTACTCCCAAAGTAGAAAAGGAATTCGCAGTAACCAAATCTGAGGCCGAATGGAGAAAACAATTGACTGAAACCCAATTTTATATTTTGAGGAAAGCGGCCACTGAAAATCCGTTTACAAGCGATTTATTGGACAACAAAAAATCTGGGGTTTACGTATGTGCCGGTTGTAATACTGAATTGTTTAAAAGTGAGACCAAATTTGATTCAGGCACGGGTTGGCCAAGTTTTTATCAAGAAATAGAGGGCAATGTCGCTTACGATGTCGATTATAAAATAGGTTACAAAAGAACCGAGGAGCATTGCGCCACCTGCGGCGGGCATTTAGGCCATGTTTTCAATGATGGCCCACAGCCTACGGGAGAAAGACATTGTATCAATGGGGCGGCTTTAAAGTTTATTCCAGCGAAATAATCACGACCTCTTAAAATTTATAACACCTGTGTGTCAATTCTTGTAATTTGAACACAGGTGTTTGTATTTTGCATCTCTTATTGCGTACTTTTGCACCCTTAAAAAGAATTATTTAAAAGAGATACCATGAGCAATTTCGATGTCATAGTTTTGGGTAGTGGTCCAGGTGGTTATGTAACGGCGATACGGACCTCACAATTGGGATTCAAAACCGCCATTGTTGAGAAAGAGAGCCTAGGCGGTGTTTGTTTGAACTGGGGGTGTATACCTACCAAAGCCCTTTTGAAATCAGCCCAAGTATTTGAATACTTGCAACATGCTGGAGACTATGGTCTTAAAGCCGAGGGCGTTGATAAAGACTTTGATGCTGTGGTCAAAAGAAGTCGTGGTGTTGCTGACGGAATGAGCAAAGGTGTTCAATTCTTGATGAAGAAAAACAAAATTGAGGTCATCAATGGCTATGGAAGCGTAAAACCTGGAAAAAAGGTAGCTGTAAAAGCGGAAGATGGCAAAGAAACAGAATACGGTGCCAAACACATCATTATTGCTACGGGAGCTCGAAGTCGTGAATTACCAAGCTTACCTCAAGACGGTAAAAAAATCATTGGCTATCGTGAGGCGATGACCTTGAAAAACCAACCCAAGAAGTTGATTGTTGTGGGCAGCGGTGCCATAGGAATCGAATTCGCCTACTTCTACAATTCCATGGGCACAGAAGTGACTGTGGTCGAGTATTTGGATAGAATCGTGCCGGTGGAAGATGAAGATGTTTCAAAACAGTTGGAGCGCAGTTTCAAAAAAGCAGGAGTTAAAATCATGACGTCTTCTGAGGTCACTGGGGTCGATACCAGTGGAACGGGTGTCAAAGCCACAGTTAAAACGGCAAAAGGAGAACAAGTTTTAGAGGCTGACATCGTACTTTCAGCCGTCGGAATCAAAACAAACATTGAAAATATTGGTCTTGAAGAAGTTGGCATTGCCACGGATAGGGATAAAATATTGGTCAATGACTATTATGAAACCAATATTCCCGGATATTATGCCATAGGGGATGTTACTCCCGGTCAAGCATTGGCACATGTCGCTTCGGCCGAGGGTATTTTGTGTGTGGAAAAAATAGCTGGTATGCATGTAGAGGCCTTGGATTATGGTAATATACCCGGATGCACCTATTGTTCGCCTGAAATTGCCTCAGTGGGTTTAACCGAAAAACAAGCGAAAGAAAAAGGTCTTGACATCAAGGTGGGTAAATTTCCGTTTTCTGCAAGTGGTAAGGCAAAAGCTTCAGGTGCCTCTGATGGTTTTGTCAAAGTGATCTTTGATGCCAAATACGGCGAGTGGCTGGGTTGTCATATGATCGGCGCAGGCGTGACCGATATGATTGCCGAGGCTGTGGTAGCAAGAAAATTGGAAACTACGGGGCATGAGGTTTTGAAAGCGGTACATCCGCATCCGACGATGAGCGAGGCCGTTATGGAAGCCGTTGCAGATGCTTATGACGAAGTCATCCATCTATAAAGAAGAAGTTACCGCTATGAAATGGGAGAATAGAAATATTCACAGAGATGTGGCTTACTTTTATGTGGGTCTAATCATCGCGTTTTCTTTTTCAGGTATCATCTTGAACCACCGTCAAGATTGGTATCCGATGGATTATGCCTATGATACCAAAGAAGTGCAATTGCATATGCCTTCCGATAAAAGTAAAGAAGCTGTTGAAAAATATGTAAAAGGCATTTCTGCCGAATGGAATCTCAATGCCGAATACGATAGCCATCGTTTGCGTGGGGAAGAATTACGTGTATTTTTTAAAGACAACATCATAATGGATGCTAATATATCAACCGGAAAAGGCGTTGTTGAATACAAAAGAAAAACACCCATTTTAGGGCAAACCATGTTCCTTCACAAAACCACCAATAAATTTTGGATTTGGTACTCAGATATTTTCGGAATTGGTATGTTAGTGATTGCCATAACAGGTATGTTGATAATCACTACGGGAAAAAACACATTTAAAAAACGGGGGTGGAAATTGGCCCTTTTGGGATTGATCTTTCCTGTGATCATCCTCATTTTATTCAGTTAAAGTAAGCAGATGTTGAACCTATTTAGAACCGTTTCAATTTTAGAGGGTATTTCTTATTTGGCCCTGTTTGCTGTTACCATGCCCCTTAAGTACTTGGCAGAAATATTGGAACCCAACAAATGGGTGGGCCAAGCACACGGTATTCTTTTCATTACCTATATTATTCTTGCCGTTATTTTCTGGTGGCAAAAAAAGTGGTCGTACAAAAAAGGGTTGATTCTTTTGGTGGCCTCATTGCTTCCTTTTGCGACTTTTTATGTGGATGAAAAGTATCTGAAGCCTTTGGTGAAAAAATCAGCAGCCTGATTCCCAATTAATTATTTACAAAACTCTGAATGGCCAAATCATAACTCTGAAGGCCAAAACCAAGGATAACGCCTTTTGCCCCTGACGAAATAAAAGAGGTATGTCTGAATTCTTCGCGTTTGTGGGTATTTGAAATATGTACTTCAATAACAGGAGTCTCAATAGCCTTTACCGCATCGCCTATTCCCACGGAAGTATGCGTGTATGCTGCGGCATTCAAGATGATGCCATCATAACTAAAACCAACTTCTTGAATTTTGTCAATAAGTTCGCCCTCAATATTCGATTGAAAGTACTCAAGACTAATAATTTTGAACTTTTCCTTTAGCGTGGAAAAATAATCAGCAAAGGTCTGATTGCCATAAACTTCAGGTTCGCGTTTACCCAATAAGTTTAGGTTAGGGCCGTTGATTATCAGAATTTTCATGGTCTAAAAGTACTAATAAATAAGTGCTTGTAAAACACGAAAATTGTAGGGTTCGTTATAAAACCCTGAAATGTCGATCGTCTAGAAGAGAAAAAGGTAACTCAAGACCACTGAAGAGAACTGAACGTTGTCTTTGACCACCATATAGGAGATATTCACCTCATTGGTTCCATCTCTCAAATCAGTGCCAATGGTGGGTCTATAGAACAAACCTCCTTCGTTTCCTTCATTGATGCCCAAAGCATAGCCAACATCGAAACCAAATTTAAACCCAACATTTTTGCCCGGGTATGCTCTAAAAGAGGCTGCCACAGGTAGAAATTGAATATTGTCAAATTCTGTTTCCGCAACCAAACCACCTGCAGATATATCTTCCTTTGATCCGAAAGCATTGAAAAAACCAGTGGTCACACCTATGTCAAACACCTTGGAAACTCCCCAATGATGGTAAAGATCCACTCCAAGTCCAAACTTATAGGCTTCTGAAAAATCACCCAAGACAAGACCGCCGTTTACCCCTGCCCTAAAATTGGTTCGATCCACATTTCGTTGTGCCTGAAGAGCAAATGCAAAAAAAATGAGTATTACAGTAAATAAGCCTTTTTTCATAGTTTGATTTTTATTTTGGTTACTCACCATCAAAACTAAACCTACTTACATGGTATTTATCATTTTTGTTGTCAAATGACAAAAACAGTCATTTAAAACCAATAAAATGTTGGTTTACGTTTAATAAGATCTGTTTTAAACAAAAAAAGGTCGCTTTAGAAGCGACCTTTTAATTTTGATGTTAATTGGATTCCTACAGGAAAAAAGCAACGCCGATAGTGAAATTGCTTACCTTACCTTTACTAATAGATCCAACTACACCGTCAATCCTGTTTGAAAGTTCAACAGAGTATCTTGCTTGTACGGCTAAATTTTCCAGAATTTCATAACCTGCTCCAAAACCCAAATCAATACCTAAGGTATTTACTCCTATGACGTCATTCTCATTGAACAACTCTTCAATAATATCGCTCACTTGATTGGCATTGGTAGAAAGATTGATTTGAGGCCCCACTTGGGCATATAAACCATCGATTATGTAGTATTTGACCATTACAGGTACTTGAATGTACTCTAAATCACCAGCCTTGGCATACAAAAATTCGGCCTGAGCCCCAAACTTTTCGCTTATGCCCATAGCGGCTATACCCCCAACATAAAAACCAGTTCCACTTGCCAATGTTGTATTGACCAAGTTAAAACCCAAAGGCGCTATTTTATTGTTGAGTGTAGAAGTTATCAAACCACCTGATACTCCAAATTTGAAGTCATCTTGAGCCTGAATTTCACTGCTTATAAACATGGCCACGAGAGCCAAACCGAGTAATCTTTTCATAATCGTAGTGTTTCTGTTTTGTAAGCTATAAATATAGAAAACTTTATTTATCCATTGGTGTGTATACCGGTATTTAGTGAAAATAACTATTGTCGTGATTGTTTATGGGCGCTAATAGTGATAGGCAAGTTTTCTTAAATTTCTGATTGGCTATCTTTGAATCATGAATTGGCAACAGGCAAAAGAAGACTACCATCATTACCTCAAAATCGAGCGTGGTCTTGCTGAAAACTCCATCCAAAATTATCTATTGGATGTTGAAAAATTGATTGCTTTTTTAAAGGATAACAACCTACTTGAAACACCGATTCGCATAAAAAAAGAAACCGTGCAAAGGTTCATTTATGAGGTGGCGAAAATTCTGAATCCTAGATCTCAAGCCCGCATAATATCTGGGCTGAAAAGCTTTTTCAATTATTTGGTTTTTGAAAATTACCGGGATGACAATCCGATGGATTTAATTGAATCGCCAAAAATAGGTCGAAAGTTGCCTGACACCCTATCAGAAGATGAAATCAATACGCTGATAAAAGCCATCGATCTTTCAAAACCCGAAGGCGAGCGAAATCGTGCCATGCTGGAAACCCTTTATGGTTGCGGACTGCGCGTTTCAGAACTCATCAATCTAAAAATCTCAGACCTCTTTTTTGAGGAAGACTTCATCAAAGTAACCGGCAAGGGAGATAAACAACGGTTTGTGCCTATCAGCGAAATCAATAAAAAATACATTGGCATTTACAAAAGTGAGGTGCGCATTCATCAAAGGGTTCAAAAGGGTTTTGATGACATTTTATTCTTGAACAGAAGGGGTAAACAATTGACACGGGCCATGGTATTTACCATCATTAAACAATTGGCTGAAAAAATAAGTTTGAATAAAAATATAAGTCCGCATACCTTTCGCCACTCCTTCGCCACACATTTACTGGAGAATGGAGCAGATCTGAGGGCTATTCAACAGATGTTGGGTCATGAAAGCATCACTACAACAGAAGTTTATATGCACGTAGACCGTTCACATTTGGCTGAAGTGATGAAGAAATTCCATCCAAGAAAAGCAGATTAAAAACGATACTTCCCGTTGACTTTCAAAAAACCTGAAACGCCGCCTTTACCTGAAATATCTACTTCATTAATTACTTGTATGTCAAAATTATTTGCAGGTTCAAATCCTATTCCATTCGTTATGTACAAGGGAATTATTGGATAGCTTTTCTGCACCTTCTCACGTTCAAATTGAGCACCTAAACCAGTAAAAAGATAAATTTCTTTGCTAGGATACCATCTTACCCTAAAAGAAGCGTCAAATACATCAGAAGCACGATAGGTATCATAGAATCCTTGTAGTTCGGCTTGCAGTCTAGGATCAATTACATATCGCAAAGAAAAATAAGAATGCTGTTCACCAGTGCCCAAATCAGCGAACGAAAAGCCATCGTAAAACCATCGAGGGGGTTTCTCTTTTGGCTTCTGGGAATGTGAAAAATAACCCAATAATAGAAACAATAATCAAAATACTTTACGCACGATACCAAATTACTTTTCTGCCTTAAACTTAGACTAAAAAATAACCCCTAATTGCTGGTTTAACAAACCTTATCATAATTTTAACTTCCACAGAAATGTCCGTTTTAGGTAAAACGGAAAAACATTAAAGTTCACATTTTTCATATATTTAACGGTATTCTAAAATCGAGACTAAAATGAAAAAATTATACTATCCCTGTTTTGTACTGTTGTTTTCAATAGCCACTGTAAACGCCCAAAAAAGAGTGGATGATGTCATCAAAAAATTAGAGGGCAAAGCAGAAATCTATGGTACCATAGCACAAGATATATGGAGCTTGGCCGAAATGGGCTATCAAGAGGAAAAAAGCGCTGCGCTACTGCAAAAGACCCTCAAAGATGAAGGTTTTACCATAAAAACTGGGGTGGCCAACATTCCCACGGCATTTGTTGCGGAATATGGCAGTGGAAGTCCGATAATAGGAATCATGGGAGAGTATGATGCATTACCAGGACTTTCACAACAAGCGGTTGCTGAAAAAAAATCAGCAGGAAAGGCGGCCGGGCATGCCTGCGGCCACCATCTTTTTGGCACGGCATCAGCGGCAGCGGCCATCGCCACCAAAGATTGGCTCAAAGCGAACTCCGCACAAGGAACTATACGGTTTTATGGCACGCCTGCCGAAGAAGGCGGTGGTGCGAAAGTCTATATGTCACGTGAAGGACTTTTTGATGATGTTGATGTAGCATTGCATTGGCATCCTAGTTCTCAAAATGCCGCCAGTGCCGCAGCAGCCCTATCGAATATTTCTGCAAAGTTTCGTTTTTATGGAGTATCTGCCCATGCTGCGGGTGCTCCTGACAGGGGGCGTTCTTCTTTAGATGGGGTTGAAGCAATGAACACGATGGTCAATTTGATGCGAGAGCACATTCCCCAAGAAACCCGTATACATTATGTGATAACCGATGGTGGCAAAGCGCCGAATGTGGTACCTGATTTTGCTGAAGTCTACTATTATGCCAGACACAATCGCCGAGATGTCGTAAAGAGTATTTTTGATCGCATTGTAAATGCAGCAAAAGGTGCAGCTTTGGGTACAGGAACAACTATGGACTATGAAATAGTCAATGGAGTTCACGAACTACTGCCCAACCTTACGTTACAGAAATTGGTCCACGACAATCTATCAAAAGTAGGGGGAATAGAGTATAAT
This sequence comes from uncultured Maribacter sp., assembly GCA_964432915.1. Classification (GTDB taxonomy): domain Bacteria; phylum Bacteroidota; class Bacteroidia; order Flavobacteriales; family Flavobacteriaceae; genus Maribacter_C. The sequence goes on from CAYSPL010000007.1 coordinate 92,533, forward strand.
GCGGAAGAAAAAGATTTTGCCGATAAAATCGCCATTAGTTTGGGTCAAACAAGTGCAGATCTTGCGACGGCAAAGAACATTCAGCCTTATAAAGAGGTAGCCAGGGCCTATGGCTCAACTGATGTTGGTGATGTCAGTTTTGTTGTGCCCACTGTTGGTTTTGGTACGGCTACATGGGTGCCTGGTACTTCGGCCCATAGTTGGCAGGCAGTAGCGGCAGGCGGAACTTCAATCGGTACAAAAGGTATGATGGTCGCGGCCAAAACGCTGACCATGACGGCTATTGAACTCATGCAAAACAAAACTCTGGTGGCGACGGCAAGAAAGGAATTCATAGAAAGAAGAGGTGCTGATTTCGAATACGTTCCGCTTTTAGGTGATCGCCCGCCTGCTTTAGACTACAGAAACTAGTTTCAAGTATAATTCAAGAATTTCAAAAGGTCGATATTTCGGCCTTTTTTTGTAACGAATAAGAAAAGTGAGCTACTAACTTACAACACCTCCAACCGACGACGTGAATAAAGAACTGGAACATCAATTTGTGACGGAGCTTGAGAACAACCAAAATATTGTTCACAAGGTCTGTACGTTGTATACCAGTGATAGAGATTCACATAATGATCTCTTTCAAGAGATTAGCATTCAACTCTGGAAAGCCTACCCTAAATTCAGGGGAGATTCAAAATTCAGTACTTGGATGTACCGCGTTGCATTGAACACGGCAATAACCTTATATCGAAAGTCAAAAAAAAGAATAAAGACCCAAGATTATGAATCGGTTATTTTTAAAATAAAAGCCGACGAATATGATGAGACTGAAGAGCAACAATTGAAACTGATGTATAAGGCTGTGAGGCAATTAGGTGATGTTGATAAAGCTTTGGTTTTCTTGTATTTGGAAGATAAAAGTTATGGCGAAATATCAGAAACTTTAGGTATTACAGAGGTCAATGCCAGGGTAAAGATGAATCGCATTAAAAATAAATTAAGAACCATATTGAATCCTTAAGTTATGATGGATGAACTGGACTTACTAAAAAAAGATTGGCAAAATAAAGAAGAGCACCTTCCGAAATTGTCATACAATGAGCTCTATAATATGATTTGGAAGAAATCATCTTCCATAGTTAAGTGGATATTAATTATCAGCATATTAGAATTTGTACTACCGCATTTCCTTTATCTACTTCCCTCAACCAGAGAGGGCTTAAGTATTTATACAGGAGATGGATTTTCTAGATATCTCTTAGCTGCGACCGCGATTCAATACAGCGTCATCTTTTATTTTATATATCAATTTTATAAGAGGTATCAAGAAATATCAGTTCTCGATGATGCTAAAAGTTTAATGAAGAAAATTCTTAAAACCAGAAGAACAGTAAAACACTATGTGATTTTTTCACTTTCAATGATTCTTTTTACTTTCTTACTTGTCGCCTTCGGTATTTATTTGAATAATGATTTCATAAACAATTTTCCGATGAGACCTGAAGTTGATGGCTTACCTGAAGGGCAATTGAAGATTATTTTAATGGTTACCATGATTATCACAGGTGTTGTCATGGTCATTATTTTTGGAACAATTTATTTTTTCCTCTACGGACGGTTGATTCGTAAATTGAAGAGGAATTATAAAGAACTTAAAAAATTGGAAGTCTAACTTTTGGTATTGTATTTTCGCTGTTTATTTTCCTCCTCAAAAGCGATTAATTCTTCTTTGGGTATGACCTTTAAAAAAGAAGGGTGTTGTTCAATGGCGTACTCAAGCTTCTCAATGATTGACTCAAATGACTCGTTTTCATAATCGATATCCAGAGGCTCTTTGATGACCATTGATTGAAGAATGCCTTTTTTCTTTACCCGCAGTCCTTTTTTATCAAATGACCGCCGAAAGCCGTCAATTACAACAGGCACCACAATTGGCTTGTACTTTTTGATGATATGGGCAGTTCCTTTTCTCAAAGGTTTCCAGGGTGTGGTGGTACCTTGTGGAAAGGTAATGACCCAACCATCTTCCAAGGCTTTTCCGATATTGGATATATCGCTGAACTTTACCTTGCGGTTGACATCTTTACCATCAGAACGCCAAGTTCGCTCAACACTTATTGAACCAGCATAGGCCATTATTTTAGCAAGCAGGCTTTGCTTCATTGTTTCAGATGCGGCAATGTAATACATATTCAATTTGGGTCGCCATATGTAACCAATAATATTCTTGATAGAATCATCACGCCCCTTTAGACTTGCATTGAATACATGAAACATCGCAACCACATCAGCAAAATAAGTCTGATGATTGCTCACAAAAAGCACATTGGTATCCCTGAGGTTTCGAATCACTTCTGAACCTTCAATTTCCAACTTATTGAAACGCTTATAGCGCTGATGGGTAATAATACCAAGTATTCGGATAATCCATTTTTTGATGAACAGAATGTGTCCGAAGGGGTTTTCTTTGAAAATTGACATGGGCAGCTAAAATACGATAAATTGAAAAATTCATCTATTCTTTGGTGCCAATTAAAATATTTCTTGAAATAAGGCCTTGATCTCACTGAGCATCATGGCCGTTGCCCCCCACACAACATGCCCCTTGAATTTATAAGCTGGTACCTTAACATTTTGGGCATACGAGGTTGATAGTGTTTGTTCAAAAACTCTAGTGTCATCAAGAAAATCATCAATTGAAACCTCCACCAAAGCCTCAACCTCTGATTCTTGAATTTTAAAGTCAATTGGTTTGCGATGGATTCCTAAAAAAGGAGTCACTTCAAAATTACTTGGAGGTATGTAAATATCACTCAATTGTTTTAAAACCTCTACTTTTTCAAGGTTAACACCAACCTCTTCATTAGCTTCACGTAAGGCTGTTGCACGCAAATCAACATCCTCTTTTTCAACCTTTCCCCCTGGAAAACCAATTTGATTTGAATGTACTCCTTGATAGGTTTTTCTTAGGATAAGCAACAAATGTGTCTCATTATTATCAGGATAAAACAAGGCCAAGACGGCCGCTTTTTTTGGGTCGCTTTTTTTCATTCGCGCTGCTTTCAACTCATCCAATCGGTATTCAGCCATCATTTTAAAATGGGAAGCCTCGCCGGGTAAGTCCAGATTTTTTATTTTTGATACCTGTTCTGCGAAATATGAAAAGTCCATTGAGATTGAATAAAGTCACGATTTGTACAATAATACCAATATTATTTTTAGTCAGTTGCAAAGAAAAACCTCTTAGTAGAAAACTGCCGCCAGTTATTCAAGATAATACTAAAGACACCATATCAACCACAAATAGAGAGGAGGAGGAAGTTGAAGAATTCATTTTGACCGAAGAAAACGCCATTGAGTTCTTCTTTGATTATCAAAAAGGATTAAAAGAGAACAAAGTCAAAATTATCACCAGTATGGGTAGTTTTCAGGTGCTTCTTTTTGACGATGTGCCCTATCATAAGGCGAACTTTATTTATTTGGCACGGCAAGGTTATTTTGACGGCACCCAATTTCATAGAATTGTGAAAAACTTCATTATTCAAGGAGGTAATTCAGATGATCGGACCACCCCTGCAAAAAGAAGAAATATAGGCCGCTATTTGCTACCACCCGATACTAAAAAAGGTCATAAACACCATCGTGGCACCTTATCAATGCCGAGTAGTGAACGTGATAATCCACATAAATTGGCCTCACCTTATGAGTTTTTCATTGTGGTTACGAAGCCTGGATCCTATCATTTAGACGGTAGCTACACCCCATTTGGAAAAGTGGTTCAAGGTATGGACGTAGTTGACAAAATCAACGCAGTTGAGGTTGGCAAGGGCGACTGGCCACAACAAAATGTGTACATTGAAAAGGTAGAGGTACTTCAGTAAGCTGTGATTGTTTCAAGTTGCCTTTCGATGGATGTTAGGCAATGAAATCTTGTATCTTACCGCCAACAAGCGAACAAGGATCACCACTAATATCGAAGCGATATAACCGTATTCTGAATCAATGGTTAGCTTTTGAAACAAAAAGTAAGCCGTACCGCCCAAAATACAGGCTGTGGCATAAATCTCTTTTTTAAATATCACGGGTATTTCATTGCAGAGAATATCACGAAGTACTCCACCAAAGCAAGCGGTTATAGTACCCAGCGCAACACATATAATCGGGAGAAGTTCAGTGGCAAGTCCTTTTTCCAATCCCACCATGGTAAACAAACCTATTCCAATGGTATCAAAAAGAAATAAGGTTTTTCGAAGGTATTTCAGTTGGTTCACAAAGATAATTCCGAAAATCATCGCACCTAGAATCACATAAATATAAATAGGCTCTTGCATCCATGCCACAGGTGTGCTTCCGATCAGAATATCACGGAGCGTTCCGCCACCGACGGCTGTCACAAATGCAATGATTATGATACCAAAAAAATCAAGTTTCTTTTCCATGGCCACCAAAACCCCTGAAATTGCGAAGGCAATGGTTCCTAGAATGTCAAGTGTGAAGTAGAACATAAAGCAAAGGGTGAAAGCAATACTTAAAAATTCATCAAAATGTTTTCAAAGAATTTCGATAGTAATATGATGGTTCAATACATCAATTCATCACTGGTGTGATGACAATACTTTTGATATCAACAGGGCCGTGATCGCCCTGAAGCATGATGGGTCCTGCAGAAGCCTCATCATTATCCAGAGCCCCTCCAGTCATACCGGGTATGTTCTGATCAGCAATAATCGTCTTGCCATT
>CAYSPL010000007.1:97360-116423 GCA_964432915.1 uncultured Maribacter sp.
TGAGAATTCCGTCTTCAACAATCCATTGGTTGGCCACTGGTTTGTCACTGAATGGACTCCATCCTGACAAATCCTTCCCGTTGAAAAGTTTAATTTCGCTACCCCATTTGGGGTTTGCAGTATAGTTCAATTTGGGCGCTCTTTTACCTACCCAAGAATGCGCGCTTCCGTCAGTAAAAATAAGTGTGCCTTTCAAATCATCGCCATCAATCATACCACTGACCCGCATATCAAATCCCTTCGGCTCCCATTGATTGGGTACCGAAAAACTGAAAAAACCATTATTATGTTCGATCTCTGATACTGGTCTTGCACTACCAAATTTGTAACAGTAGCTGCCAACCAGTGTTGAAACACCTGATTTCTTGATTTCTAACCACATGGGTACTTTTTTGCCATTTTCTTCAAGAATGAGATTCCATTTTCCTAACAATGAATCGGCTTGTGCAAAACCACAGAATGGACTGCAAACAAAAATTGCGAAAATTAAAATTAGCTTTGATTTCATGGGTATGATTTATTGTTTGTCTTCCAACCAAATATAATGAACTCAAACAATGAAAAAAAACTACTTTTGTGGGCACTTAATAAAACCCAGAATAATGAATAAAGCCCTTGCACTTTTTGAGTCCTTAGTCGGACAAGATTCTTCAAAATCAATCTCGCCTTTGATGCGCTGGCTCAACCCTACCCTCTTAAGTGCAGAGGCAGGCAAATTGGAGTTCTCTTATGTCATTCGTGAAGAAATGACCAACCCCATGGGCATTTTACATGGGGGCGCAACAGCAGCCATAATTGACGATGCAGTTGGTGCGGCCGTTTTTTCTTTAGGCAAACCCGACATGTATACCACTGTGAATTTGGCAGTTGATTATTTTGCCTCGGCAAAAGCTGGTGAAGTCATTATTGCAAAAACTTCAATCACAAAAAATGGAAATCAGATTGTCAACACGGCATGCGAGATATGGAATGCAGATAGAAGCCGTATGATAGCCAAGGGCCATTCAAACCTCATCAAAATAGATAGGGATCGTAAATAATTTCACAATAAGGTTTCCACATCTACTTCTTCATTCCCTTTATTTCTTGCCCGCCTTGGTGTAGCGTTACATCAGTCACATTGCCTGAATCATCACGACCAAAAACCAATTTTGCCGCAACCACTTTGAGAAAAAAAGTGTCCACTGATTCAGGATAAACCCGAAACTTAGGCTGCCCTGTGGCCTGAATGAAAAGTTTGTCATCTTCTGCAGTGACTGTTATGATAAAGTTTGGTGCGAGTACATATTGCCCAACATATTCGGGCAAAACTTTGGCATCGATTTCTATTTCTTCTTTTTCCGTTGCGGGCTTTCTATCGGTTTCCATTCCCATACTTTTGCTGATACGTTCAGAGAAACTTGCTGTTTTCTTACCGTTTTCGATTCCGAATTCGTAACCGACAACTCCATCTTCGAAAATAAATTCATTTTCATTAATGGGAAAGAGAGGTAGCTTATCACTACCCTCACGTTGACTGAACAACTTTCCACCTTCAAAAGTTATAGAGCGTAGCACATCATCTTTAAAGATATAATTACCTACCCACTTCTTTAATTGTGCCTCTGATAATGAAACTTCAGGATCTGGTTTCAAGTAAGGTTTTCCAAGGGCATGCGCTGCCACTTTTTCTGTAATCTCCTGAGGACCTGACCCATCGCGATTGGTCAATACAATAACATAAATATTCTCTGAAGGAATATATATTCCTGCAGTGGTATAACCGAAAATTCCACCATTATGTTCTATTGATGGTGTACCGTTTATTTCATTGACCGCCCAACCATACCCGTAGTTGGTAGGGTCGCCATTGTTCAAGGTAGTATTGGTAAAAGCTTGCGCCTTGCTATCAGCTGAAATCAAGGTATTATTGTGAATGGCTTTGTGCCACAAAAGCATATCATCAACATTAGACATCAAAGCCCCAGCGGCATAAGGCCAGGTCATACTCATGGGCAGTGCTTTCTGCCAACCGTTCTGATTTGGAGAATAACCCTCGGCCCGATTGGGGATCAATTTTGTTTTACTACCGTAATAGGAGTTATTCATTTTCAGCACTTTGAAAATATGTTCATCAATGAAATCAGCGTACGATTGATCAGAAATTTTCTCAATGATTTGTCCTAATAGGATATAACCTGAATTGTTGTACAAATACTTTTCACCAGGGTCAAAATCCATAGGTTCGTTCTTAAAAAATTCAACAATATCTTCAGGCGAATGATCTTGACGTGCAAAATCAATGAAGCTTGGCATGCCGGTATAACTTTTTATTCCTGAGGTATGATTGAGCAAGTGGTGAACGGTAATCTTCTTTCCGTTGGTGGGGTAATCAGTTAAGAATTTGGTTATCTCATCATCAACAGATAGTTTATTTTGTTCGGCAAGCATCAGAATGGCCACTGCGGTAAATTGCTTGGTGATCGACCCAATTTCGATGACATTTTCGGGCTTCATCTTAATTTGAAGTTCCATATTCGCCATACCAAAAGCCTTACGATAAATCACTTTACCATTTTTGTAGACCAAAGCGGTCGATCCCGGATTATCACCTGAGTAATTTTCAGAGAGAAGTGCATCAATTTCAGTTTCGAGATTTTGGGCATAGGAAAAATTGCTGCCAAATAGTACCGCGACAAAGAATATGAACACCACTATTTTAGTCTTGTTTTTCATAATCTGCTCTATTTTTTTAGTGATTTATAGATGAGTCTGCCTGATTGACTTAGAGTTACATAATTTAAATACTTTTTATTGAGGTACCCATCCAACTGAGAATCAAAAATATGTAACTTACTTGTCTAAACCCTCCTAAAAGTGAGAACTTCAATCTTAAATTAATTTTTATGGATTCAAACTATACGAGAATATTTATCGGCGGCCAAATTGAAGCATTGGCCCTAACCGCACGTTTGAAGGAGATTGGTATAAATGCGGTAGTTAAAGATGAGGATGAATCCGCTCGCTTGGCTGGTTTTGGTAGTCCATCTACCTCAAATACACAGGTTTTCGTTCACCATGATGAACTAGCCCAAGCCCAAAGTGTGATGAACTAGTTTCGTTCAAAAAGAAAATTAAAATCCTTTATAAAACCAAGACCAATGCAAAAAGTTTATGAAATAGTTCTTCTTTTAATTATCGCTTTAATAAGCTCATGCAATTCAAAATCCAACACGCCCAAGGAAATACCCTTGACCATTCTTGAAGATTCGGTTCTTGGCCATAAAAAAGCTGCGGTAGCTCGCAGTACCATTGTGGCGAAATTAGCCGATGGTTTGGAACTCAACTTATGGGCATCAGATTCTTTGGCGCCTGATCCCATCGCCATGGATATTGATACCAAAGGAAGAATTTATCTAACTCGTACAAATCGCCAAAAGAATTCGGAGTTTGACATACGCGGATATCAGCACTGGATGACACCATCGATTTCAATGCAAACCGTTGAAGACAGACGGGCTTTTCTTCGAAAGACTTTTGCACCTGAACTAAGTGCTGAAAACGAATGGTTTCCTGATCTGAATGCTGATGGCAGTCATGATTGGAAAGACCTTACCGTTGAGAAAGATGAAGTATGGATGTTGGAGGATACCAATAATGATGGACTTGCCGATGTTTCAAAACGCATTTTGGAGGATTTCAATGAAGAAATCACAGATGTTGCTGGCGGATTGCTTGTTCGTGATGATGATGTTTTTGTGGGCGTTGGGCCAGATATGTGGCGTTTGACCGATACCAATGAAGATGGGGTGTTGGATGAAAAGACCTCGATTGCCCATGGCTTTGCAGTTCATATTGGTTTTGGTGCCCATGGTATGTCAGGAGTTGTCGAAGGTCCGGATGGAAAAATTTACTGGGGCATTGGCGACATTGGCGGAAGCCTCACTGCCGTAAATGGTGATAAACATCATTTACCCAATCAAGGAATGATTGTAAGAAGCAATCCCGATGGCAGTGATTTTGAGGTTTTCGCCAGAGGACTTCGCAATACACATGAATTTGTGTTCGATGCCTACGGAAATATAATTTCTTCAGATAACGATGGCGATCATAGGGGAGAAAGTGAACGATTGGTTCATATTGTGGAGGGTTCAGATGCAGGTTGGCGCTCCAATTGGCAGTATGGAAAATACACCGACCCAAAGAACAATGGTTACAAAGTGTGGATGGATGAAAAGCTCTACCTGCCCCGTTGGGAAGGTCAAGCGGCGTATATCATACCTCCCATTCAAAATTTTCATAACGGTCCTACGGGAATGATCTACAATCCGGGGACGGCCTTAGGAAAAGAATGGTTAAACCGTTTCTTTTTGGTAGAGTTTGTTGGCGACCCCAGTAGATCTCATATATGGTCGTTCAATTTGAAACCAAAAGGGGCTTCCTTCGAATTGGATACGGATATCGATATGTTAAGCGGAGTGCTTCCCACAGGAATCAAATTTGGACCCGACGGCGCGTTATATCTCGCTGATTGGATCAATGGTTGGGACACAAAAAATTTTGGCAGAATCTGGAAACTTGACGTGACTCCTGAAAACAACAATCTTGAAAAAGAACGTTTGGAAACAGCGCGATTAATGACCTTGGATTACGATGACCAGTCAAATGATGAGTTGGTAAAACTGCTATCTTATCCAGATATGCGAATCCGCCAAAAAGCGCAATTTGCACTGGCCAAAAGTACCTTTTGGGGATATCGCAAATTAAAAAAGGTCTTGGAAGAAAGTGATGACCAGTATGCCAAAATTCATGCCATTTGGGGTATTGGTCAAGTAGCGTCAAATGATTTGGGCAAGGCCGAACCATTGGTATCATTGCTCTCAAATGATGACTCAGAATTGATTGCCCAAGCATTGAAAGTACTTGGCGATGTGAAATACAACAAGGCTGCCGCCAATTATATTCCTCTATTACAGCACGAAAACGATCGGGTAAAGTTCTATGCCGCCCAAGCATTGGGCAGAATCAAGTATGAGCCCGCTATCGAACCTTTATTAAAGATGATTGAGAACAACGCTGACCAAGATGTTTATCTCCGTCATGCTGGGGTATTGGCCCTTTCTCGAATTGGTAAAACAAAATCTATTGCGGCCTTGGCAAATTCAGAAAATCGAAGTTTACGAATTGCTGCTGTTTTAGTTTTACGTAGAATCCAAAGTCCAGAAGTGGCAGTGTATTTAAATGACCCAGATGAATATATCGTTACCGAGGCAGCAAGAGCCATAAATGATGATTGGTCGATTGAAGAAGCGCTTCCGGCTTTGGCAAATCTTTTGACCGAACAGCGTTTCACTTCTGAACCCTTATTGAGAAGAAGTATCAATGCCGCTTTGCGGGTAGGTGGCGAAAAAAACATGCATGATCTTATTGCATTTGCCAAAAATACAAATCGCTCAAGTGAGCTGAGAGGAGAAGCCCTTGCTGCTTTGGGTACTTGGGGTTCTCCGTCAGTATTAGATCGTGTAGACGGCAGAGTAAGAGGAGAATTGACCCGTGATGCCAGTGGTTTAAAATTAGCAATGGAAAAGGAGATTCCGGTTTTTCTTTCCGATAAGGATCCGGATATTTTAATGGGTCTCGCCAAAACCCTCGAAAATTTGGGCGTTGATACCAAAAACAAAGAATTGTTTACCATAATGACCAAGAGCAAATCTGCCGAAGTAAGAGCAACCATGCTGACCGCCCTTGCAACGCTGGAGTTTGAGAACATTGAAGTAGCAATGCAGTTGGGCATGAAAGATAAGGAGCAAATGGTCAGGGAAGTTGCTGTGGGACTACTTGCTGAATTAGATCTATCAAAAGCAGATATTGCCCGTATATCAGATCCTATCTTCAGCCAAGGATCATTGGGTGAGCAACAACAAATGTTGGGTGTATTGGGTGAAATGACATTGGAAAAGAGTCAAGGTGTTTTAAGCAATCTTATTCAAAAAGCAAATCGAGGGTTACTCAATGAAGGTGTATTGCTTGATTTGATTGAAGCCGCTGAGGGTCTGGAATCTGAGGAGTTAAACGCACAATTAGGTCAATTGAAAGGTAATGGCCATACGGCTGAATCCTATAAGGAAACCATGTCTGGAGGAAATTGGTGGAATGGTCAGACCATTTTTAACAACAACCCAACCGCACAATGTGTGCGATGCCATGCCGTAGGGGGAGCAGGTGGTCAAGTTGGCCCTGCATTGGATGATATCGCCACTATTCTTTCGCCTCAAGAAATTTTAGAATCCCTTATTGAACCAAGCAAAAGATTGGCCCCAGGATACGGCAATGTTACGGTTACCCTGAAAGATGGGCAAATTGTCAAAGGCATACTTGAAGAAGAAAATGAACATGAACTCATTATTCGAACTTCAGATGCCGAACCTATGGAAATCGCCATTTCAAGAATCAAGAAACGTAAAAACAGTAATTCATCAATGCCCGCGCTTGGGCGACTAATTTCAAAAAGAGAGTTGCGAGATTTAATGGCCTATTTGACAAGTTTAAAGAAAATTGATTAAATAATCTTATATTTACCCAAGTAGTAGGTTTTTACGACAATCATAATGTAGTTTCCCACAACGCCACCAGCTATGATATGCCCAAAACCCCATGATGAGGAAAAATCGCGTCAGCAATCTCTTGAAGAATTCGCTATTCTTGACTCTATTCGTGAACCTGAATATGACGAAATAACCGCTCTTGCGGCAAAAATAACGGGTTCTCCCATGGCTCTTTTAGGGCTTTTAGACGAAAATCGGCAATGGTTCAAGGCTACCTATGGTCTTGACATGACAGAAACACTCAGGAAGTATTCTTTTTGCGGCCACACCATCAATTCCACAGAGGATATACTAATTGTTCAAGATGCTAGAATAGACCCACGGTTTTGTGATAATCCATTCGTAAAAGACAAGCCTTATATGGTGTTTTATGCAGGGTTGCCCTTATTGGATGACCATAAATTGCCTCTTGGCACCCTTTGTGTGATTGATACAAAGCCCAAACAATTGAAAGATTCGGAAATCGATAGTTTACGGTTTTTGGCAAAGCAAATAATGGTTTTATTCAAAAAAAGGAAAATTCAATTGGGTTTGAATGTTACTTTACATAAACTCAAAGAACGCAACAATGACTTGGAGCATTTCGCTCTTGATATTGCCCATGACATCAAAACACCCCTGAACAATATTTCTTCAATATGTGATTATTTGATAAAGAATTATCAAACATCAATTGATGAGGAAGGACAAACCCTGCTGTCGCTCATTCAAAGTTCGAGCACGAAATTAAAAAGTTTGATTGAGGATACTTTGGAATATTATAGGGACGGAAGTAAAATTCAAGAAGAAATATCACCAATTGAACTTGAAAGTTTCTTTGATGAAATACTAAAATTGTTCAATGATAAAACCGGTTTGAAATTGAAAATTAAAACTTCGCTGAAAATCATAACCTTCAATAAATCAGTGTTGCAGCATATCATGACCAATCTATTTTGCAATGCCGTTCGGTATAACGACAAAAAAATCACACAGCTTGAAGTGGGAGTTTTTCAAAGCCCACAGTTTCTTGAATTTTATGTACAAGATAATGGTCCGGGAATACCCGTTGATCTGCACAAAAAGATTTTTGATTTGTTTACAGTAGGTCAAATCATTGATAATAAAGGTGAAAAAGGCAAGGGAATAGGTTTGGCAACCGTCAAAAAACTCGTGGAAAATCTAGGCGGAACCATATGGGTGGAAAATGTCGCTGAGGGTGGTAGTAGATTTACCTTTAAAGTGCCCAATATTTTGAAACCACTACTTTTAAATTAAGCAAACTTATTCCAGAATTCTTAGATTATTTAAATTCCTTCTTGCCTCCTCATATTCTGTGACCATATCACTAACAATCTCAGCAGCAGGCTTAATATTATGTATCAAGGCAGATACTTGACCAATTTCCAATTCCCCTTCATCCATATCACCCTCGAACATACCTCTTTTGGCTCTAGCTCTACCCAGTAATTGCTTTAACTCATCTACTGAGGCACCCCTTTGATAGGCATCTTGAACATCAAAATAAAACTTATTTCTAAGAAGTCTTACTGGGGCTAATTCTTTCAAAGTTAAATGGGTATCGCCTTCACCAGCTTCGACTACCTTCTGCTTGAACAATTCATGCGAAGAAGCTTCATTTGATGCTACAAACCTACTACCTACCTGAACCCCGTCTGCACCCAAAACCATGGTGGCGAGCATGGCCCGACCTGTTGCTATACCGCCAGCGGCAATAATGGGTATACTGACTTTTTCTTTTATCGAGGGAATCAATGTCATGGTGGTGGTCTCATCACGTCCGTTATGACCCCCTGCCTCAAAACCCTCTGCGACAATGGCATCAACACCCGCGTCTTCTGACTTCAGTGCAAATTTTAGACTACTTACAACATGAACAACGGTAATTCCGTTTTCCTTTAAGATGGAGGTCCATGTTTTAGGATTTCCGGCCGATGTAAAAACAATTTTAACACCCATGCTCATGATGATATCCATCAATTTATCTATGTCAGGATACAACATGGGCACATTGACACCAAAAGGTTGGTCTGTGGCTCTTTGACATTTTTGAATATGTTCGCGCAGTACTTCCGGATACATACTACCGGCTCCTAGAACTCCTAATCCACCAGCATTCGAGACAGCAGAAGCCAATTGCCAGCCACTTGCCCAAATCATTCCTGCTTGAATAATGGGGAATTTGATTTTGAAAAGTTCCGTCACTCGATTTTTCATGATCCATTAAGAAATTACTCCTGAACCTATTAACTCATCATCAATATACCAAGCTACAAATTGACCCTCGGTAATTGCAGATTGCTTTTCTTCAAAATCAACGTAAAGACCACTATCCACTTTGTACAATCGTGCTTTTTGCAATTGCTGACGATATCGTATGCGGGCCATTACGTCAATGGTTTCATCAACCTTCAAAGAAAAATCGGGTCGCACCCAATGTAATTCTTTGTTGGTTACGAAAAGTGTTCTGCGATACAGACCAGGATGATCTTTTCCTTGCCCAGTGTATATTATATTCGTATCAACGTCGGTATCAATCACATATAGGGGCTCTTTGGTTCCACCCACATCCAAACCTTTTCGCTGTCCTTTGGTAAAATAATGTGCCCCTTGATGTTCCCCTACAACGGTTCCGTCTTCAAATTGATACTCAGGTTTTTTAGCAAAATAGTTTAGTTCGCTTTCCAAATTATCAAACTTTGGAATAGCCCTATGCAGTTGTTTTGCTTCAGATGGAATCTCAACAATCACACCTTTCTTGGGTTTCAACTTTTGTTGCAGAAAATCAGGCAATCGCACTTTTCCTATAAAACACAGGCCCTGGGAGTCTTTTTTATCTGCGGTCACCAAATTATTTACTGCGGCCATTTTACGCACTTCAGTCTTTTTCAATTCCCCGACAGGAAAAAGTGTCTTAGCCAATTGGGCTTGTGAAAGTTGACATAAAAAATAAGATTGATCTTTGGTTCCATCAAGTCCAGCAAGTAATCGATAAGTTTCATTACCGTTTGCGTCAGCGATAATACCCTTTCTACAATAATGGCCTGTAGCAACATAATCAGCCCCAAGTTGTAAAGCAATTTTAAGAAAAACATCAAATTTTATCTCACGATTGCATAGCACATCCGGATTCGGAGTGCGTCCCTTCTCGTACTCGTTGAACATATAGTCAACGATGCGCTCTTTATATTGAACACTCAAATCAATGGTCTGAAATGGTATTCCCAATTTTTCAGCGACAATCAAGGCATCGTTACTATCATCCAACCACGGGCACTCTTCAGAAATGGTTACTGAATCATCATGCCAATTTTTCATGAACAGACCTATTACCTCATAACCCTGCTTCTTTAGCAAATAAGCCGCAACACTTGAATCAACTCCGCCTGAAAGTCCGAGAACTACCTTTTTCATCTTACAAATAAATGGGAAAGCAAAAATACAAAATTCAGTTTGCTCTGATTTAGACCGTAATTGCCCTAAAAAAGAAAGTATTGGAGGTAGAAGAATCAGGATATGAGGATGAATTATTGTTTAATTTTGATTATTTACTCGTTAAACAATATTAAAAATTCGTTTAAGAATACTATTTAGAATTGTAGTGTGGTTAGTTTTCAATCATTTTAGTTGCAAAAAATCTAAATATTCGATTTATATCCTGTGTTTACAGTGATTAAAAGCCAATATTTTCTTAAAAAAAATTCATGTTCAATTTCTTCATAATGAACAGATTAGTATTTCTATTGTCAAATATTTAATAGTTTTCTTTAAACAAAACGCAACCTTGTGTTTATTTATACTCTTATAGTTGTTTAACCTTTATATAATTTTCATTAAACATTAATTAATCTTTAAAATTTATTTGTATGAAAAATTTCACCCGACTACGATCAATGTCAGCACTTATTTTAGGGCTGATTTTATTTATCTCTTGCGACAGGGATAATGACAATCCTGTTAATGACAAAAACACTTCGACCATTGTGGAAACTGCACAAGCGACAGAGTCGCTGAGCTCACTAGTCGCCGCCTTGGCCAAGGCCGATGAAAAAGAAGGAACTGATTTAATAGGAACTTTAAGCTCTGACGGTCCTTTTACCGTTTTTGCCCCTACCAACGATGCTTTTGCAGCACTTTTGGCAAGTCTTGATGGCTACGATTCATTGGAAGATTTCGAAACAGACGCTGAAAAGGATTTACTTGCCACAATTTTGACTTATCATGTAGTGGCTGGTGCTGCTGTATTTTCAGGAGACTTGAGTGATGGTCAAGTTGTTGCAACGGTTCAAGGAGAAGAAGTTACCGTTAGTTTGGATGGCGGTGTTTTTATTGATGACGCAACGGATACCAATGCCCAAGTGGTACTCGCCGATGTTGAGGCGAGCAACGGGGTGGTTCATGTTGTGAACAAAGTATTGGTACCTCAAGCCGTACTCGATGCACTGGCCGCAGGTATGGAAGAAGAGTCAAATTTGGTTGAAATTGTAGTGGCTACTGAAGCGCTATCAATTCTTGAAGCGGCAGTAATTAAAGCTGATTTAGCAGCCACTTTAAGCAGTGAAGGCCCCTTTACTGTTTTTGCTCCAACTGATGATGCCTTTGTTGCCCTTTTGGATATACTTGGAGACGACTATAATAGTTTAGACGATTTTGATTCTGAAGCTGAAATTGCCCTTTTGACGGATATATTATTATATCACGTAATTCCTGCTAAGGTTTTGGCAGCTGATTTAGCCCCCTCAATGGTAGGTACTGCCTTGGCTGACAACAGTGTAGAGATAATAGCATCTGGGGACACTTTTGTGATTGGTGATGCATCAGACGTTAATGCCAACATTACAGGTACTGATATCATGGCTTCTAATGGCGTTGCCCATACTATTGACAAAGTTTTGTTGCCACAATCGGCAGTTGATTTTGCGGCTTCATTGAGTATGAAAAATATTGTGGACATAGCGGTAGAAACAGATGATCTAAGCTTATTGGTTGACGCGTTAATTCAAGCTGATGCAGGTTTGGTCGAAACACTTTCAGGCGAAGGGCCATTTACGGTCTTTGCTCCAACCAATGCTGCGTTTGCAGATTTATTGGAAGCCTTGGGAGATGATTTCAACAGCCTTAGTGATTTTGACACAGATGAAGACAAAGAACTTTTGGTAAAAGTGTTGACGTATCACGTGGTAGGTGGAGTTGCTGCCTTTTCGACTGACCTAAGTGATAAACAAAGTATAGCTACTGTTCAAGGTGAAAATGTTGTTGTTAGTTTGAACAATGGGGTTTTCATTCAAGATGCGACCGATACTGATGCTCAAGTTGTCATTGCCGATGTAGAGGCAAGCAATGGTGTAGTGCACGTAATCAATAAAGTATTGTTACCACAAGAAGTTTTGGATGCTTTAGCTCCTACAACACCTAATATTGTTGACTTAGCCCAATCTGTTCCAGACCTTAGCCTTTTGGTCGACGCTTTGGTACAGGCTGATGCAGGTTTGGTTGAGGTTTTGAGTGGCGACGGACCTTTTACGGTATTTGCACCAACAAATCAGGCTTTCGCCAATTTATTGGATGCTTTAGGGGATGATTATAACAGCCTAAGTGATTTTGATACACCCGAAGAAAAAGAATTACTGGCAATTATCTTGACTTACCACGTTTCTTCAGGAATCACTGAGTCTGGCGATTTAATGCAAAATCAAGAGATTCCGACCGTACAAGGTGAAGCTTTGGTTGCTGTGGTTCAACACGAAATTAGAGTCTTTGACAAAACAGGAACCGGCGCAGAAATCATAGGTGCAGACAATATGGCAAGTAACGGCATTGTTCATATCATTGACAAAGTAGTTTTACCTCAAGCTGCTTTGGATATGCTGAATTAATACAAGTAGTTTTTGCTCGTTAGTTGGTGAAACTTCCTCGCGTGATTTTAAAATCATGCTTGGAAGTTTTCCCTTTTTGTAGCGGTAAGATAATTCGTTCTTGCCCCAAACATCATTAAAAGTTTGGTTAGCATACAAAAATCATCACTTGACAACTAAGTTTTTTTTTGGATGGAAATGTATTGCATATTCACCTACCCAAATCTTACCAAACTTAACCTACTTTTTGCTAGAAAGCCCTGATTTAACATCAGGGCTTTTTTATTTTGCTTAGCAAGCTAAACAGAAAAATGATGGAAATGGTATGACAGAAGTCTGAAATCGTTACTTCTTGCCCGCCCTCTTCTGTGCCTCAGCCTGCTCCATCATCTCACGCATTTTTCTTTGAAATTTGCTCTCTTTTTTGGGCTTCTTCT
Source organism: uncultured Maribacter sp. (assembly GCA_964432915.1). Lineage (GTDB taxonomy): Bacteria > Bacteroidota > Bacteroidia > Flavobacteriales > Flavobacteriaceae > Maribacter_C. The sequence goes on from CAYSPL010000007.1 coordinate 110,237, forward strand.
TGTTCTCTTGAATTTGAAGTCGAATCTTTTCATTGTCGATAATGAAATTCTTTATGACCAACATAATACCAATGGTGATCAGATTCGAGATGAAATAATACAAACTCAAACCACTGGCGTAGTTGTTAAAGAAGACCAACATGAAGACCGGCATCAAATACATGATGAATTTCATGTTGGGCATACCGGGTTGGGTCGGCATATTTTGACCTGTTGTCATCATCATATAAAAGAAAATCGCAATGGAAGCCAAGATTGGAAAAAGACTCACATGATCGCCATATAGCGGAATCGAAAATCCTTCAGGAAATTGATAAATAGTATCGAAAGATGATAAATCGTCAGCCCATAAAAAAGATTTTTGACGCAGCGCGAACGAGGTTGGAAAAAACATGAACAGTGCATAGAAAATCGGCATTTGAATAAAAGCCGGAATACAACCACTCATGGGGCTGGCGCCAGCCTTGCTGTAAAGTTTCATGGTTTCTTGCTGCTTTTTCATGGCATTGTCTTTATACTTTTCGCCAAGTTCCGCAATCTCTGGCTTCAGCACTTTCATCTTAGCTTGTGACAAGTACGATTTATACGTTGCAGGTGACATCGCCAAACGCACTAGAATGGTCATTACTATAATTGCTATGCCGTACGGAAGGAAGCCACTTAAAAAAGAATAAAAAGGTGTGAAAACATATCGATTTATCCAACCGAAAATACCCCACCCAAAAGGAATACTGTCGGCCAAATTCAAGTCTTCGTATTTTGATAGAACTGCAACATCAGTGGGGCCGTAGTACCAATGCATATTTTCCGAGAGTTCTCCACCGGTCATTTGCAAGGGCACATTTGAGGTATATTCTTTTGTGAAACCGGCATCTTTACTTTCCTCTTCAACCAGGTTCACTGAAGTCAGATCTGCTTTTTTGAACTCATCTTGGGAGACCAAGATAGAACTGAAAAAATGTTGTCGGTAAGACAACCATTTGATATCAACCTCTGACTCATCATCATCACTACCCTCTGACAGTTTGCTTATTTTCCCATCTTCATGGGAATAGGTCAACCTGGTATATCTATTTTCGTAAGTGATACTTTTATTATGACGAATTCCTTTGAGGTTCCAATTCAATTCTATGGGCTGGCTACTATTGATGACTCCATTTAAACCTTGAGAACGAATGGTAAAATCAACCAGGTAATCATCGGGTTTCATTTCATAGCGATACTCTAAAAATTGATTCGCACCAGCTTTTGCCTTCATAGACAAAACTTGATTGTTTCCGTTATTTGAAAATGAAGGTTCAAAATAAAGGTCTTTTGAATGGAGCACTCTATTGTCTGTGGTTGAAAAGTTCAATCCGAATTGCGCATTGCCATCTTTGACCAAATACACTGGAATCGAATCATAGGTTTTGAATTGCTTCATGCGGGCCTCAACGATCTGACCTCCCTTATTGCTTATTTCGAGAAATAAAAGATCGTTTTCTAATTTGGTAGTGCCCTCAGACGGGGCCGTAAAACCAAAAGCCCCTATGTTACTTTTATAATTCGCCACCGCCGTTGAGTCTTGAAGATTGATTGAGGGCAAGGTACTACCAGCCGTTTTTGATTCTTCTTTGACCGCAGCTTCTTGGGCTTCGACTTGTTCTTGCTTGGCTTTCTCGGCTTCCAACTCTTCTGGGGTGGGTTGGTTTTGGTACATCCAAAAAAGCAAAATTCCAAAAATGAGCACAAAGCCAATGATGGAATTAATATCTAATTTTTTTTCTTCCATGTAAAAAAAGTGATTTGGTATGGTTTGATTTGACTGCTGAAACTCGTGCAGTATGAGCAAATATATGCCCAAATGTACATTTTATGCCATACTGGCATAAATTATTGTTTTTTGTGCTTCAATGCGGCTTTAATAAAGCCAACAAAAAGTGGGTGTGGGTTTGCCACTGTACTCTTATATTCTGGGTGATATTGAACGCCAATAAACCAAGGGTGGTCGGCCACCTCAACTATTTCGACCAGTCCTGTTTTTTTGTTGATTCCTGTGGCTTTTAGACCAGCGCTTTCCAATTCTTCTTTATAGTCGTTATTGAATTCATAACGATGGCGATGTCGCTCAGAAATTTTCGTTTGACCTTTATATATTTTCGAAACCAAGCTTCCTTTATTCAACTGACAATTCCAAGCCCCCAATCTCATGGTTCCCCCTTTATTGGTAATGGTTTTTTGTTCTTCCATTAAATCAATGACAGGTGCCGTTGTTTTGGGGTTCATCTCAGTGGAATTCGCTTTTTTCAAACCGAGAATGTTTCTTGAATATTCAATGACGGCCATTTGCATTCCCAAACATATACCCAAGAACGGAATCTTATTTTCGCGGGTGTAACGAACCGCTTTGATCTTGCCTTCAATACCTCTTTCGCCAAAACCGGGTGCCACAAGAATACCATTCAATCCTTCCAACTTCTTTTCAAGATTACCCATGTTCAAGTGTTCAGAATGTATAAACCGTACATTGACCCTCACTTGATTGGCAGCACCTGCATGTATAAATGATTCCAATATGGATTTATACGAATCTTGCAACTCAACATATTTACCAATAAGACCTATCTCAACTTCGTTTTTGGGGTTTTTATGCCGCTTCAAAAATTTCTTCCAAGATTCTAGATCTGGTTGTTTTTTGTCTGAAAGAGCCAACTTTTGAAGTGCTACGCGATCTAGGCCTTCTTCTTGCATTAGCACAGGCACATCATAAATTGTAGACGCATCGATGGATTGTATGACCGCCTCACGTTTCACATTGCAGAACAAAGCCAATTTATCTCTTTTCTCATCTGAAATTTCACGTTCTGTTCTACAAACCAAGATGTCAGCCTTGATTCCGCTTTCCATTAAGGTTTTGACCGAGTGCTGTGTCGGTTTGGTTTTTAATTCTCCCGCAGCCGACAAATAAGGCACTAGGGTCAAATGAATGACAATGGCATTGTTATCACCAAGTTCCCATAGCAATTGACGAACGGCTTCAATGTAGGGCAATGATTCAATATCACCCACCGTACCCCCTATTTCAGTAATTACAATGTCATAATCGCCACTATTGCCTAAAACTTGAACACGTTCTTTTATCTCATTGGTAATGTGCGGCACCACCTGTACGGTTTTGCCCAAAAATTCGCCCCTTCTTTCTTTTTCAATGACACTTTGGTAAATTCTTCCCGTGGTCACATTATTCGCCTGAGAAGTGTTGACGTTTAAAAAACGCTCATAATGACCCAGATCCAAATCAGTTTCCGCACCATCATGGGTCACATAACATTCGCCATGCTCGTAAGGGTTCAGAGTTCCTGGATCAACGTTTATGTAAGGATCTAATTTTTGAATTGTGGTTCTGTAACCGCGAGCCTGAAGTAGCTTAGCCAAAGATGCAGCTATGATACCTTTTCCAAGAGATGAAGTAACTCCTCCCGTAACGAAAACATACTTTGTTTTAGACATGAATAGACTTCTGTGTTACGGGATTCAAAGATATGCAATGCAAGACGATTTTAAGGTTGCTTTGGGGGAAAATCTTTTTGAATTTGTCGAATCAACGGTTCAAGTCCGTTTACCTTGATTTCATGCATTGATTTCAATAAGTTTCCCAACTTACCTTCCGGGAAACCTTTTTGATTGAACCAAACCAAATAAGGTTCAGGCAAATCAACCAAATAGCGGCCTTTATATTTACCAAAAGGCATACGGTAATGGGCAAGTTCAATTAACTTTTCATGGTCAGGGGTTATTTCCATTAACTAAAGCTAAAAAAATATATCTTTAGTGAGGTTTAAATCCGAAAAAATGAAAAGAAGAAAATTCATAGGCGCATCTGCGGCTGCCTCAGTTGGTCTGATTGCATGCAAGGCAAAGGCAGCAGTTCCGGAAATAGCACATAAAGAAGCTTTAAAAGGAAACATAAATCATAGTGTATGTCATTGGTGCTATGGTAAAATTCCGCTAGAGGATTTTCTTAAAAATTTGAATGAACTGGGTATCAAAGCGATTGATTTAATGGGCCCCAATGAATGGCCGTTGTTAAAGAAATATGACATTCATTGTGCGATGTGCAATGGGGCCGAAATAAGTTTGACAGAAGGTTGGAACGATCCCAAGTATCATGAAACACTCATTAAAAATTACACCGAAATGATACCGAAGGTTGCCGCAGCTGGGTATACAAACTTAATTTGTTTCAGCGGAAACCGAAGGGGTATGGATGACGATACCGGACTGGCGAATTGCGTCATGGGCTTGCGACAAATCATGCCATTGGCAGAGAAACATGGGGTGGTCATTCAAATGGAGCTTTTCAACCAAATAGACCATGCCGATTATATGTGTGATACTTCCCGTTGGGGAATTGCCCTGTGTAAAGCCCTGGGTTCAGAAAACTTCAAATTACTCTATGATATCTATCACATGCAAATTCAAGAAGGTGATATCATACGTTCCATTCAAGAAAACCATCAGTATTTTGGGCATTATCACACCGCTGGAGTACCAGGGCGCCATGAAATCAATGAAACACAAGAATTATATTACCCTGCCATCATGAAGGCGATTTTAGCGACGGGATTCAAAGGCCATGTAGCTCAAGAATTTATACCTACTTGGGAAGATCCTTTAGCTGCCCTTAAAGAGGGGGTGCAGATATGTGATATATAGGTAATACCTATATACATTTGTTGTACTTCATTATAAATTACCAAATGACAAGAAATCAATTCATAGAGTTTTTAGAAGAGTTTAGAAAAGAACTAAAGGAGAATAAATCTGATTGGGAAAATAGAACTCTTGAGGACTTTCTTGAAGCGATGCAAGCTTATACAACAGACATTCAAGGTTTTTACGACAATATGAAAATGGACATAAATGCGGACGAACCGACTTGGGAGAACTTCAAAACAATACTAAAAGGAGCTTCAGTCTATGAGTAGTTTTTAAAACATATCGCAAATTGGAACGAGATAGTATAGTACAAATTGAAATAGATAACTTAGGACAACTCCATTTGAAACCTGAAAGGTCGAAATTTACACTTATTTATAGGAGTGCTACAGAAGTGCATTGGGATGTTAATAAAATGACTTTATACTCGCCAAAACCTAGGGACTGGAGTTATTTAAAATGGTATTTGCATATTTTAAGTGTTATTAAAACTGAATGTTCAGTTCTACTCGAATTGACTAACAAAACGGAATGGGTAAATATCGGAGTTGAATTGCGTGCGGAAATAACGAAAGCACAACAAAACCTATAAACAATGCGGGCTTAGGTCTTAAACGCTAAGGTCTGCGTATATTTAGAATGTCGCGAAATCTTTGGGATTTCGCTTTAGACAAGAAAAAAATAAAACAAAACCAAAAGATTTCGCTGCGCGCGTGGCGGAAAGCAAATGCTAGTTTGCTCCCGTACTGTTCATAGCCCAACCGTTGGCAGTAATTTGAGAAACCAAATGCAAACATTCAGAATTCAAGGTAAGAGACTAAAGAACTGGAAAACTTTCCACTCTGAATTTAAAAAAGAAATGAATTTTCCAGATTACTATGGAGAAAATATGAATGCCTGGATTGACTGTGTTGACGAACTTACTGACAAACCAACTCTTTTGGAAATTGATAACGGAAAATACCTAAAAGAAAATGCGCCTGAATTGTTGAACGCAATTTTGGAATGTGGAGCTTTCGTTAATTCTAGAAAAATAGAAGTCGGAGAAAAACCGAATTTGATAATTTCAACTAATAGTTAATTGAAAAAGTCTGGATATAAATATCAAATTCAACAAGAACTCGACAAGAAGAATTGGGAAATAGCACTAATTGATGAAAGAGGAGAATGGTGGGATGATGAACATTGGAAGGTTCAGTTTAAATTCGACCAAAACATTTTCTTTTATCTATGTTTTATAGTTGACCCTCAGTTTGAAGGACAAAGAAAGAAAGGACAAGGAATTTATGAAATCAAAGCGTCAACTGAATTTCCTAAAAATTGGAATGATGATTCAAGCGAAATTGCTTGTATTATTATGACAAAGAGAAAGTTTGAAATAAAACTAAATGAATTTGTTGGAGATGTAGAAAAATACAAAAGAGAAAAAACTACTGCCAACAATGTATAACCGCAATTACGGCGGATTCGACTACGTCCGAATCCACTC
>CAYSPL010000008.1:0-47876 GCA_964432915.1 uncultured Maribacter sp.
AATTAACCTAGTTTGAATACATATTGAATTTGCAGGCGTGGTGGAATTGGTAGACACGCTAGACTTAGGATCTAGTGCCGCAAGGTGTGAGAGTTCGAGTCTCTCCGCCTGTACACTTCGGCTCCACTCAGTGCGGGCTTTGGAAAGCTCTTCGGAAACGAAGGGCTTTTTTTAGATATCATGATTTTCATGAAAAACTAAAAAAGTTCTTAACAAAACGTGCAGTTCATCGAAAAAACCTGACATAACCAACCAAAGAACGTTAATTTGCATGGTTACCAAAATTTTCGTTAAGATTCGCCTTGACTTAACGAGAACCCCACTGATGACAATTGAAATGAAAAAGGTCATTTTACTATTTTTTATTCTGGCAGGCACTGTTCAGAATTACGCCCAACTAAATGCGGATGGGTGGACAATACTCGACCCCAACAAAGCCGAAAAAATCATCTACGTCAGTAGTTCCATAGGTAATGATAATAACGGAATGGTGTATCCGTTTCCATCATCCACTATTGGCGAAGACCCTTTTTTACCGGCCAACCCGATTCAAGCTTTTCAGTCTGTTGAGGCGGCTATTTCAAGCATCGAAGAAGGTGAGGCTGTTTGGGTGTTATTGAAAAGAGGCGATACCTTCTACAAAACGCTTCGCCCCATAACCGGTAAGTCTATAGACCAACCTTTTTTGTACAGTTCTTACGGCACCTCGAATAAATTGCCACTTCTGAAAACAGGTTCAAATGCAGGGGTATTCCACTGTTGTAAGGCCTTAGAACATTTTTGGGTCGTAGGCCTGTCTTTTTATGCACAAACAAGAGACCCCAACAGTCCTGAGTATGAAAGTGATGCGGGCAATCGTGGCATTTATCTTGAAACCATAAGGGGGCGTAAATTGAACAACATTCTGGTTGAAGGCAATGTCATTAATTACTACAAAGAGAATGTGATTCAATCATTTAACGGTACAGGAATCGTAACCGATATCAAGGTTCGCAGGAACATGTTTCTTGATGGATATAATGTATCAGGAGAACTCAATAATTCTGTAGGACTCTTTGTTCAAAATGTTGATGGCTTCTTATTGGAAGAAAATATTTTTGATCATAATGGTTGGTTGATACCTTCTTATGGGAATAGTGAAGGGCAAGATAAAAGCGATGGTCAGGCCACCCAATTCAGTCATAACACTTATTTCGTAGACAATAAGAATGTTATTTTTAGAAATAATTCATTCAATCGGCCCAGTAGTAATGCCACAAAGTGGGTTTCGACCGCCATTGGCAAAACCCAGAATATTCTTATAGAAAATAATTTGTTCAATGATTGTGAGATAGCAATCAGTATGGGGTCGAATTATCCTGGCACCAGTTATAGATTTAAAGACATCGATATAAAGAATAACGTTATCGTTGACCAAGGGTTGAGTGATTTGACCAAAAGACAGTTGTCATGGGGTGTTGATGTTCATGGTTGGGATGGTGGCAAATTCAACAACAATATCATTACTAGTCAGCAGACTCTCACACGTTCAGGTTTTGCTGCGCGTATAGCTGGGCGAACCAAGGAAGTAACCATAGGCGGAAATATTTTCTATGACTTAAAAGACAGAAGAGGTGTTCTGATCAGCGATAAAGGTGAATATGAAAATCTTCTAGTGACGCAGAACTCATTTGTGTATTATGATGATTTCAAAAGATTCGTAAGACTTGAAATCGGTGATTTTTCTGAATTGACTTTTGACCGTAACACCTACTTTGATGCAGATAATATTTCTAGACCTTTTGTGATCCTCAATCAAGATTATGATTTGAATGAGTGGGAAATAGAATTTCCGAATGAGAATCCGTCTGTTGAACTTCCTGATTACCCGGACCCCACCAGAGACCTAGATCGTTATATCAATGAGATTTTGGGATTGCCCAATAGAGATGCCTACTATGCTGAATTGAGAAATCAATCTATTTTCAACTGGCGAGAGGCATATACGGGTAATGCCATTGCTTCTTGGATTGAAAAAGGATTCGATAGAACCGCTGATGTGACTCCACCTGTGCCCGATGCGCAAAATTTGCCCGATATTACTGCTGAATGTAGGGTTGATGTACTCGAAATGCCAACGGCGACTGATGATGTTTATGGCCAGATAGAAGGTACGGCCAATGTCACTGATTTTCCGATTACTGAATCAAGGGTGGTCCTCTGGACATACGAAGATCAAGAGGGAAATAAGAGCTATCAAGAACAAGACATCATTATTGATGACAGTGAGGCGCCGGTATTCGATTTAGCTGAATTACCCGATTTGGTGGGCGATTGTTCCGTTACAATCGACACTATTCCCACGGCCTCCGATTTTTGTAACGGAGTCATAAACGCTACGGCAAATGTGGATGTAAATCAAGTCATACGACAGTCACAGACCATTATTTGGACCTACGCTGACTCCTCAGGAAATACGGCCTCGCAAACCCAAGAAGTCATTATTGAAGAAAACCAAGATCCCGTTATGGATCAACCAGAACTTGATGATATAATTGCCGAATGTGGAACAATTGTAACTGAAATTCCGACTGCTACTGATTTTTGTCAGGGTGTGATAACCGCAACGGCGAATATTGACATCAATGAAGCAATACGCGAATCAATGACCATAGTTTGGACCTATAATGAGGGTCTCGCGAATGCGATTTCTCAAACCCAAGAAGTCATCATAACCGATAATGAGGCTCCTGTGGTTGATGAACAAGAATTTGAAGCCCTTACTGGTGAGTGCTATGTGCTTTTAGAAGGTAATTTTTATGCAAATGATGTGTGCGATGGTTTGGTTCAAGGAATTCCGGATAGACCTCTCGGTGAGCTTATTACCGAATCAACTGTGGTGAATTGGTCTTTCACTGATAATTCGGGCAACACGTTTACACAACCACAACAGATTATTATTTTGCCTGATAGTTCAGGCCCGGTGCCTTTGGTGGCAGATTTACCTGAAATAGTCGATTACTGTGATGTTCAACAGCCCGAAGCGCCTGTAGCGACCGATGCCTGCGATGGTGCCATCAATGGCGTTCCGAATATTACGTTCCCCATAGTTGATGAAAACGTGAATGAAATCATTTGGACCTATGAAGACAGTAGTGGAAATTCGATTTCGCAGACTCAAAAAGTGACATTGACCAAACCGGTAGGTTGCGTTGCTGGAAACGTAACCCTGAATGATTTTCAATTTTTGGTAACTGATGAAGTGTGTTACAATGAAAACAATGGCAGCATTACCATTTTGGCCTCAAAACCTGCGCCGTACAATATAACCTTGGAAAAAACGGTTGGCTTACAGTCAAGGCACAACTTTAATGAACTATTGAATTTGGAAAATCTATCTCCAGGGGATTATAACATCTGTATCAAAATTGATGGATTTGATGTTGAATTGTGTAAAACATTGAACATTGCGGCTGCAGAAGATTTGGTGGTTACAACGGAAGTCAATGATGTAGATAAGGAAATAACCTTGTTCCTCAGAGGCAGTGATGAATATATCATAACCTTAAATGACCAAACCATTACCAACACAGATGGTAACCTTGTTTTAGATCTCGAATGGGGTACCAATGAATTAAAGGTTCAAACCGAGAATCAATGTCAAGAAGATTTTGAAGCCACCATAAAAACATCAAAAGAATTAAGTTTTTATCCGAACCCGGTTTCCCAAGGGCCTCTCAATGTTTCCTTAAAGGGTATACCCTCTAGGCCAACGCAACTTAGCGTGATGTCGATGTCGGGTAAAATTCTTAAAGTTATAAATGATGTTAGTCTCGAAGCGGATCAATTGGTTATTGATGTTACCGGTTTTACCCCCGGCACCTATATTGTCAAGGCCATTACTGCAGAAAAGACATATTCTTTTACGGTCATTAAAATTTGACTTTTAATCACTAAAAAAGACCCTTTTGGTTAAAGGGCCTTCTTTCAAAAAGTCAAAATTTACTTTATAGTCTTTTCTATACCACTCCAACAATCCAGAGTAACATAATAACAACCATGGCAATCAACATGCCAATTAAGCCTATGACCAACATGCTCAAGAACCCATTGAGAACCTTCACATTTGGTGTGATTTTTTCTAACATTTTCATAATCGTGTCGTATAGTTTGACCTCAAATTACAAAAAACATTGAACAAACTCTTGAACCATCACATATATTCGACTATATGCCCCCTTTTTAGGGCGTTTGTTCGTTGAAATGCCTTTTTGCGGGATATTAAGATTTAAGAATCACTGCACATTCTTGACTTAGGCACTCATTTTTTTACCTAATTCTTCCAAAGAAACACCCTTTGTTTCAGGCATCATGAACAGCACAAATAAAAGTTGCAATACCATCATACCGGCAAAGAAAACAAATATGGGCCATGGATTGTCTCTGAAAATGCCACTTTCAGCATCAAGAAAAATAGGAGTTATAAGGGTAATAATAGCCGCAAAAACCCAATGGGTACCGGTACCCCACGATTGACCCGCGGCCCTAACTTTTTGAGGAAATATCTCTGAAATAAATACCCAGATCACAGCGCCTTGGCCAATGGCGTGAGAAGCAATGAAAATCAAAATGAAACTTAATAAAAGTGTTGAATTGGCCCCGGTAAAAAAACACCAAGCCACCATGCCCAAACTTACAATATAACCCAATGAACCAATTTTCATCAATTGCTTTCTGCCCAATTTATCAAGCAACCTTATACCGACAAAAGTGAAAATCAAATTGACTATACCAATGGCTATTGAGCTGAATAGCGATTCTTGGGAAGCAAGCCCAGCCCGCTCCAAAATTTCAGGGGCATAATAGAGCACAAAATTGATACCTGACAGTTGATTGAAAAAGGCCAATAGAAATGCCAAAATCAATGGTTTTTTATATTTCCCTGAAAATAAACCCTCTTTGACTGTATCTGTCTTCAAATTCTGCTTTATTTCCTCCAATTTTTCAATGGCTTCCGTTTCCTCATAGAGATCTTTTAAGGTCTTGAAAGCGGCTTTTCCATCTTCCTGGTTCACTGCCAACCATCTGGGGCTATTGGGTATTTGAAACACCATAAGGGTGTATAATATGGCTGGAATGGCCTCAACGCCCAACATCCATCGCCAGTCATTATGTCCTCCAAATCCTTGAAATAAATAATTGCTGATGAAAGCGATTAAAATACCCAAAACTAGATTGAATTGATAAAGTCCGCCTAATTTACCGCGGTTTTTTGAGGATGAAATTTCAGAAATATATATGGGGGCGGCCACTGAGGAGGCCCCAACGCCAAGGCCACCGATGAATCTGAAAAAAGAGAATACATATGGGTCGTTTGCCAAGGCTGAACCCAACGCTGAAACAGCATACAAGATACCTATCCAAAAAAGCGTTTTCTTTCGACCGAATTTATCACACGGAAGGCTTCCGAAAAGAGAGCCGACCACAGTGCCCCAAAGGGCCATTGACATGATAAAGGTACCGTGAAACCATGGCGAGGTGTTCCATAGTTCTTTGACCGGAAGATTAGCACCGCTGATCACAACCGTATCAAAACCAAACAAGAATCCGCTTAAGGCTGCAGTTAGGGCAATTCTTAAAATTTTCGAATTCATTTGTTTGGTTTGTTGGTTCTGGCAAAACTAACAAAAAATCTTAAAAAAGGGTCATTCGAAACGGCGCACAGCCATCAACGGTCTGAGGGTATCCGTAGTTTTGGTTTTTGGCTTTTTATTTTCCTTGGGAATGACTTCAGGGTGTTCAACCCCTGGTTTCAGTCGCGACTTTTCACGCAGCTCTTGCTCTTTATAAGAATTTGGTTTGTGTGGACTATTCGATTCTTGTTTTTCGATAATAGCGTCTAAACAGGAAAAAAAACAAAATAGGAGTATGACAAAAAACAATGAATTTTTGGGACTTCTCATGGCAAAGTAACTTTGGGGTCAAAGTAATTTACGTAGATAGTCCATTATTTGGATGCTCGCCCCTTTGTTTTGGGCAATATAATCCGCATTGATATAACCTGTTTTATTCCTGTAATCATCATTTTCAAGAAGCCTGTTCAGTTCTTCTTTAAAACCATGCTTACTGTCAATAGATATGATACCTTTCTTGGCAATCAGTTCTTCCGCTTCTTTGAATCCCTTGTATTTTGGCCCGATAATGACCGGAATACCGAAAACCGCAGGCTCTAAAGTATTGTGAAGACCTGATGCAAAACCACCACCCACATAAGCGATATCGGCGTAACTATATATTTTGGTCAACAAACCAATATGGTCTATGATCAATACTTCATAGTCGCCAATGGTCTGAATGTCGATATTGGAGAAAAGGGCACTCTTTTTATCAATGGAGGCGGCCAACCCCATGATTTTATCCTCCACTATTTTGTGCGGAGCCAGAATGAATTTCAATTTTTTCTTGGTACTATTGATGAATGAAAGCAGAATAGCCTCGTCCTCCATCCAAGTGCTTCCGGCGACGACACATAGGCTGTCTTTTTTAAAAGCATCCATAAAGGGCAATGTGTTGTTCTGTTCAAGTATTACGGCAACCCGATCTGCTCGTGTATCACCACTGATTGAAGTATTCTTGATTTCAATCGTTTCCAATAAAGATTTTGACTTTTCATCTTGCACAAAGATGTGTTCAAACCTACGAAGTGCGTTACGCATAAAACCACCGTACCATTTGAAATAGGCCTGCTCTTTTGTGAAAATCGCAGAAATCAAAATTGCTTTTACATCTCTTTTTTGAAGTTCGTTGAGGTAGTTGGGCCATATCTCATACTTGACGAAAACCGCTAATTTGGGTTGGGTTATTTCCAAAAAACGGATGACATTGCTTTTGGTGTCAATGGGTAAATACGTGACCACATCAGCAATTGAGGTATTCTTTTTTACTTCATAACCTGAGGGTGAAAAGAAGGTCAATACTATTTTATGGTCAGGGTATTCAATTCTGATTTTTTCAATTAGGGGTCGGCCTTGTTCAAATTCCCCCAAAGAAGCCACATGAACCCAAATAACCGAATCTTCCGGTGAAATCGACTGTTCCAGAATCGAGAAAGTCTCTCTTCTTCCGTTGACGAATAGTTTCAGCTTATCACTGAATAAGGCCAAAAGCCGTAAATGAACCCATGCAATACGCGCAACAAGATTATAAATATGGCCCAATTCAAAAGTGTTTGTGGCTAAATTACGCTTCTTTGAATTAATTCATTGACCTCTGTTTCGTATTTTTGCCGCTAAACGGCTTCTACGGCCAATCGTTCAATTTATATTATGAAAAAAATCCACATGGTTGACCTCAATGGTCAATACCAAGGCATCAAAGAAAAGGTAAATGCTTCTTTATCAACTATTCTCGAAAATTCTGCTTTTATCAATGGGCCTGACGTAAAAGCCTTTCAAAAAGAATTGGAAGACTACCTTGGTGTGAAACATGTGATTCCGTGTGCGAATGGTACCGATGCACTTCAGCTGGCCATGATGGGTCTTGGGTTAAAACCTGGTGATGAAGTCATAACCGCTGATTTTACTTTTGCGGCAACGGTTGAGGTAATCGCCCTGTTGAATCTGACCCCAGTTTTGGTTGATGTTTACCCAGATACGTTCAATATTGACATTGAAGCCATTGAAAAGGCCATTACCCCAAAAACCAAGGCGATTGTACCTGTTCATTTATTTGGACAATGTGCCAATATGGATGCGGTCATGGAATTGGCCAAAAAACATGATCTTTATGTCATAGAAGACAATGCCCAAGCGATCGGGGCGAATTACACCACTAAAGACGGTGGCAAACAAAAGGCGGGAACCATTGGCCATGTGGGATCGACTTCCTTTTTTCCTTCCAAAAATTTAGGATGCTATGGAGATGGCGGCGCTATTTTCACCAATGACGATGAGTTGGCCCATATTCTAAGAGGAATGGTCAATCACGGCATGTATAAAAGATACCATCATGATGTTATTGGGGTCAACTCAAGATTGGATTCCATTCAAGCTGCGGTGTTGCGGGCCAAACTCCCGCATTTAGATGAATACTGTAGGGCCAGAAGAAATGCCGCACGAAAATACAATGCGGCCTTTCAAGGGCAAGAACATATTGTTACCCCAAAAACAATGAATGGTTGTGAAGGTATTTGTGATACCTGTGATTGTCATGTATTTCATCAATATACCCTTAAAATAACCAATGGTAAGCGCGATGCTTTGGCAGCATATTTGAAAGAAAAGGAAATTCCGTTTGGCATTTATTATCCGATTCCCCTTCATAGGCAAAAGGCGTATTTGGATGATCGATATCGAGAAGAGGACTTTCCTGTAACCAATCAATTGATAGAACAGGTAATTTCACTACCCATGCATACAGAACTTGATGAAGAGCAGATTAACTACATTACCCAAGCAGTTATCGAGTTTGTTAACAATTAATATGCAATACGTGTAGTTTTGCTTTCCCTTGAGCGGGTAACAAAAAAAATTAAGATGAAAATTCTTGTTACAGGAGGTTTAGGTTTTATAGGTTCGCATACCGTTGTTGAACTTCAAAATGAAGGTTATGAGGTCATTGTAATTGATGACTGTTCAAATGCTGATGAAAAAGTACTGGAAGGAATTACTTCAATAACGGGTAAAACACCACACTTTGAAAAGCTTGATCTTAAAGAAAAGTCTAAAGTTGAAGATTTTTTTGCGCGTCATACTGATGTAAAGGGAGTTATTCATTTCGCGGCGTCAAAAGCAGTGGGTGAAAGCGTTGAAGATCCTTTGAAATATTATGAAAACAATATCGGCACTTTGGTCTACCTTCTAAAGGAATTAAAAAAGAAGCCACAGGCCAGTTTTATATTCAGTTCTTCATGCACCGTTTACGGTCAGGCAGATGAAATGCCTATTACAGAAAGTGCACCCGTTAAAACGGCTGAATCCCCATATGGCAACACCAAACAAATGGGCGAGGAGATTATTTTTGACACCTGTAAAGTGAATGCCCATTTGAAAGCGATCTCGCTGCGATATTTCAATCCGATGGGGGCACACCCGAGTGCGAAAATTGGAGAACTTCCCATCGGTGTTCCACAAAACTTGGTGCCTTTTATTACGCAAACTGGGGCTGGTCTGAGAGAGGAATTATCCGTTTTTGGAGACGATTATCCCACTGGCGATGGTACCTGTATTCGTGATTACATTCACGTGGTTGATTTGGCCAAAGCACATGTGGTGGCGTTGAAAAGATTATTGGAGGGTAAAAACGAAACCAATTATGAGGTTTTCAATGTGGGTACGGGAAAGGGAAGTTCAGTGCTTGAAGTCATCTCAAGTTTTGAAAAAGTTTCCGGAAAAAAGTTGAATTATAAAATAGTGGATCGTCGAGCGGGCGATATTATTTCTGCATATGCCGATACAACCAAAGCAAATACCGTTTTGGGCTGGAAAGCTGAATCTACCTTGGATGAAGCCATGAAGTCCGCTTGGGATTGGGAAAAGAAAATACGCGGAATAGATGGTAGATAATTGAATTTGGAATAATCTTAGGTGCGAAGAAATAGTTGTATATTTCTTCGCATTTTTATTTCATAATCTTCCAACCATGAAAAAATCAATATTCCTTTTCGCCTTCATTTCAATGATCTTTTGTTCCGCTCAAGACACCTATGTTCATTGCGGTTCAGTGATCGATACCAAGACAGGTAAAACATCCACAGAAAAAACCATAGTGGTATCGGGCAATAAAATAAAAAGTATTCAAAACGGATATGTTTCAGGCACGGATGCTGATAGTGTGATTGACCTAAAAAACAAAGTGGTTTTGCCGGGTCTGATTGATATGCATGTGCATTTGGAATCAGAGTTTAATCCGCAGGCCTATATCAAAAGATTTACCACAAATGAGGCCGATGTTGCTTTTGAATCTGCTGTCAATGCAAAAAAAACATTGATGGCCGGTTTTACCACGGTGCGCGATTTGGGTGGTTCTGGCGTGAACATTTCTTTGCGAAAAGCAGTGGATAGGGGTTTGGTTGAGGGTCCTCGTATTTTCACATCGGGCAAGGCATTGGCGACAACCGGTGGTCATGCCGATCCCACAAATGGTTTCAGAAAAGAACTAATGGGTGATCCAGGGCCAAAAGATGGTGTGATCAATTCAATTGATGATGCGAAAAAAGCGGTACGGCAGCGTTACAAAAATGGAGCTGATGTCATAAAAATCACAGCAACTGGCGGAGTGATGAGTTTGGCAAAAAGCGGCCACAATCCGCAATTTACGTTAGAGGAAATTAAAGCAATTACGAGCACTGCAAAGAATTATGGTTTTTCGGTCGCGGCGCATGCCCATGGCGATGAGGGAATGAAATTGGCTGTTTTGGGTGGAGTGAATACTATTGAGCATGGTTCTTTTATGAGTGAAGAAACCATGGATTTAATGATAGAACACCAATGTTATTTGATTCCGACGATCAGTGCGGGCCGCCATGTTGCTGAAAAGGCCAAACAACCTGGTTTTTTACCTCCTGTGGTTGCCAGAAAGGCCTTGGAAATTGGTCCGAAACATCAAGCCACAATGGCAAAAGCTTACAAGAAGGGAGTGCCAATGGGTTTCGGAACCGATGCTGGTGTTTTCCCTCATGGTTTGAATGCAGGGGAATTTGAGTTTCTTGAAGATTCAGGCATTCCAGTTATGGAATCATTGAAGCAAGCCACTGTGATCAATGCAAAATTATTGGATATGGCCAATGAACTGGGCCAATTGAAATCAGGATTCAAGGCCGATATCATTGCCGTAGATGAAAACCCCAAAACCAATGTAAAAACCCTTCAAAACGTTGCTTTTGTGATGAAAAACGGGGTGGTCTATAAACGATGATGCTTATTAAAACATGAGCCTGACAAAAGGTGTCCACGCATTCAAATAAATACTTTCATTGTCATAGAGTACGTTGTATCGTATGCCCATGACTGCATATTGGGTGCGATAGCCAACACCCAGAAAGAGCGCGTCTGACCAAAAATCGTTGCGAAAAGTTTGGTTGCCGGTTTGAATGCTCGAGTTGATCCGCAAGGTTTCGTATTCGCCAGAAATCTGAATTTGTTTGATTGGGTTTGCAAGAACAATGGCACTGGGCCCGTAGGCCCAAAACTTTTCATTATCGAACTTGAAGAAATTCACATTGGCCCCTAAACCAGCAGAAACATATTCATTAAACCGGTAAACTGCTCCAGGTGAAATGGACCCGTTAAAACCTCCGTTGGTAAAGTTGAAACCAATTCCACCATAGAAGTTGACTTTTTGCCAAAAGTCACTTTTTGTAGTGGTATTTTGAGAAAAACAAAGCGCACCTATGAATACCGCTAAAACAGTAATAAGCACTTTTTTGCGTAGGGGGAGAAAAGTAAAAGTCATATTTGTTTATTTTTAATCGAATTACATTACCAAGATACTACTACAATTACGAAATGTTGTATTTTTGAGTAACTATTATACCGAAGACAGAGTCATCTTTTATGGATAAGTATTCCTTTTTGAATGCCGCACATACCTCCTTTTTTGCGGAATTGTATGACAAGTATTTAACAAACCCCGATAATATTGAGCCGAGTTGGCGCGCCTTTTTTCAAGGTTATGATTTCGGAATGGAAAGCTCACTTGATGAGTTGGATATAGCCACCCAGAATGGTGCGGTCGCCATACCCCAGTCGTTGCAGAAAGAATTTCAGGTGGTGAAATTGATTGATGGGTACAGAAGTCGTGGGCATTTGTTCACAAGAACAAATCCGGTGCGTGAGCGTAGAAAGTACCTTCCCACATTGGAGCTAGACAATTTTGGCCTTAAGGATGCTGATTTGGATACGGTTTTCACTGCAGGCGAAATATTGGGTATAGGCCCAAAAAGCCTCCGTGATATCATAAAGCATTTGACAAATATCTATTGCAGCTCAATAGGTGTCGAATACATGTATATCAGAAAACCTGAACGGGTAGAGTGGATTCAAAACTGGCTGAACATCAATGACAACCAACCCAACTATAGTACCAATCGGAAGAAACACATTCTTAAAAAACTGAATCAAGCAGTTTCTTTCGAAAGTTTTTTGCACACCAAATATGTGGGTCAAAAACGATTTTCACTTGAGGGTAACGAATCATTGATTCCGGCCTTGGATGCCGTTGTGGAGCGTGCCGCTGAATTGGGTGTCGAGCAGTTTGTCATGGGTATGGCCCATAGAGGGCGTCTTAATGTTTTGACCAACATTTTTGGTAAGGCCGCCAAAGATATTTTCAGCGAATTTGATGGTAAAGATTATGCTCAAGAAATTTTTGATGGTGATGTAAAGTACCATTTAGGCTGGACCTCAGATCGAATGTCAGACAATGGCAACAAGATTAAAATGAACATTGCGCCCAACCCGTCTCACCTTGAAACCGTAGGTGCGGTGGTTGAAGGTATCGCAAGAGCCAAACAAGATGCCCAATACGCAGATGATTTTTCTAAAGTACTACCTATAGTTGTGCATGGTGATGCTGCCATTGCAGGTCAAGGACTCATTTACGAGGTGGTTCAAATGGCTACTTTAGACGGCTACAAAACCAATGGTACCATTCATATTGTTGTGAACAACCAAATTGGTTTCACCACGAATTATTTAGATGCCAGATCGTCAACTTATTGTACAGATGTGGGTAAAGTCACTTTGAGTCCGGTGTTGCATGTCAACGCCGATGATCCTGAAGCTGTGGTTCACGCATCTCTCTTTGCATTGGAATACCGAATGCGTTTCAATAGGGATGTTTTCCTTGATTTATTGGGATATCGGAAATACGGACATAATGAAGGTGATGAACCCCGTTTTACCCAACCTAAACTCTATAAGGCCATTGCCAAGCATAAAAACCCGCGGGATATTTATGCGGCCAAGTTGATCCAGGAGGGAATCATAGATGAGGAATATGTCAAGAACTTGGAACGGGAATATAAAGATTCGTTGGAAGAAGAATTGGAAGACTCTCGAAAAGAAGATAAAACAGTGATCACTCCTTTTATGGAAGATGAGTGGAAGGGTTTTGAAAATGTTCAGGAATGGCAGATGATGGATTCCGTTGACACCACATACAACAAGAAAAAATTAACGGCCATTGCCAAAGTGATTACAACGCTTCCTGAAGACAAAAAGTTTTTACGAAAAGTAGAGAAGCTGGTTGGGGATCGCAAGAAAATGTTTTTTGAAACCGACAAACTCGATTGGGCCATGGGTGAACTTTTGGCCTATGGTTCGTTGTTGGAGGAAGGATTTGGAGTCAGAATATCAGGTCAAGATGTGGAACGTGGTACCTTTTCACATCGTCATGCTGTCATGAAGGTAGAGGAGAGCGAAGAAGAGGTATTGTTGCTCAATCATTTGTCAGATAAACAGGGTCAGTTTCAGATATACAATTCCTTACTTTCAGAATATGGAGTGGTTGGATTTGATTACGGATACGCCATGGCAAGTCCGAACACCCTGACCATTTGGGAAGCACAGTTCGGTGATTTCAGCAACGGTGCCCAAATCATGATCGATCAATACATTTCGGCCGCAGAAGATAAATGGAAACTACAAAATGGCTTGGTAATGCTACTTCCCCACGGTTATGAAGGACAAGGTGCCGAGCACTCTTCGGCACGTATGGAACGATATTTACAGCTATGTGCACGAGACAATATGTATATTGCAGATTGCACTACGCCGGCCAACTTGTTCCATTTATTGAGACGACAAATGAAGGCAAATTTCAGAAAACCTCTGATTGTTTTCACTCCTAAAAGTTTATTGCGCCACCCCAAGGCCGTTTCAACGGTTGATGAATTGGCGTCAGGCGAATTTCAAACGGTCATTGATGATGTTTCAGCGGAAGCGAAGAAGATAAAAACCCTGGTTTTTTGTACCGGTAAGTTTTATTATGACCTTTTGGCCGTCAAGGAAGAGGAAGAGCGCGATGACTTTGCCCTGGTGCGGGTTGAGCAATTGTTTCCCGTGCCCGCCGAAAAAATGAATGAAATCATCAAGAAATACAACAATGCCGAAGATATAGTTTGGGCCCAAGAAGAGCCAAGAAACATGGGTGCATGGAGCCACTTATTGATGCATTACCCCAAAGCCAGCTCATTTAGAGTGGCGTCAAGACGTTTTTATGCCTCGCCTGCAGCAGGTAGTTCGGTTCGTTCGAAAAAACGGCATCAACAGATCATAGATTATGTATTTGATAAGACGAAGGACAATATGACCCCTCCAGATCTTAGAGCGAAAAATTCAAAAAAGAAATAAATAAAAGATTAGCACATGATTTTAGAAATGAAAGTTCCGTCACCAGGAGAATCGATCACAGAGGTCGAGATTGCTGATTGGTTGGTTGAAGATGGGGATTATGTAGAAAAAGACCAAGCCATTGCCGAGGTTGATTCAGATAAGGCCACCTTGGAACTTCCTGCTGAACAAAGCGGAACCATAACGTTGAAAGCGGAAGTAGGCGATGCAGTTGCTGTCGGAGCGGTGGTTTGTTTGATCGATACCAGTGCTGCCAAACCAGAAGGTACTGAAAAAAAGGAAGCACCCAAAGCTGAGGTAAAAACGGAACCTAAGAAGGAGGAGAAACCAGTTGCTTCCAATAGCACATACGCCTCTGGCACGCCATCACCAGCGGCCAAAAAAATATTGGATGAGAAGGGAATGGACGCAAGTGCGGTCAAGGGTACCGGCCGTGATGGCAGAATCACCAAAGAAGATGCCGTAAAGGCGGTTCCTTCGATGGGGAGTGCCAATGGAGGAGCGCGAGGGGAAACTCGTTCCAAACTCTCCATGCTACGTAGAAAGGTAGCAGAGCGATTGGTATCTGTCAAAAATGATACCGCCATGTTGACCACTTTCAATGAGGTTGATATGTCGCCCATTTTTGCATTGCGAAAAGAGTATAAAGAAGATTTCAAAGCGAAGCACGGTGTCAGCCTTGGTTTTATGAGTTTCTTTACCAAAGCCGTGGTTAGGGCTTTGAAAATGTATCCTGCGGTCAACTCAATGATCGATGGCAAAGAAATGGTGAGTTTTGATTTCTGTGATATCAGTATTGCCGTTTCAGGCCCCAAAGGATTAATGGTTCCTGTGATACGAAATGCTGAGAAATTGACCTTTAAGGGTATCGAGTCAGAGGTAAAACGTTTGGCTATTAGAGCGCGTGAAGGCGAAATCACCATTGATGAAATGACCGGTGGTACTTTTACCATTACCAATGGTGGGGTTTTTGGATCCATGTTGTCAACCCCGATCATAAATCCTCCTCAAAGTGCCATTTTAGGAATGCACAATATTGTTGAGAGACCTGTTGCCAAAGATGGTAAGGTAGTAATTGCACCCGTGATGTTTGTGGCATTATCTTATGACCACAGAATTATCGATGGTAAAGAATCGGTAGGATTTTTGGTGGCGGTCAAAGAGGCCCTTGAAAACCCAGAAGAGCTTTTGATGGACAAGAAAATCAAGAAGGCCTTGGAAATGTAGAATTGGTTTCAAAAGACCATCGATCAGTCACATCCCATGTCTTCTTTTGATTTAGGGTCGGCATTCGGAAAACAATTTCCCGTGGGCAAACTTTCTGGCACATAGCGACTCAGTTGATTGTCATATAAACCGTTTTCAACAAAAACTGTCAACTGATCTATTTCTTCCTCTGTCATCTGTAATGGAACAAATTGTTCTGACAATTGACCAGCAGGAACTTCACTATTTTCTGCAACTGCAACATTTTTGTATTCGATTATTTGCTTAACACTTGAGAAGCTTCCCCCGTGCCCCAAAAACTGTAGTTCACGTAAATTATAAAGAGTTGGGGTTTTGAATTTATAATCGTCAACTGTGTTTTTTGTGAAACCACCCCTTCCTTTTTTGGTGGGCATATCAACTTCGCCAACCATGTTAGTACCGGCCATATCATTCATACCTAGTGCATGAAAATCCATGCCGTTGAGTCCGGGGCCAGAATGACAGCTATAACATTTTCCTTTTCCGAAGAACAAGATAGCACCTTGTTTTTCTGCTGAGCTCATGGCATCTTGGTCGCCATTCAACCATTTTTGAAATGGCGCCTCGCTGGCTACAACCGTTCTTTCATAAGTAGCTATGGCCAAGGCTGCGTTAATTTGACTGTATCTTTCTTGGATATTGACATCGCCAAAGGCATCATCAAAAAGCTTTTTGTAGGGTCCGTTTTCGATCAATTTGCTATTGACTTTCAATCGGTGCACGCCCATGCCCGCAATGGCTTGGGTTTCAACACCCTCAAAACCCAAGGTATTCTTTTCTTTTGGGGTGTCAACCGTCCATTGGGCCTCGGTGCCTTCATTGGTTTTGGTGCCACCGAATTGACCGTTCCAGAGCATAACATCTTGATAAGCACTGTTCAAAATAGTTGGTGAACGTATGGGTTGAACATCTAAACTTGCTTCATCATATGAAGGTAAAATGGTGCGTCCTTACCCAAAAAATCCAAAGCCTGAACCCCCTTCGCCTATTCCCTGAAGTATACCACTTTGAAAACCTGCTTTGGCATGATGGCAGCTGGCGCATGAATAGGTGTTCAAACCCTCTTCGCGTTTCGCATCAATGGCGAGCCCTGTTTCGTGAAAAAGAAATTTCCCCAATTCCACTTTGGCAATGTTGATGGGGTTTTTAGGGTCTTGCGGAATTGCATTCCAATCGTTTTCTGCCGGAAATTTCAATTCATCAATCGAACTAACAAGATTGATTTGATCTTTCAGAACCTCATCTTCCGTTGAAACTGGACCATAATTGTCACGATCTTTAGTGCATGAGGAAGTTAGCACAAGACATACCAAGGCTCCTGTGAGCTTATTACGTAAAAATTGCATGTAGGTTAAGCGTTATTTGGGTTGTTTGAGATGTAAATAACGTTTTTTATAGTCAATAATTGCCTTGGCTTTCTTAAGAATATCAGCTCCTATGATGCCATCAACGGGCACCACATCATGATTGGTCAGTGCTTTGTTGACATGCATGAGGTCAAAAAGAACAATTTTCAAGTTTTTTTTTCGCCAATCGCCAATTTCGATGGTATTCTTTTTTGAAACCATGGTATGCATATCTGTGGCACCAGCTCCGGCCGCTTTGATTTTTGATTCCTTCGAAACTAGGTTGAAAAATTCTATTTTATCCAAACCTATACAAGTGTTTGAAGCACCGGTATCGAGAATGAATCTACCCGTGAATCCGTTTATTTTGGCCGTTATTTCAAGATGATTCGTGGCTGTCAAAACTAGTGGAACAGCGGTGTAGTTCTTTTTTAGCAGTAATTTTCTCAAACTTGACATGTCTTCAATTTGTCCAAAGATAAGCCTATTTTTGCCCTATGATATGGACAGATACCCATACCCATTTATATAGTGAAGCCTTTGATGGGGATCGTGATATGGTGGTAAAAAAAGCCATTGGTTTTGGAATAAAGCGATTTTTTATTCCGGCCATTGATTCCACTTACACCAAGGCCATGCTTGATTTGGAAAAAGCCTACCCTGAGCATATGTTTTTGATGATGGGTTTGCATCCAACGCATGTTAAAGAAAATTTTGAGGAAGAACTGCAGCATGTCGAGAAAATGATGATTGAGCGGAAATTTTATGCGGTGGGTGAAATAGGAATTGATTTGTATTGGGACAAGACTTTTCTCAAACAACAGCAGGAGGCCTTCCGATTTCAGATACAATTGGCCAAAAAACATGGCCTTCCGATTGTAATTCATTGCCGGGATGCGTTTGATGAGATTTTTGAGATTCTGGAATCAGAAAAAGACGATACCCTTTTTGGCATTTTTCATTGCTTTACAGGAAGCTTGGCACAGGCACATCAGGCAATCTCATACAATATGAAGTTGGGTATTGGGGGTGTGGTTACCTTTAAGAACGGTAAGATCGATACTTTTCTGAATCAAATTGATGTAAAGCACATTGTCTTGGAAACAGATGCACCTTATTTGGCCCCAGTGCCCTTCAGGGGAAAACGAAACGAGAGTTTTTACCTTATAAATGTGGCTGAAAAATTGTCAGACATATATGGGTTGTCAGTGGCGGAGATTGCCCAAATAACAACAGAGAACTCCAAAGCGGTATTTGGAATTTAATTTTGAAGTAAATGGATAAGAAAACCAAAATATTATTAATATACACTGGCGGTACCATAGGCATGGTCAAAGATTATGATTCAGGGGTTTTAAGGGCTTTCAATTTTAAAAAGCTCTTGAAGAACATTCCCGAACTTACCCAACTCGATTGTCATATAGATAGTATTTCTTTTGATAATCCGATTGACTCCTCAAATATGAACACTGAACATTGGAGTAGTATTGCCACTATTATCGAAGAGCATTATGACAGTCACGATGGGTTTGTGGTTTTACATGGTAGTGACACTATGAGTTATACGGCCTCCGCCTTGGGTTATATGTTGGAAAATTTATCAAAGCCTGTGATTTTTACGGGTTCTCAATTACCTATAGGCGATTTGAGAACAGATGCAAAAGAGAATTTGATCACATCCATTCAGATTGCGGCATTGCAAAAGAAAGGCAAGCCTGTGGTACAGGAGGTAGGACTTTATTTTGAATACAAGTTGTACCGCGCCAATAGAACCACAAAAATCAATGCCGAACATTTTGAGGCATTCAGCTCCCCAAATTATCCGCCTTTGATTGAATCAGGAGTTCATCTCAACATCAATCATGAATATCTGAGGAGTGCAAAGCGAAACAAGAAATTTCACGTGCACAAAAATCTAGATACCAGTGTGGCCATTATAAAGCTCTTTCCGGGTTTGAATGAAGTGACCTTGAACGCCATGCTTGAAACGTCTGGCTTGAAAGCGGTGGTTTTGGAGACCTATGGTTCGGGCAATGCACCAACAGAGCAATGGTTGATCAGTGCAATGAAAAAGGCCATTAAAAAAGGAGTTCTGATCGTGAACGTGACTCAATGTTCAGGCGGTAGTGTTATCATGGGCCAATACGAAACCAGCCAACATCTCAAAAAACTAAAAATCATCAATGGAAAGGACATTACAACAGAGGCAGCTGTGACCAAGTTGATGTATCTATTGGGGGCCAAGGTTTCGAGAACATCCTTCAAAACCATTTTTGAAACTTCGCTTAGAGGTGAAATGCAATAAAAATAACATCTTATATTTCTCTAACTGACATTTTTTTTGTTATTTGGCCAACCTTTAAGGCTCATCTAGAGAGGTGGCCGAGTGGTCGAAGGCGCACGCCTGGAAAGTGTGTATACACCAAAAGTGTATCGAGGGTTCGAATCCCTTCCTCTCTGCAATGAAAATTTAATTTTATTATTACCAAATTTTTTTATCTTTAACGCAATTAACTAATCGAAAATCTAAGTTTGAAAAAAATGAAAAAATTATTCTCTATCCTGGCTTTAGCTGGGTTATTTGTATTAAGTGCAAATACTGTAAATGCAAAAGCAACAACGTCAACGATTGTTTCAAATTTAACAACAGTTGCAGCTACTGCAGTCTTAGTTCAAGATGATGCAGATGCAACCGAATCTAGAAGCTTTACTCAGGTCTTGAAAGAGCAATTCATCAAGGGTGGTGCTGGTTTCATGAGTTTTGTACTTATCTGTTTGATTCTTGGTTTGGCTGTGGCTATTGAAAGAATCATCTACTTGAATTTAGCAAGCACAAATAGCTCAAAATTGAAGCAACAAGTTGAAGATGCATTGGCATCAGGTGGTGTTGAAGCCGCTAAGGAAGTATGTAGAAACACCAAAGGACCTGTTGCATCCATATATTATCAAGGCTTAGATCGCGCTGGCGAAAGTGTTGAAGCTGCAGAAAAAGCCGTTGTTTCTTATGGTGGTGTTCAGATGGGTCAGTTAGAGAAGAACGTCTCATGGTTGTCTTTGTTCATCGCTATTGCCCCGATGCTTGGTTTCATGGGTACAGTAATTGGTATGATTCAAGCCTTTGAGAAGATTAGTGCAGTAGGTAACCTTAGTGCTTCTTTGATTGCTGGTGATATTCAGGTGGCATTATTGACTACCGTATTTGGTCTGATCACGGCAATTATCCTTCAGATATTTTACAATTACATTATCGCTAAAATTGATAGTATAGTTAATGATATGGAAGATTCTTCCATCTCGTTAATTGATATGTTGGTAGATCACAAAAAATAAGTCGGACCCTTTAAACTATAAGTAATGTATAAGATTATTAAAATTGCACTTATTGTTGTTAGTGTCGTTGGCTTTGTGTGTCTCTTTTTAATGCCGGATAAAGATATGCCAATGGCTGATGCCATGTCCAGTACTGGAATTACCATTATGTTTGGCTTGGCTTACCTGTTGATGGCTGTTGCCGTCGCTGCCACTCTAATTTTTGGATTGAAGAACATGGGTTCATCTCCAGGAGGCCTGAAAAAGGCAGCATTCTCCATTATCGGATTGTTGGTTGCTTTGGGTCTTGCTTACGGTATTTCCAGTGGAACTGACGTTAGCGTTGATGGAATGTTGGAAAAGAACAACATTGTGACCTCAGAAAATGAGGTAAAATTAGTTGGTGCTGGTATCTGGATGTTCTTCATCATGCTCATAGTGGCGGCCGGATTAATCATTTGGGGAGGTATCAGAAAAGCAACAAGTAAATAACTGGAATATGGCTAGAAGAGGAGGAGCACCAGAAGTAAATGCCGGTTCAATGGCTGATATAGCATTTTTATTGCTTATATTTTTCTTGGTAACCACAACCATTGAAACCGACGCAGGTTTGGATCGTATGTTGCCACCAATGGAACCGCCCGAAGATGACGTGGTCATCAAGCAGAAAAACATATTTCAAGTCAGTATCAACAAAAACGATCAATTGTTGGCAGATGATGAATTGACAGATTTGAAAAATCTAAGAGCCAAGGCGGTTGCCTTCTTAGATAACAATGGAGATAAAACCTGTACGTATTGTAAGGGCGATAAGAATCCAGAGTCTTCTGATAACCCGTCTAAAGCGATTATTTCATTGAAAAATGACCGTGAGACCAAGTACAGTACCTACATAACGGTGCAAAATGAATTGGTTGGGGCGTACAATGAGCTTAGAAACCGAGAGTCACAACGGCTCTATGGAATTTCATATGTTGATTTGGAGGCTGAATATTTGAATCCGGAGACAGACAAAGATTTGAAGGAAGAGTTGAAAGAGAAAGTTTTGAAGATCAAAGACCTTTTTCCTCAAAAACTATCCGAAGCTGAAACAACCTCCAATTAATTTAAATTAATAGCAAGAATATGTCAAAGTTTGCAAAGAAAAAAGATGGAGAGGTACCTGCGGTATCCACAGCATCTTTACCTGATATTGTTTTCATGCTTTTATTCTTTTTTATGACGGTTACGGTTATGAAAGACAGTTCGCTGAAGGTTGAAAATAACCTTCCAAGTGCTGACCAGATTAAAAAATTGGAAAAGAAAGATAGAGTGCTTACGATATATGTTGGAAAGCCAACGGCAGAGTATGCCAAGGTGTTTGGTACGGAGTCAAAAATTCAGTTGAATGATAAATTTGCCGATCCCAAAGATGTGGGTGCATTCATATTATCTGAAAGAGCCAAAAAGTCTGAAGACCTTCAAAATGTATTGACCACGTCATTGAAAGTGGATAAAAACGCGAACATGGGTATCATTTCTGATATCAAACAAGAACTTAGAAAGGTTAATGCGTTAAAAGTTAATTACACTACTGCGTCGGGTGATGCTTTTACCAATATGCAGTAGCATAAGTATAACTTATTTTAAAAGCTCCAAATTCGTATTTGGAGCTTTTTTATTTATGTAACTTTGAAAAGATGAAAGGGTTGATTTGTTTCATATTGATGCTCATACCATGGCTGGGAAGTACTCAAGTTGCCGCTGACTCTTTATCCACGAATTCAAGATATTTCGAAGACCAATTTTATTTGGGCATCTCCTATAACTTTCTTTTCAAAAAAGAACCCTCCTCTGACGAAGGAGCGAATTTAAGTCAGCGCAAACTGTCGTATGGACTTCAAGCTGGATTTATAAAAGACATTCCCCTAAATGGCGAGGGAACTTTTGCTTTGGGAATTGGTTTAGGAGGCGCTTTAAATACCTACTATTCAAATTTAAAGGCCATTGAAATGGGTAACGAGATTACGTACAACATTGATGCTAATGACATCAGGAGAAGTAAATTGGAAACCAATTTAGTGGAGGTCCCTATTCAATTTAGATGGCGCAACTCAACCTCATCAGAATATAAATTCTGGCGTTTGTATGCGGGCTTTAAATTTGGTTATGCCCTAGGAACCAGGTCTAAGTTCGTTTCGCGTGGCGGTGGCAATGAAACACAAAGTAAGATAACATTCAACAATACTGATATTAGAAGATTCCAATACGGTATTACCCTTGATTTTGGGTATAGTTCTTTCAATGTACATATACATTATTCTTTGACAGATTTGTTGAATGACAATGTTCGATTGGAGAGCGGGGAACAGATTCAAATGCAACCCCTACGAATAGGTTTGATTTTCTACATCCTCTAAATTTTAAAGTAAACTTTTCATTTCCTTTTCTTTTTATTAACAAGATCTTAAGATTTGGCACGTCTCTTGATGCATTTGTTATAACGAGGTGTTCTTTTGAATACCGAGTAACACACCATACACCTTCCAACTGTTTACCCCTATTTGGGGGCAATTTATTCGTTTAATCATTTAAATAAATAAGTATGAAAAACAGAGGCGAAGTACCCAAGGTAAATGCAGGTTCAATGGCGGATATTGCATTTTTATTACTCATCTTTTTTTTGGTCACCACCAGTATTGAAACTGATGCCGGGTTAGATCGAAAATTACCCAGAATACCAGATAAGAAAATACCACCTCCACCAATTCCGGAAAGGAACATCTTGCCGATTTCAATTAATGCCAAAGGTGAACTGATGGTAGAAAATGAAGTGATCGATTTGAAAGATTTGAAAGAGAGAACTATTGTCTTTTTAGACAATGGAGGGGCACTTCATGACGATGAAAGATTCTGCAGCTACTGCAAAGGGTCAAGAGACCCCAAATCATCTGATAGTCCTGCTGAGGCGGTTGTATCCCTTAGAAATGACCGCCAAACTAGCTATGGGGTTTATATTACCGTACAGAATGAGCTTGTGGCGGCCTATAATACATTGCGCAATAGAGAGGCACAGCGTCTTTATAAGATGGATTTTACTTCCATGGAAAAATTGTACAGAAATAATGAAACACCGGCTAAAACAAAAGCAAAATTGAAAATCAAAATAAGACACATTCAAGACCTATTTCCGATGAAATTATCAGAAGCTGAACTAACAAAAAATTAAGACCATGTCAAAATTTAAATTAAAGCGCGGAAACGCTACTCCAGAAGTATCGACCGCATCGTTACCAGATATTGTATTCATGCTCTTGTTCTTTTTTATGACCGTAACCGTTATGAAAGATGATGTTTTAAAAGTGAGCAATGAATTGCCCAATGCGACGGAGATCAAAAAACTTGAAAAGAAAGACCGCTTGATCACCATTTATATTGGCAAACCTACCAAGAGTTGGGAGGTTGTGGCAGGAGGGGAGCCAAAAATTCAAGTGGGCGATAAGTTCATAGATGCTGCTGAAGTTGGGGATTATGTACTGGGTAAAATTCATGAAATGCCTGAGCACGTTCGACCTTTCGTAACGGTTTCTTTAAAGGTGGATAAGAAAGCGAACATGGGGTTAGTATCTGATGTAAAAGAGGAGCTTAGAAAAGTGCACGCCTTAAAGGTCAATTACACAACCTATGATGGAGACGCTTTCTTAAATCTGAATAATTGATACGATAGTTTCTAGAGCCAAAATTTAACGGTTAGCAATTGCGAAATCACTCCGATGGAAAAGCCGATCAAAAGCTCAACTTTTGAATGCACTTTTAGAAAAATTCTTGAACTGGCCGCCAAACCGGTCAGTAAGATCATGAAACTCAAGGCCAAGGTAATGTTGATTTCAAAATGAACACTCAAGCATATAATATACATGACCAAACTGCCCATACCCATGAGATGCATACTACTTTTGAAATTTAGATAAAGTAGGGCAAGTGATGCCGCAGTGGCCGATATCAGACCTAGAAAAAAATAATGAAGTTCAAAAGTGAAGTTATTTGGCAGTACTTTGTAAACCACCAATAATAGTAAAAGAATTCCGATATACATGGGGTATCGGCGTTCTTTTAGGGTTGGCATCATGGCTGATTTTACCAAACCCAGGTTTTTGAGAATCAAAAAGGCGATAATGGGTATGATCACCGTCAAAATGAAAATGGGAAGTACATTACCACTTTCAAATTCATTGGAGGTATATTTCGGTGTGACTTGAAAGTATATCACCGTACCCGCTATTGGTACGAAGATGGGATGCAATACATAAGATATAATTTGAAGAAAACCGCGCATTAGATTTGTTTTCTGAGGCGCGCAACAGGAATGTCCAATTGTTCTCTGTATTTCGCAACTGTGCGTCTTGCAATCGGATACCCTTTTTCTTTTAGAATTGTGGCCAGTTTATCATCGGTTAGGGGCTTTTTCTTTTCCTCCTCGCCAATGACCGTTTCCAATATCTTTTTGATTTCTTTAGTGGAGACATCTTCCCCTTGATCATTTTTCATCGATTCTGAAAAATACTCCTTAATGAGTTTGGTGCCGTAGGGGGTATCTACATATTTGCTATTTGCAACTCGCGAAACTGTAGACACATCCATCTCAATATCGTCAGCGATATCCTTTAAGATCATTGGTCTAAGGTTTCTTTCATCACCGGTCAAAAAGTACTCCTTTTGATATTGCATGATAGAATTCATGGTAATGAACAAGGTTTGTTGCCGTTGTCTTATGGCATCTATAAACCATTTGGCAGCATCCAATTTTTGTTTGATGAATAGCACTGTGTCTTTCTGCGATTTTGACTTCTTTTTAGTGTCTTTGTATCCTTTTAACAAATTGCTGTATTCTCTCGAAACATGCAATTCAGGGGCATTTCGTCCATTCAAGGTCAGTTCTAATTCGCCCTCAACGATTTTGATGGAAAAATCGGGTACTACATGTTCCACAATTTTATTATTTCCCGCATAAGAACCTCCTGGTTTTGGGTTCAGCTTTTCAATTTCCCCAATTGCATCCTTTAATTCCTCCTCAGATATATTGTGCTTTTGTATTAGTTTCTTGTAGTGCTTTTTGGTAAACTGCTCAAAAGATTTGGTCAAGATAGCGATGGCCAATTCTATACTTGGAGTAACTTCTTTTCGTTTTAATTGAATGATCAGGCATTCTTCCAAAGAGCGAGCGCCTACGCCCGGCGGATCCAACTCCTGCACGACATCCAATACTTTTTCAATGGTCTTCTCTTCAGTGATGATGTTCTGCGTAAAGGCCAAATCATCCAAGATATCACTGATTGGTCTTCGTATGTAACCGCTTTCGTCTACACTACCTACCAAAAATTCCGCTATTTTCCACTCATCATCACTGAGATAAGATGTATTCAACTGACTCAACAAGTATTGATTGAAAGACACCCCTGCTGCATAGGGCACACTTTTTTCGTCATCATCAGCACTGTAATTATTCGCCTTGGTGCGATAATCGGGTATTTCATCATCGCTTAGATAATCATCGATATTGATGTCTTCAGTGTCAATGGTATCTGTTGCAGCGTCATCATAAGAATCATCGTAAAGCTCATCGAGCGTATCACTTTCTTCTTTACCACTTTCCAATGCCGGGTTTTCTTCCAATTCTTGTTTCAATCGCTGTTCAAAGGCCTGCGTAGGCAGCTGAATCAATTTCATCAATTGAATCTGCTGAGGGGATAGCTTTTGCGATAATTTGAATTGTAAGTATTGTTTCAGCATTTAGGTACTGGTCTGTTCTTATAAAGTTAAATAATTCAAATTTAAAACTCGGCGTTTTGCGGTGTTCTTGGAAACGGAATGACATCACGAATATTACCCATACCCGTAGCAAAAAGTACCAATCGTTCAAAACCAAGTCCGAAACCACTATGAATGGCCGTTCCGAATTTTCTCAAATCAAGGTACCACCATAGCTCCTCTTCAGGAATATCCAGCGCCGCCATTTTCTCTTTTAAAATATCCAATCGTTCCTCACGTTGTGATCCACCCACTATTTCTCCAATACCGGGAAACAGTATATCCATGGCACGAACGGTTTTTCCATCCTCATTCAAGCGCATATAAAATGCTTTGATATTTGCGGGATAATCAAAAAGAATAACAGGGCATTTGAAGTGTTTTTCAACTAAAAATCGTTCGTGTTCACTTTGAAGGTCAGCACCCCACTCATCAATGGGGTATTGAAATTTTTTCTTCTTGTTGGGTTTGCTATTACGCAGCACCTGAAAGGCTTCAGTGTATGATACACGTTTGAACGTATTTTCAGAAACGAACTTTAGTTTTTCGATCAAGGCCATTTCGCTTCGCTCATTTTGTGGCTTCTGTTTTTCTTCATCGAGCAGGCGTTTTTCTAAAAACGCCAGATCATCTTCACAGTTTTTCAAGACGTATTTGATGACGTTTTGCATGAAGTCCTCAGCCAAGTCCATATTGTCATTCAAATCATAGAAGGCCATTTCGGGTTCAATCATCCAGAATTCGGCTAGGTGTCTCGATGTATTGGAATTTTCAGCCCTGAATGTTGGTCCGAAGGTATATACTTTACCAAGACCCATAGCATATGCTTCAGCTTCCAACTGGCCAGAAACCGTAAGATTGGTTTCTTTTCCGAAGAAATCTTCCCGATAATTCACACTTCCATCTTCGTTCAAAGGCGGATTTTTTTCATTCAAAGTGGTCACACGAAACATCTCTCCAGCACCCTCTGCATCAGACCCTGTAATGATAGGAGCATGAAAGTAGTGGAAACCATTTTCACGAAAGTAATTGTGAATGGCAAAAGATAAGGCCGAACGTACACGCATGACTGCGGAAAAGGTATTGGTTCGTACCCTCAAATGAGCCTGCTCTCGCAAAAACTCCATCGAGTGCTTCTTGGGTTGAATTGGGTACGCTTCTGGATCGGCCGCACCATGAACAACTATTTCGGTAGCCTGGATCTCAACATTTTGACCTCTACCCTGACTCTCTACCAAAACCCCTGCGACCTTAAGCGCAGCACCTGTACTTACCTGTTTGAGCAATTGCTCATCAAAATTTTCGAAATCGACCACACACTGAATATTGTTTAGTGTTGACCCGTCATTCAAGGCAATAAAGCGGTTGCTTCTAAAGGTTTTTACCCACCCGTTTACGATTACTTCTTGCGAAGAAGGTTTGGTGGAAAGAAGTTCTTTAACACTTAGTGTTCGCATACAAATAGATTAAACCCCAAAGATAGCCTTTTGACAAAAAGTATCAATCTTGAAGCTTGATAAATGGGTCAAAAAATCGAGGTTAATTTTGATTGGGCGGTTGATTTACCTCGTCTTTGGGAAGTATATTGATTTGAGGCTTTTTCAATATTTCTTTATTGGCGATACCTCTCTCAAGCGATAATAGCAAAGAAGGTAGTAAAATTAGATTTGCCAACATGGCAAACATCAAAGTAGCAGAAACCAAAGCCCCGAGCGCCACCGTACCACCAAAATTTGAGATAATGAAAACTGAAAAGCCAAAGAAAAGCACAATTGAAGTGTAAAACATACTGACCCCGGTTTCGCGCAAGGCAGCGTAAACCGATTTTTTGATCTTCCATTTGTTGGCCAAAAGTTCTTGACGATATTTTGCCAAAAAGTGTATGGTATCATCAACCGAAATACCAAACGCAATGCTAAATACCAGAATAGTGGAGGGTTTAATGGGCACGCCAACAAAACCCATTACCCCGGCAGTGATCAATAAGGGCAAAAGATTCGGAATCAGAGAAATCAAAATCATTCTAAAGGATCGAAATAGATAAGCCATGAAAAGGGCAATGAGCCCAATGGCGAGGGCTAAAGAAAGCACAAGATTCTTAACCAGGTATTTGGTTCCTTTGAGAAATATGAGCGCGCTACCTGTCATGTAGGCATTATATCTTTTTGATGGAAAGAGTTTCGCAAGGTGTTCTTCAAGTTTGCCCTCTATTTCTTCCATGCGATCTGTTTTGACATCTTTTATGAAAGTTGTGATGCGCGCTGTCTGTCCGGTACTATCAACAAAGTTTTTCAACAAATCACTATCGCCTGAGGATTTGTTGGCCATACTCATGATGAAATTATTTTCTTGGGTAGTGGGCAGTTGATAATATTTCGGAATGCCATTATAGAAGGCCTGCTTTGAATATTTGACCAAATTGACAATGGAAACCGGTCGGGATAACTCAGGAATCTCTTCTATGATATTTCCTAGATTGTCTATTCGTTTTAAGGTCGCAGGCTTCAATACACCTCTAGGACTTTTGGTGTCAACCACGATTTCCACAGGCATAATACCATCAAATTCCTCTTCAAAGAACCGTATATCAGCAAAGAATTGTTCTTTTTTGGGCATGTCTTCAATAGGACTTCCTGAAATCTTGATTTGGTAAATACCTATGATGCTCATTACCAAAAGAATGATGGAGGTACTATAAACAGCGATTCGTTTTTCACGAACGATGCGCTCCATCCAATTCACAAAACCATCAATCCATTTTTTATTGAGATGATTCAAGTGTCTTGATTTGGGTTTTGACAAGTAACTATACACAATCGGAATGATCAAAAGCGATAGTATGAAGATGCCGATAATATTTATGGAAGCGACTATACCAAACTCTTTCAACAGTTTGCTATCAGTTACTATGAAGGTGGCGAAACCAGATGCGGTGGTCACATTGGTCATCAAAGTGGCATTGCCAATTTTAGAGATAACCCGCTGCAATGACAAGACTTTATTGCCATGTTTTTTGACCTCTTGTTGGTATTTGTTGATCAAGAAAATACAATTCGGAATACCAATCACAATAATCAAAGGGGGAATCAAGGCCGTTAAAACAGTAATCTCATATTGTAGCAAGCCTAAAATACCAAAGGCCCACATTACACCGACAATCACAACAAACATAGAAATGAAAGTGGCCCTGACACTTCTAAAAAAAAAGAAAAACAAGAGAGAAGTGACACCCAAAGCCGCAAGAATAAAGGTGCCTATTTCGTCAATAATGTTTTGAGAATTCATGGTGCGTATATAGGGCATGCCCGAGATACGAACATCCAATCCGGTTTCCTCTTCAAAACTTTCGATCAAGGTATTCAGGTCTTTTAAGATGAAATCTTTTCGAACCGACGTGTTCACAATATCCTTATCAAGATTGGCCACCGTTCTAATGGTTCCGCTTTCTTTATTGAAAAGTAGATTGTCATAAAACGGAAGCTCATTGAACAAATGATTCGTAAGACTATCGATTTGCGCTTTTGATTTAAGTTCTGATTCGATCAGCGGTTTTAGTACAAAAGACTCCTGCACAGGGTCTTTTTTAAGCTCTTGAAGATTTTCTAAAGACAGCACAAAATCTATTTCAGGAAAAGCCACCAATTGCTTGCTGAGTCTGTTCCAGCGGTTTAATTTCTCAGGAGTAAATAAAGAGGAATCCCGTATTGCCAAGATAATGGCATTGCCCTCTTCACCAAATTGATCCAAGAAAGCTTTGTATTCAAGATTCACCGGATGGTCATCAGGCAAAAGATTTGCCTGTGAACTTGAAAAACGCATTTTCTCCCATTGAAAGCCCAAGAATACTGTGAACGCAGCTACTAGAAGCAATATAAGTTCGCGGTTTCTTAAAATGGTTCTGGCAACAGTGGCCCAAAAGCCTTGTGTTATTTTCTTTACCAAGATGCTGGTTTTTTACCGAATGCAAAGGTATTGAAAGCCAGCTTGAGTTCCTAAAGATGGAAGATCGAAAAGAACCTTACGGGTCAATTGACAACAAAAAAAGCGACCTTTAGGTCGCTTTTCGTTTAAATTTAAGAACTAAATTAAACCTTCATGATCTCGGCCTCTTTATTGGCAAGGAACGAGTCGATTTTTTTGGTGAACCCATCAGTCAATTCTTGAACATCAACTTCCGCATTCTTTTGAAGATCCTCTGAAACATCAAGATCTCTAATTTCTTTATTGGCATCTTGACGTGCTGTTCTAACACTGACTTTGGCATGCTCTGCCTCGGCCTTAGCTTGTTTTACCAAATCACGTCTGCGTTCCTCAGTCAATGGCGGCACATTGATGATGACCATTTCCCCATTATTCATAGGGTTAAACCCAAGATTTGCGTTTCTGATGGCCGTTTCAATATCGGGCATCAATGATTTCTCCCAAGGTTGCACGGAAATAGTGCGGGCATCAGGAGTGTTGATATTTGAAACCTGCGATAAGGGCGTCTGTGAGCCATAGTATTCGACCATGACATTTGACAACATTGACGGACTCGCCTTACCAGCACGAATTTTCACAAATTCCTTTTCCAAATGAACAATGGCAGCATCCATGCTCTCTTTGGCGGCATCAAGTATAAATTGAATTTCTTCATTCATAATCGTGTTTTTTATTTCAAGCTAACAGAAAGTGTACCAAACTACTAATAAACTTTCTATAGATTAACCACCGTGCCTATATTTTGCCCTTCAACAATTTTTAAAAGATTACCTTTTTTATTCATGTCGAAAACTACAATCGGCAATTCATTTTCTTGACTTAGTGTAAAGGCAGTCGTGTCCATGACCTTCAAACCTTTGCTCAATACATCTTTAAAAGAAATGGTATCGAATTTGACGGCGTCTGCATTTTTTTCCGGGTCAGCAGTGTAAATTCCGTCTACTCGTGTACCCTTGAGAATGACATCGGCCTCAATTTCAATAGCACGCAATACCGCAGCTGAATCTGTTGTAAAGTACGGGTTGCCAGTGCCTCCGCCAAAAATAACCACACGGCCTTTTTCCAAATGTCGCATGGCGCGCCTACGAATAAAGGGTTCGGCGACCTCATTGATTTTAATGGCAGATTGCAAACGGGTTTGCACTCGCTGTCTTTCCAAAGCACTCTGCAAAGCAAGTCCGTTGATGACTGTCGCCAACATGCCCATGTGATCGCCCTGAACGCGATCCATACCACTAGCTGCCCCACTCAATCCTCGAAAAATATTTCCTCCGCCAATCACAATGGCCACCTCAATACCTTTTTCGACTACTTCTTTGATTTCCTCGGCGTATTCTTCAAGTCGTTTATTATCAATTCCATATTGCTTTTCCCCCATCAAGGCCTCTCCACTTAATTTCAGAAGTATTCGTTTGTATCGCATTTAAAGATGTTTGAAACAAAAATAATCAAAAAATATGAGCACTCAATTGAACTTTCATCGGCCACAAAAGCCTTAATTATTTATTAATAATTAATCGAATACGTGCTAAATTTCATAATCTTGCATGGCCAAAACTTAAAAGAAGAAATTAATCTAACGACTATTTAAATGAGAAATTTATTTACCCTAACACTCGCTTCACTTTTCCTATATGCCTGCGCAGGTTCAAAGGCGTTACTGACCGCCGATAAGGCACCCTTGAACGTGACTATTGACTTGGTTAACATAAATGATGATAAAGTTATGGTAAGCATGGATCCTGGGGCGTTTACATCAGATCAGATAGCCTTTTATATTCCGAAAACCGTGCCCGGAACCTACAGCACCGATGACTACGGAAAGTATATAGAGGGTTTTAAGGCTTTTGATTATAAGGGGAATGAACTTTCGGTTTCAAAAGCAGATGATAATACTTGGAATATTTCAAATGGTAAGAGTTTAGATAAAATCACCTATTTGGTGAACGACACTTTTGATTCTGAAGCGGAACAGAAAGAAGCCGTTTTTTCTCCCGCGGGAACCAATATTTTAAGAGGAGAGAATTTTGTTCTCAATCTTCACGGCTTTGTGGGATATTTTCAGGGATTACAAGAGATACCTTATGAGATTGCAATTAGCAGACCTTCAGATTTGATGGCCACCACATCGTTAAAAGAAAAGAGTGCTGATTCTCAGTCTGCCACTATGGATACTTTTTTGGCAGGAAGATATTTTGAAGTCATTGATAGTCCAATTATGTATTCAAAGGCTACTGCTGAAACATTTCAAATCAATGATATAGCGATTACTCTGGCCGTGTATTCACCAAACGGGGTTTATACCGCGGCTAGCTTAAGAGATCGGATGGAGAAAATGATGCAGGCACAAAAGGCTTTTTTAGGTGATATTGACGGTACCAAGGAGTATAACATTTTATTATACCTCTCCGAAATGGGCGAAAATGATGCGAATGGTTTTGGTGCCTTGGAACATCATACCTCTACTGTGGTTGTATTGCCGGAGGTAATGGGTAAAGAGCCTCTAGAGCAAGCCATGGTCGATGTGGTTTCACATGAGTTTTTTCACATTGTCACACCTTTGAATGTACACTCTGAAGAAGTACAATATTTTGACTTCAATGACCCGAAGATGTCGCAACATTTATGGATGTATGAAGGCACCACCGAGTATTTCGCCAACCTGTTTCAAATTCAACAAGGGTTGATAGATGATGCGGAGTTTTACAAAAGAATATTGGGTAAAATCAGTAATGCCAGTGCCTATACAGATGATATGTCTTTCACTGAAATGAGTAAGAATGTATTGTTGGAGCCTTACGAAAAGGAATATGGCAATGTTTATGAAAAAGGGGCTCTGATCAATATGGCCTTGGATATCACGCTGCGCGAATTAAGTAATGGAGAAAAAGGGGTGTTGTGGTTGATGAAAGAACTTTCCAAAAAATATGGAAAGATGACCCCATTCAAAGATGGAGCACTTTTCGATGAAATTGTTGCGATGACCTACCCTGAGGTCAGAACCTTTTTTGACACCCATGTCGTTGGTAATACGCCCATTGATTATGATATGTATTTTGCCAAGGTTGGTCTTGCCGCCAAGACCATTGAAAAACAGACCGGTTATTTCTTGGATGGCGATATACCCTACATTGACGTGGATCAATCCAATGATAATGCGATTTTCGTGAGAAAAGTTGAACTCAATAGTTTTTTCAAGAATCTGAACGTCCAAGGTGGCGACGTCATCAAATCAATAAATGATACAGCGATAAATTTGGAATCTATTAGACCCATCATCGGTCAAAGTATGACATGGAGCCCTGAAACGCCCATCAAAATGGTTTTGCAGCGTGGCGATGAAGAAATTACCGTTGAGGGCAAGGTGGGGTCGCCCGTTGTGAATGCCTTGGAAATTGTACCGACTGATAAGGTGACAGCGGCGCAAACAAAGCTTCGTAAGGCCTGGATGAAAGGTTAATTGAATTTATTTCAATTGAAAAAAACCACCTTGGTATCCAAGGTGGTTTTTTTATGTTATCTCAAATAAAAACCGTCAAACAAAGCAGCTTGACGGTTTAGAATTGAGTTAGTTTACTTCTTACGTATCATTTATCTATCCGACCGTCGCGCGTTTGAATCCGACAACCGAAACATCACCGTGAGATTCAACGTATTTAGCTACATTGATTTTCTCATCTTTGATGAAATTTTGATCCAACAAACACTGCTCTTTGTCAAGGGTGGTGTTATCTGAAATAAATCTTTCCATCTTACCCGGAAGAATTTTATCCCATATTTGTTCTGGCTTTCCTTCTGCTTTCAATTGTGCTTTTGCATCCTCTTCTGCTTTTGCCAATACTTCATCCGTTAATTGCGCCATAGAAATATATTGTGGCACATTCTTAAGGGTTTTTCCTAAGCGACCAAGTTCGATGTTGTCTTTTTCGATGACGGCGATTCTTGCCTCGGTTTCAGCAGCTACATATTCTGGGTCAAAATCTTTGTAAGACAATGTGGTCGCCCCCATAGAGGCAACTTGCATGGAAACATCTTTTGCCAAAACTTCGGCAGTATCCACTTTCGCAGACAAGCCTACCAAGGCAGCGATTTTGTTGATGTGCACATAGCTTCCAACGTAAGGTGCAGTTAATTTTTCGAAAGCAGTGATATCCAATTTTTCGCCAATGACCCCTGTTTGCTCAATTAACTTTTCAGCAACTGTCATACCACCAAAATCAGCGGCCAAGAATTCCTCTTTTGAATCGTAGTTCAACGCCATTTCAGCAAGCTCATTCGCCAAAGCAACGAACTTTTCGTTTTTGCCCACAAAGTCGGTTTCACAACCCAATACAATTGCCACACCTGCAGTATGATCTGCGTTGACCTTTGCAATTGCTGCCCCCTCTGAAGATTCTCGGTCAGCTCTTTTTGCAGCTACTTTCTGTCCTTTTTTACGAAGAACCTCAATTGCTTTGTCAAAATCACCCTCAGCTTCGACCAAGGCATTTTTACAGTCCATCATTCCAGCGCCTGTGGCCTTTCTTAATTTATTTACCTCTGCGGCTGTTATTTTTGCCATAATGTAATCGTATTTAGATTTTTCCTGCTAAAGCAGCAAACTTTTATTTTTTGTGATTATTTCTCTACTCCTCCTTTGGCATTATCTTGCCACTCTTTGAGCTCTTCCCATTTTCCGTCAGCTGCCATCTTCGCCTGTTTTGGCCAAGAAGTTGGATCTAAATGACCCATTCTTGAACTAGCTTCGGTCAAGATTTCTTTCATTTTATCTGCCTTGGCCTTTGCGACCTTGGCAAAAGTATCAAGACCTGCTGCGGTTAAATATTCGGCCGCTTTTGGCCCAACACCCTCTATTTTGGTCAGGTCATCGCCCTTAGCGATTTTTGCCTTTGTTGTTTTTTTAGGAGCTTCCTCTTTTGGGGCAGCTTTCTTTGCGGCAGCTTTTGGTTTTTCTTCCTTGGCTGGTTCGGTTTCCTCTTTTACCGCTTCAGTTACCTTGGCTTTTTCTTCTACTTTTTCGGCTTTCTTAGGTGCTTCTGGCATTGCGGCCTTCACTTCTTCTTTTTGAGCAGAAGCTGTTGCTTCAGCCTTTGGTTCTTCAGAACCTTCTTGGCTGGCCTGCTTATCAGATTTGCGTTCTGCCAGACCTTCTGAAATGGCATTTGTGACCTGTGTCATGACAATGTCAATTGATTTTGAGGCATCATCATTAGAAGGTATCACATAATCAATGGCTCGCGGATCTGAATTGGTATCAACCATCGCGAAAATTGGAATGTTCAATTTTTGGGCTTCCTTCACGGCAATATGCTCGCGCATGGTGTCCACCACAAAAAGGGCTCCTGGTAAACGTGTCATTTCAGAAATTGAACCCAAGTTCTTTTCCAGTTTTTGACGCAAACGATCAACTTGAAGTCTTTCTTTTTTTGATAGTGTCAAAAACGTACCATCTTTTTTCATTCGATCGATAGCCGCCATTTTCTTGACCGCTTTTCTGATGGTCACGAAATTGGTCAACATTCCACCAGGCCATCTTTCAGTAATGTAGGGCATGTTCACATTGGCCACTTTTTCAGCAACAATGTCCTTCGCCTGTTTT
Source organism: uncultured Maribacter sp. (assembly GCA_964432915.1). Taxonomy (GTDB): domain Bacteria; phylum Bacteroidota; class Bacteroidia; order Flavobacteriales; family Flavobacteriaceae; genus Maribacter_C. Next base: position 35,601 of record CAYSPL010000008.1, read on the forward strand.
TTGGTGGCAACAAAAAGAATCTTACGACCCGAAGCAGCTATTTTTCTTAGCGCTTCATTCGCTTCATCTAATTTTGCAACTGTTTTGTAAAGATTGATAACGTGAATTCCGTTGCGCTCCATGTAGATGTAAGGAGCCATATTCGGATTCCATTTTCTTGTTAGGTGCCCAAAATGCACACCTGCTTCCAATAATTGTTTTACTTCGACTTTCGCCATTTTTCTTAGTTTACGTTCTTTTGAATTAGCAATGTCTGAGTGGTATTCGCCGACCGGCAAAAGCCTCAAGCATTTAGATGCTAAACTAATTTCTTCTGCTTCTTCGTGAAGTCAGAATTTTTAATCTTCCCTGTTTCCAGAGATTTTCAATGAACTGGTTATCCCTGAACTTGTTTCAGGGTCAAAATAATTAATTTGAATATTTCAAATTCAAGACCTGTTTTGAACAGATGCTGAAATAAATTCGCCATTAACGTTTAGAGAACTGGAATTTCTTACGGGCTTTCTTCTGACCGAATTTCTTACGCTCGACCATTCTTGGGTCTCTGGTAAGAAGGCCTTCGGGCTTGAGCGTTGCTCTATTCTCCACATCAATTTCACACATCACCCTAGACAAAGCCAAACGAATGGCTTCTGCTTGACCTGTTATTCCACCGCCATAAACATTTACCTTGACATCATAGTCTCCGTCAGTACTGGTCAAACTAAAAGGTTGCTTCACTTTGTACTGTAATGTTGCAGTGGGAAAATATTCTTGCAAATCACGATTATTGATTGTGATTTTGCCTTTTCCTTTGGAAACATAAACACGGGCTACAGCCGTTTTTCTTCTTCCTATCTTATGAATCGTCTCCATTACTTAAAGTCGTTTAAATTGATTGCAGTTGGTTTTTGAGCTTCTTGTCCGTGTTCTGACCCCACATAAACTTTTAGGTTTCTGAAAAGATCGGCACCTAATCTGTTCTTGGGTAACATTCCCTTGATGGCTTTTTCAACGATTCTACCCGGATTTTTAGCCAACAATTCGCTCGCAGAGGTTTCACGTTGACCACCGGGGTAACCTGTATAGCGCTGGTATACCTTTGTGTCCCATTTGTTGCCAGAAAGAGTGATTTTTTCGGCATTGATGACTACAACATTATCTCCACAATCAACATGGGGGGTGAAGTTGGGTTTGTGCTTTCCTCTAAGCAACTTAGCGACTTTTGAAGCAAGACGACCCAATGTTTGCCCTTCAGCATCAACCAATAACCATTTTTTGTCAACGGTTTTTCTGTTTGCAGAAACGGTCTTGTAACTTAATGTATCCACTACTATATGATTTAACAATTACACTTCAATCCCAATAAACGGGGTGCAAATGTACAACTATTAAGTTTAAATACAAATGCAAGTTTCCGATTATTTTTTGATGTATTTGGAGTTTGTTTTTCCCATGGGCTGTTAATTAAAAGTTTAATCAGAACATCAAGTGTAACGGTCTGTGTATTTTTGAGTCTCTAATCTACAACACTTACCAACATTCAACATGCGCAGCGCAATTTCAACTCTTTTTATTTTAGTTTTTTTCAGTACGTGTTCCATTGCGCAAGATACCCTCCAACAGGTTCCAAAACGTACTTATATAACCGTTCCGCTCAACAAAACCAGCGCACCTGAAATTGATGGGTTATTGAATGATGATGCCTACAACCTTGCCCAATGGTCAAGTGATTTCACAGAATTCGATCCTGACAATGGTACAGGCCCCAGTCAGCAAACAAAATTCAGAATTGTTTACGATGATAAGCACCTCTACATAGGTATCCGTTGTTTGGATAGTGTGCCTGAGAAAATTGAAAAAAGACTTTCTCGTAGAGATGGTTTTTCAGGCGATTGGGTTGGAGTAAATATTGACAGCTATTTTGATAAAAGAACTGCTTTTTCATTTACCGTTACGGCAGCTGGGGTTAAAGGTGATGAACTTGTTTCTGAAAACGGAGAGAATTGGGATGAAAGTTGGAACCCCATTTGGTACACCGCCACCAATATTGATGATGAAGGGTGGACCGCTGAAATGAAAATACCATTCAGTCAAATTAAATTCGGTAATGCCCAAGAACAAATTTGGGGTTTTCAAATCAACAGACGTGTCTTTAGGAAGGAAGAAAGGTCGCTTTGGCAACATATACCACAAGATACCCCGGGTTGGGTCAGTGAGTTCGGCATCTTGAAAGGTTTGTTCAATATTCAACCTCAAAAGCAGCTTGAAATCCAACCCTTTGTGGTCAATCAATATGACACCTATGAAAAACAGCTTGGCAATCCGTTTAGAGATGGTAATGATTTCAGTTTCAATGGTGGTTTGGATGCCAAAATAGGTATTACCAATGACCTTACCTTAGATCTGACCGTGAATCCTGATTTTGGACAGGTTGATGCAGATCCGGGTGCCATTGCATTGGATGGGTTTCAAATATTTTTTGAAGAAAGACGACCCTTTTTCATTGAGAACAAGAATATTTTCGATTATCGATTTGCGGGTAGAAATGACAATGTTTTTTATAGCCGACGAATAGGCCGCAGTCCACAAGGGTTCGTAAGCTTGAATTCAGGCGAATTTGTCAACACCCCAAACAACACGACCATCTTGGGGGCAGCAAAATTTTCTGGAAAAACAAAAAACGGATGGTCAATTGGTTTTCTGGAAAGTGTTACCGGTAATATGTTCGCTAAAATTGATGATGGAGCCGAGGGTAGAAAAGAATTGGTGGAGCCTTTGACCAACTATATGGTGGGTAGGGTACAAAAAGATTTCAACAATCGAAATTCATATATAGGTGGAATTTTCACGGCCACTAATCGGAAGCTTGAATCAAATTTGGATTTTTTGAGAAAGTCAGCCTATTCAGTAGGGGTTGATTTCAGGCACAATTGGAAAAATAGGAAGTATTACCTGCAGGGAAATCTCGTGACCAGTCATGTGACCGGAAGTAAAGAGGCCATTGAAATCACACAGAATTCACTTACACATTTGTTTCAAAGGGTTGATGCCGATCATGTTACGGTAGATCCCAACCGGACTTCACTTACCGGTACAGGCGGTAGATTGGAAACGGGAAAAGCAGGTGGTGGCAATTGGCGTTACAATTTGGGGCTTAATTGGAAATCGCCTGAATTGGAACTTAACGATATTGGTTTTTTGCGCCAAGCGGATGATATCAGACAATATGCCGAAGTAGAGCGTTTGTTCTTAAAACCGACCGATTTATACCGTAGGGCCAGCATTGGTTTTGAATTGACATCGGCCTATGACTTTCAAGGAAATTATAACCGAATTCAATATCAATTGGGCGGGTTTATGAATTTTAAGAATAACTGGTTTATTGAGGCAGGTGCTGCACACAAACCAAGAATATTCACGAATACGGTGCTCAGAGGTGGACCACGATGGCGATGGTCAGAAGAAAATTTCGGATTTGTCTTTTTAGGGTCTGATAGAAGAAAGAAGTTCAGTACCACAATTGGTTATGTGAACAGTCAAATGAGGCAAAACAATTTCTCGCTATTGCGCTATGTGCTTCGTTTGAATTATCAGCCTTTTGATGCGTTCAGCATGTCGGCCAATATCGAATATTCTGAAAATCCGAATAAAACCCAGTATGTGACTGAAACCGATTTCAATGGTACGCCAAGATATATAATGGCGACCATTGATCAAAAGACTTTTGAAACTTCGTTGCGATTGAATTACAGTATCAACCCCAATTTGTCCATTCAATTTTATGGCCAACCTTTTATCTCTCGGGGTTTGTATAATGAATTTAAGTTTGTGAACAATGCTGCTGCCCAAGATCTGAATGAGAGGGTCACACTTTTCAATACCGATCAAATATCACGACCCACGGGTTCAGTTTCTTATTTGGTGGATGAAAACACTGATGGTAACATTGATTACCAAATTAACGATCCTGATTTCGCGTTTGTACAGTTTCGCTCGAATCTTGTGGTCAGGTGGGAGTATATTCCGGGCTCTGAGAAATTTTGGTTTGGTCAAAAGGGGCAGAGGGACTTGGAAATCCGATGGATTCCATTGGCCAGAGTTTAGACGGTCAAATTTTTAATCAAAAGTTGGATAACACCTTCTTGATCAAGGCAACGTACCGCTTCGTTCTATAATTTGAGCACTACCTTATTATAATATTACCCCAGTGCGCACGTTTCTAAAAAGTGAACTATTTTGAAATAAGACTTATGAAACGTTCCATTTCGGTTTTACCTATAATTCTTTCCTTATTGGTGTCCTGTTCCACCGACAAAGACAAATCAGAAGATCCCATTAGCGCCATAGAAGGCTCATGGGCAGCGACCGAGTTGCAAGTAGACGAGGAAACAGCTAGTGAAAATTCAAAGTTTGGAGCTCAAATTTTAGACTACTTGACTGAAAATAATTGTGTTGTCTTAACGTTTACCTTCAAATCTGATTTAACTGTTGAGGCGAATAATTCTGCGAATTATATTGAAGTTAATGGTTCAAGCTCGGGTTTGGAAATTCAATGCCCCACCCAATCTGATTTTAATTTGAGTACGTATACTTTTGATGGTGCCATTTTAACGACTGTTGATGAAGACGGTCAAACAGTTGCTTTGCGGGCTACCGTGAATGACAATATTTTGTCGATTAATGCAGCGGATCTTGATATTCCTAATTTCAATGATGAAGGAGAGTTGCTTTTTGTAAAGCAGTAAGGTTCAAACCAAAAAAGACGGAAACCTTCCCAAAATGGGAAGGCTTTTTTATTTTCTAGTCAAAATTATGGTATTCATCTTTGTACCTCATTCGTCATGATAAACTGCTTCTAAAACAATTTCATTAGCTCATTTAAAACCATTGATTTCAAATACATAGTGGTTTATTTGATACGTAGAAGTCCGATTTGGTTATTTTAGGAAAGTGACCAAATAACAATTGTTAGGTCCGTTCATCTGATTTTTTTGCAATAAAATTCATTTCATCGCAAAAAAAAAATAGCACAACGAAGATTTTTTGAACAATCATGGGTCTCGTGGTACTTTGCACCAAATTCAAAAATTAGTATTATGAGTTCCCCTAAAATTTTAATTTTTTTAGCAGTGTTATTTTTCATTTCTTGTGAAAAAGACGAAAATGAAGAGGCAAGACTTGCCATTTCTGATCATTGGCATGTATGGACTTTTGAACCCAGTGCTGATGTTTCAGCTGAAGACGCCAGGTTGGCTAAAGAATCAATTCTACAATTGGTCGAGATAGGTTGTGATCCATTGGAATTAACTTTCAAAACAGATGGGGTTGTCAAATTTGCGGAAGAACTAAGCAAATTGGAGCCGACTATAACAGAAGATGATGATGTAGAGGTTAGTTGTGCTTCTTCCACAGACGAGTACCTGGGCACTTTTGATTTCGATTACAGCGAATTGATCCTTAATTTTGATTCAGGTAGCAAAAAATACAGCGCCAGACTCGAAGACAAATATCTAATCATTGAAGCGAATGATTTGACTTTTATGGGCAAAACCATTTCTGGTACACTTTACTACATCAGAGAAACAGGTCATTAAAATTGAGTATCAAACTACCAAAATAAAAAAGACGGCCAATGGGCCGTCTTTTTTATTTGAATACGTTGAGCGATTTTCTTAGTGCGCTTCTAGCCAGTTCAAACCTTCACCCATTTCAACATCCAATGGCACAGCAAGAGTATAGGCGTTTTCCATTTCGGTTTTGACCATGCTTTTAAGCTTTTCCAATTCAGGTTTGTAGGCATCAAAAACCAATTCATCATGCACCTGCAAAAGCATTTTCGATTTGTAGTTTTGCTCACCTAGTTTTTTGTGGATATTGATCATCGCAATTTTGATGATATCAGCGGCACTTCCTTGAATTGGCGCATTGACGGCGTTTCTTTCAGCGGCACCACGAACGATGGCATTACTGCCATTGATGTTCCTAAGGTATCTTCTTCTGCCCAAGACAGTTTGCACGTAGCCGTTGTCTCTTGCAAAATCAACTTGTTCGCTCATATAATTTCTGAGCTTCGGGTACGTCTTGAAGTAGGTTTCAATCAGCTCTTTGGCCTCTGACCTTGATAGATTGGTTTGATTGCTTAAACCAAAAGCAGAAACCCCATAAATAATTCCGAAGTTGACGGTTTTGGCATTGCTTCGCTGTTCACGGGTTACCTCCTCTAGAGGCACATTGAATACCTTTGCTGCTGTTGAAGTGTGAATATCCTTTCCGTTTTTGAAAGCTTCGATCATGGTGGTTTCTTCACTTAAAGCAGCTATGATCCGAAGTTCAATTTGAGAGTAATCTGCGGCCAATAAAGTGTGGTTTTCATCTCTTGGAACAAAGGCTTTTCTGACTTGACGACCTCTTTCCGTACGAATGGGTATGTTTTGTAAATTGGGGTTGTTACTACTCAATCTACCTGTGGCAGCAACCGTTTGCATATAGTCTGTATGCACTCTTCCTGTTGAGGGCTCCACCTGTTCTGGTAAAGCATCGACATAGGTGCTTTTTAATTTTGAGAGTCCTCTGAAATCAAGCACGTTTTGAATGATTTCATGGTCTTTGGCCAAATAGGAGAGCACATCTTCAGCAGTGGAATACTGACCCGTTTTGGTCTTTTTTGGTTTTTCAACCAGTTTCATCTTATCAAAGAGAATCTCGCCCAGCTGCTTCGGCGAGGCAATATTGAATTCAAGGCCTGCGGTTTCATAAATTTTCTGTTCCAATGCCGCTATATCATTGTTCAATGCATGGGATAGTGCATTCAGAAATTTTTCGTCAAGGTTGATCCCTTCCAATTCCATATCAGCCAATACATGAAGCAACGGAATTTCTATGTCATCGAACAAACCATCTGTTTTGGCATCGGCAAGTTCTGGTTTAAAGTGTTTCGCTAATTGAAAGGTAATGTCAGCATCTTCAACGGCATACTCCGTTTGTTTTTCCAAAGGAACATCACGCATTGAAAGCTGATTTTTTCCTTTTTTGCCAATCAGTTCCGTGATGGAAACGGGAGTGTAGTTCAGGTAGGTTTCGGAGAGAACATCCATATTATGACGCATATCAGGGTTGATGAGATAATGGGCCAACATGGTGTCAAAAAACTTCCCTTTGACCTTGATGTTGTATTTGTCAAGAACCTTGATATCATACTTCAGGTTTTGACCGATTTTTTCGATGGATTCAGATTCAAAGAAAGGCCTGAGTTGTTCAATGATTTCTTGCGCCTCATTTTTATCCTCCGGAAATGGAACATAAAAACCTTTGGTGGTTTCCCAAGAAAAAGCAATACCGACCAATTCTGCCGTCAACGGATTCAATCCTGTGGTTTCCGTATCAAAACAAACAGAGGTCTGCTTCAGTAAATTTTGCATGAATAATTTCATGCCCATACCCGGGGCAACACTTTGATAAGAGTGGGCCACATCTGCTATGGTTTTTCTGCGGTTTACATCTTCTATGGTACCCGCCGATGCACTGGGGTCAGCTCCAAACAACGAAAATTGACCTCCTCCTGCTTCTTTGGGTGGCACTGGGGATGTGCCTGATACTGTGGTGCTTGGCGTATCGGTATTGGTAGCCTCCGAAAAGAAAATTTTAGTGAACTGATCCTTCAATCTTCTGAATTCGAGTTCATCAAAAATTTCAAGCACTTTGGGTCCGTCTGGGTCGCACATTTCATAATCTTTGGCGTCAAAAGTCACATCAACATCAAGACTGATGGTGGCCAACTTTTTCGAAAGCAAACCAAGTTCGCTATTTGCTTCAACTTTCTCTTTCATCTTTCCTTTCAGCTTATCTGTGTTCGCTAAAAGTCCTTCTAGTGAACCAAACTCGTCGATGAACTTCTTGGCCGTTTTGTCGCCCACCCCGGGTAAGCCCGGAATATTATCACTTGCATCGCCCATCATGCCCAAATAATCAATTACCTGTTCAGGACGTTCCACGCCAAAACGTTTTTGAATTTCAGGAATACCCCAAATTTCGATGCCATTTCCCATACGAGCAGGACGGTACATAAAGATATTTTCAGAGACCAATTGCCCAAAATCTTTATCAGGTGTTACCATAAAAACCTTGTAATCTTCTTTCTCGGCCTGTTTTGCCAAAGTGCCAATAATGTCATCAGCTTCAAAACCTTCTTTGATCACAACAGGAATTTGCATCGCCTTTAAGATATTCTGAATATAGGGTACGGCAATTTTGATGGCATCAGGGGTTTCATCACGGTTGGCCTTGTATTCCGGAAAAAGTTCAGTGCGTTCAACACTACCTCCTTTATCAAAACAAACCGCCAAATGATCGGGTTTCTCTCTTCTGATTACATCAAAAAGAGAGTTGGTAAACCCCATTATGGCTGAGGTGTCCATGCCTTTTGAATTTATTCTAGGGTTTTTGATAAACGCATAATATCCTCTGAAAATCAATGCGTACGCATCAAGCAGAAAAAGTCTTTTTTGTTCAGCCATTGTGGAATAACATCAGTTGCTTTTTTAACAGACATTAAAAGTATGAAATACCAATGAATCTGAAATAAGATAATAATGAATCTATAATTCAAGATTGTTTAAAATTGAATATCCTATGCTTTAAAGTGAAGATAATGGTTCAACCAATAAATTCATTACATTTTTTTGGTTTTAATCAGCTTGTGTGTGTGAATTGAAGTCCAATTTAGTCCGAAGAAAGCAAGATCAAACAAGTATTGCATTAAATGATGCTAAGAAAGACCTAGTCAAATATCTATTCACGTTTTTTAATTTTAGAAACTATTGCTCAATCTGTGAATGGGAATTTTGAAAGATCCGCCCTCATGTAAAGGTGTATTAGTGTAATGGGTTTTTGAATAACTTGAAGGCCTGTAATTTAATGTCTCTCATAGGTGGTTTGACAAATTCAATAAAATCTAGGTTGGGCCTATAATTGGTGATGCCACTTTTTTTGCTGATTTCGCTTCAAAAAAAAGGCCCCCCTAGTGAGAAAGGGTGGCCTTGTTTCGTTTATTTATCGTTGAAGATTAAAAGCTATTGCCAATCTGAATAGTTGGAACAATAGCCAGCTTTGTCAGAGCTTCTCAAACGGCTGTTTGAACCACCGATGTAAATTGCATTCATCACAGCAACGGGTATGTTCCTGAGGTTTCCGTTATTGTTAAGTAAAAGACCAAAATGATCTAGTCCTAAAGAATGCCCCTGTTCGTGGGTGATGATCGAAGCCAAATCGATGGCATTTGGGTTTCGTCTGGTGTTCGTTGTCCATGTGAAATCATCGTTGTACCAAATTTCGACAAAAGCGGTATCGTTAAAATCGTCATTGTCGATATTGGTCGGTTCTCCATTTTCGTCCAACCAAACATAACTAAAGGCAACACCAAGAACATTTGGTGGAAAACCAAAGATATCTGTGAAGACGAATTCAGGTATGTGACCTACAATGTTCACATCGCTGAAGGGGTTTCCGGGTTGTCCGCCAAATGACAACAAAGCACTGTTGAATACTCCGTTGTTGGTTTCTCTTTCTATTGAGGTTCCGGCGAGAGAACCACAAAAATTGTTATTTTCCCACTTTTGGTATGCGATATCCGAGATACCATCAGTTGGAATTGAGCCATTGGCTACGTTGAGACCGGGATTACTGTTGTATGTAATCTTTAAATCGCCCCCATTTCTTGGGTCATTGGGCACAAAATGCTGGCCTAAAAGAAATTGAAACTGCACATCCACAATCTCTATGCTTGGTTGGTTGTCCAACATGACATGGGCTTTGGCCAAAGTTATGTTTTGACTGGCCAATTGTGCATTGATTTCTGAAAATTGAGAACTGACCCGGTGATCGCGCCATCTTCATTTCTTGCGGTACCTTCTTGTTCTTCTAGACGGGTAATACCACTTTGAATTTGCGAAATAAGGGTTGGATCTTTTTGGGCATTGAATTTAAGTGCAAATCCTGTTTGTTGTTCATCAATTTGCAATGCTTCGTTGTTGCTTTCATTTTCACATGCCCATAAAAAGAGGGTAGAGGCGATTAATGTAAATAATATCTTTTTCATTTTAAAAGTATTTGGTTATCAATGAATGAACGTACTAAATTTTTAATAAAATCCAGATAGATTTTGTATGAAACGTCATTCTGAAAGTACGAAGGGTTGGTTTGGGCAAAACAACTGCGGTTGCTGTTTGATTTAGAATCTTTCAATAAAATCTGAGGTGTTAAGACATAATATTCATTCTCATGTACAATTCTTTGCGATTATTTCGTGAAATCGGAAGCGATTTTCCATTTTTCATAATGACTGCACCACCTTGTTCCTTTACCAAGAAATCGATATGATCCAGATTGACCAGGCATGATTTGTGTATTCTCAAAAAATTATAGCGGTTCAACCGATCTTCAAAATGTTTTAGGTTTTTAGAAATGACCAATTCGGAATCGTGGTTCAATATTAATGTGGTATAATTACCATTGCTCAGGGCATACAGAATATCGACGACCTTAATGATATGAATGCCCTTTGCATCGGTTATCGAAATTTTTGGACCCTCAGTCATGTTGGTATAAAATGCCTTAAAATTATTGTTGATCTGTTCTTTTTGGTTTGTTGCTTTTTTAATGGTCTGAATTTTATTGACCACTTTAATCAGTTGCCTTGGATCCACAGGTTTTAAAAGGTAGTCTATGGCGTTATATTCATAACCCTTTATGGCATACTTGTCAAAGGCGGTTACAAAGACAATCTTAAAGTTTATCTGGTCTATCTTCTTTATGATATCAAATATGGTTGATGCACCAATTTGAATATCCATGAATACCAAATCGGGATCTGATGTAGTAAGCAACTCTAAAATAGATTCACGATTTTCAGCTTCTCCAATTATTTCGGTAGTTGGACAGTATGACTCCAGAAGAAGGCGCATATTTTCCCTATCCTTTTTCTCGTCATCTACAATAATGCATTTAAGACTGTTATCCATACTGTTCTTTTAGGGTAAATGGTAATATGACGGTGACTTTGGTGCCAGACGGTTTCCCAGGTTTGTCATATAGATCCTTTATGGCAACACTGGCTCTTCCATTCCCTACTTTACTCAAGATTCTCAATCGGTCTTTTGTATTTCTTGTGGCAACGGAAAGATGCGAATTGTTTTTCTCTCTTTTTTTCAATAGTTCCGCTTTTTTTCTGCCTATACCATTATCTTTTATTATACATTTTATGGTATTCCCTATTTTCTTGAACGTTAAAGTGAGCAAATACTTGTTTTCGGCTGAAACAAAACCGTGTATTATGGCATTTTCAACATAGGGCTGTATAATCATCGATGGTATGTTGGGGTCTAGACGAATAAGTTCTTTATCGATGTCTAAAACCACATCAAACTTGTCTTGAAACCGCCCTTGTTCAACATTTATATATGAACGTAGGAGTTCAATTTCATTGTTGAAATTTGAATAAATACTGTCTGAGGTCTCCAAAACCTTTCTTATTAGACCTGAAAGTTCGGTCATATATTCATTGGCCCTGTTATTCTCCTTTTTTAGGATATGGTTTTGAAGGGTACTGAAAGAATTGAACAAAAAATGCGGATTCATCATCGATCTTAATGATTTCATTCGGCTTAAACTGAGTTCTTCGTTCAGTTGATGAAACTTTACACGATTTCTATGGGCATAGCATAGTACTATGGATAAGATAATCAATATAAAGGCACCTAAAAAGTAGTTGAATTTGCGACTATTGGTCATGGCAACACCAATTTTTTGATTTTCCTCTTCAAGATTTGATATCTGTAACTCTTTTATTTTGAGTAGTTTTCTGCTTTCAATTTTAGCTACTTCCCTTAATATCTTTATCTGGTCAAACTCAGTACTTAAACCCTTTATTTCTTTGAACAATTTTATGCTTTCAGATAGATTTCCTTTCTTTTCGTAAGATTTTGCCAAATCTTCTTTCGCTAAAATGATATTTGAAATATTCTTGTCTTTTTTAAACCCTTCAAGTGCGCGCTTGAAATAACTAATTGCCTCATCAAAGTTACCTAGCAAATAGTGGTTGGACCCAATGGTATGGAATAAAGCCCCATATAGATTATCATTGGAACTTTGCTTTATTGTACTTATATCAATATTGTCTTCGATGAGTTTTAGAGAGGTCTCGGGATCTTTCTTCAATGTATAGGCTCATGCTATGTTGTTATAAGCCAATAGAAATTCTCTTTTTAGATTTGTTCTAGAACTATTCTTCAGAGCCTTTTT
>CAYSPL010000008.1:47976-112184 GCA_964432915.1 uncultured Maribacter sp.
GCCTTTTTCTACGTTCAAATTCCATAATTCCAAGGTGTCTTTTGAGTTTTTCGCTAGGGCCAAAGCCTCATCGTAATAATCTAATGCTTTAACATATTTATAGTTCCTTTTTTTGATGGCCGCCATTCTATTTAGGCTATTGATTGCACAGATAGTGTCTTTTAGTTCAAAGCAATGGTCTTTCAATTGAAGGGCTATTGATGACATTTCTTCGTCGTCATTTGAAGTGTTCCAAAGAAAATCCAACAATTCAAATCCTGTTTTTTTAGCTAGTACAGGATCATTATCGTTTTTTGATAACAAAAACGCCTTTCGTAAAGCTATTTCAGCTTCTTCGTTTTTGTTCAAATTCATCAAGCTGTCCCCTAATCGCTGAAAAAATAGTATTGAGTCTTGTTTTGAAACTTGAAACCTGTTAAATGAAACCTCAACTTTCAGTTGGTGGCCATAGATGTTGATGATGAAAAATAACGCAATCAAAGATAAAAACAGGCTCAAAACACCCTTTTTGTATGATTTATAGATGTTTATCATACCAATTATCGCTTTTCTTTTCAATATGTCCCTCTTCAGAATAGGTTCTGAAAGTGAATCCAGGCAGTATACAATAACTACCTGTTTCCCCTTTTTTATTGATGGCGATAAACCCGATTTGAAAATCGGATCGACCTTTGTTTTTGGCCATGATTCGTTTGACGCCCTCCTCACAGGCTTCTTGTGGCGATTTGCCTTGGCGCATCAATTCGACAATCAAGAAACTGCCAACCGTGCGTACCACCTCCTCACCAACCCCTGTGGCTGTGGCTGCCCCAATTTCGTTGTCAACAAAAAGTCCTGCGCCGATAATTGGCGAATCGCCAACACGCCCAGCATATTTATAACCCATGCCACTTGTGGTGCAGGCACCAGAAATATCGCCCTTGTCATCGATGGCCAAAATACCAATGGTATCATGGTTTTCAATATTGATCACAGGTTTGTATTCTGAGGTTTTTTTCCATTCCAACCATTCGTTTTTTGATTGTTCGGTCAACAAATTGGTCTTTTCAAAACCTTGCTCATAGGCAAATTTTTCAGCACCTTTTCCGGCCAGCATTACATGTGGCGTTTCTTCCATCACTTTTCTGGCCACCGAAACAGGACTGGCTATGTTCTGTAGCGCAAGCACGGCTCCGCAATTTCCATCCTTATCCATGATACAGGCATCTAAAGTAACATTGCCATCTCTATCAGGTCTGCCTCCAACCCCAACTGTTTGATTGTTTACATCGGCCTCTTCAATCATGGCACCTTGTTGAACGGCGTCTAAAGAACTTCCTCCATTCGATAATACTTCCCATGCTTTGGCGGTGGCATTTTCAAAGTTCCAAGTGCATATGGCGATAGGTCTGGTGACTTTTATTGTCTTTATCGCAGCGGTTGTTTCTTCTTTGCATGAAGAAATTATAGATGTGGTCATGGCCACGGCCGCTGCAGCACTTGAATTTTTTAAGAACTTTCTTCTTTGCATCGCCTAGGGTTCATTAAATTAGGTGTTTAAATATAGGTAAAATGTTAGTAGAAGTTTGCGCCAATTCTTTAGAGTCTGCCCTCAATGCTGAAAAAGCCGGGGCCGATCGAATAGAGCTATGTGCTGAACTCTCTGTTGGGGGGGTTACGCCTTCGTACGGACTGATGAAGGCTGTGGCTGAAAAGATTTCGATTCCTGTGAGGGTTTTGATACGACCAAGAAGTGGCGACTTTATGTATTCGAACGAAGAATTTGAAATCATGAAAGAAAATATAAAACTATCCGCAGATATGGGTTTTAAGGGTTTTGTTAGCGGTATTCTACAAGATGATTTTTCTTTGGATGTAGCAAGGACGGTAGAATTGATGCAGGTGGCAGAAAATATGAAATTCACTTTTCATCGGGCTTTCGATTGGATTGATAATCCTTTAGGAGCATTACGGCAACTTGAAGAAATTGGGGTAGATACCATTTTGACCTCCGGTCAACAAAACAAGGCGGTAAACGGAATCGAATTATTGACCGCACTTCATGCAAAAGCAGAAAATTGTACCATAATGCCGGGTTCTGGAATAAACGTTACCAATGTTTTAAAATTCAAAGAAAGAGGTTTCGAAGCCATTCATATGTCTGGGGTGGCCATGGTGCGAAAACTTCAAGATTTACCTAAGGTTCCAATGAGCTCGACACAGATGATTTCAGATATAGCCATACCCACTTCAAGTATTCAAAACATACAACAAGTGATCCAGTGCGTTAAATAAAAGGTAATTTGTTCGCAGCTTTCAAGTTTCAAAATATCTTTGCATAAAATTTGAGATGACCCGATTTATAATCTTTCTTTCAATATTTTATTTGGCCTTTGCCTTTTATGGTTTTCAAGCGATCAAAACCGTTTTCAAGAGCCAATGGGTCAATTTGGGTTATGTGATCTCGTTCGCACTGGTTTTGGGGTATTTTATATACAAAATGTCGACCTATGCGCCAGGAAGTGGCATGAGAACATCAACTGCAGTGGCTGGCGGTATTGTGTTCTCTTTTCTTTCGTTGGCCTTGGTGCTTAGTTTCATTTTGTTTTTTGAGGATATTTACCGACTGGGTGTGTATATCGTACACAAGTTATTTGGGTCTCGAGAAGTAGTGGAAACAAATCTAATGCCTTCAAGGCGCAAGTTCATAAGCAGTATCGCATTAGGGTTGGCCTCTTTGCCTTTTGGTGCCCTATTATACGGTATGTACAAGGGTAAGTACAATTATAAAGTGCTCAAATACACCTTGGAATATGATGACTTGCCTACCGCTTTTGACGGCTATAAGATAACACAGATTTCTGATGTGCACAGTGGTAGTTTTGATAATGCCGAAAAAGTAGCGTATGGTATTGAATTGATCAATAAACAAAAAAGTGATGCGATACTATTTACGGGTGATATGGTAAATAATGAGGCCACTGAAATGGAACCATGGGCTGAACTATTTTCAAAGCTTGAGGCCAAAGATGGAAAATATTCAGTTTTAGGAAATCATGACTATGGGGACTATAAGCAATGGCATGAAGAAAAAGACACCAATGATAGGCTCAAAGAAGAGAATTTCAAAAAGTTGTTAAAGCTTCAAAAAGATATTGGTTTTGACCTTCTTTTGAATGAAAGTCGTTTTCTTGAAAAGGATGGGGAACGAATCGCTTTGGTCGGAGTTGAAAATTGGGGGAAAGGCGGATTTAAAAAAGCTGGTGATTTACAAAAGGCAAAAGCAGCTGTAAACAAGGATGATTTTAAGATTTTAATGAGTCACGATCCCAGTCATTGGGAGGAAGAGGTCATACCTGATGATTATCACTATCATTTGACCTTAAGTGGTCATACGCATGGCATGCAGTTTGGAATTGAAATACCGGGATGGTTCAAATGGAGTCCCGTGAAATGGCGCTACAAACAATGGGCGGGCATCTACAAAGAAAAGGGGCAATTCATTAATGTCAACCGCGGATTCGGATTCATAGGTTATCCGGGCCGTTTTGGTATCTGGCCAGAGATTACGGTGATCACCTTGAAGAAAAAGGCTTAACAGTAATTTAACCCTTTGAAAATGCCTATTGGAGCCCTCAATATATAGGAATTTAACAATTTTCACTACATTTGAGCGTAAACTATAGTTTTAAGTATGTCGAAATTTGGAGAACTTATTGACTTAAAAGTTCCTGTGTTATTGGATTTTTATGCAGAATGGAACGACCAATCAACAGCCATGCATCCTGTACTTCGTGACGTGGCCGCTGCCTTGGGTGATAAAGGCAAAGTCATCAAAATTGATGTTGACAAGAACAAAGAGCTTTCTCAAGCCTTGCGTGTGAAAGGATTACCTACTTTGATGATTTACAAAAAAGGTGAAATGGTATGGCGTCAGAGTGGTGAGCAAGATGCCAATACCCTTATCGGTATTCTCAACGAATACGTCTAATCAAAACTTTATTTCTTGATTTAATTGGGGGTGGCGTTTACTGCTGCCGTATCAACAGTATTTTCCATGCTATCCTTTGCAGTGCTGTCAATAGGTAAAGCATCATTCATGTCAGGGTCTGGCCCTTGGGGCGTATCTTTTGGGTTCTCAAACTGATCCCCATAGAACTTATCAAAGTATTCATTGAATATCAGCGTTTCCTTTTCTGCTTGGGCTCGATCTTTATTGATGACCAAAATATCAACCAAACGGTTGTATGCCTCCATTTGAGTAAGAATATTTTCTCCTTGACTGATTTTTTCGTCTATGGGCAGGCTATCGTAATAGTCGAGGTGTTCATGATATTTATTCCGTAATTTTTGAAACAGCTCACGAGCTTTTGAAGTTTCTCCCACTTGATAGTAGGCATCAATAAAGGGCTCAACAAGGGTATAAAAGCCAAACTGATCCAAAGGCATATTGGTCATGGCAATGTCAATGACGTCTTTGGCTTTTTCTATTTTATTTTCTTGAATCAGGGTTTCGGTCAAGCGTGCCAAATTACTTCTGAAAGTCACACTTTGAATTCGGGTTTGCGTATCGTGATAAATAGTTGGGTCTCCAGAGTTGCCCCAATCCCAATTTTTGACAATATCATACATTAAATCGCCATCAATTCGCCCCATATCAAAGCCTCCTTTGTGCTCTGTTTTAATGGGGACAAGTTTATAGGCAAGTCCATCCAACTGCAAATAATCTTTCAGCCATATGAATTCCGCATCGTCAAAACTTCCTCCTGAAAAGTAAATTGGCCGTTTCCAATCGTTGTTCGCCAAAATGTCAAGCATCATCATACTTTTTTTGGTAATCGCACTTGAAGGAAGATCAATGTCAATGTAATCAACGATAAGGGCCGAATCCTTTTCCTTTACCAAGCCACTCTCTAAAACATTCTTCTTATTGACTGGTATACGCAGATGTGTTGTTGGGTAGTACACAATATTCTGCACATTTTCAGAATAGGCATCGGGATCGGCACCCACTTTTTGAAAGTAGTACTTCAATTTGGTCTCGGGTTTATCACCATCGACCCAATCAATGAATGCCTGTATGCTCCATCTACTTTTAGAAACCTCTTTGTTGAATAAGGCATCAGCGTTTTGATGGTACAGCACATCCCTCGAACCCCATCGGTACTTATCATGCTCGATTTGTGAAGGAATCGGATCACTGGTGTACGCCTTGCGCTTCATTTGATCGATATACCAGTCTGTTTCAAAGAGACTGGTACAAACCACACGCACATCGGTTCTATAGTTCTCCACTTCTTGGGCGTACCATAGCGGAAAAGTGTCATTGTCACCAATAGTGAACAGGATGGCACCGGCATCTTTTTGACATGAATCCAAATAGGCCTTGGCTGTTGATTTTGCCGTAAAACGATTTGAACGGTCATGGTCATCCCAATTTTGAAATGCCATTAAAGTAGGTACGGCCAACAAACAAATCACCGTAACTACCGGAGCCAATACTTTAGGGTTAATCAATTTTCTAAATTCATCAAAGAGCCCATAGACTCCTAAGCCGATCCAAATCGCAAATATGTAGAAGGAGCCCACTAGCGAATAGTCACGCTCACGTGGTTGAAATATATACGGATTGGTGTAGAACTGAATGGCAATACCCGTGAACAAAAAGAAAACCAAAAGCACCCAAAAATGTTTGACGTTTTTAGATATTTGAAAGATCAGACCAATGATTCCCAAAATCAAGGGGAGAAAAAAATAGGTATTTCGCCCTTTATTGTTTTCGACGTCGCTTGGCAAATTGTATTGACTGCCCAACTCGGGCCGCATACTGTCGATCCAATCAATACCGCTCAGCCAATTGCCATTATCATTGTATCTGCCTTGCACATCATTTTGTCTGCCCGTGAAATTCCACATGAAATAACGCCAATACATATAGCTGAATTGAAATTCAACCATATACTTGATGTTGTCCCATAAAGTAGGAGGTTCCACCTCAATATAATCACTAAAGCGTTTTAAAAAGGATATGTACTGCTCCGTGTCTATTTCGCCAGCCGCGTAGCCTTCTTTCACTTGTTTTACGGCTGCCCTGAGCTCATCATTTGACCGTGTCATTTTGAAGTCCAACGGACCAAAATATCGCATGTAATTCTCAGCGTGCTGAGTGCTCCACATACGAGGCATGAAACCAATATGATCTTTATGCGCACTTGGTGCGGCATCTTTATAATGATTGACAATGACGTATTTGCCCAATTTGTCATCGCGTTCATATTTTGGTTTTTCATCTTTGTTTTCGCCTTGCGGCGCAAAGAGATCGGAGTAGTAAGCCCCGTAAAAAGGACTATCAACACCGGGGTATTGCTCGCGATTGTAATAGGCCAAAAGTGCTCTAGCATCTTCAGGATTGTTCTCATTGATCACCACTTGGGCATTGGCACGAATGGGCAACATGATCCATGAAGAAAAACCTAGGAATAAGAACATCAAACAAAGTACAATGGTGTTTGCCGTTCTGTAATTGTTCTTGCGCGTGTACGAAAGTCCGAAATAAAAGGCCGCAATGAACAAAAGACCAATAATGATCGATCCTGAATTAAAAGGCAGACCAATATTGTTGACGAAAAACACCTCGCCCCAACCAAACAATTGCAACACATAGGTCAATGAGAATTTATAAACCAACATCAAAATAGCCACTACTATGATATTGGCGAGAAGAAAGTTCTTGACCGTGGTTTTTTTGTAGGTTTTGAAATAGTAGAGCAGACCAATGGAAGGTATCGCCAAAAAGCCCATGAACTGTATACCGAAGGTCAAGCCCACCACAAAAGAAATCAACACCAACCACCGGTTTCCTCGAGGGTTGTCTAAATTATCAGTCCATTTGAGACCTAACCATAATAATAGTGCCATGATGAAACTGGCCATGGAGTACACTTCAGTTTCCACGGCATTAAACCAAAAACTATCGGAATACGTGAAAGCCAAACTACCTACCAAGCCACTACCCAAAACGACAATTGCCTTGCTGTTGGTCAAGGGTTCTGCCTTTGAAATCAGTTTTCGGGTCAAGTTGGTTATCGTCCAAAACATGAAAAGAATGGTAAAGGCACTTGAAGCTCCTGAAACAAAATTGACCATTCTGGCAATCTGGTCATCAGCCATGGCGAACATGGCAAAAAACGCCCCAATCATCTGCAATAAAGGCGCCCCAGGGGGGTGCCCCACTTGTAATTTTGATGCTGTTGCAATGTACTCGCCAGCATCCCAAAAACTACTGGTGGGTTCAACGGTGATGAAATAAGTGACAAGGGCAATAAAAAAAACGACCCACCCTAAGATGGAGTCCCATTTTTCGAAGTTTTTTGAAAACATGTACTATCTGATTAACCGATGGGCGAATTTACTAATTATAATAAATATGCCTGTTTCTTTTTGACAAAGGTTTAACATGGAATTCCTTGCCCTAACTCGTGGAGGGTCTGGCTATGTTTGATCCTGCCCCTAACCCCCTGCAAGGGAGGGGGAGTTTTATTGGAATACTTCATGAATTTATGGCTAAAGTTGATCCCTACCCATGGGGGAGGGTTGGGGAGGGGACCTTTTAATATTATTGTAATCGAAAATGTTTGTGCAAACCAAAGTTTGTTTTAAATTTGCACCCTCATTTGTATCAGGTCTTGTGTTTGATGCAAATTGGCACTGGCCCATGGTGTAATTGGCAACACTCCGGTTTTTGGTACCGTCATTCTAGGTTCGAGTCCTAGTGGGCCAACTAAATTTAGAAATCCTAATGTCTTTTGATGTTAGGATTTTTTGTTTTTCAATTCCTCAGTCCTGTTTAAATTTTTCAGAAACTACCCGTCTAAATTTTTCGTAATCATCTTTTGTCATTGATTTTGCGGGAATTAAATAATTTTCATTCCCTAGTAGCCAAATAAACTTATCAGATATTTTGGCTCTCTCCAGATTTGACCATTTTTCTAACGATTCTGTACTATCTTGAATTATAGAAAAATACGAATCAGTAACAATGAGCTTGTTGTTTTTAAATTTTTCTTGAATTTCGAAATAAATTTTGACACTTTTCCTCCATCTTTTTATGCCAATGGCTTGATCAAAATAGGCAATACAGAAAACGCCAAGAACAATTAATGAAGCCTTGAAAAAACCATAAGAATTTTTATAATAGGAATAAATCAACAGGCAAAATACTGAAGCAACTGTTATCATTAAATTTCTAAAAATAGTTTTGATTGATTCATCTTTAATATAGCTACCTGCATTATTGGTGGAGTAAATTTCTTCAAAATCTTTGCGGCGAAAATTTAAATTTATTTCCATCTTTTACCAAAATTTAAGATTTTTCTTATTTGAACTTTTCTTTCTTTAAATAATCTTGGAATATTGAATTTGCTCTTTGAGAAATTTTTATTTAGGCAATTCCCCCTCAATATCCAGATCCTCCATAGAAATACCTCCGTCAGTTTCTGGGTTTTCAATGACCTCAGTTGCGTCGGTGGCATCATGCAAAGCATCTTCAGCCTCATTCCGCAATAAAACTTCTTCATCAATTTCATCAAGCATAGTACCCATTTTCCTTTTGTCTTTAATCATCGCCCAAGTCATGACCAAACTGGTGACAATAATGACAAATAAAAGAATACCTGATTCAAAACCAGCTACTTCAGCCTGTTTGGGTATGGCATAAAATAAGAGTACTGTGATCAATCCTCTTGGGGCAATGAAAAGTTGGGGTAGAATATCGCTTCCCACAAAAACACGTAAAATGACCCAACGTATGATATAAATCGATGCGATGATCAAAAGACTGACCAAGGCCACATTTAAACTTAGTAATGAGGAGAGTACAATCGTGATTCCAAAAATCACGAAAAAGAAGGTACGCACCACAAAGGCGGTTTCCAGAGTAATGATATGCAGTTCATGGTATAATTGATGCATGCGTTCTTCTTCCAGAAAAACCTTGGTCTTTCCAGGAAAGAAAAGCTTGATATTTTTTACGATCAAACCGAAAATCAAAATGATGATCAATGAGGAAAGATGCATTTTCTTTCCGATGGCGTACAATAGGAGCAGTACGGCAATCAATAAAAATAGTTTTGCTTGGCTTTTGATACGTTGAAACACCAAAATTATCACATAACTGGCGATAACAGCAATGACAATGGTAGCCGCTAAATTTATGGAGAAACCAGCAAAGCCAGTGTCTTCAGCAGGGTTTAAGCCTCCGGCCAAAAAGTAAAAGAGCATGATACCGAAAATATCTGAAAAGGTGCTCTCATATATATGAAATTCCTTTTTGGAAGCCACCAATCCGCCTACACTGGGTATGATGATCGCGCTTGATAAAATGGAAAGCGGAGTCGCATAAAGCCAAGCCGACTGCATTGACATTCCATCTATGAATTGGTGCAAAATCAAAGCCGCTACCCAAGCAGAGGCCAAAAGGCCAATCAGGGCAATCGCCATTGATTTTAAGATGGGAATGATTTTATCACGTTTCAACTCCAACTCAAGAGCCGCTTCAAGCACAATCATGATGAGCCCTACCGTGCCTAATATCTCTAGAGAGCCTTCAAAGTCAGGTGTTCTGGGGGCAATTAAATCGAGTACTAATTTGATTAAAATCCCCAATAGAATCAACATCAGAACAGAGGGTATATTCGTTTTCTTCGCGATACTATTAAACCAAAATGATAGAATAACGATTACAGAAGCTTCGATAATCACATTGTACGAGGAGAAAATTTCCATAAGTCAATTAATTTGGTTAGTGTTCAAATAAAATTATGTTCTAAAATTAAGATTTATATGATATTGGATGGTGCAACGTACGAAAATATTTCGCACACTAGCATTTTCGTGGGTATGGTGTAGGGTCGAGCTAATTGTGGATTTTTAAAAATAAATGTATATTTGCATCACTGAACGGATGTAAAATATTCATGAGGGGACCTTTTTAAGTCCTCTTTTTTTATTCCTATACTCATGTTGAAGGAAAAAGTGACCAATTTGTTGAATGATGCCTTGGCTGAAGACAAGTCATTGTTCTTGATTGATTTTTCGATATCAGCAGATAACAGAATAAATGTGATCATTGATGGCGATCATGGGGTTACCGTTCAAGATTGTATGAAGATCAGCCGTGCCATTGAACATAATCTAGATCGTGAAGAAGAGGATTTTTCTCTAGAGGTGGCTTCGGCCGGAGCAGCGGCACCAATGGTTTTGCCAAGACAGTATCACAAGAATGTTGGTAGAAAATTGAAGGTAAAAACAGAAAACAACACCTTTGAGGGTAAGCTAACGGCTGCCTCTGAAAACGGTATTGTTTTAGAATGGAAAGCACGTGAACCCAAACCAATTGGCAAGGGTAAAGTAACAGTGAAGAAAAAACAGGAATTGGATTTTTCTGATATCATAGAAGCAAAAGTCATATTAAAATTTTAACGGTAACAAACTCATGGAAAATATTGCGTTAATCGAATCATTCTCTGAATTCAAAGATGATAAATTCATTGATAGAGTAACATTGATGGCGATTTTGGAAGACGTTTTTAGAAACGCTCTCAAAAAGAAATTCGGTTCTGATGATAATTTCGATATCATTATCAACCCAGATAAGGGCGATTTGGAAATTTGGAGAAACCGTATTGTTGTTGAAGATGGGCAGGTAGAAGAACCAAATGAAGAAATCTCGCTTTCTGAAGCACAGAAAATTGAACCTGATTTCGAAGTTGGAGAAGATGTTTCTGAAGAGGTAAAACTTATGGATTTGGGTAGAAGAGCGATTTTGGCACTGCGTCAAAACCTCATCTCGAAAATACATGAGCATGACAATACCACCATTTATAAGCAGTTCAAAGACCTTGAGGGCGAAATTTACACTGCTGAGGTGCACCATATACGCCACAAGGCAATTATTCTGTTAGATGACGAGGGTAATGAAATCATAATGCCGAAAGACCGGCAAATACCATCTGACTTTTTCAGAAAAGGAGATAATGTAAGGGGTATTATTGAGAGTGTAGATTTAAAGGGGACAAAACCTTCAATTATAATGTCAAGAACTGCTCCAAAGTTTTTAGAGCAGTTGTTTTTTCAAGAAATACCTGAGGTGTTTGATGGTTTGATTACGATTAAGAAAGCAGTTCGTATACCTGGTGAAAAGGCCAAAGTGGCTGTAGATTCTTATGACGATCGTATTGACCCGGTAGGGGCGTGTGTAGGTATGAAAGGATCTCGAATTCATGGTATTGTTCGTGAATTGGGTAATGAAAATATTGATGTTATCAATTGGACTTCTAATCCGCAGTTGATGGTAACAAGGGCATTGAGTCCTGCAAGAGTGACCTCAGTAAAGTTGAATGATGAAAAAATGACGGCACAAGTTTATTTGAAACCCGAAGAAGTTTCCAAGGCCATTGGCCGTGGTGGGCATAATATCAGATTGGCGGGCCAATTGACTGGTTATGAAATAGATGTGTTCAGAGAAGGTGTTGAAGAAGATGTGGAATTGACAGAATTCTCAGATGAAATCGATACATGGATCATTGAGGAATTTAAGAAAATAGGTATGGATACTGCTCGCGGCGTCTTAGAGCAAGATGTTGATGATCTGGTCAAACGTACTGATTTGGAAGAGGAGACAATTTTAGAAGTTGTACGCATCCTAAAAGCGGAATTAGAAGAATAACTATATATTAGCGGAAGTTTTGATTTTCAGGTCAAAGCGGCAAAAAGTATTTATGGCAGAAAATGCAAAAATCAGGCTTAACAAGGTTTTAAGGGAACTTAATATTTCCTTGGATAGGGCTGTGGATTACCTTTCATCTCAGGGGCATGAAATAGAGGCACGTCCCACTACCAAAATTTCAGAAGAAGTTCATCAAGTTTTGTTGGATGAGTTTCAAACCGATGCGAGTAAGAAAGTTGCCTCAAAAGAGGTGGGCGAAGAAAAGCGCAAAGAAAAGGAAGCCATAAGAATTCAATTAGAGCAGGAACAGGAAGAACGAAGATTGGCCAGGGAAGCTCGCTCCGGGAAGGCTGAAGTCATAAAGGCCAAAGCGGAATTATCTGGGCCGAAGACGGTGGGCAAGATTGACTTGGATGCAAAGAAAAAAGCCAAAGTTGAGGAGCCTGAAGCCAAGACTGAAAAGGTAGAGGAAGCAAAACCTACCGAAGTAGAGGCCCCAGTTTCCAAAAAAGAAGACGCTAAAGCAGATTCCCCTGAGACTTCAGAGAAGGAAAAAGTTGATGAAAAAGTAGCTACTCAGTACAAGAAGCTATCGGGTCCTAAAATCATGGGCGACAAAATCGACTTGTCCAAATTTGAAAAACCCAAAAAGAAGAAAGAAGAGAAAAAGCCAGCAGAAGGTGGTGATAGAAAGAAGAAACGCAAGCGTATTGTCAGCAACAATGCAGGTAACCGCGGAGGCGCGAGAGGAGGTCAAGGAGGCCGAAAAGGCGGACAACGTTTCGGTGCGCCAAAAGTAGAACCTTCAGAGGCTGATGTACAAAAGCAAGTGCGTGAAACCTTGGAAAAACTTCAAGGTAAATCAAAGAAGGGTAAAGGTGCCAAATACAGAAGGGATAAGCGAGATCAACACCGTCAACAGATGGATGTCGATGCCGAGCTTCAAGAAATAGAAAGCAAAACACTTAAAGTCACTGAGTTTGTGACCGCTAGTGAAATGGCCACCATGATGAACATAACCACCACAGAGGTGATTTCAGCCTGTATGTCATTGGGTATAATGGTAACCATGAACCAAAGACTGGATGCCGAAACGCTTTCCATAGTGGCCGATGAATTTGGTTATGACGTAGAGTTCGTTACGGCAGAAATTGAGGAGGCCATAGAAGAGATCGAAGATGCACCTGAAGATTTGAAACACCGTGCACCGATAGTTACGGTAATGGGTCATGTGGATCATGGTAAAACCTCTTTACTTGATTATGTACGCGAGGCCAATGTCATTGCTGGAGAAAGCGGTGGTATTACCCAACACATTGGTGCCTACGGCGTACAATTGGAAGATGGTCAAAAAATTACCTTTTTAGATACACCCGGTCACGAGGCCTTTACGGCTATGCGTGCGAGAGGTGCCCAGGTTACTGATATTGCCGTGATCGTGATTGCTGCTGATGATGATATCATGCCACAGACGAAAGAAGCGATTAGCCATGCCCAGGCAGCGGGTGTGCCCATTGTTTTTGCGATTAACAAAATTGATAGACCCACGGCCAACCCAGACAAGATCAAAGAAGGTTTGGCGAACATGAATCTCATGGTAGAGGATTGGGGTGGAAAAATTCAATCACATGATATCTCTGCCAAAACCGGCGAAGGTGTGAAAGAATTATTGGAGAAAGTATTGCTGGAAGCTGAGCTGTTGGAACTTAAAGCCAATCCGGATCGTTCGGCGGTTGGTGCTGTAGTAGAAGCATTTTTGGATAAGGGTCGTGGATATGTGTCCACTATTTTAGTCCAAAACGGAACCTTGAAAATAGGAGATTATGTACTGGCAGGCACCAATAGTGGCAAGGTTAAGGCCATGCATGATGAGCGTGGAAAAGAAGTTCGCGAAGCCGGACCTTCAACGCCTATTTCGATATTGGGTCTCGATGGTGCCCCTCAAGCAGGCGATCGTTTTAACGTGATGGTTGATGAGCGTGAGGCCAAACAGATAGCCACAAAACGTTCACAATTACAACGTGAGCAATCTGTGCGCACACAGCGTCATATTACCTTAGATGAAATTGGAAGACGTATTGCTTTGGGCGATTTCAAAGAATTGAACCTTATTCTCAAAGGTGATGTTGATGGTTCGGTGGAGGCTTTGACGGATTCCTTCCAGAAATTGTCTACTGATGAGATTCAAGTCAATATCATACACAAAGGTGTAGGCGCGATAACCGAATCTGATGTTTTGTTGGCTTCTGCCTCTGATGCCATTGTTATTGGGTTTAATGTCAGGCCAATGGGTAATGCCAGGGCCATAGCTGACAAAGAGGAAATCGATATCAGAATGTACTCCATCATCTACGATGCCATCAACGATCTCAAAGATGCGATGGAGGGAATGTTATCCCCAGAAATCAAAGAAGAAATCACAGGTACTGCTGAAATAAGGGAAACCTTCAAAATCTCTAAAGTAGGTACCATTGCAGGATGTATGGTGACCATTGGTAAGATTTTCAGAAATTCAAGCATCCGATTGATACGTGACGGAGTGGTTATTTTCACAGGTGAATTGACCTCTTTGAAGCGTTTTAAAGACGATGTGAAGGAAGTTGCCAAAGGGTATGATTGCGGATTGCAAATCAAAAACTACAATGATATCAAAGAAGGTGATATTGTGGAAGCCTTCCAAGAAGTAGCGGTCGCCAAGAAATTAAAATAATTTCAAACTGAGCTCAGTCAAGAAGAGGCTGTAGTCAAGAATCGAATAAAAAAATCGACCTATTGGGTCGATTTTTTTGGTTTCAATAACATTGCATCGGGGTACTTTTTGCGCACTTCCCTAAACTTTCGTTCCGCTTCGAGTTTCGTTTTAAAACGTCCAACGCGAACCCTATAAGTGGGAGAGTCAAAGTCTATTTTGGAATACAATCCCGGAAAATCGACTTCCACTTCAGATTTGATTCGCACGGCTTTGGCATGAGAGCCAAAACCCACTTGAATTCGATAATATCCGTTGTTTCCGTTGACCTCCTTGTAGATCTCTAAAAGTTCTTCTATTTTCTCGTCTTGTTCGATCTTAATGTCGCCCTTTTGTGCATTGGCAAATAGGGTGCAACATATAAAAACGCCTATGAAATTTAGTGCTCTCATAAAAATGTGTAAATATGCTTTAAACCGCCGTCTACAAAAGTAATTCATTAAATAGTATACTAAAAAAATACTCTTTATTTAGAACAGTTATAAATTATAAATTATCAATACGTTAAGATTTTCAAAATAAAGTCTATGTCGTATTTTTACACTCGATTTAGGTGCTGATAATTGTTAGGTTTTTTCCTAAGTTATCGAAATTATCGTGCCAGACTTGATTGAAATATTCTATTTATGAAAAAGGTTACATACCGCGATCAAATTTCTAAAGTTTTAGGTATCAGTCTCTTAGTTTTTCTTCTTTTTTCAATTTCTGTTTTTGGGCAAAATGAACCGGCCGCAGCATCCGCTGATGTAGCTGCCGAGTCAACCGGTGGTGATGTCGCTAAGGGTAAGGCTTTGTTTAAAGTGAACTGTGCCGCTTGCCATAATTTGAAGAAGAGAATGACAGGTCCCAATCTGTACAAGGTTGAGGAGCGTTTGGCCGAAGAGGAAGGCTTGGATCGCGAATGGTTGTATGCATGGATCAAGAATAGTCCGGCCATGATAAAGTCCGGTGATCCGTATGCGGTAAGGATTTATAATGAATACAATCAAGCGGCAATGACCGCTTTTCCCACTTTGAGTAACGAGGACATTGACAATATTTTGGCGTATACTGCTGCACCGCCAGTTGTAACGCCGCCACCTCCACCCGGTGATTCTGTTGCCGTTCAATCATCGGGCATTTCAAACGAGCTAATTCTAGGTGCCTTGGCTATGGTCTTTGGTATGCTGGTGTTCATGCTTTTTGCAGTGAACAAAACCCTCAAAAGGGTCATGGAGGCCAATGGTTTGGAAACGGTGAAAGAGGAGTTGAGTGAAAAAAGACTTCCCATCTGGAAAGCCTTTGCAAAGAACCAATTCTTGGTCTTGTGCTCGGTTATTTTCTTGTTGCTGGCCAGTGGTTATTTCGCGTATGGTTGGATGATGCAGGTTGGTGTTGATCAGGGTTATGCTCCAATTCAACCCATTCATTATTCCCATAAAATTCATGCAGGCGACAATAGGATAGAATGTAAGTATTGTCACTCTTCGGCAAGAAAATCAAAACATTCAGGCATTCCATCATTGAATGTTTGTATGAATTGCCACAAGTCCATTTATGAATACACGGGTACGGCTGGCGAATTACCTTCGCAAGAAGATTTGGCCAATGGCTATACCAATGAATTCTATACGGGTGAAATCAAAAAATTATATGCGGCCGTGGGTTGGGATGAAGAAAACCAAAAGTACACAGGCAAAACAAAGCCAGTGGAATGGGTGCGAATTCACAACCTTCCTGATTTTGCATATTTCAATCACTCACAGCATGTTGAAGTGGGTAAAATTGAATGTCAAACCTGTCATGGTCCGGTTGAAGAAATGGAGATTATGGAACAGTACTCGTCTTTGACCATGGGTTGGTGTATCAATTGTCACCGTGAGACCAATGTGCAGGTAAAAGGCAACCCGTATTACGAGAAAATTCATGCTGAACTTTCCAAAAAATATGGTGTTGAGGATTTGACGGCTGCCCAAATGGGTGGGCTGGAATGTGGAAAGTGTCACTATTAATATATCAAGCAGTTAATTACAGAAATAACGTATGGCATCGAATAAAAAATATTGGAAAAGCGAAGCGGAGTTAAATCCCAACGATTCCATTGTTGAGACGCTACGGCAAAATGAATTTGTTGAAGAAATTCCTGTGGATGACTTTTTAGGTGA
Source organism: uncultured Maribacter sp. (assembly GCA_964432915.1). Taxonomy (GTDB): domain Bacteria; phylum Bacteroidota; class Bacteroidia; order Flavobacteriales; family Flavobacteriaceae; genus Maribacter_C. The sequence continues at coordinate 64,574 of CAYSPL010000008.1, forward strand.
TAAAGAAACCTTGGAGGCTACCAATACAAACAGAAGGGATTTTTTGAAGTATGTCGGCTTTAGTACGGCAGCAGCTTCACTTGCTGCTTGTGAAGGTCCCGTGGTAAAGTCCATTCCTTATGTAGTTGCTCCTGAAAATATTGTTCCGGGTGTTGCGAACTATTATGCAACAACCATTGCCAACGGATTTGACTTTGCGAGCATTCTCGTGAAAACCCGTGAAGGTCGCCCCATCAAGGTTGAAAACAATGACCGAGCAAAAGTGGGTGGTGGTGCCAATGCAAGGGTTCAGGCTTCGGTTTTGTCTTTGTATGACAGTACAAGATTGCAAGGCCCAAAAGAAAATGGTGAAGATGTGGAATGGGAAGCTTTGGATGCCGCGGTAAAAGCTAAATTGAATGCGTTGAAAGGTTCGGGAAAGCAGATTGCTTTGTTGACCCAAACCTATGCGAGTCCGTCAACCACAAGATTGATCGCGCAGTTTAAAGAGGCGTATGGTAATGTGAACCACGTTACCTATGATGCCATTTCAGAAGAAGCGGCTCTGAGTGCTTTTGAAGCGAAATATGGGCAGCGTGCTTTGCCTGATTACGATTTTGAAAAATCCGATTTGATTATTTCTTTCGGAGCTGATTTCTTGGCCGATTGGCAAGGAGGAGGCTATGATAGTGGCTATTCAAAAGGCCGAGTGCCCAAAAACGGAAAAATGTCACAGCACATACAGTTTGAGGCAAATATGTCTTTGACTGGTGCCAATGCCGACAAGCGAGTGCCTTTGACTCCGATGTTTCAAAAAATTGCCCTCGCGCAATTGTACGCCAAATTAAATGGCACTGCAGCCAGTGGTGAACTTTTGGGAGATGCACAGCGAAGTTTGGATGCTGTTGTTGCGCAAATAAAAAAGAATCCAACCAAGGCGGTTGTGGTTTCTGGTATTGATGATGAGAATGTACAGGCGGTTGTTTTGGCGATCAATGAGATGTTGGGTAGCCAGGCTTTTAATCCCGCTGCACCCCGAATGGTTCGTCAAGGAAATGCCAAAGCTGTTAATACTTTGGTGGCAGATATGAATGCGGGCAAGGTTGGTTTGTTGATTACAGATGGTGTGAATCCGATGTATACCTTGCCAAACGCTGCTGAATTCAAAACGGGAGTGGAGAATGTGGATTTGTCAATTGCTTTTTCAACCAACTGGAATGAGACCACTGAGGCGACAAATTTTGCTGCTGCTGCCAATCACTATTTAGAGTCTTGGGGAGATGCCGAAATCAAGAAAGGGCATTACAGCCTGATGCAACCAACCATCAAAGAGCTTTTTGACACGCGACAGTTTCAAGGGGCTATTTTGAAGTGGATGGGTAGCGATAATAGCTATTACGAGTATATCAAAGAAACTTGGAACACCTCTGTATTAGGAGGAACAAGCTGGAACAAGGCTTTGCAAGATGGTGTGTTTAGTGCCACCAGTGCTCCGGACCCGATACTAGAAGCAACTACTTCATCTGACAAAGAAGGAGACTCAGATGTCGTACCAACCAATACTTCAATCGCTTCTGCAATTGGCCGTTTGGCCAATGCCTCCAGTGATGGAATGGAACTGGTATTATACTCAAAAGTAGGTATGGGTGATGGCCAACAGGCAAGTAACCCTTGGTTGCAAGAATTTCCGGATCCGGTAACCCGTGTTTCTTGGGATAACTATGTGACTGTTTCCAAAAAAGATGCAGAGCGTCTTGGACTGGTCAATAAGAATGTTGCCAACGGCGGTTTGAACGGAAGCAATGCAAAGTTGACCGTAAATGGGGTCACTATTGACAACGTTCCTGTGATTATCCAACCGGGTCAAGCTCCCGGATCTGTAGGTATGTCTTTAGGTTATGGCAAGAAAACCGGAATGAAGTCTGAAATGCAAACGGGTGTGGATGCCTATCCATTGTATCAAGGTATGAACAAAATACAATCGGTAACGATTGAAAAGGCTGCAGGCGAGCATGAATTCGCTTGTGTGCAATTGCATAAAACCATGATGGGTAGAGGGGATATCATCAAGGAGACTACCTTGGAGATATTCAATACCAAAGATCATGCGGAGTGGAATCATGTTCCTGTAGTGTCTTTGGACCATCAAGAGGTGCCAGCCACTTCAGTTGACCTGTGGGATAGTTTCGATCGTTCCATCGGACATCATTTCAATATGTCCATCGATTTGAATGCGTGTACGGGTTGTGGTGCTTGTGTCATTGCCTGTCATGCAGAGAACAATGTACCAGTTGTTGGTAAGCAAGAAGTGCGCCGTTCACGTGATATGCACTGGTTGCGTATTGATAGATATTACTCTTCTGAGGCGACTTTTGAAGAGGATAATAAAAAGAAAAACGATTTTGACGGACTTTCAGGAGAAAAAGGTTCTTTGGGTGGTTTTGGTGAGTTGGAATACCCATCAGCGAATCCGCAAGTGGCTTTTCAACCTGTGATGTGCCAACATTGCAACCATGCACCCTGTGAAACTGTTTGTCCGGTTGCGGCTACTTCCCATGGGCGCCAAGGACAAAATCAAATGGCCTATAACCGCTGTGTGGGTACAAGATACTGTGCGAACAACTGTCCGTACAAAGTACGCCGATTCAACTGGTTCTTGTATAACAACAATGACGAGTTTGATTTCCATATGAACAATGATTTGGGCAAAATGGTGGTAAACCCTGATGTCAACGTTCGTTCTCGTGGTGTGATTGAGAAATGTTCCATGTGTATACAAAGAACACAGAAAACCATTTTAGATGCCAAAAGGGATGGTCGTTTAATCGAAGATGGAGAATTTCAAACGGCATGTTCATCGGCTTGTAATAACGGAGCCATTGTTTTTGGTGATATCAATGACCATGACAGTGAAATTGCCAAATTGAAAGAAGATGATAGAATGTATCACTTATTGGAACATGTGGGTACAAAACCAAATGTGTTCTATCAAGTGAAAGTGAGAAACACCAACGAAGCATAATTAGAACAATAAGAAAGTAATTATAATAAGATTTTATGGCGTCGCATTACGAAGCACCTATAAGAAAACCCCTAGTAACCGGTGATAAAGGCTACCATGATGTAACCGTTGATATCGCCGCTCCCGTTGAAGGCAGGGCTGATAAGCAGTGGTGGATAGTATTCTCCATTGCATTGGCTGCATTTTTATGGGGCGTGGGTTGTATTATCTATACCATATCAACAGGTATTGGAACATGGGGATTGAACAAAACCGTGAACTGGGCTTGGGATATCACCAACTTTGTTTGGTGGGTTGGTATCGGTCATGCAGGTACCTTGATTTCTGCGGTACTTTTACTGTTTCGTCAGAAATGGAGAATGGCAATCAACCGTTCGGCCGAGGCGATGACCATTTTCTCGGTAATTCAGGCCGGCTTGTTTCCTATTATTCACATGGGACGACCTTGGTTGGCCTACTGGGTATTGCCAATTCCGAACCAGTTTGGTTCGCTTTGGGTAAACTTTAATTCCCCATTGCTTTGGGATGTTTTTGCGATTTCGACTTATTTATCGGTTTCATTGGTCTTCTGGTGGACAGGATTGCTTCCTGATTTTGCCATGTTGCGAGACCGGGCGATTCTTCCCTTCCAAAAGAAAATATATTCTTTATTGAGTTTCGGATGGAGTGGTCGCGCAAAAGATTGGCAGCGTTTTGAAGAGGTATCTTTGGTATTGGCTGGTTTGGCGACTCCGCTTGTACTTTCGGTACATACCATTGTATCCTTTGACTTTGCCACCTCTGTGATTCCGGGTTGGCATACCACTATTTTTCCACCGTACTTTGTTGCGGGTGCGATTTTCTCGGGTTTTGCCATGGTGAACACCCTTTTGATCATCATGCGAAAGGTGTGTCATTTAGAAGATTACATAACAGTGCAGCATATCGAATTGATGAACATTGTGATTATGATCACCGGATCAATTGTAGGTTGTGCTTACATCACGGAACTTTTCATGGCCTGGTATTCAGGTGTTGAATATGAGCAGTACGCCTTTTTGAATAGAGCAACAGGGCCTTACTGGTGGGCTTATTGGGCGATGATGACCTGTAATGTGTTCTCGCCACAATTTATGTGGTTCAAAAAGCTTCGAACAAGTATCATGTTTTCGTTCTTCATTTCGATTGTAGTGAATATAGGTATGTGGTTCGAGCGTTTTGTGATTATCGTTACCTCTTTGCATAGAGATTACTTGCCTTCTTCTTGGACGATGTTCTCCCCGACTTTTGTCGATATCGGAATTTTCATAGGTACTATTGGATTCTTTTTTGTGTTGTTTTTATTGTATGCACGAACCTTCCCTGTCATCGCACAGGCAGAGGTAAAATCGATCTTGAAATCTTCAGGAGAACGTTACAAAAAATTACGCGATGCCGGTAAGCCTTTATACCAAATTGAAGGTAAAACCAAGATTGCTGCGGCACCAGTAGCCAAAAAAGCTGTTGCCATGAAAAAAGTGGAACCCAAAAAAGATGAGGGTGGAGCCTCTGCCTTGTTGTCATCCCTGGGGTTTTTTGATGCCTCAAAAGACAGTCCCGATAATCTAAAGTTGGTAAAGGGCATTGGCCCTAAAATGGAACAAACTTTGAATGAAATAGGAATTTTCAAGTTTGCCCAAGTGGCCAAAATGAAGGCGAAAGAATATGATTTGTTGGATTCACTCACAGGAGCTTTTCCAGGAAGAGCACAGCGTGATGATTGGGCAGGTCAAGCAAAGAAGTTAAAAGAGAAGTAAGCTGTAGGCAGCAGCAGTAAGAAGTTTTGAATGTAATTTCTGTTAACTGCAACTGATTACTGCTAACTAATATAAATGATATAAGTTTTGAGTTTGAACTTAAACTTTAATTTGAATTTAAAAATATGGCATCCAAAGTAATACAGGCTTATTATAATGATGATGACATTTTGATGCATGCCGTTAAAAAGGTAAAAGCGGCTAAACATCATATTGAAGAGGTATATTGCCCTTTTCCAGTACACGGGTTGGACAAGGCGATGGGGCTGGCCCCAACGCGAATCGCGATTACCTCATTTCTTTATGGCTGTGTTGGTTTGACCGTTGCCATAGTGATGATGAATTTTATCATGATCAAAGATTGGCCCCAAGACATAGGGGGTAAGCCAAGCTTTAGTTATATTGAAAACATGCCGGCATTTGTACCGATTATGTTCGAGTTGACGGTATTCTTTGCGGCGCACTTGATGGTCATTACCTTTTATTTGAGAAGTAGATTATGGCCCTTTAAAAAAGCGGAAAACCCTGATGTGCGCACAACTGATGACCATTTTGTGATGGAAATTGAAGTACATGATAATGAAAAAGAGTTGACTGATTTGTTGTCTGAAACAGGTGCTGTTGAAATTAATTTTGCAGAAAAAAACCTTCATTAAGTATGAAAAGTTTTAAAAATATAGGGATTGTTCTAGCCTTGGTAATCATGTTTGCCTCTTGCCAAGATAAACGCGAACCTAATTACCAATACATGCCCAACATGTATGAATCAGTAGGTTATGAAACCTATGGTGAAATGCTGAATGGCCAAGAAGCACGAAAGCCGGTGGAAGGAACCATCAACCGGGGATGGATGCCATATGAAATTGAAAACTCGCCAGAGGGTAAGGAATTGGCGCGTTTGAATACCAGTCCGTTGGATACCACACAACGTGAAAACAATTTATTGAAGGGTGGTGAGCTATATGGAATATATTGCATGATTTGTCATGGTCCGGCGGGTAAAGGTCAGGGGAACTTAGTAAAAAGGGAAAAGATTCTAGGCGTGCCAAGTTATGATGACGCTGCCAGAAATATAACAGTAGGATCCACTTTTCATGTGGTTCAATACGGATTGAATTCCATGGGGTCTTATGCATCACAAATGAACACAGAAGAAATGTGGCAGGTTTCAGAATATGTGATGAAATTGAAAGAAAACTTAACAAAATAATACCTAGCATACGAATATGTACACGATTTCAAACAGATTGAAAATAGGTTCCATTGTTTTAATGGTTTTGGGCGTTTTAATGGTCGGTTATAGTTTTGTCGATATGCCCAAAACCATTGAAGAGGCGAAAGAAATGGTAGCGGCCCATGATGATGGTCATGGAGGCGGTCATTCGGAAGCCAATGCCCATGCTGATGAAAGTCACGGAGGCGAACATGCAATGACTCAGGCTGAACATGATGAGCATGTATTTCATCAATTGCGGAATAAACCATGGGCTGCCCTATATGTAGCTGCTTTTTTCTTTTTTATGATTGCCTTAGGTGCTTTGGCTTTCTATGCCATTCAGCGTGCCGCCCAAGCAGGTTGGTCCCCCTTGCTCTTTAGGGTTATGGAAGGCATAACCGCCTACATTGTACCTGGCGGAATCATCGTATTTGTGATACTTGTATTGTCTGTGATGCATATGAACCATCTTTTTGTGTGGATGGATCCAGAAGTGGTGGCTCACGATACTATATTACAAGGCAAAAAAGGATATTTGAATCCGACATTCTTTTTGATAAGGGCAGCCATATTCTTGGCCGGTTGGATCGGTTATCGCGAGTATTCAAGAAGATTGTCGTTGGCCCAAGACGAGTCCGATGATAATTCAAACTTCAAAATGAATTTCAGAATATCAGCGGCCTTTTTGGTGTTTTATTTGATATCTGAATCCATCATGTCTTGGGATTGGATCATGAGCGTTGATCCGCACTGGTTTAGCACCTTATTCGGTTGGTATGTGTTTGCCAGTATGTTTGTTTCTGGTATTACAGTCATCGCCATGGTAACCATATACTTGAAATCAAAAGGACTTCTTGAGCAGGTCAATGATAGCCATATTCATGATTTGGCGAAATTCATGTTTGGGATCAGTATTTTCTGGACCTACCTATGGTTTTCACAGTTCATGTTGATTTGGTATGCCAATATACCAGAAGAGGTAACTTATTACGTAACCAGAATACAAGATTATAACCTTCCGTTTTTTGGAATGGTAGCCATGAATTTCCTTTTTCCTGTGTTATTATTAATGAATAGTGATTACAAAAGAATCAATTGGTTTGTGATTATGGCAGGAATTGTAATTCTAGCGGGTCATTACATGGATATCTATAACATGATCATGCCTTCCACCGTGGGCAGGCAATGGAGTATTGGTGGACCCGAAATTGGGGCCATATTGTTATTTGCAGGACTCTTTATTTTCTGGATTTTTAGAGCATTGGGCTCGGCGCCATTACAGCCAAAGCGCAATCCGTTTATTGAGGAAAGCAAGCATTTTCATTATTAATCAAGCGAAAGTATAATAGTAAGAGATACGATGACAACAGCATTGACATTTATAGTTTTAGCACTAGTGGGAATTGCGATTTGGCAAATGACCAAGATTTTTGAGCTGTCTCAAATCAGAACTGAGAATGCCCAAATAGCCAATGATAATGACAATAAGAATCAAGGATATTTATTGTTTGCTTTTTTAATTTTCATTTATGGCATAACCATTTTCAGCTTTTATAAATATTCCAAGTTTCTGTTACCCGAGTCCTCTTCGGCGCATGGTGGAAGTTATGACTATTTGATGCTCGTTTCATTTGTGATCATCTTCATAGTTCAAACAATTACACAGGCATTGTTGCATTATTTTGGATACAAATACAGAGGAAATAAAGAAAACAAAGCGCTCTTTTATGCTGAAAACCATAAGCTGGAAATTATATGGTCTGTTATTCCTGCGATTGTCCTGGCTGTTTTAATCGCATGGGGATTGTACGCATGGACCAACACCATGGATGTTAACGATGAAGATGATCCCTTGGTAGTGGAGCTTTATGCCCAGCAGTTTAATTGGACAGCACGTTACGGCGGCAGCGATAATGTTCTAGGGGGCGCAAATGTGAGAATGATCGATAATGACAAAGCCAACGTTCTTGGTTTGGATGAATCTGATTCTTACGCTGCTGATGATGTTATTGTGAAAGAATTGCATTTGCCGGTAAATAGAAAAGTTAATTTCAAAATGCGCTCGCAAGATGTATTGCATTCGGCTTATATGCCCCACTTTAGGGCACAAATGAATTGCGTTCCGGGTATGATTACAGAATTTTCATTCACCCCGACAAAGACAACGGCTGAAATCAGAAAGGATCCGGATGTGATTGACAAAGTTCGTAGAACCAACAAAATACGCGCAGAAAGAGCGGCAAAGGGAGAGGATAATTCAGATCCATGGGAGTACGATTATGTGTTGATTTGCAACAAAATATGTGGACGATCACATTACAATATGCAAATGAAAATTATTGTTGAGACCCAAGAGGAATATGAGGCTTGGATGAAAACCCAACGAACTTTTGGCCAGACAATGGCTTCGAATTAGGCTATAAAAGAAAATAATAATAAAGATTTAAATCAAGATTATGTCAGCAACAGCACATGTAGAGGGTCACGTTCACGACGATCACGGACATCATCATCATAAAGAAACCTTCATCACAAAATACATCTTTAGTCAGGATCATAAAATGATTGCCAAGCAATACTTGATCACTGGGGTTTTGGCGATGGGTTTCATTGGTATTGCAATGTCTTTGATGTTCAGAATGCAGTTGGCTTGGCCAGGAGAGTCATTTGCTATTTTTCAAGCCATTCTTGGAGACTGGGCACCTGAAGGTGTCATGGATGCCGATATGTATTTGGCCCTGGTCACCATGCACGGTACCATCATGGTGTTCTTTGTTTTGACTGCTGGTTTAAGTGGTACGTTCAGTAACCTTTTGATTCCTTTGCAAATTGGGGCCAGGGATATGGCCTCGGGCTTTTTGAACATGTTGTCTTTTTGGTTGTTTTTCATCTCCACCGTCATCATGGTAATTTCAATCTTTGTTGAGGCAGGCCCAGCGGCCGCCGGGTGGACCATCTACCCGCCATTAAGTGCCTTACCAATGGCTCAGCCTGGTTCTGGGTTAGGTATGACCTTATGGTTGACCTCGATGGCTATTTTCATTGCTTCTTCTTTACTGGGCTCCTTGAATTATATTGTAACGGTTATCAACCTTAGAACGAAAGGAATGTCCATGTCAAGATTGCCGTTGACCATCTGGGCATTTTTTATCACGGCGATCATAGGTGTGATTTCGTTTCCTGTTCTTCTATCAGCGGCTTTATTGTTGATTATGGATAGAAGTTTCGGAACCTCTTTTTTCTTGTCCGATATCTTCATACAAGGTGAAGTGTTGCACTACCAAGGTGGATCTCCAGTTTTATTCGAACATTTATTTTGGTTTTTAGGGCATCCTGAGGTATATATTGTCTTATTGCCAGCGTTGGGTATAACTTCTGAAGTAATGGCCACAAATGCCCGAAAACCTATTTTTGGGTACCGAGCGATGGTGGCATCCATAATGGCCATAGCCTTTCTATCCACGATAGTTTGGGGGCACCATATGTTCATTTCAGGTATGAATCCGTTTTTGGGTTCGGTATTTACCTTTACCACGCTTCTAATAGCTATTCCCTCGGCTGTAAAAGCATTTAATTACATAACCACTTTGTGGAAAGGTAATTTGCAGCTCAACCCTGCTATGTTATTTTCAATCGCGTTGGTATCCACATTCATCACAGGAGGTTTAACAGGAATTATTCTTGGCGACAGTTTCTTGGATATCAATGTGCATGACACCTATTTTGTAGTGGCGCACTTTCACTTGGTCATGGGTATCTCTGCTTTATACGGACTGTTCGCGGGAGTTTATCATTGGTTCCCCAAAATGTTCGAGGGTAGAATGATGAATAAAAATCTCGGCTATGTGCATTTCTGGGTAACGGCCGTCTGCGCATATGGGGTTTTCTTCCCGATGCACTTTGTGGGCATGGCTGGTGTCCCTAGGCGTTATTATGAGAATACAGCCTTCCCGATGTTTGATGAATTGGCTGATGTACAGGTGTTGATGACGGTTTTCGCATTGATTGCTGGTGCAGCGCAATTGCTATTTGTCTATAATTTTGTATCCAGTATTTTCTATGGAAAGAAAGGACCAAAGAACCCATGGAAATCCACAACACTGGAATGGACAGCAGAGGTGAAACACATTCATGGTAACTGGGATGGTCCAATACCTCATGTGCATCGTTGGGCCTATGATTATAGCAAGGTCGATGACCATGGAGAGTATATTATACCGGGGCAAGATTTTGTTCCGCAGACCGTGCCATTGCAAGATGGGGAAGAAGAGATGAACCATTGACCTTCGATAAAAACACGGAAAAATGCCCAACTTTGAGAGTTGGGCATTTTTTTTGATATATTAGATTTGAAAATATTCCATGATGAACTGATTTTTGGCACATTATTAGCTATGTAGATGTCAAAAAGAACAAAGTTCCCATCAAACACTGACAAAATGAAACAATTAGTGATACTTCTGATTGCGTTATCGACAACGGCAATTTATGCGCAACGAAAACCGAAAATAAAAGGTAATAAAAACGTTATCGAGGTAATTGAAGACTTACCAGCCTTTAATGCCATTGAATTGAATGATGACTTAGATATTACCTTGCAAAGGGCTGATACCGAAGGTTATGTATTGAACGCCGATGACAACTTAATCGATGTTTTGAAATTCAGGGTTGAAGATAGCACCTTGGTCATCAGTGCTTTTTACAAAATTACTAGTAAGAAGAAACTAGACATTACCATCAAATACTTTGAACTGACCTCAATTTCCATGTTGGATGGCAGAATACGAATGCAAGACCAAATTGATACGGAGAAACTTTCGGTCAGTACGAGTGGTAATGCCAAATTAGAGTTGAATGCGAATTCAAATGAAATAGAAATTACCATGAATGATAACAGTTCGGGTGATTTCAATTTAGAAGCAGATGAAGTTAATATCGTTTTGAACGATCGCATTGACGTGGGCATTTTTGTTGCCTGTGACACCAATATCATGACCTTGCAAGGCAATGCGTCGGCCAAAATGGACGGTAATGTGAAGAACTATGGTATCACATTGTCAGGGTCTTCAAACCTCCGCGCTACAAAACTAAAAGCTGATACGGTGTCAGCGAATTTGGAAGGTTCTTCAAGTGCTAAAGTTCATGCACAAGACTTATTGGAACTGTCTTCAAGGGGATCTTCGAAAACATATTTGAGTGGCGATGCTCGAATCGAGATCCTCGAGTTTTTGGATACTACCGAATTGCACAAGCAGAAATAGGCATCCTATTTGGCAATCGGTGCACTCAAACACTCCTTGGGAATTCCCCATCCATCAACCAATACGCCAATGTGTGGTCTCAATTCGGTACAGAGCCGTTCAACACGTTGTCTAATCGCTTTTGACTTGGTACCACTGAAATACCCTTGTTCCAAAAACCATTCTGCATCACTTCTAATTTCATGAAGGGCATGAAGTGTGCCCAATTTTGTAAAAAGGTCTTTGTTTATTCCTTCGGGCATTTCATCCACAAAATCGGCATAGGCATTGTATGCCAATTCCGCAGCATAGGCCTTGCCCAAAGCAATTAAATGAGTTTGTACTTTCAAGAACGCTTGGTAAGATGGCATTCCCTTTTTTATGTAGCCTCGAATTCGAGAAGCTAGGGTATAGGTCAATCTACGCGTGCGATAATCAAAAGCGTGTTTGTGAAATTTTGGGTTGTACAAGTGGGCTTTATCAACCTTGTTCGAATACAACGGATTGATGGTGGAAATTTTGTCACTTAACTGCGAACTCAACAGTTTTAAAACGGCTGAAAAACCGGCGCTATTGAATTCCGCTTTAAAGTTTGATAACACGCCTTTTGCGGCCAATAATAAAAGAACGGTATTATCACCTTCAAAAGTAGTGTAAATGTCCACATCGCCCTTTAAATCGGCAATACGGTTTTCCATCAAGTACCCCTTGCCTCCGCAAGCTTCCCGACATTCTTGTATGGTTGAATTGGCATACCATGTGATGATTGATTTCAAGCCAGCTACTTTGGTTTCAATCACGCGCTTGTCAGGCTGGCTTTCATCACAATATTCGGCCATCATTTGATCGAGTGTGATTTGATAGACATAGGCATTGGCCACCAATGGGGTCAATCGCAACTGATGCGTTGGGTAATCCATCAAAAGGTCTTCTTGAACCTTGATGCTATCATTGAATTGTCTTCTTTTAAGGGCGTGCTTCACGGCAATGGCGAGCGCCATTTTTGCCCCACCCAGTCCAGCTCTGGCCACACAAATACGCCCACCGACCAAAGTCCCCAACATGGTAAAAAATCGCTTGTTCGGATTTTTGATATCTGAATGATAGGTACCGTCATCGTTTATGGTACCGTATTTATTCAGGAGGTTTTCTCGCGGCACTTTGACTTGATTGAACCATATTTTACCGTTGTCAACCCCATTCAATCCTAATTTATAGCCGTTATCCACAATGGTAACCCCGGGCATTAATTCATGCTTTTCATTTCTGACCGGAACCAATATTGCATGCACACCCTCATTTTTTCCATCTACGATCAACTGTGCAAAGACAGATGCCATTTTAGAATGTAGGGCATTGCCAATGTATTCTTTATTGTCATTTTTACCGGGTGTTTGAATGACTATCTGATCCGTTTTTTTGTCATAGGTTGCTGTGGTTTTCACACCGCGCACGTTTGAACCGTGGCCTGTTTCAGTCATTGCAAAGCACCCCAAAAGTTCTGCTTTTCCGGTATCGGTTAGGTATTTATCGTGATGTTTTTTTGTGCCCAGTTTTTGAATACTTCCCCCAAAAAGACCGAATTGAACCCCGAATTTTATGCTCAGACTTCCATCTGCGTACATCATATTTTCAAAAATGGTGGCATAGCCTTCCATATCCCCTGTTCCTCCATAAGCTTCCGGGTAGGCAATGGCTCCATAACCTCGGTCGGCCAAATGTTTGACCTGCTTTAAAACAACCTCTCTAAAATCTTCTTTATTGCGATGAACATCCCAAGAGAATATCGGGTCTTTCAAAACATTTCTGAAATCATCAATGACCTTGGCATGCTTTCCCTTTAAAATAACATCCAATTCCGAAGCATCGTAAAAGTCGGAGGTCACCTCGTGATCCACTTCCACGTCAAACAAATGATTGTAATGGTTAGGTTGAATACCCAAATTCACTTCAATATGTTTTAGGTGGTCATTGAAAGGGCACTGTTTAAAATAGTTGCAAACCACATTTTGACTGAACGTACTCAACGGGTAGGTATCGCTTTCAACCAATTTTACCCCTGAATTTGAAACAATTTGTTTCCAATTTTTGAGATCTTCATTCGCCGGCGGATTTTTAGTGTTCAACCATGAATTCAATTGTGTAGCTTCTTTTTTGGTAAGGCTATCATCTTGACCAATTGCTTTTTCAACAACGTTTATTTCAGAGGCCGATAGCAAATCGTCAGACCAAATCACATAAAAGAAAGGGATGTATTGTAAAATTCCTGAGGAGTATGACTTCTTTTCCATACCCTGAAATTACGATATTTAGTTTAGATTTTCAGACTGAAGATTCAACCACTTCATTACTTTAGGGTGTTTGATTATCTTTGATTCAATGAATGAATTTTTAGACCCATCAGCAGAAGGTTATACCAACGAAGAACTTGATATTGAAAGGGCTTTGCGTCCGGTCAGTTTTGATGATTTCACGGGTCAAGAGCAGGTTTTGGAAAATCTGAAGATTTTTGTCGAAGCGGCCAATCAACGTAATGAAGCTTTAGATCACACCCTGTTTCATGGCCCTCCCGGTCTAGGAAAAACCACGCTGGCACATATTTTGGCCAATGAACTGGGTGTAGGTATAAAAATCACATCGGGCCCAGTTTTGGACAAGCCCGGTGATCTCGCGGGTTTATTGACCAATCTTGAAGAACGCGATGTACTTTTTATTGATGAGATTCATCGTCTGAGCCCCATTGTGGAGGAATACCTTTATTCTGCCATGGAAGATTACAAGATTGATATCATGATCGAAACGGGCCCGAATGCCCGATCGGTGCAGATAAATTTGAATCCGTTCACACTTATTGGTGCCACAACGCGATCAGGCCTATTGACGGCGCCCATGCGGGCAAGATTTGGAATACAAAGCAGACTTCAATATTATGATACCGAGCTGCTTTCAACCATTGTGCAACGAAGTGCTGACATTCTAAAAGTGCCTATTTCAAATGACGCTTCAATAGAAATTGCAGGCAGGAGTAGAGGTACACCCAGAATTTGTAACGCACTTTTGAGACGCGTGCGTGATTTTGCCCAAATAAAAGGGAATGGCAGTATTGATATGGATATTTCCAAATTTAGTTTGAAGGCCTTGAATGTGGATGCCCATGGTTTGGATGAAATGGACAACAAGATTTTGACCACCATCATTGATAAATTCAAAGGTGGCCCGGTAGGTATAACCACTTTGGCGACCGCGGTTTCAGAGAGTGCTGAAACCATTGAAGAGGTCTACGAACCCTTTTTGATACAGCAAGGTTTTATCATGCGTACCCCGCGTGGCAGGGAAGTAACTGAATTGGCCTACAAACACCTTGGAAGAAGCAAGGGGGGAACACAACCGGGGTTGTTTTAAAATAAAAGGCGAAGTATTTGTGATTACCTCGCCTCTCAAATAATTAACCAATAAACTTATTGCAAAATCGCATTCTCATCTGAGAACTTCTTATAGCTAAAATATATCGCGGCTAAGGCAAATGCGATTAATGAAAAGAGCATTGCTGCATACATACCCATATCTATGGTACCGGCCATAATTTCTTTGACACCAAGTCCAATATTCAACACCGGTATGAATACGGTTGCCCAAGTGAATTCTATACCCGGCATCAAGGCCATTACCAACGGAATGATAATCAATATGATAATGGGTGAAGCTTTACTCTGTGCTTCCTTGAATGATGTGGCTCCAGCAACTAAAGCAATGATTAAGCCTGCTAAGAACAGTGAAAAAGGAATCAATAATAGCAGAATCATAGTAATCGATTGAAAGTTCAGCATTTCGCCCAGAGAAGATGTCAGCACTTCAGGAATTCCATCGATGAACTTTAAACCAATTATCAACCCTATTAAATTCAGAAGAGCGGGAATAAAACCAAGTAACGAGGCCACTATCGCCTTACCCCACAGCACATTAAATTTGGAAATGGGCAATGATAAGGTGGTTTCAATGGTTTTTCGCTCTTTTTCACCCGTGACCAAATCTATGGCGGCCAAAAGACAACCACCCCACATGGTCAAAATGAATATGTACGGAATGAACCCCCCAATGCGTTTTCCGATCAACTCTTTTTCTTCACCAACTTCAATATTGGTTTTGTGAAAAGGTGTCATTTTCTCTACAGGAATGTTGAGTTGGGCAATTCTTTTTTCTTTGAGAACCGCACTGTAAGTATCCAATAGTGCAGTCACACGGCCGTTAACATTGTCTTTGGTGCCATTTCGATACACCTGTACCTTGCTGCTTGATAAACTATCCATTTGGGTTTTCCAATTCTCAGAAAAAACCACTGCCGTTTGAATGGTGCCGTCGTCGATCAATGTTTTGAAATCTATTGATTCGTCATAGTTGGTGATCTTGTTCAAGGTGTCGGCCACCACAAGTTTTTTAAAATCTTCAGGTGCGTTGACCAAGCCAATTTCAACAGTTTTTTTCTGATTGCTCTCTTGAATCATTTGACTCACTTTGATACCCCCGAACATGAGTATGGGAATCAGTAAAGTGGGCAATACAATCGAATTGATAATGGTTTTCTTATCTCTGAGAAGCTCAGTTAGTTCTTTCTTTATTATGATAATCAAATCTCTCATGCTTATGCTTCTTTTACTCGGTTAATGAATTCTTGGGTCAGATTATCTGCTTTCATTTCACTTTTAAAGTTGTCAAATGTGTCATTGTAGATGATGGATCCTTTGTTGATGATGGCAAGGTCATCACACAATAAGTCTACTTCACTCATAATATGTGAAGAGAAAATTACCGTTTTGTTATTGGCTTTTGATTCTCGTATAAGATCGATGATGCTGGCTGCCGTGATAACATCCAGACCAGAGGTGGGCTCATCAAAAATCAAAACTTCTGGGTCATGGATGAGTGTCCGTGCAATCGAAACTTTTTGCTTCATACCCGTACTCATCTGCCCCATCCTCTTTTTACGAAACTCGTTGATACCTAATTTTTCAAAGAGATATTCTTTGCGTTCGTTCAATTCATTCGGAGCTAATTTGTATAATTTTCCGAAGAAATCTAAGGTCTCATCAGGGTTCAGACGTTCGTAGAGTCCTGTGGATCCCGTTAGGAATCCAATTCTCTTTTTGACTTCATCATTGCCATCTGAAATATCAACACCATCAACAATAGCTGAGCCAGAGGTAGGATTGATGATACCAGCGATCATTCGCAAGGTGGTGGTTTTTCCGGCTCCGTTAGGGCCTAGCAAAGAGAAAATTCTTCCGGGTTTGCATTCGAAAGAAGCTTCATTGACTGCGTTGACCGTAACGGTTTCTTTTTTAAATCCTTTACCGGTTTTGGAGGTAAATGATTTGGTCAGTTTATTCAGTTGTATCATGTCTCGAATTTATTTCGATTGTTATCTATTAGTTTGAAAATATCAAAATTGTTACAGAATGCTCTTACTTTTTTCAAAAAGATTACTTTTTAGAATTGTAATTTCGTTCTGAATCGAATACAACAGCAGGTTGACACCAAAAGAAGAACATACACGTCTAATAAAACAGGAAGCCAAACGCCTCGGGTTTTTGTCATGCGGAATCTCCAAAGCTGATTTTCTTGAGGAAGAAGCACCTCGATTGGAAAAATGGCTCAAAGACAATATGCATGGCGAAATGGGCTATATGGAAAATCATTTCGACAAGCGATTAGATCCCCGTTTGCTTGTTGATGGTGCAAAATCAGTCATCTCTTTATTACTGAATTACTACCCTGAAGTGACTCAAAAGGAGGATACCTATAAAATTTCGAAATACGCTTATGGCCATGACTACCACCATGTCATAAAATCAAAATTGCGGCAGCTTCATAATTTCATTTCGGACGAAATAGGGGAAGTGAACGGACGAGCCTTTGTAGATTCGGCTCCTGTGTTGGACAAAGCCTGGGCCGCTAAAAGTGGATTGGGGTGGATCGGTAAACACAGTAATTTATTGACGCAACAAGTGGGTTCCTTCTACTTTATTGCTGAACTGATCGTTGATTTGGAATTAGAATATGATACTCCTGTTACCGACCATTGTGGTACCTGTACAGCCTGTATCGATGCCTGCCCCACGGAGGCCATTGTAGAACCATATGTTGTTGACGGAAGCAAATGTATTTCGTATTTCACGATTGAGTTGAAAAACGAAATCCCTTTGGATTTTAAGGGCCAGTTTGACGATTGGGTCTTTGGTTGCGATGTTTGTCAAGATGTTTGTCCATGGAACAAATTTTCAAAACCGCATCAAGAACCACTTTTCAATCCATATCCTGAATTACTTTCAATGACCAAAAAGGACTGGGAAGAAATCACAGCAGATGTTTTTCGCAAAGTATTTCAAAAGTCGGCCGTGAAGCGTACCAAGTTTGCCGGTTTACAGCGTAACATCAGGTTTTTAAGGTAGCAGTTCAAAAACGCAAACGTTTTAGTTTGATTTTTCCTCATTTTTATATTGATTCTTCCTTTCAATAGGGGTTTTTAGTTTTATATTGAATGTATAAACAAGATTTAAAAGGGTGTTGACGAGGAAAACACCAAGAATACTCCAATTCAAAGAATGAAGAACAAAGTACAATTGATCACCTATGTTGATAGGCTTCCAAATGGTAAAATTTCAGACCTAAAAAGTCTTTTTAAGAATGAGTTCAAAGATATTTTTGGGGGTATACATCTGCTTCCTTTCTTTTATCCCATTGACGGGGAAGATGCCGGCTTTGATCCCATTGACCATACTATGGTAGATCCAAGGCTTGGTACATGGAATGAAATTAAGAGTTTGGGCTTAGAATTCGATATCATGGCAGACCTTATTGTGAACCATGTTTCTGCGCAAAGCGAACAGTTTAAAGATTATTTGGAAAAAGGGGAAAGTTCAGAATTTGCCGAACTCTTTTTGAGTGTGGATACTGTTTTTCCTGATGGGATCAATGAAGACTTGCAAGCGAAGATATACCGCCCAAGACCCACTTCCCCTTTTACTGAATTCATGTTCAAAAATGGCAGTTCTAAATTACTGTGGACCACCTTTACCCAAAATCAAGTGGATATTGATGTGCAATCTGAAAAGGGAAAAGCCTATTTGGAGGGCATATTGGATACTTTTCAAGAGGCCAATATCAAAACAATACGGTTGGATGCGGCCGGGTACGCCATTAAAAAGGCAGGAACTTCTTGTTTTATGATCGATGAGACCTATGAATTTATTGAAGCGTTAACAAAGAAGGCTGGGCAAAGAGGAATGGCCGTTTTGGTTGAGATACACTCTTTTTACCAAACTCAAATAGAAATAGCCAAAAAGGTTGATTTTGTGTATGATTTTGCATTGCCGGTACTTGTATTGGATACCCTTTTCCATAAAAGCGCCAAAAACCTCAAAAAGTGGTTGGCTATTGCACCGAGAAACGTGGTTACCGTCTTAGATACACATGATGGCATTGGGGTGGTTGATGTTGCCTCGGAAGATGGAAAACCCGGTTTGATCGATGATGATTCTCTTAATGATATTGTTGAAAAAATTCATCAAAACAGCTCGAATACCAGCAGGAAAGCAACAGGTGCTGCCGCTTCTAATTTAGACCTATACCAAGTAAACTGCACTTATTTTGAAGCATTGGGGAAAGATAAAAATGCTTATTTAATGGCACGCGCCATTCAATTTTTTGTTCCTGGGGTGCCACAGGTATATTATGTGGGGTTGCTTGCAGGAGAAAATGATATACAACTTTTGGCAAAAACCAAAGTGGGAAGAGATATCAATCGTCACTACTATTCCAAAGATGAGATAGATGATTTTGTTAAAACAGGGTTTTTCGCTGATTTCAAAAGCTTGATGGTTCTGCGCAACACCCATAAAGCCTTCAATGGCCAGTTTGAACTCATGGAAACGCCCGATGCATTATTGAAAATGCAATGGAAAAACCATGATGAATGGGCGCTACTTGAAGTTGATTTGATCAAAATGAATTTTAATATAACCCATTCATAGCGAAAGAAATAGATGTTGATTTTGTTCTAAAATAGTATCTTGTTCCAAGTTTGAATCTAAATAACGATAAAGTATGGAAATTAAAAAACCGAGTTTAAGTTTTTGGCAGATTTTTAATATGAATGTCGGTTTTTTGGGCATTCAATATAGTTTTGGTTTGCAGCAAACGGCTATCAGCCCTATATTTTTGTACTTGGGTGCCCCAGAAGAATCGATACCAATTTTAAATATTGCAGGGCCAATTACAGGATTGATTATTCAACCGATTATCGGTGCCATGTCAGATAAGACGTGGTCGCCTAAATGGGGAAGACGCAAGCCTTATTTTTTGATTGGAGCTATTTTCGGAAGTCTTTGTTTGTTTGCTTTTCCACATAGTCCTGTGTTATGGTTTGCAGTTGGTTTGCTTTGGATATTGGATGTGGGCAATAATGTGGCCATGGAACCCTACAGAGCATTTGTTGGCGATAAACTACCAGAAAAGCAATTGAGTATGGGGTATCAAATGCAAAGTTTGTTTTGCGGTTTGGGTACCCTACTGGCAACGGGTTCTATCATATTGTTTAAATACCTCTTTAGTGAGTCAGTTGATGTAGTGGGAGTTATTCCTGAGTGGATTTATTACTCATTTTACATTGGTGCTTTTCTTTCTTTGACAACTGTATTATGGTCAATTTTGAAAACCCCTGAAATTGCCCCGTCTGATGAAGAAATGGTTGAAATAAACAAATTCAATGACGGAAAACCACATCCGGTTGTGCAATTTGCAAGTGTCATCCTGGTCATGTCATCCGTTCCCCTGCTCCTCGGATTTGGTTTGGTAAGTATATACCCTTATTTGTTTGAAAATTGGAACTTATTGGTTTTGCTGATTTTATTAATCGCCGCGGTATGGTTGTGGTTTCTATATGTTCGAATCAAAAGGAATCCTGATAGTCCGTTTTTTCAAAAGTTCAGCGATTTGTTATTGCCTTTTATGGAAACTTCAGAAGCTGTAGGTGATATGCCCAAATTCATGTGGAAAATAGCTGGGGTATATTTATTTCAGTGGTATGCGCTATTTGTCTATTGGCAATTCTCTACACCTCTTTTTATGAAAACAATGGGTTATTCCATCTCCGAGGCAGGCTCGCAAGCCGCGTCAATGAGCTTCGTTTATAATCTGACAACCATGTTGGTGGCATTGGTATTGGTGCCCTTATCATTAAAATTCGGTAATAAAAGAGTGTATGCATTGAGTTTGGCCGGCACCGGTATCGCTTTGTTTTGCATTCCCTTTATTTCAGACCCCTACTTGGTATTGGCGCCTATGGTTTTGTTCGGTATAGGTTGGGCAGCGATGATGGGCATTCCTTATACCATGGTTTCCAAAATTGTGCCTCAAGAAAGAAGGGGCGTATATATGGGTATTTTAAATATGATGATCGTGATACCCATGTTCATACAAACAGTAACCTTTGGTCCTATCTATGAATACTTCCTTGAAAGTAATGCGATCAATGCCATGCTTTTTGCTGGGGTGTTCTTTATTATCTCTGCTGTTTTGGCAATGCGATTGAATGTGCGTAACGAAAAATAGGCACCATATTTAAGGGTTTTCGTCTTTTTATTCATCCTATGTGTAGAATACTGTCTAAATTTACAAGCTTAAGAACACGGTATGAGTAAAGAAAAAAATCGAAGAGAGGCACTTCTATATCATGCGAAACCGCATCCAGGTAAAATAAAGATTGTCCCTACTAAACCTTATGCCACTCAGCGTGATTTGGCGCTAGCTTATTCGCCTGGTGTTGCCGAGCCTTGTTTAGAGATTGAAAAGGACAAGGACAATGCCTACAAATACACTTCAAAAGGAAATTTAGTCGCAGTGATTTCAAACGGTACGGCAGTTCTGGGTCTCGGTAATATCGGTCCTGAAGCATCAAAACCGGTCATGGAAGGTAAAAGTCTACTTTTTAAAATATTTGCTGACATCGACGGAATGGACATCGAAGTGGATACTGAAGATGTCGATAAATTCATTGAAACGGTAAAAATGATCGCCCCTACTTTCGGAGGAATAAATCTTGAAGATATCAAGGCCCCAGAGGCATTCGAAATTGAACGTCGTTTAAAAGCTGAGTTGGATATTCCGGTCATGCATGATGATCAGCACGGTACGGCGATAATTTCGGCGGCAGCCTTATTGAATGCCTTGGAACTGACAGGAAAAAAGATTGAAAAGGTTCGAATCGTGGTAAGTGGCGCCGGTGCGGCAGCCGTTTCATGTACGAGACTCTACAAGGCCTTTGGTGCAAAGCATGAGAATATTGTGATGCTTGATAGCAAGGGGGTCATTCGCACGGATCGAGAAAATTTGACGAAAGAGAAGATGGAGTTCGCATCCGACAGAAAAATAGATACGTTGGAAGAGGCCATGAAAGATGCCGATGTGTTTATAGGACTTTCAATTGCTGATATTGTTACCCCCGCAATGCTCAAATCAATGGCCAAAAACCCCATTGTGTTTGCCATGGCGAATCCGAATCCTGAAATCAAATATGATCTTGCCGTCAAAACCCGAAAAGACATCATTATGGCCACAGGCAGGTCAGACCATCCGAATCAGGTAAACAATGTTTTGGGCTTCCCGTTTATTTTTCGAGGGGCTTTGGATGTTCGCGCAACAGCAATCAACGAGGCGATGAAAATGGCAGCAGTTAAGTCTTTGGCAGAGTTGACCAGAGAACCGGTGCCAGAGCAAGTGAATATTGCCTATGGCGAAACAAGGTTGACCTTCGGAAAAGACTATATCATTCCGAAGCCTTTTGATCCAAGATTGATTTCGGAAATACCACCAGCTATTGCCAAAGCTGCCATGGAAAGTGGTGTTGCAAAAGAACCCATTGAAGATTGGGAAGTTTATAAAGAAGAATTGCGTCAACGTTCGGGCGAGGACAATAAGGTGGTTCGTCTGTTGCACAACAGAGCAAAAATAAATCCTAAGAAAATAGTTTTTGCAGAGGCTGATCAACTTGATGTGCTGAAAGCGGCTCAAATTGTTTATGAAGAAGGTATCGCCATTCCCATTTTATTGGGAAATGTGGAGCGTATTTCTGAGCTGATGAAAGAACTCGAATTTGAAGATGATATAGAGATCATCAATCCGCAGACCGAAGATGCCAAGGCCAAAAGGGAACAGTATGCCGAACGCTATTGGCAGAATAGAAGAAGAACAGGTAGCACACTCTACAATGCCAGGGCTGAAATGAAAAAACGTACCCCTTTTGGAGCCATGATGGTCTTGGAGGGTGATGCTGACGGAATGCTCTCTGGCTATGCCAGGGCCTACCCGATGGTGGTGAAACCCATTTTTGAAATTTTAGGTAGGGCATCAGGAGTGACCAAGGCATCTACAGTGCACATTATGATAACTGAAAAAGGACCCTTATTTCTCGCAGATACTTCGATAAATATCGACCCCTCGGCCGAAGAATTGGCTGAAATCGCGCAAAATACCGCCAATGTTGCCTCAACTTTTGGCTTTGATCCGGTAATCGCACTATTGTCTTATGCCAATTATGGTTCGTCCTCGCATCCACATGCAAGAAAGATAAAAGAGGCGGTCAAGATATTACATGAAAGAAACCCAGATTTGGTGGTTGATGGCGAAATTCAAACCGACTTTGCCCTCAATAAGGAATTGCTACAAAGCCAATTTCCGTTTTCAAAGTTGGCGGGCAAAAAGGTAAACACACTTATTTTTCCAAATTTGGAATCAGCGAACATTACCTATAAACTGTTGAAAGAACTGAATGGTGCTGATTCCATTGGGCCCATCATGGTTGGCCTCAGCAAGGCTGTTCACATCATGCAATTGGGTGCCAGTGTTGAGGAAATGGTCAATATGACCGCGGTTGCCGTGATTGATGCGCAAGAGCGACAGAAACGTAAAAAAGCCAAAACTGGAAAATAATCGACGGTCCATGGTTTTTGGTTGCCTGACGTATTTCGAATAATTCAAAACCAAAAAGCACAAAATAAATTTTAATTTTAAATTAAATACTTTCACTAAAACCCAAAACCTAACACAAAGACCTCAATGATTCATCATCTCAAAGGAAAACTGGTTGAAAAGAACCACACTCATGTCATAATAGAATGTGGTGGGGTGGGTTATTTTGTGAATATTTCGTTGCACACATTCTCCAAACTTTCAGATAATGAACATATAAATTTATATACCCATCTTCAGGTCAAAGAAGATTCTCATACCCTTTTCGGGTTTTCTGAAAAATCAGAACGCGAAATTTTCCGTCTTCTACTCTCCGTTTCGGGCATTGGATCTAGTACAGCACGCACCATGTTATCTTCACTCTCTCCCGCCCAAATAAGAGATGCAATTGCCAATGGAGATGTACCTACCATACAGGGTGTCAAGGGTATAGGTGCAAAAACCGCCCAAAGGGTCATTTTAGACCTTAGAGACAAGGTTTTAAAAGTGTATGATATCGATGAAGTTTCCCACAATTCAAACAATACAAATAAAGAAGAAGCGTTATCTGCTTTAGAGGTTCTTGGCTTTGCCAGAAGACAGGCTGAAAAGGTTGTTGATAAAGTACTGCAACAAGACCCTTCGCTAAGTGTTGAGAATATCATAAAACTCGCGCTTAAAAATTTGTAACAACATTGAAAAACGGGGCAAACCAAATACTTAAATCTTCATTTAAGCTTTTCTTTCTGTTCACTATTTTCTTGATTTCATCGGATTTTTCCTTTGGTCAAGAAACAGGTGCAGAGGTTGACAATACCCAAGAGGTGGATTCTGTCAAAACGGGCTTTGCCTTAGGAAAGATTCTACTCGACAATCCCGAAAGCATTGTTTCCAAATACATTTACGATGTCAAGCTAGATCGCTATATCTTCAATGAGAGTGTGGGGGAGTTTAATATTGGCTATCCCATTATTCTAACGCCAGAGCAATATTTTGAACTGGTACGCAAAGAATCAATGAAGAAGTATTTCAAGGAAAAGGCGGATGCCTTCTCCGGACAAAAGGCAGGTAGTGAGGAAGCCCGTAAAAACCTTTTGCCTAACTTCTACATTAACAATAACTTTTTTGAATCGGTTTTTGGGGGTAACTCCATCGAAGTGATTCCGCAGGGATCTGTCGCAATGGATTTGGGTGTCATTTGGCAGAAAAACGACAATCCCTCTTTATCCCCAAGAAATAGAACAAATCTTGCTTTTGATTTTGATCAGCGTATCAGCCTGAGTATGTTGGGAAAAATTGGAGAGCGCCTTCAAGTGACGGCCAATTATGATACCGAGGCGACCTTTGACTTTCAGAATATCGTGAAATTGGATTATACCCCAACCGAAGATGATATCATTCAAAGCATCGAAGTGGGTAATGTCAACATGCCGTTGAACAGTTCATTGATTACAGGTGCGCAAAGTCTTTTTGGTGTGAAAACACAGTTGCAATTTGGTAAGACAACG
Source organism: uncultured Maribacter sp. (assembly GCA_964432915.1). GTDB lineage: Bacteria > Bacteroidota > Bacteroidia > Flavobacteriales > Flavobacteriaceae > Maribacter_C. The sequence continues at coordinate 89,314 of CAYSPL010000008.1, forward strand.
GTAACTGGTGTTTTCTCGGAACAACGATCTCAAAACAATACCGTAGTTGCCCAAGGAGGCGGTACCTTAAACGAATTTTCCATCACGGCTTTGGATTATGATGAGGACAAACACTTCTTCTTGGCCCAGTATTTTAGAGATAATTATGATCAGGCGCTTGAGAAATATCCGTATATCAACAGTCAGGTTCAAATTACCCGTTTAGAGGTTTGGGTGACCAACCGTAGTCAGCAGACCGTGAACGTACGTAATATAGTTGCGATACAAGATTTGGGTGAGGCGGTTGAAAGTCAAACCCGTATAGGACAAAATAACGGAGACCCTTCAGGTTTTTTCAATAACCCTAGTAATATTTTTCCAAGAAACAATGCCAATGACTATGATCCTGATTTAATTGGTGCAGGGGGTGCATTGACAGAGTCGATTCGAGATATTGCTACGGTTGAAGCGGGTTTCAACGTGCCCGGTTACCCGGCCAACCAAGGTTTTGACTACGCTATTTTAGAGAACGCCCAAAAATTGGAACCCAACAGAGATTACGATTTCAATTCACAATTGGGTTATATCTCACTCAACCAGCGATTAAGTAATGATGAGGTTTTGGGTGTGGCTTTTCAATATACGTTCAACGGAGAGGTATTTCAAGTGGGTGAATTTGCCAACGGTGGTTTAGACGCCACTACCGTTTCTGGTGGAGTGCAGCCCATCATTGAAAACAATACCTTGATATTGAAGTTGCTGAAAAGTAACATTACCAACGTACAAGATCCTATTTGGGATCTGATGATGAAGAACATCTACGCGACTGGAGCATTTCGCTTGAGCCAAGAAGATTTTAAATTCAACATCCTCTATTCCGATCCCACGCCAAGAAATTATATTACACCTGTAACTGAATTTCCTGCCCCAACAGGAGGTAATAAACCTTTGCAAGAACGTATTTTATTGGATGTTTTCAATTTAGACCGTTTGAATGCGTATAACGATGTGCAACCCGGCGGTGATGGTTTCTTTGACTTTGTACAAGGATTGACGGTTGATACTCAAGACGGACTCATCATATTTACCAAAACAGAGCCCTTCGGAGAATTTATTTTTGATGTGCTCGGAAGTACTGAGAACTATGAAGATGAACAAACATACAATGAAAACCAAGAAAAGTATGTTTTTAGGGATATGTACGAGCTGACCAAGGCAGCCGCTTTGCAAGACCCTGAAAAAAACAAATTTCTGTTAAAAGGGCGCTATAAGTCAGAGGGAAGCAATGGCATACCCATTGGTGCTTTCAATGTGCCTCGTGGATCAGTGCGTGTTACCGCTGGTGGTCGTCAGCTTCAAGAGGGCATTGATTATACCGTGAATTATGCCGCAGGAACGGTTCAAATATTGGATCCAAGTTTAGAGGCATCAAACGTTCCTATCAATATTTCGGTAGAGAACAATGCCGTTTTTGGGCAGCAGACCAGACGTTTTACGGGTGTCAATGTAGAACATCAAGTCAATAAGAATTTTGTGATTGGCGGTACCCTTTTGAACTTGAATGAACGTCCGCTGACCCAAAAGTCGAATTTTGGGGTTGAACCGGTGAACAATACCATTTTTGGTTTGAATAGTAACTTTTCTACCGAAGTACCTTTTTTAACCAGATTGGCGAACAAATTGCCCAATATCGATACCGATACCCCTTCGAACCTCTCTGTAAGGGCCGAAGTGGCCTGGTTAAAACCAAATTCGCCCAAGAATGCTGATTTTCAGGGCGAGACCACTACCTATTTAGACGATTTTGAAGGGGCGCAGCGATTGATTGACATTCGATCTTCACTGGGTTGGTCATTGGCCAGTACCCCACTTGAATTTGTGCCGAATCAGCAACTATTTGGTAGTGAACCTCAAGACCCCGCTAATTTGCAAAATGGGTATGGCCGTGCAAAAATGTCATGGTATACCATCGATCCCATATTTTATACCAATCAGCGGCCCCCAGAAGTTACCGATAGTGACATGTCAACCAATGAAACGCGACGAATTTTTATCAATAGGCTTTTTCAACAAGATGTGGCCCAAGGGCAGACACAGGTTCAGAACACCTTGAATATCAACTATTTTCCTGATGAAAAAGGGCCCTATAATGACAATCCCAATTTTGAGACCGAAACACCAACCAATAAATGGGGCGGTATCATGCGATCGCTGAGCAGTACCAACTTTGAGCAGGCGAATGTGGAGTTCGTTCAGTTCTGGGTTTTGGATCCGTATGTAGACGGAATAACCAACTCCCCAGGAGAATTGGTTCTGAATTTTGGTAATATCTCAGAAGATATATTAAAGGATGGCAAAAAGCAGTACGAAAACGGATTGCCAGGCGTGGAAAGCAATGATTTTCCAGCACCCACCTCTTGGGGTCAAGTACCATCAACCCAAGCCTTGGTTTATGCATTTGATGCGAATGAAGACAATAGGGTCTTGCAAGATGTTGGTTTTGACGGATTGAATGATACTGATGAAACTTCAATTTTCACAAATAACACAAGCGATGACCCGGCTCTGGACAACTATCAATATTATCTGAATCGTGAGGGCGATATTTTGACTCGTTACAAAGACTTCAACAACCCTGATGGCAACTCTCCGGTTGATGTATCCAATACCAATAGGGGTTCGACCACCTTGCCCGATGTTGAGGATATCGACCGCGATTTGACCATGAACACGGTAAACAGCTATTACGAATACCGTATTCCCATACGGCCAGGGCTGACCACTGATGACCAATACGTGACCGATATTATTGAAACACAACCAGTGCCCGATAGTGAAATACCCGATGGCAGTCTGGTAAACAGAAGATGGATTCAATACAAAATTCCGCTCAATGACTTTACAGAAGCCGTTGGTGGTATTACTGATTTCAGATCAATCAGTTTCATGCGCATGTACTTGACTGGCTTTTCGGGTCCTACAGTTTTGCGGTTCGCCACACTAGATTTGGTCAGCGGTGATTGGCGTACCTATACCAAAAACCTGCAAGATGAAGCTGTTGATATGGACCCCACAGATGACAACACCACTGTCGACGTTAATGCTGTAAATATTGAAGAAAACTCAAATCGTGACCCTATTCCCTATGTCTTGCCTCCTGGGGTGCAACGAGAGCGTTTGAACAATAACAATACGATCATTCGACAAAATGAACAAGCCTTGTCTTTTGTTGTTGAAAATTTAGAGTCTGAAGATTCGCGAGGAGTTTTCAAAAACCTGAACATCGATTTAAGACAGTATAAAAAATTGAAAATGTTTTTGCATGCTGAGGAAATCGTTGATGGCGAATTTGCAGGTCAAACTCCATTGGTGGGCTTTTTAAGAATAGGAACTGATTTTTCAGAGAATTTCTATCAAATTGAAATCCCACTCGAGATAACGCCTCATGGCGCCCGGTCTGAAAGTGAAATTTGGCCGGATATCAACGAGTTGGAAATTGCCTTGGCTGATTTGAACAAGGTAAAGTCAGAGCGCTTGGCAATTATCGATGTTACGCCTTTAAATGAGCTCAGATTTTTTGATATTGTGGGTGGGGCGTTGGTGCCCGTGGCTGAATTCGCTCCAAGAGAATTGGGTCAGACAAGAATCGGAATAAGGGGTAATCCGTCGTTGGGTAGTATTCGTAGCATGATGGTAGGGGTTAAAAATATTGACAATTTACCCGTTCGCGGAGAGGTTTGGTTTAATGAATTGCGCTTGGCTGGCTTGGATAATAATGGCGGTTGGGCAGCTGTGGCCGCTATTGATGCAAATATGGCCGATTTTGCGAATGTTACCGCAACAGGTAGCACAAGTACCTCAGGTTTTGGCGCAATCGATCAAATGCCCAATGAACGCGCAAGAGAAGATGCAATCGCTTATGATTTGGTGACCAATGTGAATTTAGGGCGATTGCTTCCCAGTAAATGGGGCATTCAACTTCCTTTCAATTATGGAATTTCAGAACAATTGATCACTCCTGAATTTGACCCCGTTTATGATGATTTGAGGTTGCAAGACCGTATCGATGCGGCACCTGAAACTGCAGCAGATGACACGGTGGTCACTAAAGATGATATTTTAGGTCAGGCTGAAGATTACACAAAGCGAACGAGCATAAATTTAATCGGGGTAAGAAAAGATAGGGGAGAAGAAGCCGAGGCCAATTTCTATGATATTGAGAATTTTACATTTAATTATTCTTACAATGAAACCGAACATCGTGATTTTGAGGTAGCGGAACTACGTGATCAAAATGTGGTGACCGGATTTGTGTATAACCATGCCTTTAAACCAGTTGAGGTGGCTCCCTTCGCCAAAAAAGATTCCCTGTTTACCGGTAAATACTGGCAATGGTTGAAAGAGTTGAACCTTAATTTGCTTCCTACGACCCTGTCGGTCAATTCAAATATAAACAGACAATTCAATCAACAACGTTTTCGTGATGTTCGCGAACAAGGGGTTGAAAAGCTCGACCTTCCCTTCCTAAAACAGCGAAACTATCTGTTCAATTGGCAGTATGCGGTCAACTATAGCTTAACCAAGTCATTGCGATTGAATTTTACAGCCAGTAATAACAATATTGTCAGAAATTATTTTGAAGAGGAAGGAAATCCGAATTCACCCATAGATCAAGCACTCGGTATTTGGGATGGTTTTTGGGATTTGGGAGAACCCAATCGCCATGCGCAACAATTGGAGCTCAATTATGAACTGCCGTTCAGTAAAATACCCATACTTGATTTTATAAATGCGCAATACACCTATACCAGTAATTTTGATTGGCAACGCGGTGGAGATGCGTTGAGTGAAGTGGTTAGAGAAACCTTGAATGATGTGAACGCACAGGTAAATACAATTCAGAATGCGAACACACACAACCTTACGGCTTCTTTGTCCATGCAAAAACTTTATGACAAAATAGGTCTTAAAAAGAGAGATGGAAAAACCACGGCCAGTAAAACCCCTGCAAGAACCGATAAAGCGGGCAATGCAAAAGAAGAAAAGCAAAAAGGGCCAAGAAAAACAAGCAAAGCCTTCAACACTTTCGTTGATTTGGTGACCATGGTCAAAAGATTGAACATCAACTATAATGAAAACAACGGTAAAGTGTTGCCAGGGTATACGCAATCTGTAGGTTTTATTGGTTCGGCGAGACCTACTTTGGGTTTTGTTTTCGGTAGTCAGGCAGATGTTCGTTTTGAGGCGGCCAGAAGAGGGTGGTTGACGCAATTTCCTGAGTTCAATGAGCAGTATTTAGAGCGTACCAACAAAGTGTTGAATATAACGGCGACGGCGCAACCCATTACTGATTTGACCATTGATTTGCTGGCAGATCGTCAATTTTCAAGTAGTTATCAAGAGAATTTCAGAATCGAACGAGATAATACATACAATCTGTTATTGGGCAACAACTCGGGTAATTTCAGTATTTCGACCATGATGATCGCAACGGCCTTTGGTAAGAGCGATGAATTTACCTCAGCCAACTTTGAGCAATTCAAGCAGAATCGTTTGACCATAGCCAATAGAATTGCTGCTGAAAAAGGGATACCATTAGGTCAAAATGGCCAATTTCCTGAAGGATATGGTAATACACAGCAAGATGTATTGCTTCCTGCTTTCTTTGCAGCCTATACAGGGCAGAATGCCAATCGCGTTAATTTAGATGCCTTTAGAACAATTCCAATCCCCAATTGGAATTTGAAGTACACAGGATTAATGAAAAACAAATGGTTCAAGAAAAAATTCAAGCGTTTTTCCGTGACCCATGGTTATCGATCTGCTTACAGTGTGAATTCCTTTCAAACCAATTTGGAGAAAACCCAATTGATTAAAGATCAAAGGGAGGATCCTTCAATAACCCTTACAAATCCTGAAAACGGAAATATTTTACCTGATTTGATTTTGAACAATGTGGTATTGAATGATGCTTTCAATCCGTTGGTTAGACTTGATTTTGAAATGAAAAATTCAATCAGTGTTTTGGCTGAGGTCCGAACCGATAGAACACTGTCAATGAGTTTTGACAACAATCTCTTGACAGAACAAAGCGGTAAAGAATATACAGTGGGCTTAGGGTATCGTATCAAAGATGTAAAGTTTGTGACCAATATCGGCGGCCAAAAAACCCGCTTGAAAGGTGATTTGAATCTTAAAGCCGATGTTTCTTTGAGAGACAATATCACCATTATCCGAAATCTTGATGTAGACAATAATCAGATCACCTCTGGCCAAGACTTGTTGTCAATAAAGTTCACAGCTGACTATGCCTTGAGTAAAAACTTGAATGCGCTATTTTTCTACGATCATTCATTCTCTCAATTCAAGGTGTCGACGGCCTTTCCGCAAACCACAATCAATTCTGGTTTCACGTTGCGATATAATTTCGGCAACTAGACCTTTTATCATAGTAATTTACTGGCCTTAAAGAATTTGAATTTGAAATTGTTTTTTCAATTTGAGTTTGATTGGGAAACCCCTACATTTGTTTTCATAACCAAAAATGACATCAATGAATATTCCAGTAGAACTTCAATACACTAAAGACCATGAATGGGTAAGCATCGATGGCGATGTGGCAACGGTTGGCATTACTGATTTTGCCCAAGGGGAATTAGGCGATATTGTATATGTGGAGGTAGAGACCTTGGATGAGACATTGAATAAAGAAGAAGTTTTTGGCACTGTGGAAGCTGTCAAAACCGTTTCTGATCTTTTCTTGCCTTTGAGCGGTGAGATCATCGCATTTAATGAAGCCTTGGAAGATGAACCGGAGAAAGTCAACACCGATCCGTATGGAGAAGGGTGGATGATAAAAATCAAAATTTCAGATACCGCTGAAATAGAAGATCTTATGAGTGACTCAGACTACAAGGCTTTGATAGGTGCCTAGTAGTTATAGATATTCGATTGCATTTATCGGCTGGATGGGTTTGGTTACCTTTTTCAGCCTTTATTCGTTTAGAGACCCAGATCCATCAAGATCTGAAACACTGCACTTAGATAAAATCGTACACTTTACCTTTTATTTTGTGGCCTGTATTTTAGGGGTCTTTTTTCTTCGAGAAAGATTGAAAACAAGGCTTTCGCTTATAAATTCAATTATTTTAATAGTGGTATTTACCATTGTCTATGGTGTGATTATTGAGGTTCTACAACATATGTACACCTTAACGCGACAAGGCGATGTTTATGATGTGGTGGCCAATTCATTGGGGTCACTTTTTGGAGCTTTTTTAGCCTACCGATTGTTCAATAAATCGGGCCGTTATAGTTGGTGACGTTTAACATTTTTCTTTGGCACGATTAATTTTGCACCGTTGAAATTATTATTTAAATTAGCAACTACTTTAAAAGTATAGATATGGAACTTAAAAAAAACCCGAAGGCAGATTTGACGAAAAACAGTGCCTTGTATTTCGTAATTGGCCTTTTTGCTGTTTTGGCATTGACTTATGTGGCTTTGGAATGGAAATCTTACGATGGAAATGATGAATATGATACTTCAATGAACTTGGATGATGAATTGGATGAAGAAGTTCCAATGACCGAGCAAATCAAAACACCACCGCCTCCACCACCTCCAGCAGCTCCCGAAGTGATCGAGGTTGTTGAAGACGAAGAGGAAATAGAGGAAACGGTGATTGAATCCACTGAAAGTGATGAGGAAGAAGAAGTGATGGAAGTTGATGACGTTGAGGTGGACGAAATAGAAGAAGATATCGACGTGCCTTTTGCGGTAATTGAAAATGTACCGGTTTTTCCGGGTTGTGAAGGAGCTGGTGACAAACGTGCTTGTTTCAATAAAATGATACAAAAGCATATCAGCAGAAACTTCCGTTACCCTGAAATCGCTCAAGAAATGGGTATTCAAGGCAGGGTAAGTGTGATGTTCACCATTCAAAAAGATGGTAGTATCGGTAATATCAGAATGCGTGGACCAGACAAGAATTTGGAGAAAGAGGCGGCAAGAATCATCGGAAAGTTGCCAAGAATGACTCCAGGTAAGCAAAGAGGTAGAGCGGTAAGGGTACCTTTCAGTATTCCGATCAACTTTAAATTGCAGTAGTAGCAATCAAAACATAATAAAAAAAATCCCGAGCCGAAACTCGGGATTTTTTTATTGTGGTTTTTTACTTTCGCTATTCTCTCGCATTCATCAAACTACTGTAGACTATTTCCCGAATTCGCTCCGGATTAATGAATCCTGAGCCATGGGTTTCGTCATAGCTTTGTGTTAAAGAAGCATTGGCTTTTACCTCCTCTAAAGATTTACCCTTGTCAATCTCTGTCTGAATTGTTGATCTGATATTTTTTAGCATCGTCACATAGACCTCCAATTCCTTTTTATTAGAGGGTCGCCCATGTCCAGGAATGATCTTCGTATCATCATTGATGACCATCAATGCCTTTTGGTGTGCGGTAATGTAACCATCGATACTTCCACCACTTTTAAGATCTATGTATGGGTAACGGCCTGAAAAATAGGTGTCTCCCATATGAAGTATATTGTTTTGGGTAAAATAAACCATAGCATCGCCATCAGTATGTGCGTTGTGAACATGAAATGCCATGATGGTTTCCAATCCGTCATAAAAGGTAATATCTTCTGAAAAGGTCACTTCTGGCAACATTTTCAAATAATCATCATTGCTCATTTCATTACTCTCAAGTTTCTTTTTGAGGTTCATCGCGATTCGTTCACGTACGTTGTCTTGGGCAACCAATGTAACCGTTTCGGTATTGAATCTTGCATTGCCCCCAGAATGATCGCCGTGCATGTGGGTATTGAACAAATAGGCAATAGGCTTATCAGTTAAAGTGGCTATTGCGGTTTTGATTTTTTCACTCAAACGATCAAACTGGTCATCAATCATAAAAACATGGGTCTCGCCAACATAAATACCAATATTACCACCTTGTCCTGTAAGCATGTAAACATCTTGCGCAAGGGAATCAATGATAATGGTAACCTCTTTTTTTTGAGCCTCAAGAGTAGAAGAGTAAAAAGCGACTGAAAGTAGAATTGTAATGTAAACTAAGTTTTTCATAAATGGTATTTTCCAATTCATTCAAATATAGGATAATTAGGGGCATTTCATTGCAGAAAAAGCCTTCGGGGGTTATCTTTGTGCTCCATTAAAAGCAACAAATGAAAACGGCGGTCAGCTCGGGAGAAAGGACATCTTGGTCCATGATTTTTGCCGACTTTAAAGAAATTACCAAGGCACGACTTGCCCTAAGTGTGGTTTTTTCTTCTATTGCCGGATATCTTTTGGCTCCCGTTGAAATCGAGATTTTTTCTTTATTGCTATTGGCTTTTGGGGGTTATTGCATGGTTGGGGCATCAAATGCGTACAATCAGGTAATTGAACGGGATCTTGATGCACTGATGAACCGCACCAAAAACCGGCCCATACCTGCAGGGCGAATGTCGGTAAACAAGGCGATGGCCATAGCGGTGGTCATGACACTACTTGGGGTTGTTGCATTGTACTATTTGAACCCGAAAACAGCCATGTTCGGGGCAATATCGATTTTTTTGTATACCAGCGTGTACACGCCATTAAAGAGAAAAACACCATTGTCGGTATTTGTCGGGGCGTTTCCGGGGGCAATTCCGTTTATGTTGGGATGGGTGGCGGCCACCAATGATTTTGGAATAGAGCCTGGCACCTTGTTCATGATACAGTTCTTTTGGCAATTTCCACATTTTTGGGCACTTGGTTGGATGCTGGATGAGGATTACAAAAAAGGTGGATTTAAGATGCTGCCGACGGGGAAAAAAGACAGAGGCACAGCTTTGCAGATAATTATGTATACCATTTGGATGATCGTCATTTCGGTAATTCCCGCTTTTGGAATTACGGGGAGTCTCAGTCTATCTGTTCCTGCGGCCGTTGTGGTTTTCACTTTGGGCTTGGTCATGTTGTTCTTTGCTTTTCGATTATATGAAAAACGAGATAAGGTGACTGCCAGAAAACTGATGTTGGCAAGTGTCAGTTATATTACCCTGATGCAAATTGTATATGTCGCTGATAAATTTATGTCATGAAACTCCATATCAATTTTAAAAGGTAAGTTGAATCTTTCTCGTGTGGAAAAGAATCTATTGAAAAGAAACCATATAGTTATGGATGTAACAGAACTTAGTGAAGAAGAGAAAATAGAGCGGTCAAAAAAAATGCTGCTCTGGTTTGGTATTGTCAGTTTGATTATGGGTTTTGCGGGTTGGACGAGTGCCTATATTGTGAGTAGTTCTCGTGAAGATTGGATGCAGGGTCTTGAGCTGCCTCAAATTTTTTATGTCAGTACTGGGGTAATTGTTTTGAGCAGTATAACCTATATTCTAGCCAAGAAGGCCATAAAACAAGATAAGCCCAAGCAAGTGACCAATTGGTTGTTTGCCACCCTGTTATTGGGCATTGTTTTCATTATCATGCAATTTTTGGGTTTTCAAAGTATAGTTGACAGTGGGTATAATTTTACGGGCCCCACAAGTAACATTAAAATGTCTTTTGTCTTTTTGATAGCCGCGGTGCACATTCTTCATGTGGTTGCAGGATTGATTTCACTGGCTGTGGTCATATACCAGCATTTGAACAAGAAATACACCTCAACAAATTATCTGGGCATTACTCTCGGTGCCACTTTTTGGCACTTTTTAGACCTCTTGTGGGTGTATTTGATATTGTTCATGCTAATTGTGAAATAAATGACAATAAATTCGGTTTTCATAGTGGATTGCACTTTTGTAAAGCAAAAAAGAAGTGTAAATTTGTACCGATTGTAATCATTCGATAAAGTACTTTATGGATTCAACAGTAACAACAAATTCGGAAGGAAGCGTATGGGGCGGAGGCAATAGACCACTCAATGCCAGTTATGGTAAATTAATGATGTGGTTTTTCTTGGTTTCAGATGCACTGACGTTCTCTGGGTTTTTGGCCTCTTATGGTTTTTCAAGATTCAAGTTCATTGAAACCTGGCCCATAGCCGATGAGGTTTTCACACACTTTCCCGGCTTACATGGGGTTGAAGCACCCATGTACTATGTTGCTTTCATGACCTTCATTTTAATCATGTCATCAGTAACCATGGTTTTGGCGGTTGATGCAGGGCACAAAATGAAGAAAAACGCGGTTATTTGGTATATGTTCCTTACGATTATTGGTGGAGCCATTTTTGTGGGTTCTCAAGCTTGGGAATGGGCAACTTTTATAAAAGGTGATTACGGAGCGATTGAAACCAAAGGTGGAAGAATTTTACAATTTGTGAATGCTGATACAGGTAAACGCGCTGCCTTGGCAGATTTTGCCAAAACTATTGCGAGTGAACGAGATGTCTTGAAAAGAAATAAAGGAGTTTGGTTTATGTCAGAAGGGTATATGCCCAGTTTTTCGGTTAACGAAGTTGTCGAAGGTGTAAAAGCAAACCCCAACATCTTGATACGTACAGAACAGATTATACAAGAAGGTGAGAAACAAGGTGAAAAACTTCTTTTGACAAGAGAACAATCGTTGGCAAGATTGAAAGATGCTTCACAAGTTGTTGAGGGTGCAAATCTTATTCACAACGAATACGGTAGCCGATTGTTTGCTGACTTTTTCTTTTTCATCACTGGTTTTCATGGCTTTCACGTATTTTCAGGGGTTATTATCAACCTCATCATTTTCTTCAATGTGATTTTGGGTACCTATGAAAAACGCGGACACTATGAAATGGTTGAAAAGGTAGGACTATACTGGCACTTTGTAGATTTGGTATGGGTGTTTGTATTTACCTTCTTTTACCTAGTTTAATTAATAATCAATAACCATTTAATAAAATGGCACACGAACATAAATTGGAAATTTTCAGAGGACTTTTGAAGTTCAGGTCCAACACGCAAAAAATTTGGGGCGTGCTCATCTTTTTGACCTTGGTCACGATAGTTGAGGTTGCGTTGGGAATTCTCAAACCAGAGATATTGACTGATAATTATTTTTTAGGGATGAAATATCTGAACTGGATATTCATCATCTTGACCCTGGTAAAAGCCTACTACATCGCTTGGGATTTCATGCACTTACGTGATGAAAAAAGTTCATTGCGCAGAGCTATTGTCTGGACGCCCATTTTCTTGGTCATCTATTTGGTCATTATTCTTTTGTTGGAAGCCGATTACGTTTACGAAGTCTACAAAGATGGTTTTGTGACTTGGAATTTTTAAAGTGCGATTTGAGGCAATATTAACAGCATAGAAGACGGCAAATTGGCCGTCTTTTTTTATTTTTGCTTGTGCTTGATTTATATCGGTATTCTTCAATTTTCATGAAGTTCACAATGCTTAAAACTGATTCTTTCTTGGTCTTAAAATCATGAAAAAAACCTTTGTTTTAGTAACGCTTTTCGTCTTGCCCATTGTGGTATATCTTTTTTTTGCTTCTGGGGTGTACAACTTTGGTAAACTTCCGATATTGACCGAAAATGTTGTGGAACTTCCTTTTGAAAATAATGCTATTTCCTTGAAAGATAAAATCACGATTTTAGGGTTTCTTGGGTCTGATATCAACACTAAGAAAGCGAATGCCTTTAACTTGAATCAAAAAATTTACAAACGTTTTTACGAGTTTTCTGATTTGCAATTTGTCATGGTGGTGTCTGAAGACACGCAGCCACAGGTTGCAGCACTGAAAAAGGAACTAGGTGTGATCACAGATATTCAAAAGTGGCAATTTGTATATCTACCCACAAAGGAGATAAATAACTTTTTCGAAGGTTTGAAAACCAACTTGACACTAGATGCCACTTTGGCGACCCCATATGTTTTCATCATTGATAAGGATAGAAATTTGAGAGGCAGAGACGATGATGAAGATGTGGGCACCAAGTATGGGTTTGATGCGACTTCAGTGGCTGATTTAAATAATAAGATGGTTGACGATGTCAAGATTATTTTGGCTGAATATCGTTTGGCCTTGAAAAAGAATAGTGCAGATCGAGAAAAATGAAAAGTAAGTACACCTATGTTTGGGTATCACTAGTAGTGTTGGTTTTCGGTATCATTTTCATTCCGAGAATAGTGGATCGTATCAATAGCGGTACCGTAGTTCAGAATGACCGAATGAACATGAAAGACAATAGTGGGGATCTGGCCTTTGTAACCTTGAATGGTAAAAAAAGGCGGGTGCCTTCCTTTGAGTTCATCAATCAAGATAGTTTGCTCATCTCGAACAAAGATTATGAGGGGAAAGTTTTTGTGGCAGAGTTTTTCTTTACCACCTGTCCATCCATATGTCCTATTATGAAGAAGAATCTGGTGGAGGTGCAAAATGAGTTTGCCGAGTATGACAATTTCGGAATCGCCTCTTTTTCGATAACTCCTGAATATGACACGCCAAGGGTTTTAAAAGAATATGGCGAGCAATATGGTATTGTTGAATTAGACTGGCATTTAATGACAGGGGATCAAGAAAAAATATTTGATTTGGCCAATTCGGGTTTCAATATTTTTGCGGCCAAGGTTGCTGATGCCCCCGGCGGATTTGAGCATTCAGGTTTGTTTGCCCTAATCGATAAAAACGGATACATACGTTCAAGGGTTGATAAATTCGGGAATCCCATAGTGTATTATCGGGGTACCATTTCTCAAGTGGATGGCGCCAACGAAGAAGGAGAGACCGAACAGATATCCATTTTAAAAGAGGATATAAAAAAATTATTAGAAGAATAAATGGAGCAAGAGCTGGCAAAAGAAAAGAAATTCAACCGTTTGATAACTATCGTTTCGATTGTTGTGCCATTGGTTGTGGCCTTATTGTTCGGGGTAAAGATTCCCAATGTTGAGCGTTTGGGTTTTCTTCCACCGATCTATGCGGGTATCAATGCATTGACTGCTGTCTTGCTTATCACAGCGGTATGGGCAATTAAAAACGGGAAGCGAAAATTACATCAAAACCTGATGACCACCAGCATTGGTTTGTCACTGGTATTTTTGATTTTATACGTCGCATACCACATGACCTCTGATTCGACGGCATTTGGTGGAGAAGGGGCACTGAAATATGTTTATTATTTCATTCTGATTTCCCATATCATCTTATCCATTGTTATAATTCCGTTGGTGTTAAAGACCTATGCACGGGCCTATTTGGGGAATTATGAGGGACACAGAAAGTTGGCAAAAATCACATTTCCCATTTGGCTTTATGTGGCCGTGACTGGCGTTTTGGTATATTTAATGATTTCGCCGTATTATGTTAATTAGTTCAATGTCTCCTCGAGCGAAGTCGAGAGGTTATTTATGAAAAGACTTGTTTTATTTATTTTACTTTTTTTCATTCTACTTCCCCAATCTGCAGAAGCCCAATGTGCCATGTGTAGGGCCGCTCTTGAAAGCACTGGCGATGTCGAGGCCGCTGAGGGCATCAACAATGGTATTGTTTACTTAATGGCAATACCTTATATACTAGTGGGCGCCTTGTTTTACATTGTCTACAAAAAGATCAAGAAATAAGTGCTGCCATTTTTTAACTCTTTTTTATCACAAATTCTGTAACAAAATAGGTTACTTATAGTCTTATAAGTGCGATATACCCCCAATCGCATTCATCAATCATCAAAAACCAATCAACATGTTTGACATCGAAAGATGGCAAGAGATATTTGATACTATCCGTAAAAACAAACTACGGACTTTCCTCACGGGTTTATCCGTCGCCTCTGGCATTTTCATTTTGGTCATTTTATTGGGTTTTGGTCAAGGCATGCAAAATGGTATTGACGAAGAGTTCAAAGAAGATGCGGCCACCAGTATTTGGGTTTGGCCAAGACGAACCACTATCGAATATAAGGGTTTGAACCCAGGGCGACGTATTCAGCTGCGCAACGAAAATTATGAGGTTATCGCATCAGCCAACAAAGGTGATTATGAAAAAGCATCGATGCTTTATTTTCCTAGAAATGTTCAGATGGTGTACAATAATGATCTCTTGGTTTACAATGTGGCCGGTACAAATGGAAGTTTACAGACCATCGAAAATGAATTTTTATCAGAAGGAAGATACATCAACGAAACCGATGTACAACAAAATGCCAAAGTCGCGGTCATCAGCAACAAAATCAAACGAGAGGTTTTTTCAGAAGTCGAAACTCCACTAGGGGAATACCTCACCATTTCAGGAGCAGGTTTTAAGATTGTGGGTGTTTTTGGCGAACATGGTCAAAATGAAGATGAAGAAGAGCGGATTTTTATTCCCATTACCACGGCCCAATTGACGTTCAATGGATCGGATAAGATCAACAACCTCAATTATATGCTTCCTGAAATGGAGACTTTTGAAGCTACGGTAGAAAAGAACAATCAGTTCACTAAAGAGCTTCTGAAGTATCTGAAACAATATCATAATGTGGCTCCTGAAGATGATCGGGCCATACGTATATGGAATCCCATACAGGAGGCCAAAAGATTTTACACCCTAGGTAAGAGTATCGAACTATTTTTTTGGGCAGTGGGTCTGTTTACCATCATTGCCGGAGTGGTCAGTGTGAGCAATATCATGCTGATCGTGGTTAAAGAGAGAACTAGGGAAATTGGTATACGAAAGGCATTGGGGGCCAAACCCTGGTCAATCATCGGAATGATCATGCATGAAGCCATTTTCGTAACGGCCATTGCTGGGTTTTCAGGACTTATATTCAGTATGGGTCTTTTGGAGCTGGTCGGACCTGAAATAAAGGTGGATTACGTTCTGAACCCTTCCGTGAATTTCAATGTGGCCTTATCAACGGTAATATTGTTAATCTGTGCTGGCGCATTGGCAGGATTTTTCCCTGCATGGAAGGCTGTGCGCGTGCAAGTAATAGAGGCGTTACGAGATGAATAAAGACAAGATGATGTTCATGAACCAAACAGCAAATCAAGATGTTCAGTAAAGATCGTTGGAGAGAAATAGTAGAGGCGCTTTCCAACAACATGTGGCGCACCCTTGCGACGGCTTTTGGTGTGGGTTGGGGAATCTTTATTTTAATCATTTTGCTGGCTGCCGGCCAAGGTTTGGAAAACGGAATTCGACAAGATTTCAACGGCGTGGCCACCAATACCATGTTTATGTGGACGGAGACCACGACCATGCCGTATGAAGGCCTTCCTGAAGGCAGGAATTTTAATTTCAAGCTAAGCGATGTAGATCTCATTCGACGTAGTGTTCCAGAATTGAGAGTGGTTTCGCCGAGAAATGCCATGGGTCAATCAGAGGGCAATAATGTGATTAGAGGAACCGAAAGTGGCAGCTATCGCGTTTATGGTGATTATCCTGAAATAATGACCCAAAATTCCATCTATGTGGCCAGTGGTAGGTTCATCAACTACAATGATATTCCTGAGAAAAGAAAAGTGGTGGTCATAGGAGATGGTATTCGAACTGATTTGTACGAAGAAGATGAAGAGGTTTTGGGTACCTACCTTAAAATCAGTGGTATCAATTTTATGGTTATCGGCACTTATAAAGAGAAGACCAGTAATGGGGGCGGCGAAAATAGTGAGCGTTCGATTTTCATGCCTTTTACCACCTTTTCACAAGCATTTAACAGAGCTGATAATGTGGGTTGGATGGCCATTACGGCCAAAGATGGCAGCTCTATATCCAGTTTGAAAGATAAAATAGTGAGCGTGGTGAAAGAGAGCAGAAAAGTGCACCCTGATGATGAACGCGCGGTGGGTTATTTTGATTTGTATGAGCAATTTAACAGGGTTGAGAGTCTTTTCGGAGCCTTGAGGTTCATCGCTTATTTCGTGGGTATATTGGTCTTGCTATCGGGTATCATTGGCGTTAGCAATATTATGCTCATAGTGATCAAAGAGCGGACCAAAGAAATTGGAATACGTAGGGCGTTGGGTGAAAATCCATGGTCCATCAGATTGCAAATTTTAATGGAGTCAATCTTTTTGACCATTTTATCGGGCATGGTCGGCATCATATTCGGTGCACTGGCCATTTACGCAATAAATACGGTACTTGAATCAGTCGGCCCAGTGGATATGTTCCTGAATCCGAGTGTAAGTGTCGGCGTGGTTTTAAGTGCCCTGCTAATATTGATAATATCAGGTCTTTTGGCAGGGTTTATTCCCGCAAACAGTGCTATCAAGGTAAGACCCATTGAAGCATTGAGAACAGAATAAAATGTCATCAATCAACAATTATAAATAAATCAAGAATGAAAAAATCAGTCACTAGAATTATTTTATTACTCATAGTGGTTTTATTTGGAGGAGCCATGTACTATCTCTACCAAAAGAACTCTGAAGACCCTGTAGAATATGAAACTGAACAAGCTGAAAAAAGGAACATTGTCAAAAAGACGGTAGCCACTGGAAGCATACTTCCATTAGAAGAGGTTTTGATAAAACCCAACATTTCTGGGGTAATTGAAGAGATTTATGTTGAAGGTGGTGATTACGTGAAGTCAGGCGATTTGCTCTGCACAATAAAGGTGGTGCCAAACCTGAATGCGCTGAATGATGCCAAAAATAGAATAGACGAAACAAAAATCGGTCTTGACGATCAACTAAGAAACTTGGAACGTCAAAAAGCACTTTTTGCCAAAGGGGTCATTTCAAAAGTGGATTTGGAAAGAGCCCAAGTTACTTATGATCAGTCGAAGCAGGCCTACGGGGCTGCCATTAAAAGATATGATATTGTCAAAACAGGTACTGCAAAAGGTTACGGAAACGCGGCCAATACACAAATTAGGGCAACGGTAAGCGGAATGGTGCTCGAAGTTCCTGTGGAGGTAGGTAATCAGGTCATAGAAAGCAATAATTTTAATGAAGGTACCACCATTGCGGCTATAGCCGATGTTGATAAGATGATTTTCGAGGGTAAGGTCGATGAATCCGAAGTCGGAAAAATAGAGGAAAACCTTCCTTTGGAAATTACCGTTGGAGCCATTGAAAACAAGACTTTTGACGCTGTTCTTGATTACATAGCCCCCAAAGGAAAAGAAGAGAACGGAGCCATTCAATTTGAGATAAAGGGCACCTTGAAAAAACAAGACAGTGTTTTCATACGAGCTGGTTTAAGTGCAAATGCATCCATAATTTTGGGGCGTGCTGATAGTGTATTGGCTATAAAAGAGGCCTTGGTACAATTTGATGAGGAAACCAAAAAACCTTTTGTTGAGTTAGCGACAGGTGATCAACAATTCGATCGACAGGATGTGGAATTAGGACTTAGCGATGGCATTTTCGTGGAGATAAAATCAGGAATAGAAACCAACGACAAAATCAAAGTCTGGAACGCCGTCGAATCTGAATCAACAGAAAAAAACAATTAACATAATTTTTTGAGGAAATCTTGTAACATTTCATCAACTTGGGTGTCTTATTACCAATTGTGGCTTATCTTATAGATTCGACTAAACTAGAACCAAAAAACATGATCAAAATTGAAAATCTTCACAAGTCTTATCAAATGGGGAGTAATTCCCTCCACGTCTTAAAAGGAATTAATTTTGAAGTTGAAGCGGGCGAACTTGTCGCCATAATGGGTTCATCGGGCTCAGGAAAATCAACCCTGTTGAACATATTGGGTATGCTCGATCTTTTAGATGCCGGAAGTTACACGCTTGATGGTGTTCCCATTGAAAATCTTAATGAGACCAAAGCAGCGAACTACCGCAATAAATTTTTGGGTTTTATCTTTCAATCGTTCAATTTGATCAATTACAAGAACGCTATGGAGAATGTGGCATTGCCATTATATTATCAAAGAGTAGGTCGCAAAGAGCGTCAAGAAAAGGCGTTAAAATATTTAGAGCAGGTTGGCCTGAAAGAATGGGCAGATCATTTGCCCAGTGAATTGTCAGGGGGTCAAAAACAACGTGTGGCCATAGCCAGGGCTATGGCGGCCGAACCCAAAGTGTTATTAGCTGATGAGCCTACCGGGGCATTGGATAGTAAAACCTCATATGAGGTCATGGATTTGATACAGAAAATAAATGACAATGGCAATACCATTTTAGTGGTTACCCATGAACCTGATATAGCCAAAATGTGCAAACGTATTGTACATTTAAAAGATGGGGTCATCATTGAAGATAAGAAAGTAAATCAAGTTAGGGCATCACAATATGTTTAGTAGAGATACCTGGAAAGAAATATTTGAGGCAATTCAGAAAAACAAGCTCAGAACCTTTCTGACCGGTTTTACCGTTGCTTTGGGTATTTTCATTTTTGTGACGCTTTTTGGAATGGGCAATGGCCTGAACAATACCTTTATGAAATTTTTTGGTGATGATGCCACCAATATTTTCAGAATATTTCCTTCTACCACATCATTGCCCTATGGCGGTTATAAGGCAAAAAGACAGATAGAATTTGAAAATGGCGATTTAGATGATATCATGAATGAGTTTGGTCCCATGATACAATATCTAACGCCGCGTATTCAAAGATCAAGTGTGGTAACCTATAAAGATAAATCAGATAATTATGGCAATATTGGTGTGGGGCCAGGCATGCAATTTGCCGAGAAAACCATCATCATGAAAGGGCGGTATATCAATGCAAGCGATATACGCAATAAAGAGAAGTTCGCTGTGATTGGTAGAATGGTTGAGAAGGACATTTTCAACAATGAGGATGCCTTGGGTAAATATATTGATATCTCAGGCAGTGTTTTTAAGGTTGTTGGTGTATTTCAAGATGATGGAGGCGACAATGAAGAACGCAATATTTTTATACCGTTTACCACAAGACAATTAATGGAGGGCAATAATGACAAAATAGGTCAAATTACCTTGGCGTTCAATGAAGCGATAGGTTATGATGGGGCTATGAGATTTCAACGTGAACTTGATAAGTTCATACGCAATAAAAAGCAAGTGAGTCCCAGAGATCCTCGGGGTATTTTCATTCAAAATGTCGCAGATCAGCTAAAACAAAACCAACAGTTTGCAGGGGTTCTCAAGATAATTATTTCTGCCATTGCGTTTGTTGTCATCATATCTGGTATTATAGGCATTAGTAACATTATGGTATTTGTGGTAAAAGAGCGCACCAAAGAAATAGGAATACGTAAAGCAATGGGGGCAACACCAAGAAAAATTACAAGTACCATTTTGTTGGAATCTATTTTCATCACGGCGGTTTTTGGCTTTATCGGTATGTTTTTGGGCATGTTTGTTTTGAATTCAATTGCTGGCAAAACACTTGAAGATGATTATTTCATAACAAACCCCGCTATTAATTCAGGTACGGCCATCTTCGTGACCATATTATTGATTATTTGTGGCACAATAGCAGCCTTTGTACCAGCCAGAAAGGCAGCTAAAATAAGACCGATTGTGGCACTAAGAGACGAATAGGATGAGACAGTTATTCGATAGAGATACATGGCGCGAAATTTTCCAATCGATCAGCAAGAACAAACTGCGTACTTTCTTGACCATGTTGGGGGTATTCATTGGCATTTACATTTACATTGGACTCTCAGGTGCTTCGCAAGGTCTCAACAATGGCTTTGAAAAGGAGTTTGAAACCATCGCACGTAATAGTATGTTCGTTTTTTCACAACGAACAAGTAAACCTTATGCCGGTTTTAAAACAGGCCGAAGAATACAATTAAAGCTGGGTGATGTTGAGGTGCTGAGAAAACAGATTCCTGAAATCATGGCGATTGCACCAAGAAACGTCAAAGGTATTTTTGGTAGTAGCCCAGGGGTAATTAAAAGAGGTATCCGTTCGGGTAATTATTCCGTATTCGGAGACTTTCCTGAGTTTACCAAAATAGCACCTAAGAAAATATACGATGGCGGCCGCTTCATTAATGATGCAGATATTGAGAAAGAAAGAAAAGTCTGTGTTATTGGTGAACGAACCAAAAAAGAACTTTTTGATGAAGATGAAAAGGCCATTGGGCAATATATTGCCATTGAAGATGTGAACTTTCAGGTAATCGGAGTGCATAAGTTTGCCGGTGGTGGCCCTTTTGATAACGACAGTGACATCTTCATTCCTTTTACCACCTATCGAAAATTGTATAATACAGGAGACAATGTTTCTTGGTTTACCATCGCCGCATATGACGATGCAGATGTGGTTCAAGTTGAAAAAGATATTAAAGCGACCTTGAGAAGAATACATAAAGTCGACCCAACTGATGAGAAGGGTATCGGTGCTTTTAATTTAGGTGAGGTTTTCAAAAAAATATTCGGTTTTTCAAATGGCCTGACTTTTTTATCACTTATTGTTGGGGTGGCAACCATTTTGGCAGGGGTCATAGGTATTGGCAACATTCTGCTGATTTCTGTGAAAGAACGAACCAAAGAATTAGGTGTTAGGAGAGCTCTTGGGGCCACGCCATCAGAGGTGCGCAATCAAATCATCATCGAGGCGTTGGTTTTGACCTTATTGGCAGGAATCATAGGTATTGTATGCGGTGCGGCCACTTTGAAATTGATAGATGCGCTTACGGCCAATGTCGAAATTCCGTATACCAACCCTACGGTACCCATATCATATGTGCTCAGCGCTTTATCATTAATGGTAACCTTAGGAATTTTAATAGGATTGATACCTGCTCAAAGGGCCGTTAGCATTAGGCCCATTGATGCACTTAGAGAAGAATAAAACAACCAATTCATAAAACAAAAAACACTCAAAATGAACAAAATTGTAAAATACGTACTTATTGCTCTATTAGTATTGGCGGTATTGTGGGCAGCAGTATTTTTTATCAAATCAAATAGTAAAGGGGCTATAACCTATGAGACGCAAAAACCCTTTATTTCAAGTATTGAAAAGAAAACTGTGGCCACAGGTAAAGTCGTTCCTGAGGATGAAGTTGAAATAAAACCCCAAATCACAGGTATCATTGATAAGATTTACTTGGAGGAAGGTGCTACCGTAAAGGCAGGGGATCTAATCGCAAAAATCAAGATCGTGCCCAATGAGCAGGCTTTGAATCAAGCCAGGGGCAGGGTCAAGAATGCTGAAATCTCATTGAACAATACTAAAATTGAATACAACAGAAACAAGTTGCTTTTTGATAAGGGAGTGATTTCAAGCCAAGATTTCAATAACTTGCAATTGCGAATGGATCAAGCAGAACAAGAATTATCGAATTCTAGGGCAGATTATCAAATTATTCGACGTGGTTCGGCAGGAGGATCTTCATCAGCCAACACAAATATAAGGGCAACTGTTGCTGGTACGGTTTTGCAAATTCCGGTTGAAGAAGGGGATCAAGTAATTCAAGCCAATAATTTTAATGCAGGCACCACCATTGCATTCATTGCTGACCTAGGAAAAATGATTTTTGAGGGCCAAGTTGATGAAGGTGAAGTGGGTAAATTAAAGTTGGGTACCCCACTGAAAATCAGTTTAGGAGCTTTGGAAGGCGAAGAACTTGATGCCAAATTGAAATTCATTGCCCCTAAGGGAGTGGAAGAAACCGGGGCCGTTCAATTTAAAATAGAGGGCGATGTTGAGGTCAAAGAAGATGTTTTCATCAGAGCGGGTTATAGTGCCAATGCTTCAATGATATTGGAAAAGAAAGACAGCATACTGGTCATACCGGAAGCCTTATTGCAATTTGACAAGAAAACCAATAAGCCCTATGTAGAGGTTGCGACCGGAGACCAGAAATTCGAACGTAAAGACATTGAAATAGGTATCTCTGATGGTATTAACGTCGAAATCGTTTCAGGAATATCAGAAGAAGATGAAGTGAAACAATGGAACAAGACCGAACCGATCAAAAAAGGTGAGGAAGAGAAAAACGAAGAAGGTAACGAATCTGAAGAATAGAAAACATCAATCAAAATCAATAATCAAAAAATCGACAAATGAAACTTAAGCTAACAATGCT
>CAYSPL010000009.1:0-90131 GCA_964432915.1 uncultured Maribacter sp.
CGGGGAGGTTGTTTTTAAAAGTTTTTCAAGTGGTTGTTTGTTCAATCCCTCCGTCCGCCTACCGGCATATCCTACGCAACTGCTCGCCCACAGCTTGCGCTGTGTCGCCCTTTTACTTCGACTCCGCTCGGTACAGGTCTAAAGGGAGGAGCTTTTGCTCTTTTTTGTAAAAATTTGGGTTACCGCAACACCAGCTTCTTAACCAATTCTTTCCCCAATTCCTCGTTGAGCATGGCGATGATTTTTGAGTTGCCATGGCTCAATTCTTCACGTAAAACAGAAGAGGACAACGAAACAAATAGGGTGCTGCCCCTCAACTCAACAGCAGTGGTATAATTGTTGACGCCATTGCCCATCAATTTTTTCCATGCTTCTTGCGCATCAACTTTATCGATACCCTTTTCCAATTTGTTCACTTTGATGAACTCTTTAAGGGCTTCCCCCATATTGAGATTATTTTTTTTGCGTTTTGCCATTATTCGATAATCGATAGAGGTATGTATCTTTTATATCTATAGGTAATTCCCTCTGCATCCATTACCGAAAAATTATCATCGGAAAGCTGGGTCAAAATTTCAATCGACTCTTCCGTTTGCAAATCTTCCTTGGCATAGCGAATATGAAAGGCGTCCTCTTTTTTGATGATTGCAAATAACTTGGCATCATTCGAGGTTTCAAAAGTACCGTCCAGTTTAGGGTTCACTTTTTTACGAAAACCCTCTAAACCCTCTACTTCAATAAAATCAATAGTGGTACTCGGCATAAAATCCTTGGTTTGGCCATCAGCGAAGATGACTTGCGTTATTTCCCAGTATCCGTTCAGTTGGGGCAAATCTTGCTCCGTGATTTTCGTACTGCAACCACTTAACAAACAAACCATTAAGAAAATAGAGAAGCGCATGCTACAATTTAAATATTTTATAGGATTGACGGCTTTTTTTGACCACATTTTCGGTGCGATCGGCATGGGTGTCACTGATGAATATCTGACCAAATTCCTCTTTTTCGACCAAACCCACAATGTGTGCGACCCTATTTTCATCTAACTTGTCAAAGATGTCATCCAACAACAAAACGGGAGTTGTTCCGGCAACTTCTTTCATAAAATGAAACTGGGCCAGTTTCAAGGCTATCAAAAAAGACTTCTGCTGGCCTTGACTGCCGAATTTTTTGATGGGGTAACCACTTATCTTGAAACTCAAATCATCTTTATGAATACCGACACTCGTGAATTGAAGGGCCTTATCACGGTCCAGATTTTTCTCCAATAAGGAGAGCAATCCAGCTTCAGAAAGTTTACTGTCATAGGTCAATGAAACTTCCTCAGAATCCCCTGAAATCACGGTATACTGCGTTTTGAAAATAGGAATGAAGGTTTCAATGAAAGCCTTTCGTTTTTCAAATATGGGCGTGCCATATTCGGCCAATTGCTCATTGTAAACGCTCAAAGTGGTGCCGTCAAAAGTTTGATTGACGGCGAAATACTTCAATAGGGAATTCCGTTGTGAAAGTACTTTGTTGTACTTGATGAGGTTTTGCAAATAGTGCTTGTCTGATTGCGAGATGACCCCATCAATGAATTTACGCCGTGTTTCACTGCCTTCGATGATCAAATCGCGATCGGCGGGCGATATGATGACCACGGGCAAAACGCCGACATGGTCAGAAAGGCGGTCATAGGCCTTCCCATTTCTTTTGATCATTTTTTTTGCGCCCTTTTTGAAGCTGCAAACGATTTTTTCATTTCGCTCCTTATGATCGAAAGTACCGTCGATGACAAAAAAATCCTGTCCATGACGAATATTCTGGGTCGCCACAGGGTTGAAGTAACTCTTGCCTAAACTCAAATGATAAATTGCATCGAGCACGTTGGTTTTGCCTATTCCGTTAGATCCTACTATACAATTGATTTTTGTGTCGAATTCAAAATCTTGTGACTCGAAGTTTTTATAGTTGATGAGCGAAAGATTTTTTAAAACCATTAGAAATGAACGCCAATTTTTATTTTGATCGCATGGCAGAGGCGCAAAATATCGAAAAATAACGAATAAATACCCTTCTCGATTTCAATAAAAACTTTATTTTTGCGCGACCAATAAAAATACTGATGGCGACATACAAAAAGAGGGGTTTCAAACCCAAAAACAAAGTTGAAGAGCAGCTCATCGATCAGCAAGACAGTACAACAGCTGAGGTATTCAGCACCTTGGATGAAAGCGCATCAAAAAGTGAGGAATGGGTATCAAAGAACCAAAATTACATCTTGGGTGTGATCGGAGTGATCGCGGTTGGGGTACTTGGTTATTTGGCCTATGTGCAATTTGTACAGAACCCGAAAGAGGCGAGTGCGGCGAATGAAATGTACTACCCACAACAGTATTTTGATCAGGCTTTGACCAATGAGGCGGCCAAAGATTCACTTTACAATTTGGCCCTAAATGGAGCCGAGGGTAAATATGGCTTTTTGGACATCATTGACGAGTATAGTGGCACCAAGGCGGCTAATTTGGCCAACTATGCTGCGGGAATGTCATATTTGAACATGAGCAATTATCAAGAAGCCATTGATTATTTAGAGGATTTTTCTTCTGATGATGCCATTTTAGGTGCCTTGGGAAAAGGCGGTCTAGGAGATGCTTTCATGCAATTGAACCAACCCGCTGAGGCCTTGGGCTTTTATGAAAAAGCGATTTCGCACACTACCAATGAGTATACCACGCCCAAGTTTTTATATAAGGCTGGGGTAACCGCTCTTGAATTGAAAGAAAACGCAAAGGCACTGGAGTATTTTGAGCGTATCAAGGAGGAGTTCTCTAAATCAGATGAAGCCAAGACCATAGATGCTTTTATAGGAATGGCTAGAAGTGGAAACTAATGGCCACCGTAAATAAAAATTTATCGACTTACGATAAAAATGCAATCCCAAATGCGAAGGAATTTCGGTTTGGTATTGTTGTTTCTGAATGGAATTCAAAAATCACTGAGGGACTTTTCAATGGGGCCAGAGAGGCATTGTTGGACTGTGGTGCGGACAAAGAAAACATTATTCGGTGGAATGTTCCTGGAAGTTTTGAATTGCCCTTGGGATGCAAAAAAATGATTTCCTTAGAAAAAGTAGATGTTGTAATTGCCATTGGTAGTGTCATACAGGGCGAAACCAAACACTTTGATTTTGTTTGTGCTGCTGCGGCCCAAGGTATTATGGATCTGAATCTTCAAACATCAACACCCGTGATTTTCTGCGTGTTGACTGATAATACGTTGCAACAGTCCATTGACCGTAGTGGCGGAAAGCATGGCAACAAAGGCACGGAGGCGGCCATAGCGGCTATCAAAATGGCTTCTTTGAGAGCGGCGTAGCCCAAAACCGACCCTGATCGAAGGGGAGTATCATCTGATTTCGTCCCCACCTCAACCCTCCCCAAGGGGAGGAAGCAACTAATCACTAGTTTATAAAATACGTTTAATAAATCCCCCCTCCTCTGGAGGGGGTTAGGGGGAGCACTTTTTTAAAGATTTCCATCGGTTAGGGGAAGGACTTTTTAAAAGAATTCCATCGGTTAGGGGGAGGACTTTCTTACCCAGATTTAAAAGGCAGGACTTTTCCTATTTCAATTTTAAACAGTAATTTTCATTCTGATTTTTTGGTATGACATACAATTTTGATGAACTAATTGACCGCCGCAATACCAACGCCATGAGTTTGGGCGGCTATCGCGATTACCTTTTTGGCGGCGGTGATGATTTTGATTCGGATTTTGCCGATGAGGATTTGATTCCCATGTGGATTGCCGATATGGAATTTGCGTCGCCACCGGCTGTTGTGGAAGCCGTCAAAAAAAGAGCCGACCATCGTATTTTTGGGTATTCCCAAATTTTCGATCCAAACTACAAAGCCGCTTTTTTGAATTGGTCCAAAAAGCATTACGGATGGGAATTTGATACGGATTATTTAGTGACTTCGCATGGTGTGATTCCAGCGTTATTTTCCTTGGTCAAGTACATTTGCAAGCCTGACGAGAAGGTATTGATCATGACCCCTTCCTATGCCTTTTTCAAATTGGCCACGGAAGGGAATAATATTGAATTGGTATCTTCTGATTTGATCAATACAGATGGAAATTACACCATCGATTTTGAGGATTTCGAAAAGAAGGCTGAAGATTCAAAAGTGAGATTGACCATTTTCTGCAATCCGCATAACCCAACCGGAAGAATTTGGACCGATGAAGAATTGCTACGATTCGGGAAGATTTGTTTGGATAATAAGGTGACCATTATCTCTGATGAGATCCATTGCGACCTTTTGCGCTCTGATAAATCATTTACGCCCTTGGCGAAACTGTTTCCTGATAGCAGTGAAATAATTACCTGTATGGCACCTAGTAAGACCTTCAATATGGCTGGTTTTATGATTGCGAACATCATTATTCCTGACCCAGATCTTCTAGAGCTTTGGAAAAGAAAAGAAATCCCTATTGACAATCCCCTGAGCATATCAGCCGCCCAAGCGGCCTACGCTCATGGACATGATTGGCTATTGAAATTGCGAGAATACCTTGACGAAAACTTTGAATTTTTGAAATCCTATTTAGATGCACAGTTGCCCAGGGCGGTTTTTAAAATTCCTGATGCCACCTATTTGGCTTGGGTAAACCTTGATGCCTACCTTCCGCATGAAGAAAATTTGACACTGTTTTTCGCCAACAGAGCAGGAGTTCTTTTGGAAGGAAACGATATGTTTGTTGCGAATGGCAAAGGTCATATTCGTTTGAACCTCGCTTGCCCTCGTGCCCGTTTGAAAGAGGGATTGGATCGCATAAAATTGGCCATTTCAAAACATGCCATTTCTTAGCGTGGAGGAGTTGTGTTCTTTTAACAATTTTTGGCCTTTGACAAGCGGTATGCTTTTTGATTTTAAGTAACTTTGAAAAATATGGGTTTTTTCAACAAAAAATATCGCGATTATGATTATCAGCCCCGTTATTACAAGAGTGATAAGGAGGGCCACCCATATAAAATGGAAAGTAAGTTCGATCAATTCAGATCTACCGTTGGGTCTAACCGTGGTTTAAAGAATAAACTGGATAATGCCATTGCTGACTCCAGACGAGAAGGCGATCGAAACGTAGGTCTACGCCTTTTGATAATTACCGTTGTTTTGGTTTTGATATTTTTATTCATCATTGATTTCGATTTATCTATATTCTTCGGTGGCTAATGGCGGATATCATCAAATTGCTACCGGATCATGTTGCCAACCAAATTGCCGCTGGTGAGGTCGTGCAGCGCCCCGCATCCGTGGTCAAAGAACTTCTTGAAAACGCCATTGACGCTGGTGCCACCATCATAAAATTAATTGTGAAAGATGGCGGCAAGGTACTTATTCAGGTAGTTGATAACGGAATCGGCATGAGTGCCACCGATGCCCGCCTGAGTTTTGAAAGGCATGCCACATCCAAAATTCAAAAGGCTGAAGATTTATTCAATTTGGATACTAAAGGGTTTCGAGGCGAGGCGCTGGCATCAATCGCGGCCATTGCACATGTTGATATGCAAACACGACCCGAACATGAAGAGGTGGGCACGCAACTCAAAATGGAAGGCAGTAAGGTGCTTTCGCAAGAGGTGGCTGCTGTACCAAAAGGAACCTCAATAGCAGTCAAAAATTTGTTTTTCAATATTCCTGCACGACGTAATTTTTTGAAGTCTGATCAGGTGGAACTTCGGCATATAACCGATGAGTTTCATCGTGTCGCTTTGGCACACCCATCCATAGCCTTTCATTTTTATAATAATGGGGGCGAGTTGTTCAATCTGCCTGCCAGCAATCATCGACAGCGAATAGTCAGTATTTTTGGTACAAAGACCAATCAAAAATTGGTGCCCGTTGCTGAGGACACCCAGGTGGTAAAAATAGCTGGCTTTATCAATAAACCCGAGTTTGCAAAAAAGAGTAGGGGCGAGCAATTTTTCTTTGTGAACCATCGATTTATCAAGAGTCCGTATTTGCATCATGCCGTTTTGGCGGCTTTTGAGGGACTCATACGGCCAAATACTTTTCCAGGGTATTTTCTGTATTTGCAAGTGGATCCCGCGTCTATTGATATCAATATACATCCTACCAAAACTGAGGTTAAATTTGATGATGAACATACCTTATACGCTATTTTAAGGTCAACCATTAAGCATAGTTTAGGGCAATTTAATGTGGTGCCCGTCTTGGATTTTGAAAAAGATCAGAATCTAGAGACCCCGTATACTTTTAAAAATAAAAGTGCGACCATTCCTAAAATCACTGTTGATGTAGGGTTCAATCCGTTTCAAGAAACCAATCGAGAACGGCCTTCTTCGAAAATGCATGACGGCTATACCAAAGAAAGTACCAAGGGATGGGAAAACTTGTATGTGGGATTGGAATCTGACCCCGGTAAATCAAATGATTTTAGTAGTCTGCAATTTGAGTCTGACACCATCACGGGTTCCTTCTTTGAGGGTAACACAGAAGATGACAAAACAGCGACCACAACCTTTCAATTGCGCAAAAAATATATTGTGACCACGATTAAATCAGGTATGGTGGTCATAGATCAGAGTCGTGCACATCAACGCGTGCTCTATGAGAAATTTTTGAAAAATATTACGGTAAAAGAAGCGGTAAGTCAGCAATTGCTTTTTCCATTACAGCTCGCGTTTTCAAAAACTGACATTTTCCTTTTGAACGAAATGAAAGAGAGTCTGACCACTCTTGGTTTTGTTTTTGGAACAATAGAAGAGGGAAATGTTGAAATTACCGGTGTGCCTCCCTTGATTACCGAAGGTGAAGTGGGTAATGTTTTGGATCAATTGTTGGCCGATTGTCAAATGCAAACAGGATCGGAAGGGTTTTCACAAAACGATTTATTGGCAAAAACCATGTCAAAGGCCTTATCAGTGAAGACAGGCGATTTATTGGATAGTGCTTCACAACAAGCTTTGGTCAATGATTTGTTTGCCTGCAAAGAAGCGATGTTGAGTCCGTTTAACAAACCGGTATACGTGACCATAACCGAAAATGAAATTGATAATAAATTTATTTAGATGAATAGATTAACCGAGACGGTAAAGCATTTACTGATCATCAACGTCTTATTTTTCATTGCCACTGAGGTGTATGGCGAACAGATGTTTGAATGGTTTGCACTTTGGTTTCCAGAGAATGAAAATTTCGAAATTTGGCAAATTGTAACCCATATGTTCATGCATGGTGGTTTCGCACATATTGGTTTTAATATGTTCGCCCTATGGATGTTTGGCGGACCTGTGGAACACTATTTGGGTAGGAACAAATTTTTATTTCTCTATTTTTCCGCCGGCCTGGGAGCGGCTTTATTTCAATTGGGAGGATACTATTTTAGTTATGCCCCAGTTCATAGTGAACTATTGAATTTAGGATTGACCACAGATCAAATAATTCAGATGATGTCCTCAAATCAGACGATTGAAGGTTTGACCGATATGCAATTTGACAAATTACAGGAAGCGTTTCCCATTTACAGAAATACTTATTTTGCTTCGATGGTAGGTGCTTCGGGTTGTATAATGGGCCTTTTGGCAGCTTTTGGGGTAATGAATCCGAATGCCGAATTGATGATGATCTTTTTGCCTATTCCGATAAAAGCGAAATACTTCATTCCGGGTATTATCTTATTGGATGTTATTTCAGCCGTTACGGGTCAGTCCTTTTTTAGTCCCAGTAATACGGCATATTTGGCACATGTTGGCGGTGCTGTGGTTGGCTTTATAGTTATGTGGTACTGGAAAAAAAATTCATTCAATAAAAATCGTTGGGATCGATAATGGCAGGGGGACTAAGATATCAATACGCACGTTTAAGTGTATCTGAAAAGTTGATTGCGATCAATATTCTGATTTTTGTACTAATTGGTCTAATAACCCGAATGGGTTTCACCTGGATTGAATCATGGTTGGCACTACCGGGCAATGCATCAGAATTTATTTTTCAGCCCTGGTCGCTTATTAGTTATTCTTTTTTACACTCTGGTATTTTCCACCTATTGTGGAATATGTACATATTATACATCTCAGGTCGTATTCTATTGAACCTTTTTGACGGCAAACGTTTTTTGAACGTGTATTTTCTGGGAGTCATTTTTGGAGGCTTGTTTTATCTGTTGACTGACACCCTTTTTGTTCAAACAAATGGCATTTTGGTAGGCGCATCCGCAGGGGTTATTGCGGTTTTGATATTTGTTTGTACTTACATACCCACCCAAGAGATTCGTGTCATTCTCTTTAATGTCAAACTTTGGCAGGTAGGTCTTTTTGTGGTTTTGATCGATTTATTGCAGATTAGTTCAGGCGGGGGTAATTTAGGGGGAAGAATTGCCCATCTTGGCGGGGCATTGTTGGGTTATATGTATGCTAGACAACTGACCCATGGGCGCGATATCGGAGCAGGTTTTTCAAAGTTCATGGACGGACTTGCCACTGCTTTTACGCCCAGCAAGAAGAAAGCACCCATGAAAACGGTGTACAAAAAACAAAGATCCGCCACCCATTCTAAAACTAATTACGATAAGGATTTGAACCAAAAAAAGATAGATGCCATTCTAGACAAAATAAGCAAATCAGGTTACGAAAGTCTTTCAAAAGCCGAGAAGGACTTTTTGTTCAAAGCAGGTAAAAAAGATTGATTTTGAAAGGGTTATCTAGATTCAATAAATTTCTTTTTTTAGCCAATATCATCGCCATTCTCTTACTTCTGTTGGCATGTGTCACGCCCACCTTATCCAACGAGGCTTTTTCCTTTTTGACGTTTCTCAGCCTTTCTGTTCCTGCGCTGGTATTGGTCAATATTTTTTTTCTTCTGTACTGGTTGCTGAGACGCAAGGTCAAATTTGCCTTACCCTCTTTAATTGTTTTGATTTTAGGGTATTTCGCACTGGGCACATTTTTTAAATTTAATTTTTCACAAGAAGAAATGGCTCGTGATGACTTGAAATTGATGACGTACAACGTTAGACTCTTTAATAAAGATGGTCAATTGGAAAACCCTACTGTGCTTGAAGATATTCAAGCATTCATAAAAAAGGAAGACCCAGATATCATTTGTTTTCAAGAACCCTATTATAAAGCCCGAGATAAATTTAAAGATTACCCTTATTACTATTTAAAGTATATTGATATGCAAGGAAAAGGGATATTGGGCATTTTTTCCAAATTCCCCATCGTGAATCAAGGGATCATTGATTTGCCCAAAACCCATAGCAATGCGGCCTTTGCTGATATCGCCTATGGCCAAGACACCATTCGTGTTTATAACGCACACTTGGAGTCATTGGGCATAACTCCGGGTCACAGAACCTTGCGAACAAAACGATCAGATAAGGTTTTGAAAATGCTGAACCGGGCTTTTAAAAAGCAGCAAGAACAGGCTAAAATTTTACAAAAGCATATGGCCACAAGTAAATACAACACTTTGTTTTGTGGCGATTTGAACAACAATCAATTCTCAAACACCTACGAGACCATTAAAGGCGATTTTCAAGATACTTTTTTGGAAAAGGGTAGTGGTTACGGCAGAACCCTGTATTTTCATCGCATACCTGTGCGTATAGACTTTATTTTGGCTGATGAGTCTTTTGAAGTCAAAAGCCATAAAAATTATGATGTCAAATATTCAGATCATTATCCTGTGATGGCCTCATTTCAATTGCGTGGTGATTAGATAACAATCCACTAAATCGGCCAAAATGTGAAGGAGCAAACCTATGCCGATAATTTTGGTTTTTTTCGAAAGCACCAATAACAAATAACAACCCATTGCCCAATAGGAATGCAGTGGGTGAAAATTTATACTGCATCGGTCGGCATCAAAAATCGGGTTGGCCAAAAGATGATCTAAATCAATCAAGATTGCAGAAAGTAAAATCAGGATGACTCTTTTTTTATTTCCCTTGAAAAAATACAACCCTATGACTATGGGCACTACAAAATGAATTCCATAATGAATGAAGAATCTAATCATTCAAAAGGTTTAGGTCTATGTTCTTCAAATAGGTCAAAGCACTAGTACCTTCATTGAACAGCAAATCAAGAACACTCATGTTTTTCAAAAATCCGTGGCGTTCTCCAAACACTTGATTGTAATGTGCTAAGGGCAGCTTTACTTCTGATTTTGCATTGACCAAAAATCTTTTGTCATTTTCATGCTGAAGTGAATATACCTCTGCTTTTGAGCATGGCATTTCAATTTGCAGGCACTCACACACGACCTCAATGGTTTTAAGATTGAAATCTAAAAGAAAATAAGATTTCTGTTCAAAGAGAGTGGCGATATCATCTTCATAGTATTCAAAAAAAGGGGAGGTGCGATAAGCAGTCTGTAAGGTTCGCCAATGTTGCCGTTGCCAGTTTTCATTGGTATCTATTTTGACGTCCTTATATTTTTGACGCCCCTGATTTTTGCCTACATGTTGAATGGGAATGTTAAGCATCAATTTTCCTCTGTCTGTGCAAATGTGGGTGCGATTGCGATAGGTTTGCTTTTGAAAGTTATCTTCAACCTCCCAAAGTACCACATTTTGAGCCAATATCGCGAAACTGGTGATATTAGGAAAATAGGTCGGATGCAGTAGCGTTTTCAAGTCTCTTTTTTGAGTTGATTTGGTTTTTGTTTATTAGATGTTTTCCTTAAAAATAGATTTCTTTAACTGCCAACGGTCAACTTTTATTTCTTTTACGCTTCTTCCAGAAATAGTCAAATGCAAAATAACCAACAAGGGCCATCAAAAACCATTTGAAATAAGATACGGGCTCTCCCGATCCATTGACCGTGGTGAATATTCGATCCCAACGAGGCCTCCATTTTGTGAAACCTTCATTGAAATTGTCAAAACTCATCCAGATGAAAATAGGTGTGCCCACGATATGATCCGCTGGTACATAACCCCATGCACGACTATCTTCAGAGTGATCGCGATTATCTCCCATCATCCAATAATAGTCTTGCTTGAAAGTGTAAGAATCAACCACTTTACCATTGATGCTGATCTGATTTCCGGCCACGCTTAGGGTGTTGCCCTCGTATTCTTGTATTATTTTTTTGTACAACGCTAGCACTTTCAAATTCAAGGCCACGGTTTTTCCTTCCTCAGGAATATAAATAGATCCCATTTGATCATAATTCCATCGATAGTCAGCACTTTGTGGGAACAATTTGGAACTCCATTTACCCTTGGGTTCAATGATTTTGACCACAGAATCAATGGTGGCATTTGCTCTTAAGGCGGTAACCATTTCGTTGGTCAAAGTTGCTTGACGTTGCAGGCTTTTCTCTTCTGCAATAGAGAGATTGACGCTTCTGACCACATCAGCAGGTATTCCGAACTTATCTGTAAATACCTCTATTTTACCGTCTGCTCTTTGGTTGGAGCCCCTTGCATAGGTATTCAAGACATTGACTTGATTCTGGTTTAGGTTAGCTGCGGCAAGAATATATTTTCGGGTAAAAGAATTGACATCCAATTCATTGAGGATTCTTGAAGAAACCCCCTTTCGACTGTGAATCACATAATCATATTGTGGTTTAGCCCGATCCGGAAGTTCCAATTGTTTGCCATTCACATGAACAATTCCGTCGATGACCTTCAATGAATCACCGGGCACACCAACACAGCGTTTCACGTAATTCGATTTTTTATCAATGGGTTTTCTAACTCCCCTTTCGGCGACAAAAAATTGCCGTACCGTATCGGCTGGCCAACTGAACACCACGATATCATTACGATCAATTTTAGTAAATCCTGGTAATCTGAGATAGGGTAAATGCGTTTTATTCAATAGCGAAGTCTTATAAGTATCTGGATCTACATCAGCCACATAAGATTTTGTTTTCACAAAAGGCAAGGTGTCATGCACCATGGGCGCCGCTATTGTTGTCATCGGTACCCGCGCCCCGTAATGAAATTTACTGACGAACAAGAGGTCCCCTATACGCAAGGTTCGTTCTAGAGATCCCGTGGGTATCACATAGGGTTGTATAAAATAGTTGTGTACAATGGTCGCTGCTATAATTGCAAATACAATTGAGCTTACCCATTCACCCAATACTGTTCTAGGTTCAAGGCTTCGGTCTTTGATATGTTCGACATCTAAAGAATAGTTGACATAATAAATGTAAAAACCCAAGGTCAAAACCACGACCCAACTTTCCCATCGGGCATTCCGTCCAAAACTCCGAATGGTCTCGACCCAAACCACAGGAAACATCAACAGATTGATTACGGGAATAAACAATAATATGACCCACCATTTGGGCCGTCTGATGATTTGCATCAAAACTATGGCATTGTAAATAGGAATAGCGGCTTCCCAAGCTTTTCGACCCGCTTTGACGTATAATTTCCAGGTTCCTAAAAAATGGATGACCTGAATAATTAAAATAAATGTGATCCAACCTGTTGCACTCATTTCAATATGGTTTGGTGTGTTTATGCTTGATTTTGATTCTTTGTCAGAGACAGTCTTTGGCCCATCTTAGGCAAATAAGTGTTTTTCCTTTAAAATTATTGCATTCGTTAACCAAGGTTTAACACATCTTTCATGTTGAAAACCCCTGTTTTGTCTTGCAACCATTCTGCCGCTATTAGGGCACCAAGGGCAAAGCCGTGTCGATTATGGGCCGTGTGTTTAATTTCCAATCGATCAACATCACTTTCATAGGCAACCGTATGGGTTCCTGGCACTTCTGCTTCCCGTTTTGCCGTTATCGTGATTTCATCTGCTCTCTCAGCTTTGTCCAATTTCCAACCTTGATAAGAACTATCAGCAATGATTCCCTCTGCCAAACTAATGGCCGTTCCACTGGGTGCATCCAACTTTTGGGTGTGATGAATTTCTTCCAGCGAAACCTTGTAGTCCTTCAGGTTCTTCATCATTTTGGCCAAATAGCTGTTTAATTCAAAAAAAATATTAACCCCAAGGCTGAAATTTGATGCATAGATAAAGGCACCCTCATTTTCTTTGCAAAATGAAACGGCTTCTTCATACCGGTCAAGCCATCCGGTGGTGCCCGATACGATGGGCGTCTTGTTTTCAATGCACCTTTTAATGTTGTTGAAAGCAGCAGTGGGCATACTAAAATCGATGGCCACATCCACCGTCGAAAAATCAATTTCAGGGGAGTTCACATCGACCTTCGCGACAATTGAATGCCCTCTTGAAAGGGCAATTTGCTCAATCATTTTGCCCATTTTACCGTAGCCGAAAAGTGCAATGTTCATAGCTAAAATTTGATGGTCAAAGCCAAACCGTAGTTCGGGTCGTTATTAATGGGGTTGTTGTTCAAATAGGGTTCGATATTCATTTTCCAACTGAGATCATCACTGATATTGTATTGTTTCAAATGTGCATCTACATTGGCATCCACCACGTTTAGGGCATAAAGTATTATGGTTGCCAGTAAGGCAAGGTCACGGTCGTTTTGACGATCGTTTTGTAAACGCTCCAAACGAGCATTATCAACATCAGGGGTCAATGGTGTGATACCATCAGAGGGAATTAAATCATAAAATTCATCATCAGTAAATCCTGCTCTTCTTCGTTTAAAAGCGGTTCTCAGATCGTTGTATTGCCCATCATAGAAGGTATATCCGTAAATACCCGCGGCTAACGCACCCCAAACAATGGGGGCTTTCCAATAGCGTTTATTGTAAATTTGGCCCATGCCCGGCAACACTGAAGAATAGAACGCTGCTTTACTTGGGGCTAGGGGATTGATGAATTTTTCTTTTGAAACCACCGATTCCTCAACCCGAATGCCTTTTTCTTTTAAGCCGACTTTAAGGGAGTCCACCTCATTGGCCACAGGCTGCTCTGCTTGCGCTGAAACATTCATGGCAAAAAACAAAAGAAAATAAAGGATAGGAAAATTTTTAAGCACCCAAAATTAGTTTTTTGATTCGCTCTAGGTCTTTTTCTGAATCAAAGGAAATGGTCATTTTACCCTTTCCTTTGTTATTGGAACTTACCGCCACTGTGGTGTTCAGATAGTTTGAAAGCTCTTTTTTGGTGGTGGTTTCAAAAGCCTTTGGTTTCGATAGTGTCTTTTCTGTTGAACTTACTTTACCGCCATTGAGTTCCTTTACAATGCGCTCCGTTTCTCGAACTGAAAGATTTTTACCCACGATTTTCTCATAGATACCTATCTGTACATCCTTATCCTCGATATTGATCAACGCCCGACCATGACCCATGCTTACAAAACCATCACGAATACCGGTTTGTATAATCGGATCTAATTTCAACAAACGCATATAGTTCGAAATCGTCGAACGTTTTTTACCAACGCGATTGCTTAGTTTTTCTTGAGTCAGTTTAATTTCATCAATCAACCTTTGGTACGAAAGCGCAATTTCTATGGGATCAAGATCTTGACGTTGAATATTTTCAACAAGTGCCATTTCCAAAGACTCTTGATCGTTCGCGATTCGAATGTAAGCGGGTATGGTCTCTAGACCTGCCAGTTTTGAGGCTCTGTACCTTCGCTCACCGGAAACCAATTGGTATTTATTGAAATCCAATTTTCGAACGGTAATGGGTTGAATAATACCCAACTCTTTTATCGAGGTCGAAAGCTCTTGAAGTGTTTCTTCGTTGAAATTTGATCGCGGTTGAAACGGATTTACCTCGATGGTATGCAGATCAAGCTCAACAATATTGCCAACCACTTTGTCGGCATTCTTATCAGCAACAGATTGAATGTCGTTCTCCGGGTCTTTCAAAAGGGCAGATAATCCGCGGCCCAGCGCCTGTTTTCTTGTTGCCTTAGCCATTTAAACCGTTTGAATATTTTTCTTGACCACTTCATTGGCCATATTGAGATAATTGGCCGCACCTTTACTGCTCGCATCGTATTTTATGATACTCTCGCCGTAACTGGGCGCCTCACTCAATCGTACGTTTCGTTGAATGATGGTGTCAAAAACCATGTCAGCAAAGTGCTTGCGTACTTCTTCCACCACTTGATTAGACAATCGAAGTCGTGAATCATACATGGTCAACAACATGCCTTCAATATCTAAATCAGGATTGTGTATTTTTTGAACACTTTTAATGGTATTCAAGAGTTTGCCAAGCCCTTCCAACGCAAAATATTCGCATTGAATGGGTATGATCACCGAATCAGCTGCAGTAAGTGCGTTTAAAGTCAATAAACCCAATGATGGCGCACAATCAATGAGTATGAAATCATAATCATTCTTCAATTCCGCTATGGCGCTCTTCAGCATATATTCCCGTTGATCTTTATCGACCAATTCGATTTCAATGGCCACCAAATCAATATGCGAGGGAATCAAATCAACATTCGGACTCGAAGTTTGAATTATGGTTTCCTTTGCCGTTTTGGTATGTTCAAACAGTTCGTAGGTACCTTCAGATACTGTTTCAACATCAACACCCAAACCCGAAGTTGCATTTGCCTGGGGGTCGGCATCAATCAATAAAACCTTTTTTTCAAGTACACCAAGAGATGCTGCCAGATTGACCGTAGTCGTGGTCTTACCAACCCCACCCTTTTGATTTGCAATCGCAATAATCTTGCCCATTCATCTTTTGAGTTAGAGGGTAAAAATACAATTATTTACGTAGCCAAATAATGATTTTTGTTAACACAAAGTGAACAATCAAGGCAGTTTACGTTAATTTGCGTTAAAGTTTTGTAAGATGGGTTATTGTGGTTTGGAAATACCTGTTTTTAGATGCGAGCAATGACCCTGTTTTAATACCTTTTAGTCTTTCTTCTTCAATTTCAAACTGTCTTCATATTCAATAAGATAGATTTCCTCATTTTTCTTTTTAAGGTAGTATTGCTCACGGGCGAATTTTTCAAGTTCCTTGGGGTCAGACAACTTTTCTATGGTTTCTTTGTCTTTTTGGATTTCCTCCTTCAGAAATTCGCGTTGTTTTTCAAGTTTGTCAATCTCGTTTTTCAGCTCCATGTGTATCAATAGCGAATTGGTGTCGAAAAAAACCATCCACACGGCAAAAGCTGTGAGCACCAGCACGTAAATACTACTGAATATGGTTGCGATGCGAAACCATTTACTGTTTCTAAATCCCTTCCAACTCATGAATCCTTGCCTAATTTTTCATTGACAATACTGCGCACAATATCCACTGCAACAGTATTGTATCGGTTATTTGGAATGATGATATCGGCATATTCTTTGGTGGGTTCAATGAACTGCTCGTGCATGGGTTTTAAAATAGTCTGATATTTTTCTAAAGTTTCATCTAAATTCCATCCTCTTTCATTGACATCCCTTTTCAGTCTGCGGATGAGTCGTTCGTCAGAATCGGCATGCACGAATATTTTGATATCGCACATGTCTCGTATTTCTTGATTCGTCAAAATCAAAATACCCTCAACAATCAATACTTTAGTGGGCTGCAAATGAACAGTTTCATCTTTTCGATTGCATTCCAAAAAAGAATAAACGGGCTGGGCAATCGATTTACCCGATTTCAATTCTTTCAAATGCGCTGCAAGTAGTGTAAAATCGATGGAGTTCGGGTGGTCGAAGTTTGTCTCACGGCGTTTTTGCAACGTCAAATGTGACAAATCATTATAATAAGAGTCTTGTGAAATCACGCCAACTTCCCCATCGGGCAGCTCATTGATAATTTGATTGACCACTGTAGTTTTACCACAACCCGTGCCGCCAGCGATTCCTATAATTAGCATGTTTTCCTCTTTAGTGCAAAAATAGCAATTTGAATTTCATTACAGTGGGTATGGTAATATTGCCTCTATTTGTCCATGTGATTTTTCTTCATAGTGGTACTTTTGCCCAATGCAAAATGAACAGCTAAAACCGAATTTTGAGTTTATCGCCTTAATGGCCTCTTTAATGTCTGTGGTGGCGTTATCAATTGATGCGCTTTTGCCGGCCCTGGCAACTATTGGTATTTCCATAAACAGTTTAGA
The DNA here is from genome assembly GCA_964432915.1 of uncultured Maribacter sp. Lineage (GTDB taxonomy): Bacteria > Bacteroidota > Bacteroidia > Flavobacteriales > Flavobacteriaceae > Maribacter_C. The sequence goes on from CAYSPL010000009.1 coordinate 16,994, forward strand.
TGCAACCGACAATCAGCTGCTGATTACCATGATTTTTTTGGGATTGGGAATCGGACAGTTGTTCTTCGGACCTTTGTCTGATAATTTAGGAAGAAAACCGGTGGTTTATATTGGTTTTGCCCTATTTATTGTTTCGAGCCTTCTTTGCATTTGGGCACCTAACCTCGGGTGGATGGTTTTCGGAAGAATTCTTCAAGGAATAGGCCTGTCGGCTCCTCGCACCATGGCGATTTCAATTATCAGAGATACGTTCAAGGGAGATTATATGGCCCGCGTCATGTCATTTGTCACGGCGTTTTTTATTCTTGTTCCTGTGGTTGCGCCTATGATCGGTAAGGCCATTATGGATAGTTTTGGTTGGAGGGCTATTTTTTACTCCCAATTGATTATCTGTGTTGTGATAAGTTTTTGGTTTTGGAAGCGTCAAGCGGAAACCTTAAAACCCGAATATAAAGTCCGGTTTTCAATACGAAGATTCATCAAAGGTTTTTTAGAGTTCATCAAGTACAAAGAGACCGTGGCCTATACGCTTGTTTCAGGCTTGGTCACGGGAGCGTTTTTGGTTTATTTAAGTGCTTCGCAACAAGTTTTTGAAGACCAATTCGGACTCACGGAGGAGTTTCCCTATATTTTTGCAGGACTTGCCATATCAATTGGTCTGGCTACTTTTTTAAACGGAACTTTAGTGGTTCGTTTCGGAATGCGCAACCTATCTTTTGTTGCGCTAAGTGCATTCTGCTGCATTGCCTTGTTATATGTGATTCTATTTTGGGGTATGCCGAACCCTTCGGTTCCTGTTTCTATTTTGTTTCTTAGCTCGCAATTCTTTTGCCTTGGGTTCTTATGGGGCAATTTTAGGTCCATTGCCATGGAGCCTATCGGCCATATCGCCGGTATTGGTGCGGCTATCAATGGATTTGCCTCCACGGTACTTGCGGTTCCAATTGCCGATTACATAGGAAGTTTTATAGACCAGACCATGTGGCCTTTGTTTTTGGGTTTAGCGGTTTGTGGGTTGCTAGCTTTAGGGATTATGATTTTTGTTAGGAGCACCACATAGTGAGACCTCTATTTTAATACCCTCTGTTTTAAACATAAATACAATAAAACTCCTTCCCCAGAAAGGGGAAGCCCGCCTGAACGTTCGGGCAGGGTGGCATTCAGCGGAGCTAGAATGACCGCAGAGTTTCAAAAGATGTTGTTCTACCCACTCCGTCTCCGCCAGCTGGCGGATCCACCGCGCCCTGTCAAGGGCGTGGAGTTTCTATAGGGTTTTTGAAAAATCGAAAAGGGTTAATTGTAATTTTTATATCCGCCCTGTCAAGGGCGGAGTGCCCTATCTAATTTAGTGCCTCTTTTTAAAGCGCATTATCCATAATATCTTGAACCACTTCGGGGTTCAATAAAGTACTCGTATCCCCTAAATTGGAGGTATCCTTCGAGGCGATTTTTCTCAAAATGCGCCTCATGATTTTACCACTTCGCGTTTTGGGTAATCCCGATACAAATTGAATTTTGTCTAATTTGGCAATGGGTCCGATTTGTTCTGTTATTTGCTGATTGATCTCTTTTTTCAGGTTCTCCCGATTTCGCTCTTCTCCCATTTCCTTTAAAATCACATAGCCATAAAGGGCATTTCCTTTTACATCATGCGGGAAACCAACAATGGCTGATTCGGCCACGGCAGGGTGTTCATTGATGCTGTCTTCAATGGGGGCAGTTCCTAGATTATGACCAGAAACAATGATCACATCATCAACCCGACCCGTAATACGATAATAACCCACCGCATCGCGTAAGGCACCATCTCCAGTGAAATACATTTTTTTATAGGCCGAGAAATAGGTGTCTCTATAGCGTTCATGGTTGCCCCAAATGGTTCGCGCGATTGATGGCCAGGGAAATTTAATGCACAAACGCCCATCAACTTGATTGCCCTTGATTTCTTTACCTTCTTCATTCATCAAAGCGGGCTGTATGCCTATAAATGGTAGCGTGGCATAGGTGGGTGTAGTGGGCGTGACATAGGGAATAGGGGTTATCATCATACCTCCTGTCTCGGTCTGCCACCAGGTGTCAATAATCGGACTGTTTTTCTTTCCGACATTATTGTTATACCAATGCCAAGCTTCTTCATTGATGGGTTCGCCCACTGAGCCGATGACTTTCAGACTTGACAAATCATGTTTTTCAACAAATTCCAACTTCTCTTTCGCCAATGCCCTAATGGCTGTGGGTGCCGTATAAAATTGATTGATTTTATGTTTTTCCACAATTTCCCAAAAACGACCATAATCAGGGTAGGAGGGCACCCCCTCGAACATGACTGTGGTAGCCCCGTTGGCCAAAGGTCCGTAAACAATGTAGGAGTGACCTGTGATCCATCCGATATCCGCAGTACACCAATAGATGTCGTTTTCTGTATATTGAAAAGCGTTTTTAAAGGTATACGCGGTATACACCATATAACCCGCTGTGGAATGCACCATTCCTTTGGGTTGACCCGTTGATCCAGAAGTGTAAAGAATGAAAAGCGGGTCTTCGGCATTCATGACTTCAGCATTCAAATGGTCCTTCGCTTTTTCCAATAGTGGCTGTAGCCATTGGTCCCTGCCATCTTTCATGTGAATCTCAGAATCAATACGCTTGACCACCAAAACATTTTCCACTCCGGGGCAATCTTTCAAGGCAATGTCAACAATACTTTTTAAATCGATGGTTTTGGCACCGCGATAAGACCCGTCGGAAGTCAATACCATTTTGCAATCGGAATCATTGATTCTTGTGGATAGTGCATTTGCCGAAAAACCGGCGAAAACCACCGAGTGAATGGCCCCGATTCGAGCACAGGCTAAAAGCGAAATAGCCAATTCAGGAATCATTGGCAGATAAATACATACGCGATCGCCTTTTTTGATACCATGATCTTTTAACACATTCGCCATTTTGCAAACCCTCTTGTGCAATTGGTTATAGGTAATGTGCTGTGCTTTCTCTTTTGGGTCGTTGGGCTCAAAAAGTATAGCTGTCTTATCGCCTCGGGTGGGCAAGTGTCGATCCAAACAGTTTTCGGTAATATTGAGTTGAGCACCTTCAAACCATTTGACTTCAGGTTTGGTAAAATCCCATTCAAGAACCTTGTTCCACTTTTTTCGCCATAGAAAATGTTCTTCTGCTATTTCTTCCCAAAAAGCCTCAGGATTTCGCACTGATTTGCGATAAACTTGAAAATATTCTTCGAGATCTTTTATATGGTAATTGCTCATTTGGATTCAATTTTTTTGATTTGGTTGACAAAACACCCTTATGGTATCATTTAAGAAACCATTCGAAAGATTAAAAATAAGGAAATTTAATGTTGGATGGCTTCGCCTGCGCCACTGGGAATTCTGATGTCTTCCACAATTTCTTGAACATGCTGAGGTGGCGGTGGAGTAAACTTCATGACAAGTATTGATACCGCAAAGTTTACCAACATGGCAATGCTGCCAAAACCTTCAGGAGATATGCCTAACCACCAATCTTTCGATAGCCCCGCTACGGCTTCTTTACCGCCATCAAAAATTCCGAATTTGAATTTGAGCATGTAAAATAACATCAAAGAGATACCGACGACCATACCGGCGATGGCTCCTTCTTTGTTCATTTTTTTGTAAAAGATTCCCAATACAATGGCTGGAAAAAAAGAAGCGGCTGCCAAACCGAAGGCCAGTGCGACCACTGCGGCCACAAATCCGGGTGGATTGATACCGAAGTATCCTGCTATGATAACCGCAACCGTAGCAGCACCTCTCGCCGCCCAAAGCTCGCCTTTTTCAGAAATATTCGGAACAAACACTTTTTTGATCAAATCATGGGAAACCGATGAGGAAATAACCAACAATAAACCTGCGGCGGTTGAAAGTGCTGCGGCCAAACCACCTGCGGCGACCAAGGCAATTACCCATGGCGGAAGATCGGCAATCTCAGGATTGGCCAATACCATAATATCACGATCAACAGTAAGTTCATTCAATTGAGCATCGGCGACATATTGAATCTTGCCATCTTGATTTTTGTCATTGAAACTCAGCAAACCGGTCTCTTCCCAGTTTTTAAACCATTCCGGCATGGCGGAGTATTCTTTTTCACTGACCGTATTGATCATGTTGGTTCTTGCGAATACAGCCACCGCGGGTGCTGCGGTATATAAAATGGCAATAAGTAATAAGGCCAATCCTGCTGACTTTCGGGCATCTTTCACTCTTTTTACCGTAAAAAATCGAACAATCACATGCGGCAGGCCAGCGGTACCCACCATGAGTGCCAAGGTTATTGCAAAAACATCGATTTTGTTTTTTGAACCAGAAGTGTATTCAGCAAAACCCAATTCTGTGGAAAGTCCGTTCAATTTTTCAAGAAGATAAACTCCAGAGCCATCATTCATGGTAGACCCCATGCCCAATTGTGGAATCGGATTTCCCGTCATTTGTATGGAAATGAAAATAGCGGGAACCATAAAGGCGAAAATCAACACGCAATATTGCGCAACTTGGGTATAAGTTATGCCTTTCATTCCCCCTAGAACAGCATAAAATAGTACGATGACCATTCCGATGATCACGCCGGTATTGATATCTACTTCCAAAAACCTGGAAAAAACCACACCCACGCCTCGCATTTGACCTGCGACGTATGTAAACGAAACCAAAAGGGCGCAGATAACGGCCACGATTCGTGCGGTGTTGGAATAGTATCGATCCCCAATGAAGTCAGGTACCGTGAACTTCCCAAATTTTCGTAAATAGGGGGCAAGGAGGAGGGCCAGCAAAACGTAACCACCTGTCCATCCCATTAAATAAACCGAACCGTCATAACCTGCAAAGGCAATGATACCGGCCATTGAGATAAAAGAAGCTGCAGACATCCAATCGGCGGCAGTGGCCATTCCATTCGCTAAGGGAGAAACCCCCCCACCCGCGACGTAAAACTCTTTGGTGGATCCCGCTCTCGACCAAATGGCGATACCGATGTATAGGGCAAAGGTTAATCCGACTAAAATATACGTCCATGTTTGAACACTCATGAGGTTGGTTGTTAGTTACTGGTTTTCAGTTGCTAGTGCTATTCGTCGTAGCCATATTTTTTGTCAAGCTTATTCATCAATCTTACATAAACAAAAATTAAAATAACGAATACATAAATTGAGCCTTGTTGCGCAAACCAAAAGCCAAGTTTGAATCCTCCTATCTGAATGGAATCCAAAGCTTCCTTGAACAAGATTCCTGCACCATAAGAAACAGTAAACCAAATGCTGAGCAGAATGATGAGATACCTCGAATTTTCTTTCCAATAGGCTGTTGCTTTTTGTTGTTTTTCACTCATACTATGGCAGTTGTTGTTTGGTTGTTTAAGATAGGGATTTCATCTTAATTTTTTTAGGAAGGATGATAAACGACTCCACTCGAAGAATCTCTTTTGGCCCCGGTCACAGATTTCAATACGTTGATCTCTTTTTCGATGCGAAGAACTCCCATGAGTGCAAAAACCAGGGCTTCTTTGAACTCGATCAATTCTTTTTCAGGAACCACTACTTTAGTGCTTTTTCCCAATTTTTCCTGAAGTGTTTCAATAAGGAAGCCATTAAGGGCACCGCCTCCTGTCACAAATAAGGAATTGAACTTTTCTCTACTGTTCAATTTGACTTGTTGCGATACTTTTTCACAAATGTGGTGTATGGCGGTATGTAGTAGATTTTCCACCGAATCTTTAATGCCACCAACAATAGGGACCACCTCTTCAACAAACCATTCGTAGCCGATTGATTTTGGAGGCGGAAGTAAATAGTAATTCAATCCGTTCAACTGATTTAGCATCTTTTGATTGATGCTTCCTGAACGGGCAAGCGCTCCATTTTCATCGTATGCCAAATCTATTTTTTGAGTGATATGATTCAATATCATATTCGCCAGGCCAATGTCATATGCAATGCGTTTTCCTTTTTGGTCAAAAGATATATTGCTGATACCTCCAAGGTTTAAACAAAAACCATACTCCCCAAAAAACAACTCATCTCCAATAGGAACCAAAGGTGCCCCATGACCGCCCAAAGCGACATCATTTGTTCTAAAATCACAAACCACTTTTTGACCACTCTCATTGGCCAGATGCTGCCCCGAACCTATTTGAAAAGTGAAACCCTTTTCAGGTTGATGATGTGAGGTATGCCCGTGACTGGCAATATAATCGACTTCTAAATTATGCCCTGAAATAAACTGTTTGGCCTGATTGCCCAACCAAGAGCCGTACTCATTGTGAAACTGCAATATGTCAATGGCATTCAAATGAATGGCGTTTTTCAACTTTGCCCTAGTCTCAGCGTCGTAAGCTACACTTTTGGTTTGCTTAATTTCGAAAGACCAATCGCCCTCAATGTTTTGAAGATGGCAATAGCAAAGGTCAAGTCCATCTAAAGATGTACCAGACATAAGACCTAACATTTGATGTGTTTTCATGTTATAGGGTAACGGGTAACTTTCCTTTTGCTTTGGTTTTACCTAGAAAATGTTGCGTGGCATGTTCTTGAAATTCATTTGAATCTTGATACACCAACACAATATTTTTCATTTTTTCGGTATCTAGAAGATTTAAAACAAAGGGGTTTCCAAAGAGGTATAAAGTCACATTTTTGGTAGAAGCCATTTCATTGATGAGGGCCAATTCTTCATCGGAAATGCCAAAATTATTTCGCGTGCGCACTTGTGGCGGAAACAAAGCTATGAGTATATTTTCGTCATTTTTGACTGCTTTTCTTATGTTGGGTATGGTCATGTCAGCGGTGGAATAATGACCTGCGGATGCAATGGAAATGGATTCTGAAAATTTGTTTTCGGTGTCTTTGCTCAGTGACATCAGAGCGAAATCATTTTGCTGTACAGCCGTTATATTTTCTTCGGTTCCTTTATATAAAGTCAGGCTCTCTTCAGCAATTTTGGAATTTAATTCACGGTAACTATACGCTTGCTTTTCGCTATTGGTATGGGTCAAATAGGCTTTCCGTTTTAAATTCCATACTCTTTTGAAGCTCCTTTCAATTTGCTCTGTACTTGCATTCTTTAATATGGTTGACGTACCCTCAATGGTATTTTCAGCAAAGCATAGAAAATCATTGCCCGCATCAAAAGCCACCCATTCCAATTCGCCTTTGACAGGGAACATTTTTGAAACACTCTTCATATTCAAGGCATCAGAAATAATGACATTTTCAAACTTCAATTCCTTTCGTAGCACATTTTGAATGATTTCTTTGGATATGGTTGCGGGTTCTTTGTTGCCATTTGCCAGAGCTGGTACCGAAAGATGTCCGATCATGACGGCATCGACATCAGCTTTTATTAGTTCTTTAAAAGGATATATTTCCGTTTCGAATAATTCTTCTTTTGATTTGTTGATTACGGGCAAGCCCAAATGAGAATCTGTGGCGGTATCGCCATGGCCTGGAAAATGTTTCGCACTGGTCAAAATACCTTGAGACTTAACTCCTTGATTATAGGCAATTCCGTTTTTGGCCACCAACTCCGGATTTTCCCCAAAAGAACGAAACCCAATGACCGGATTGTTCGGATTATTGTTGACATCAACCACAGGCCCCAAATTCCAATGGATACCCGCATCCTGTAGGTCAATAGCAACGTTTTTGCCCACCTCATGAATAAGTTTGTCTTGATTTTGCATGGCACCTAGGGTAATCGCGTACGGATACTGCGGTGTGTTTTCAACGCGCATGGCAAGCCCCCATTCGGCGTCAATCGCTATTAATAGCGGGTATTTAGCAATTTTTTGATAACGGGCAATCATTTCTTTAAGCTGTGCCAAACTCTCATCATTGATAACAACTTGTTTTTTGCTTCCAAAATTGGCAGCAGTACTGATACGACTGTGAAAAAAACACAAAGCACCTACATTCTGTTCAGTGATTAATTTTTCAATCGATTGAATACCCTCTTCTGTATCATTAATATAGGCCGCAGGCATGAAGAATTGACCTACTTTTTCAGCCTGTGACAATGACTTTGTAGCCTCCTCATAAGACATAATGGAACTGACCTCTTCTACATTTTCTATAGTTTCTTTTTCCTTTGTTTTACAGGAAAAAAGCAGCAAAAAAGTCAGTCCTAATAATGTTGTTGAAGTATATTTTCTTTTAAAAGAATTTATGGGCATTCTGTAAAATGATTTAATTGTATGCTATTTCTATTTAAAAATAGCTTTTTAAATGTTCAAAAGAACCTTAAATCAAAATTTATGTCGCACAAAAGCTTCCATGGCGGCGTAGTCTGAAAGTCCGAGTGCATTGTAAGCCTTGGCCGTATTTCTATTCCGTTCTTCTGCGCGCATCCAAAATTCACGGGTATCATCGCCTTGAAACATGACCCCATCTTTTTGCGATTGATGTGAAAAAATAGCATTGCGTTTTCGTAAAACTTGCCCCGGACTCATGGGTACGGCCATTTCAATCTCATCAATATTCCATTCATGCCAAGCTCCTCGATATAACCACATCCAACAGTCTTTAGCAAAACTCTCTTTTTTCAAATGCTTCATGGCTTCCAAAACAGCATCTAAACAAACTTTGTGTGTACCATGAGGATCTGCTAAATCTCCCGCAGCATAGATTTGATGCGGTTTTATTTCTAGAATAATGTTCATTATCAATGCGATATCAGCCTCAGTTAAATTATTCTTTTTAATGGTGCCCGTTTCATAAAAAGGAAGATCTAAGAAATGTACATTTTCATCTGGTAAACCCAAATATCTAGTTGCGGCATAGCATTCTGATCTTCTTATATTTCCTTTGAGTTTTCGTACTTCAAGCGTGTCAAAACTACTTTCTTTTTTTTCTTGAATAGCTTCAATTAACTTTTGCGCTTCTTCTGATGGGCTAATTCGTTTTGATATTTCTGCATATTTTCTTGCGTCAGCATCTGATACTGCAATATTTCCAGAGGTTTGGTACACCACATGAACATCATGGCCTTGTTCAATCAAACGATCCAAAGTGCCCCCCATTGAAATTACATCATCATCAGGATGGGGACTAAAAATTAAGACCCTCTTTTTGACCGGCAGAGCACGTTCAGGCCGATTGGAATCATCTGCATTGGGCTTACCGCCGGGCCAGCCAGTAATGGTATGCTGCAAGCGGTTGAACATTTTGATGTTGAGATCATAGGAGTCTTGAATCATCAATAAATCACTCATTCCATTATCGTTATAGTCTTTATCAGTCAAACTAAGAATTGTCTTTTCTGATTTGCCGCACAACCAAACAATGGCCTTGGCCGTTAAATCTTCTGTCCATTCGCAAGATTTGACCAACCACGGCGTTTTATTTCGTGTCAATTCGCTTCCTGCCCCCGTATCTAAAACAAACGTACAATTGTCGTGGTTTTGTAAATAGGTTGCCGGCACCTGTGATGAAATATCGCCTTCCACCGTTTTTTTGATGATTTCCGCCTTGTTTTGTCCCCAACCAATCAATACGATTCTTTTTGCCTTTCGAACTGTTGAAATACCCATGGTAATAGCCTTTCGGGGTACATTGTCAATACCGAGAAAAGCAGGCGCGGCATCGACCCGTGTAATATGGTCAAGGGTAATCACCCGGGTACCGGAATTGTAATGCGATCCCGGTTCGTTAAAACCAATGTGCCCTGTTCGCCCGATTCCGAGGAGTTGAAAATCGATTCCGCCAAAATCCTTGATTCTCTTTTCATAAGATAGGCAGTAGTCCACCACGGCTTCATTTGCGATTTTTCCGTCGGGAATATGCACATTTTCCGGATGTATATCAACATGATTGAACAAATGTTCATGCATGAAATAATGATAACTCTGGGTGTTGTCTTTATCCATCGGAAGATACTCGTCGAGATTGAACGTGACCACATTTGAAAAACTCAATCCCTCTTCTTTATGCATGCGCACTAGTTCTTCATAAATTCTGATGGGTGACGATCCGGTTGCAAGTCCTAAAACACATTTTTGAGCTGCCAATTGTTTTCTTCGGATGAGTTTTGCAATTTCTTCAGCAACCTCGATAGAGGCGTCATTTGAGTTTTCGAAAATAACATTGTGTATTTTTTCAAAACGTGTTTCTTCAAATTGTCCAACAGGTTTGTATCGTATGTCAGTTTTAAGGCGTGTGGTCATTGTGCTCATTTGATAGCGCGATTTAGTGAATTGATTGAACCTCTAAAGTAGGCAATAAAATATAAATATTGCTGTTTTTTGCAATTTTATTTGCTGTTTTATGCGTTATAAGTTGTTTTAAGGCCATAAAAACCCGTATACCTGTAAAAAACAGCATGATTTAATAATTGTCTATATTTGCTATTCAGAAGCCATATCAATGCTCAAAGAAGAAAGATTAAGAACCATATTGAACGAAGTTGAATTGCACAATCGTATTCTCTTGACCGATATTGCTGAAACCTTGGATGTTTCAATTGATACGGTAAGGAGGGATGTAAAAGAGTTGGATGCCGACCAAAAATTACGTAAAGTACATGGTGGGGCCATTGCATTGGGTTTTATTACAAGCAGCACTAGAAATATAAATATTTATGCCCTTGACGAGAAAACGAAAATTGCCAAAAAAGCGCTGTCTCTCATAAAAAGTGGAGGGGTAATTTTTATTGATGGAGGCACTACTTGTATGGAATTGGCTCGCTTGATTCCCCTTGATTTGGAAGTGACCTGTTTTACGCTGAGCTTGCCGGTTGCGATGGTTTTATCATCGAAACCCAAGGTAAAAGTGATTTTTATTGGTGGGGAAATCTCTAAAGAATCGCAAATCTCCGTTGGGGCCAATGCAATACATAATCTTGCGGAGATCATGGTTGATTTCAGTTTTATAGGTACGGGTTATGTGGATGCAAATTTTGGTTTGACCGAGTTTGATTGGGAAATTGTTCAATTGAAAAAGGCGGTTATCAAGGCCGCAAAGAAAACGGTACTTTTGTGTATCTCAGAAAAATTGAATTCGCAGCATCGTTTTAAAACCTGTGATATCAATGCCATTGATACGATGATCACTGAGTTGCAGGCAGAGGACACGCTGCTTGAGACTTTTAGAAATAACGACATACACCTTTTATAATTCCATGGAGTACCAAAAAATTACCGAAACGCGCTCTAATCACGATAATCTAGAGGAACTCGATACGACTTCCATTTTAACCAAAATGAACGGTGAGGATCAGCAGGTCGCTGATGCGGTTAAAGAGGTGATTCCGGCGATTACGAAATTGGTGGATGCCCTCGCAGAGCGATTCATTGACGGTGGCCGCCTTTTCTATATTGGTGCGGGTACGAGTGGAAGACTCGGCATATTGGATGCTTCTGAAATTCCCCCAACCTTTGGCATGCCCCATGAGCGGGTAGTGGGTTTGATTGCCGGTGGCGATTCTGCCATTCGAAAAGCGGTTGAATTTGCTGAAGATGATAAAGAACAAGCTTGGAAAGATCTATTGGTCCATAACATTACCGCCAACGATGTTTTGGTGGGAATTGCCGCATCTGGAACAACACCTTACGTTTTAGGGGGAGTTGAAGAGGCCAAGGCAAACGGATTGTTGACTGCCGGAATTACAAATAACCCCGGTTCGCCATTGGCCCAAGCCGTTGAAATACCCATCGAAGTGAATGTAGGTCCCGAATTTGTCACGGGAAGCACCCGCATGAAAAGTGGCACTTCCCAAAAGTTGGTTTTGAATATGATCTCTACTGCCTTAATGATAAAAATAGGAAGGGTAAAAGGCAATAAAATGGTGAATATGCAACTGAGCAACAACAAATTGGTAGATCGTGGAACCCGCTATGTAATGGAAGGGTTGAATATTTCGTATTCCGAAGCCGCGAAATTATTGAATCAACATGGCTCAGTAAAAAAAGCGATTGAGGCCGGTCGGTCTTGATTTAAGATTTTGGCAGTAATTTATAAATTCCCTTTCCTTCAACAGCCACATAAATAAATCCATCAGGACCTTCCTTTACGTCTCTTACCCGACCCAAGCCATCCATTAATTTCTCTCGTTTCACTACTTTATTTCCATCTAAAACCAGTCGTTCAAGGTACTGAAAAGCCAACGACCCGACCAAAAGACTACCTTTCCAATCCCCATAGTTGTCCGTAGTCACAAAATCCATTCCGCTGGGAGCGATGGATGGTGTCCAATAATGAATGGGCTGCTCCATGCCCTCCATTTCTTTTTTATCGGTAATGGTGGTGCCGCTGTAGTTGATGCCGTACGTAATTTCGGGCCATCCGTAGTTATTGCCAGCTTTGACAATATTGATTTCATCGCCACCACGAGGGCCATGTTCATGAGCCCATATTTCCCTGGTTTCAGGATGCAGGGCCATACCTTGGGGGTTTCTATGACCATAGCTGTAAATTGCTTTTTTCACTCCATTTTTGCCTAGTAATGGATTATCTTCAGGAATACTTCCGTCATCGTTGAATCGGTAAATTTTGCCTCCATCCCGTGTCAAATTCTGTGGATTGATATCTCTGGCACCACGTTCTCCAATCGACAAAAAAAGGAAGCCCTCATCATCAAATATAATTCGCGAACCAAAGTGCTGACCTCTTGTGGTGTTGGGTGTTGCTTTATATAGTAACACCATGTCTTTCAGTGAGTTATTTTCTAATTTTGCACGAATCAAAGCCGTGTTTCCTCCCTTTTCATTTCCTTCAGAAGAAGCAAATGATATATAAAGCCAACCATTACTTTCATAGTTTGGGTGTAGCTCAATGTCCAGCAATCCACCTTGACCCCTTGCATATACTTTTGGAACGTTCGAAATCTCTGACTTTTTACCCTCTTTAAAATGGACTAATTTTCCTGATTTTTCAGTGACCAAAATGCTTCCATCAGGCAAAAATGCCATTCCCCATGGAATGCGCATTTCATCGATCAGTAACTGTACGGAGAAGGGTTGATTTTTGGGTGTATCAACTTGGTTTTTAGGGTTTTGAGCGCAAGAAGTGGTCAATACCAATACCACTAGGCCCAAAAAACGCACACTTTTTTTCATTTTTGATCGTTGAATAATAATACTAAGGTATAACCTAACCACTAATTTCAAAAGAGAATTTATAAGTTTAAACAATTACGCTAAAGAATAAACTGACCCCAAATCAGGCTTGTTCTTGCCCAAACTCTACTTAACCTATGCTCCCTAGAAAAAGAAAGCATCCCTTCAATGCTATCCTGATTCTGGCTCTTATTGTGGCCTCAAGCTCGGTGCTGGCAAAAAAAAATGTAACGTCCCTGTTTTTAGCGTTGTCCTCAACAGTTGAAAAAAGTGTTTCCTTTGTTGGTTCGGAAATTAGTCGAGAACATCATTCCCCAAATTTAAAGTCGGCCACAGATGTTTCTGGGTTGTCAAAAACAATGGCGCTCATGATGCCTACCATCATTCAAGGTGCCGATGAAGAGGTAACGTGTACGAATGACGGTAGTACGGTAGCACGTTTCAATTTGTGTGGTGATTTTGATGATCGAACGATAAGTTTATCTGGCGGAACTGGTGAGTGGCAACAGTTGGTGCCAACAGGTTCTTGTACAATTGATATTGCAGATGATTGTCCTTCGAATTCCACAGATTGCAGTTCTTCATGGCAGACGGTAGTCACAGCCACGACTTTTGACCTAGTTGCCAATTCCGTCTCGGCGGCAACGGGTGAGGAGTATCGTGTACGTGTTGGCGGTGGGGCATGGCATTATTTCAAAGTAACCAAAAGCACTATTTTTCAAGACCATGTGAAGACTGATTTTATCTGTGGCAACCCCGGGCAAATTCAAATACTTGGTTTAAGCAGTGGTTATGAGTACAATATCGAAAGTGGTAGTGGTTTGGGACCATGGCAGGGTCCGATATTCGATAATCTTCAACCAGGAACTTACACGGTTTATGCTCGCCAGCAGAATACTCCCGATGCTTGCGAATATCGATATGCTCCGATTGCCATACTAGAGCAGAATATCAGTATTGATGTGACTTTTGTTGATGCGCAATGCTCTGGTGAAACGGGTTCCATTACTGTTATTGCGAATGGTGTACCAGGACCCTATAAATACACTCTGCTCGATGAAAATGACACCCCTTTGGAGTTTACCGCTTTTTTGGCCAGTGATACCCATACCTTCAACGCCGTTGGTTTCGGTACTTACAGTGTTCAGGTGGAAACACAAGAATGTGCAGGAGACCCAGCAAATGGAGTACCCCCTCCCACCCAAGATGTTGATACTTCGAACAATTCGATAATCATAGGTAATGGACTGGTTGAAATGCAGGCTGCCACTGAGGTTAATGATAGTTTTGGATGTTCGAACATCACGAGTGTCGATATCATGCTCACGACCAGTGGTGGTGCCGCTCCATATACCTACACGGTAAATGGAGGTCCTTCACAACCTTCATTTTCTGGGTCAACAACCCACACGGTCACAAGTGCAGGCACTTATGATTTTGTGATTACCGATAGCAATAATTGTACAATTACCGCTTCGTCAAATGTAGAGGATTTGACGCCACCCGATGTCACGGCCACAGGTATTGATGGAGATTGTTCAAATGGCGGGGCTCAGATTCAATTCAATGTCAACAATGCAAATGGCTATAATCTTTCTTATCGGGTCAACAGTGTTGATGCTTGGAGCACCAACTCTATTATTTCCGTAGCTGCAGGAACCTACAATGATATCGAGGTGCGTTACCAACAAGGTGGGTTTGAATGTACACTTGATTTACCATCGGTTACCGTGAACAATATCGGTGCCCTCTCTGGATCGGCAAACAAAATTGCCGATGCCAGTTGTGATGGAAGCGGAGGTACAGTAGGGGGGCAAATTGATTTCGGAACTCCTGGTGGTGGATCAAGCAGTGGTTATGAGTTCAGTGTGGACGGCATCAATTTTTTCAGCACAAGTTCTTTTCCCGGTTTGATTCCCGGTGAATATACACCCATGGTTCAAGATGATGGTGGTTGTCGACTTACCTTGAACCCCATCACGATTCTCGATACCGAAGCACCAACTGATCTTGCTTTTACAATCTCCAATGTTAACTGTGCAGCCAACACGCTTGATGTTCAATTAACGCCAACCAGTACCAATGCCATTACCAATTATTCGATTATTAGTCCAACTTTGATCGATAACGGTACAAATGATACCTTTGTGGGCCTCGATGCCTCAATATCCTATATATTTCAGATAACCGATTCGAACAACTGTACCTATGATGAGGGGTACTCGCCAAGTATTTTAAGTTCTATAAGGGCTCGAGTCAGATCAGGCGGTAATACTCAAATATGTGATAGTGCCACCGATGGTTCAGGGGCTTTTTTAATCGACGGTTTTGACAACAACTATACCTACAATATCAATGGGGGCGCCGAAAGCGCAGCCCAAAATGATGCTGAAGTCTCGCTGACTGGTCTTGGGGCTGGTGCGTACACCATCACGGTCACTGATGTTGATACAGGTTGTACTGATTCCGCCTCTTTTGCCGTAAATGCCCCAACGCCTTTGACTTTAAGCGGTAATATTACACCCATGAGCTGTACGAACAATAATCTTGGTAGGGTAGAGGCTCTTGCCTCTGGGGGCTGGGGTGCTTTTCGATATACGTTGGTTTATCCGGGCGGAGGTACTACAGTTGGTCCGAAATCAGGACCTGTTTTTGGGAATTTGAGCAGTTCGGGCACCTACACGTTGCGTGTTGAGGATGCCGAAGGCTGTACTGCCGATCATACCTTTACTTTGACCGCCACCGATGCGCCAACGATAGCATTGGATACTGCGGCCTCTGATTTGTGTTATGAACCCGGCAGTGGGGCAACCGTAGTGGTCAATTCAACTACAGGTTCAGCACCCCTTTCAAGCCATCAATTTCGACTGAACAATGGCGCTTTACAAACCAGTAATTCATTCGCGGGTTTGAGTCCGGGTACCTATAGCATCGAAGTTGTTGATGGCAATAATTGCTCTGCCGATATTTCGGTCAACATTCGGCCCCAATTACGAGTAAATACGAGTATTGAAACAGAAATTCCGTGTGGTGGGGCACCAGGTCAAATACGTATCATGGTATCAGGGGGCTATTTAACTGGAAGCCCGAAAACCTATGAAGTGAGTAGTGATAATGGTACTAGTTTTGCCACCCCGGTCGCATTTACAACAGATAATTTTTTATATGATACGACCCAAGATGGGGATTATATTTTTAGGGTGACCGATGTTGAAGGCTGTACAGCAACCTCCAATCCACTTACTTTGAATCCGCAAGCCCAATTAAACCCGGCAACCGTTGACGTAAACCCTGTTAGTTGTGGCGCCAGTGATAACGGTGTCGTTACCATTCGACCCGATGCCTCGAGTGGCATACCACCCTATGAAATCAGTTTCAATGGAGGTAGCTACGGAAGCCAAAGTGTATTCTCAAACTTGAGTGTGGGCAGCTATCCTTTTCTGGTTCGCGACTCACGAGGCTGCGAAACCGCGCCGGCCAATGCCGTGGTCAATTTGAGTTCCACATTGCCACCAGATGCCAATGTTTCTGAAGTTGCTGCAAGCTGTAGTTCAGGATCTGTAAGCGGAGGCATACAAATCAATAGTGTGGGCAATGGTACTGCAAATTTCACCTTTATCGTGGAAGATAATTCAGGTATCGAGATCACCAGACTGGAAGCCGTTGACCCTGCCACTTTGCCAGTTCAAATAATAGACCCTGCTTTGGTTCCTGATGACTATCGCATCGTAACCATAGACGCCAACGGTTGTACTGATTTTGATACGGTAACGATAACGTCAAATACGGTTCAAATCAATCCGATCAATCATACTCCTCCGGTAACTTGCGATGATTCGTCCTTTACCTATACGGTAGAGGTATTGCCCGTGGGTGGTTCGTACCAAATTAGGCTGGCGGGCCAGGGAGCGTATTACAATTTAAACAATAATGCTGGCTCCAACACCCATGAATTCAGCAACTCCGCTGATGGAATTCAATACGGGGTAGCCTATACCGTTGAGGTGATCGATACGGTTTCGGGTTGTGAATACTCGAATGTGATTCTGCCTGTTGAAGGCTTTTCCGCTTTGGATATCAGTGCCAGTTCGACCCCAGGTTTTTGTGACATCAACCGAAATGGTGAAATCAGTTACACGGTCTCCGGATTTACACTGGGGAACAACCTGCAAATTGATTTAGTGAACAATGATGACGGAAGTATTAGTCTACTGGAGACGGTCACTCCCACTGGAGACCCTTATTCGAACAGCACGCAGCAGCTTCCGGGTGACTATCAGGTGCTTGTGACCAATCTGGATAATTCTTGTACCGATGCCATAGGAGTTGTTATTCCGCAGAACCTGCCTTCCATTTACATCATTGAAGAAGAACCGGCCAATTGTAATGCAGATGGCCAAATTGTGGTTCAAGGTTCGGGCGGTGCTGGGGGGCCTTATGAATTTGCCTTTATGAACTCTGGAAACACCCCCAACACTGGCGATTGGGGCTCAAGCACAAGCTTTTTGGCGCCCGCTGGCACTTATGATGTTTTTGTTCGTGATGCAAGTGGTTGTACCTCTTTTGCCATTGCAACGGTAATTCAGGCCGATCCAATTCTTCCCCCTCCATCATTGGTGGTTGACAATCAATGTGCAGTCTCTTCACCCTCTTTCGATATTGTGGTTGGTGTGCCCTCCTCAGTTGATACACCAAGATTTACTTTGGGCGGCGATTCACAGTTTGGGGTTTTGAATACCCCGGGCACAGCTTATGAGTATACGTTCACTGTAGGTGTACCAGGCGATTATCTAGTTGATGTCACTGATGCCAATGGCTGTGAAAGTCAGGCCACCGCCACTGTTTATGAATTTTTATCAGCCTCTGGAGGATTTACCACCGAACCCAGTTGTAATAACAATGATGGTGTGATTACCATTTTACCTTTGGGTGGCAGTGGTGATTTTGACTTTGACTTGACCGGTTCAGACCATTTGGGTAGCCCGGTAAGCATCAGCCAAACGAACAATGCGGTCTTTACAGGATTATTACCGGGCGATTATGAGGTTTTGGTCACTGATCGATTGGTCAACAATGGGGTCTCAAATTGCACGTTCTTGGTAGACAACATCAGTATTGCTGCTCGTGTTGAACCTGTTATTAGCCCCACAACTCCACAAAATATTAGTTGTTACGGGGCCAACAACGGCAGTATCGATATCATTTTACAAGCGGGCACCGATAGCGATGGCCCATTTGATTATCGTCTTTTGGATTTTAACACCCGTGTTCTTATAAGCAATAATGCTTCGGGTACTTTTTCGAATTTGGTTCAAGGTTCTTATGAAGTTGAGGTGGTGTCTTCTGGTAATTGTAATGACTTATCAGGTTTACTTGAAATAAATGAGCCACCAATTTTCACCATCAGTGCATCTGCCCCAGAGTTCGCCTGTGAAACAGGTTCGAACAGGTTTAGCTCAACCATTGTATCAGCTGCGATAACAAGTGCGGGAACACCCTCAAATTATCGCTATAGCATAACAGGTTTTGAAAATTATCAAAGTAGTCCTGATTTTGAGATCATCGATACCGGTAATACTCAAAACATTACCGTTTATGCCATTGATGCAAATGGTTGTCAAGCTACTGCTTCGGTAACCCTAAACCCACCTACTGATGTAGTGGCTGCGATTGTTGAGAACGATGCTTTTGACTGTCAAAATCCCGAACGGGTAAGGATTGAGGTTGTCGGCACTAATGATTTCACGGTTTCGACCCAATCGGTCTCTCCAGTGGCTGATGTGACCAATGCCACAGGAACCAATTATGTTGATGTCTACCTACCCAGTGCGGGAGACTATTTGTTTGAAGTACAGGACAATGAACCTTTGGGATGTGCTTACCCCATGCCCATGTACACGGTGGTTGCCCCTTCAGACCCCGTAGTGGTCATTAATGAGGCGGAACCTGTCAGCTGTTTTGGAGCAGCCGATGGGGAACTATCCATTGAAGTGACCAATTATTCGGGCAGCTATACCTTCAATGTTTATGAAGGAAGTGACCTTGTCAAGAACACCATTGTGGCGACGGGTACATTAAATACCGGCAACAACCCAGAAAGGATAACCGGACTGTTTGGCGGTAATTTCTATGTTGAAGTAACCGCTGTTGATGCCCCATTCTGCTCGGCAGAGTCAGGTATCGCGAATATCAGAACACCCAACGGATCCTTGGCGGCCAGTGCCCAAGAAATAGGAAGCGTCAGTTGTGACAATGACGGAGGTAAAATTGTCATCACAGGCAATGGTGGATGGGATACCGACCCCTATTCATATGCTCTTTTGCGAAGTGTTGATGGTGGTAGCACCTATACGATTTCAGAAACGGCGGGACCAAATCCAAATGAATTTGAAAATCTTTCCGCAGGTTTCTACAGGGCTCAAGTTATCGACGCTGAAAATTGCCTGCGTTTTGAAGATCTGGAATTGCAGCCGGTTCCGGTCATCAATGCTGCAATTCGAGAGCCACAGAATCTGGTCTGTCCTAATGGCAACAATGCGATCCTTGAAATTTATGACCCCACAACAGGCGATGAGATTTCAGGAACGACCGGGGCGAGTGGTGGACTACCAAGTGCAGGTTTCAACTATCGTTTACTTTACTTGAACAGTAACGATAATACTGATATAGATTCGACCAGTGGTTTACAAAACACCCCAACTTTTGTAGGTGCCAGCGGAGGTTATATTAGTGCAGGCTGGTATGCCATTGAGGTTTCCTCCAGTTCAAATTGTGCTTTCGTGACGGATCCTTACTATGTTGACCCACCTCCTCCCATTGAACCTAGATTGTTTCAAACACGGGTTTCAGGTTGCGGTGGTGAAGGTGAGTTGCGGTTGTTCATTGCCAATCACGATACCACTTCGAATTTTGAATACGAATATAGGATCATACCAACACCGGATCCTGCCAATGACCCCTTTATCGATTTTGGCGCCGGTGTGACCTCAATTTTCCTACCCGCACCAGGAAGTACTTCAGGTATAACTTATCAGTATGAAGTTCGAAAAAAGAATGCGGCCAATACATGTCTTGCCGTGAACTCTAACGGTATTACCATGTATGAAATCAATAGTATCACACTTGATGCCAACTTACCGGTTTCAAACATATCATGTGCCGCCGCTGAAAATGGTAGAATAGAGGCCTTTTTAGATGGTAACGGAGGCATTGGCAATGAACTATATTCATTGTACATAGGCGAGCCAATTGATGGTTATACTTCTGGAACGGCACAGCTTTTCAGAGCACCACAATCTTCAGGTACCTTTGAGGGAATTCCTGCTGGAACCGATTATTGGATCGGTGTGACCAGTGGTACGACTTGTGATGATATTGCCGGACCTTTTACCATATCCGAGCCCATGCCGATTCAATTTACCCAAACGCCAAGTCATGTTAGTTGTTACGGATTAAGTGAAGGAGTCATAACTCTTGAGGTAACCAGTGGTGGAGTGGGTTTGATCAAATTTGCCATTAGTCCTAATTTGAACACCTCATACAGCGATCCGGCGAATCCAGGTATTTATACCTTCGATGATTTAGCGGCCGGTACGTATGAGGTACAGGTACAAGATGAAAATGGTTGTTTCGAAAGAGAAACCATAGTTATCAATGAGCCTGACCCTATTCAAGCTACGGTTTTAAATAGTACACCAGAAACCTGCGTTGGTTTCGAAGATGGTTCCGTTCAGCTTGATATATCTGGAGGAACTCCTTTTATTGATGCTGCCACTTCAGAGGAGTATTATGAAACAAGAATTATTGGACCGAACTCTGACGGAAGTGAGGTTTTTGGGAGAATTGATCCACTTTTCTTCGATAATTTGATAGGTGGTGAATCATATATTATCGAAATAAGGGATGCCAATGGTTGTCCGGGCGATATTGTCATTCCTATTGAAATAGGCGTTGACCTTGTTGCAAATGCAAGAATTGATTACGGTTGTGATGGGATGTTCCCGAATAACACCGTGACCATTGAATTAGAAGATTTGAGTTTGGCTTCAGATGTTCTTTTTGCTTTGGATCCGATTGATCCAACGGATGCTATGACTGCAATGGCAGAGGTCGAATATTCTTGGGGTAACCTTACTGCCGGAGATCATACAGCATACGTTTATCATGAGAACGGTTGTCCATCGGCAGTTGAATTTACCATACAATCTTATGAACCTTTACTTCTAAATGTTGAAAAAACAGGTCCTAATGAAGTGACGGCAACAGCAGAAGGAGGTTATGGAAATTATGAGTATTTCTTTCAAGGCCAGTCCTCAGGAACAATTAATGTTTATACCACCAATGAGAGTGCGGTAGTGAATGTGGAGGTCAGAGATGAAGGAGGATGCGTTGCCGTTGCAAGTATTCCTTTTGAATTTACAGGAATGCTTGAATTCCCTGATTTCTTCACTCCAGATGGCGATGTCAATAATGATGTCTGGCAACCTGAAAACCGTGAATTGTTCCCGAATTTAGAGGTCAAAATCTATGATAGGTATGGTCGAATAGTTGCTCATTTAACCCAAGTTGAAGCATGGGATGGCACCTATGAAGGTAACGAATTACCATCTGGTGATTATTGGTATGAGGTCAATGCAAATGATAAAAGTAAACTACGATATATTGGCCATTTCACATTGTATCGATGATTGAAAAGAGGCTAACCGCTTTAAAAGGCACCTTCACAGGTGTCTTTTTTTGTATCTTGGACCAACATCAAATGCATTGGTTTCATGAAAAAAAACCTTTTGATTATTCTCTGTTTACTACTGTGTCAAGGTTGCTCTTCACAGTCCAAAATCAATTTAGTGGATGCCGAAATGCAGACTGTGGTCAGTGAGACATTGAATTACTATTTGTACTATCCTGCTGACTATGATGCCAAACCAGTCAAAAACTTTCCCCTGCTTCTGTTTCTTCATGGGGGTGGGGAATCAGGTGATACCCTCGGGGCACTGAAAAAAAATGGACCGCCTAAACTGATTGTTGATGGAAAAGAATTCCCCTTTTTAATACTTGCGCCTCAAAATCCTCATAAAAAGAAATGGTGGAACACACGAGCTGTCAAGCAATTGCTGGATACCGTGGTAGCCAATAACAGGGTTGATAAAAAAAGAATATACCTTACAGGGCTCAGTCGAGGGGGCGGTGCGGCATGGGAAATGGCAGTGCAATACCCTGAAAAATTCGCCGCTCTTGCCGTTGTTTGCGGCATGACTCCTTTGCCCTACGCGTCTTGGATTGATAAGAAAATGCCAATTTGGGTTTTTCACGGTGCAGAGGATCGATCAATACCAATTTCTGAATCAGAGACTATGGTAAACAAGCTCAAAGAAATGAACTATAATGTGAAATACACGCGCTATCCTGACGTGGGGCATGATTCATGGGTCAAGGCATACAACACCGAAGAATTATATCAATGGTTTATGAGGCAAAAAAGGGTTGATTGAGATTTTTATTCCTATAGGTAGTCAAATTTTGTTTTTAAAAAGTTGATTCGCTCTTGATTTTGATTTTATATATTGAATTATGGTTAATAAGTTGTTTTGCGTTTTGATGATTCTAATTTTATGTTCTTGTGAAGACTCTAGAAAAGAGCGAGCAGAAAAATTATATCGTTCTAACTGTGGGAGCTGTCATGTTTTACCTAGTCCTGCTGATTTACCAAAAACGCTATGGCAAGAAGCTGTGCTTCCTGAAATGGCTGCGAGAATTGGTATTCGTTCTGCTGATTACAATCCTTATTCCGGTTATTCATTTAAAGAACAAGAAGTGATAATGAAAACTGGAATTTATAGTAAACACCAAATAGTGTCACAAGAGGAATGGAAACTCATTGAAAGTTATATTTTAGACCTGGCACCAGATGAAATTGATTCAATACCCAAACCAAAAATAAATAAGCTAAATACCAAATTTACCGCCATACCAGTAAATTTAGATAGTGCCAAAGGTTCTTCCGTTACTTTTTTGGAGATAAAACCTAAAAAAAAGGCGGTAGTTGTTGGCGACTACAATGGTAGGGTATTAGAATACAATCATGCTTTGAACAAAGTTGATTTAAAAGACAATTTCAACCTTGGTGTTACCTCGCATATAGAAAGAGATTCATTTGATTTAATTACTATTGTTGGCAATTTGAACCCTTCAGAAATTCCATCAGGCGTACTTTATCAGAAAAGCGATTCAGGTATTGATAGGCTAGTGGAGGGTTTACATAGGCCTGTTCATAGTAATGCCCATGATTTAAACAATAATGGTACTGAAGAAATTTTGATTTCTGAATTTGGGAACCTCACTGGAAAATTATCACTTATAACCAAAAATCAAAGTCGTTATACTAAAAATACACTTTTAGGTCAGCCCGGTGTCATCAGGACAATCATCAAAGATATGAATGACGATGGTAAAGCAGATATTATTGCTTTAAATTCTCAGGGAAACGAAGGTGTAACAATACTTTATCAAACTAATGAGCTAAAATTTGATTCACAACAAGTACTTCGATTTAATCCAGTGTTCGGCACCAGTTGGTTTGAACTGTTAGACGTCAATAATGACGGTTTCGATGACATTATAACAGCACACGGCGACAATGCTGATAAAACTTTTGTACCAAAACCATACCATGGAATACGCATTCATTTAAATGACGGAAATAATCAATTTAATGAGGCCTATTTCTTCCCTTTAAATGGTGCGACCAGATTTGTTGCCCATGATTTTAACCAAGATGGTGACATTGATATAGCGGTTGTTGCCTCTTTTCCAGATTATGAGACAAGTCCGGAACTTTCTTTCGTATATCTTGAAAATTCTGGTATGGATTCACTACAATTCAAGGCTTTCGCCCTCGAGAACTATAATTTAGGGAGATGGCTAGTTGTAGATTCTGCTGATTTGGACAATGATGGCGATGAAGATTTGGTTTTAGGTTCCTTTACCTATTACTTTACTCCAGTTCCCGACGATTTATTCAAAGAATGGTCCATGTCAAATACTGATTTATTAGTACTTGAAAATAATTTATTTGTATCAAAGCAGAATCAATAAACTCATTAGTTGCCAATACCATTTTTGACTTCAATAAATTGAACAAATCCACTGTTTTTGGCTATAACAACATAATCTTTTGTTCCAATTTTTAGGTTGACCATATCTTTAACGTCGCCAAATGCATTAAAGCCAGAGGCTCTTGCTGGTTTACTTTCAAATTCACCATTACCCATTCCTTTAAGAAACAACCCATTACTGGCATCGTTTCTTGGTGTTTCAACCTCTGCGGCATATAAATTTCCTGCAATTAGTACGTCTAACTTTGAATCTTCATCGAAATCATCAACTAAGATTTTATTGATACTAGACAACTGAGCCATATATGGTAAATCATGTATGATGAAGTTACCATTGTTGTTTTCCAAATAAACACTGGAAAATGAGTTAACCTGATAATGCAAAGAATTCTCTAAATATTCATTTGTATAAACATCTTCTAGTGTCGCTGTTGAAAATGAAGCATAGTTCTCGAATTTTTTCTTGATTGCAGGTATTTGTTGCGAGGAGCATTCACGGCCCCTTAATGGATATTTTTCACCTCCGTTGAAGTAACTCAACACAATATCATTGGTACCGTTGTTGTCAAAGTCATTGTAGTAAATATCAAAAGATTCTTTTTCAGAGGCTTTATATTTAAAATTAAGACCAAGATTACCAATAATGTAGTCTGTATCACCATCAGCATCAAAATCACCTTTATTAATTGCAAACCACCAACCTGTGGTGTCTTCTAATCCGAAGTTTTTAGTTTTGTTTGTAAAATTACCTTTATTGTTTTTCAAAATGGTTATGGGCATCCACTCGCCAACAACGATCAAGTCTGTCCAACCATCTTGGTCGTAATCAGTCCAAGTAGCATCGGTTACCATACCTAATTTTGATAAGTCTGGAGCTATTTCATTAGTGACGTCAATGAATTTTGGGCTGGTTTTGCTGCTTTGATTTTCAAGTATAAAACTTTTTGTGGGTGTTGGGTAACTTCCTGGTGTTAATCGACCGCCCACAAACAAATCTAAATCGCCATCTTTGTCATAATCAAAGCTATGAATGCGTGAACCACTTATATTCATTTCAGGTAATGCCTCAATTTCTTTAGTGAAATTTAAGTTGCCGTTATTTAAGTATAATCGATCTTGAAGCATTTCTGAATTTGGTTCAAATTCATTTCCGCCACTAACTATGTAAATATCCATATCGCCATCACCTTCAGCGTCAAACAAATGTATACCCATGTCTTCATAAGCGATATCATCATTTAATACGGTTATCTCATTTTTAAAAAAACCAGAAGCTGTTTGAATATAGACACTGGCTGCTTTTTGAGAAGCCCCACCAACCACAAAATCATCAAATCCATCATTATTCAAATCTCCAACAGCTATGTTCGGACCGAGCATTGAGGTTTGATGCGGAAGTAAAATTTCTTTTTCAAAGTCATCATATAAATTTTCAATGTGCAGATGACTTATGTTGAACAATGAATCAGGTTTTGTTTCAAACAATTTTTTTTGAGGGATATCTGTAGTGATTGGAAAGTGTTTAGAATTTTTATAATCGATGGTCAATACCTCATTCGGTTTAATGTCATTAAGAATTTCAACTTTGCCATCAGGCCATTGCAATTTGATTGAATCGACCAAATCCGTTTTGCCCAAACCATAATGCATTTGGGGTGCTATGGATGACTGGAAGCCCCTGGATAGGGTCAATTCTTGAAATTGTTTACTCCCGCCAGTGAAGACAGTGGCTTTAACTCCAACTCCAAAAGGGTTCTTGTCTGGCCCTTGGAATTTTAAAGTTAAGTGGTTATTCAGACCATTGCTGGTATTTTCAAAAACACTTGCCACATCATCAATGTTATTTGTAATGATTTCCAGATCCCCATCATTATCCAGATCTACGTATACGCTTCCGTTCGAAAAACCTTTAAAGCTTATTCCCCATTTTTCATTGGTTTTTTCAAAAGTCAATTCTCCTTTATTTCGGTACACAAAATTGTCAATACGTTCAGAGGGTATGGCCAGACTTTTTTGCAATAAACTATCCGTTTTGTTTTTAGACTTTTCCAATCTTCCGAAGTAGTCTTTATTGTTTATTTCACGCCTTGTACCATTGGCTATAAAAATGTCTTTCAGTCCATCATTATCCAAATCAGCGATCAATGGTCCCCAGCTCCAATCGGTTGATGAAATTCCGGCAAATCGCGATACATTACTGAAATCTGGCAAAGAATCATTAATTATATTACCGTTGTTTATTTGCAGACTGTTTTGCATGTATTGATAATGAAAGCCTGAGTTTACGGTACTCCAGAAGAGAGCAGGATCCATACTGGCCATATTTGCTTTAGATCTTCGATTATTGTCAGCGGTCATATCTACCTGAAATATGTCGAGTAACATATCATTGTTAATATCTGCTATATCAACACCCATTCCGTAGAATGAAGTATTTTTTGTTAATTCTTTTACCCTTTCTGAAAAAGTACCATTCTTATTGTTAATGTAGAACAGATCCGGTGTGCTAAAGTCATTTGAAACATACAAGTCAGGCCACCCATCTTGATTCACATCGCCAACGGTTGCACTTAGTGAAAGCCCAAATGACTTTAAACCACTTTGGTTAGTTACATCTGTAAATTTCACACCGTCATTTCTATAGAGTTTATCTGAATCTTCATCTTTGGTAAATGTTTTTTTGATGGCGTAATATTGGTTTGGCGAATTGAAAGGCGTTATTGGATAATTGGCGACATAAAGATCTAGATCACCATCAAGATCGTAATCAAAAAAAGTAGATTGAACACTATGGCCCGAGTCAGCTATACCATATTCACTAGCTCTTTCAGTAAAAGTGCCATTTTGGTTATTTACAAATAATTGATTTTCTCTTGGGCCAAATTTTCCGCTCACAGAGCAATAAATATCTAAAAAACCATCATTATTAATATCAGTCATGGTGACCCCAGTGTACCAACGTTCGTCGCCCTCTAATCCTGCACTTTCTGAAATATCGTCAAATTTCAAATTCCCTTTATTGAGATATAATTTGTTGGATACCATATTACCGGTAAAAAATAAATCAGTTAAACCATCATTATTGATGTCGCCTGCGGCAACGCCTCCGCCCATATAAATATAGCCGTAGGTAAAATAATTCAGTGAATCATTTTCAGTAAGTGCGTTTGTAAAGGAAATTCCAGATGTACTTGAGTTCACTTTATGAAATAATTTCATGGTATTATCCATTTCATTTTTACACGAAACGACCATGAAAACAATAGAAATTAGAACAAGGCAATATTTCATTAAAGTAAAATTTGTCCGAAAGATAATTCTAAAAGAGGAGATCAATACAAAAAAACGGGACACCAATTAAGATGCCCCGTTAAAAATGAAATTTTTGAAATTAGTATCCTGGGTTCTGAGTCAAAATACCACCACTTAAATCGATAGCATTCAATGGAATCGGTAAAAGGTCGTGTTTGGCCTCATACGGACTTGTTTTACCACCAAAATTGGTTATTGTCCTAGTTTCATTTTGAATATAATCATTAATGATTTGAACACCATTACCCCATCTTCTTATATCGAATAAGCGATTGCCTTCCATACCTAACTCTAGGCGTCTTTCATGGCGAACGGCTTTAATGGCGAAAGCTTGATCGGCAAATGAGGCATAAGGCTCAATAACATAATTTGCAGCAGGCCCAGTACCTGCTTCATTTTGAACATAGGTCATGTTTTTAGCTCTATTACGTACCAAATTAACCCAAGTCAGGGCGTTGGACAAATCACCTGTTTCGGCGGCGGCCTCAGCACCCATCAACAATACATCAGCGAATCGAATGATGTGATAATTGATTCCAGAATGTTGCTGACCCCATCCACCAGTACCTTGATTACCTGTGTCACCTGCTTGATATACATTTTTCGCAGGTAAATAAGGCCCTGAAATATCCGCAAAAGTAGCACGAATCCATGAGTGACCAGGAAAAGTACCGTACCTATTATAGTCAATACCTCTTCTTCCCACGGTGTAATCCAATCGAGGATCTAAGGGGCCTGTATGAGGTGTGAATGGGTCTGCATCTTCCAGACCATAATCATTCGCCACATCGGTTTGGTTGAATGTATCTAACAATGGTAAACCTGAGGCATCTGTTTGAAAAGCATTAACCAAGTCTTGAGTGGGTTGATAGAAACCGCAACAAGAACCAAATGGTCCAGGATTGGGATAGTTCAATACCCCACCTCTATTACCATTCAGTGACTGACCACCATCTGCAGTGAACTGGATGGTAAATACTGATTCTGTACTATTTTCGCCTGCACTTTCAAAATTCGCAACAAATTCAGACTGCAGTGAGTATGGCCCGTTGTTTATGACATCAGCAAATATAGGTAAAGCCGTTCCGTAATCATTTTGCTGTAAATGAGCCTTTCCCATATAAGCCTTTGCTGCCCAAGATGAAGGCCTGCCTACCGCACTTTGAGAATCTGGAAGATTGTCAATTGCAAATTGAAAATCAGCTTCTATCGCATCCCATATTGGGCCTGGATTTGGTTGATTGAATTCAGTATTTGCATAATTTTCTTCCGAGATAAAGGGTACATTACCATACATTCTTTGAAGTTCGAAATTGAAGTGACCTCGTAAAAAACGAGCTTCAGCCAATTGACCAGTTAAATCTGCTTCTTCAATTGTTGCGATCAAAGCAATTACTGCATTTGACCTATTGATACCTGCAAAAATTGACGACCACCTTCCTAAGATATAAGGGTTTCCTGTGGCCCAGTTATAGGTTTCAACTTCAAATAGGTCGGCTTGGTCACCATCAGTACTGCCTTTGTGGGCATCATCCGATAAAACGTCTAACCACCAATTGTCTCCACTTGCCGCGAAACCATTACCAGCCAAGTTATTGCGTATTCCGTCTAGTGTGGAATAAGCTCCGACCAATAAAAGTTCTACACCTTCTACATTGGCCAATGCTTCATCACTAAGTGCACCAATAGCAGGGACTTCAGTAAATTCATCACTACATGAAATGATGAATGTTAAAAGCGTTAATAATCCAATTAATCTCTTTTTCATTTTATTACAATTTTAAGTTAACTCCTAAAGTCAATATACGTGCTATGGGGTATACATTGTTATCTACCCCTAAATTTAAGTTATTGTTGGAAACAATTTCCGGATCAAATCCTTCATAATCGGTAATCGTAAAAAGATTTGAGCCCTGAACATATATCCTAAAACCATCCAAACCTATTTTTTCGATTGTGTTATCTGGTAATGAATAACCGATTTGAAGGTTTTTCAAACGAAAGAACGAACCATCTTCAATAAAGTAAGAATTTGGTTGTGTCTCTGCATTTTGAATTGATGTGCTTAAAGCAGGTAATTCAGCATTTGTATTGCTGGGTGTCCAAGAATCCAGAACACGTACACTTCTGTTTCCATTTACAAACGTAGGGAAATCTGTGAAGATTTTTTCATAATTGTAAATTTCATTTCCTTGAGAACCTGTGAATAAGGCAGATAAATCGAAACCTTTATAACCCAAATTTAAGTTAATACCATAAATGAAATCTGGGTGAGGTGAACCGATGAAAGTACGATCGTCGTCATTTATTTGGCCGTCATTATTGGTGTCTGCGTAGGTAAAACGACCATTTGAATCGATACCAGTAACTTCACGACCAAAAAATGCTGAAATGGGCTGACCCACTTGAGTTCTTGTAACATCACCCCCTCTTAAGCCTGCATTGGGTACTTCAAATGGGTTTAGTGATCTGGTCACTTCATTTTTGTAATGTGATATATTGGCCGATAACCCGTAAGAGAATCCAGACTCCGTTTCATCTGCATAACCGATACTAAAATCAAAACCGGTGTTTTTAACGTCGCCCAAATTAACAAAAGGTGCCGCTGCATCAATAGCTGTTGTACTTATCAAAGTGTTGTTTCTAGCAATCAAATCGGTTGTTCTGATATCAAAAACTTCAAAACCAATGTTCATTTTGTTATTCATTAAACCGAGCTCTAAACCAATATTTGTAGTTTCTGTTGTTTCCCACAAGATAGATGGATTACCTACTTGTGTCAAAATAGCTCCAGTCGCTATTGTGCTTCCGTCTAATGCGTAGTTAGCCAAACCTTCACTCAATCCGCTTAAATTAGAGTAAAGAACACCATTACCTGCATCTTGGTTACCAATTTGACCCCATGAACCCTTGAGTTTCAATCTACTTATAACTCCATCTTGAGGAAAGAAATCTTCATTACTGATTAACCAGCCAGCGCTGAATGCAGGAAACGTATCACCTCGGTTTTCTGGACCAAAACGAGAAGTTTGATCATTCCTTAGGGTTGCTGTCAAAAAGTATTTGCCATCGTAGTTATAGTTCACACTTCCGAATATTGAAAATAGTGTGTTTTCACCAGCAAATGCAAAATCAACATTCGGAGTACCACTTCCGTTATTCAAAAGATAAAAGTCCGGCGTCTCAAACAAATAACCAGTTCTAGACACTTGATTTCCGAGAGAAGACTCTTTAACCGCTTCAAGACCTCCAATGGCATTCACATTGTGTTTGCCAAATTGCTTGGTGTAATTCAATATATTGGTCCAAACCCAACTTGTATTATTCACGGTTTGTTGGGCTAAAGTGTTTGTGCCCAAGGGTTCACCGTGCTCTGGATCTAGTGCTTGAAAAGCCCTACGATTGAATGCTTCGATATTCCCCCCGAAAGTTGATTTCGCAGTTAGGCCATCAACAATTTCATAAGAGACATAGACATCACCAAAAACTCTGAATAATTTATTGAAATCATTTTTGCCTCTTTCCAAAAGTGCTAATGGACTTCTGGAGTTTCCTGTGCCTTGAGCACCTGTTCCTGCGAACCGGCCTTCGTCATCAAAAAGAGGAATCAATGGGCTACTTCTTAAAGCCGGGTTGATTTGATTGTTATTGTTTTGACGTGAGAAACTTATACCAATATGTTCACCTACGGTAAGTCTCTTACCTATTTTAAATTCTGAATTCAATCGAGCCGTACCTTGTTTGAAACCCGTATTGATTTGAACACCATCTCTATTTAAATAAGCAACAGAAAATGCATATTTTCCAGTTTCATTACCATTCTCCATTGTTATTGAGGCGTTCTGAGTAGGCGCATCTCTCAAAATCGCATCAAGCCAATCAGTTCCTCCCGGCGTTACTGTGGCAGTCGCAGGCCCTCTGACAATAGGGTCATATGAAACAACCCTCGTATATCCTTGTAAAGAAGAGGGGACAACAGGGGAAGAACCGCTTCCATACTGAGGATGGCTAAAAGGAGTTCCGTCATTTGTGAAACTTTGAAATAGTACATCACCAAGTTGTTCTGCGTTCAATAATTCAGGAACATTGGTCGCACTAGAAAATCCGGTATACATATCAATGGATACATTGGGTTCAGACATATTATATCCACCACCTTTAGTGGTTATTATGACAACCCCGTTTGCACCTCTGGCACCATATATAGAAGCCGCACCATCTTTCAAAACGTTCATCTGTTCAATATCATTCGGGTTGATGCTATTTAAGACTGAGGGGTTGTTCGTCTGAACACCGTCTATTATATATAATGGATTGGTATTATTTGTAGAACCAAAACCGCGGACGTTGATTTTTGGCGAACTACCTGGAGAACCGCTATTAACGACGGTAACACCCGTGACACGGCCTTCCAAAGCCTCAGCAGCGTTGACAATGGGTTGTTTTGTGGCCTCTTCAAGATTGACAGAAGCAACTGAACCAGTCAAATCTCCTCTTGTCTGGGAAGCATAACCCAAAACAACAACCTCTTCAAGTTGGCTGGCATCGTCGGCCATGGAAACATTTACAGTGCTTTGACCGTTTATGGCCACCTCTTGGGAGGCATACCCAAGATAACTGAATACTAAAGTAGCATCACTAGTGGCATTGATGGTATAGTTACCATCAAAATCAGTTTGGGTACCATTGGTCGTACCCTTTACCAATACGTTGGCTCCTGGAAGAGGAGCACCGTCGCTATCGGTAACAGTACCTGTAACAGTCGACTGAACAGCGCTTTCAAGCACGTTGTCTACTGAATTTGTGTTTGAATTAGCATAGGACATCGCAGTACCTAAGCATAAAATCATCGACAAAAGCCCAACACCAAAAGAGGAAAATTTTCCTTTGGGCCTTAGCGAATTGTAATCTCGTTTTTGATTCATAATTCTAGTTGTTTGTTAGTTTAAATTAATCTTGGGTAACTTCAATTTTACTCAAACGTTAGAGTTTAAATTGTTAAATAAAACTAAATTAAGATGTAATAATAGTCAAATTATGTGAAAATAAAACAACTTTTATCTAAATATTTGAGAATTTAAATCTTAGCGTTTAGATGCTTTTTCCCTGCAAACTCGCAAAAAGAGTTAGAAATCGTTGACATTGACTTATTGATTTCTTTAAAATTTTGTCAAATCCAGTTTTGATAGGAATAACAAAATTGGTCTTATTTGTTATTAAATTAAAAGGCCTTTTTTAAGGTTAGACTTTGTGGCAGTCAAGAACCACTGATTCTTCCTGAACTGTTTTTGCAATAAACACATAGGTTTTACCACCGTCTCTTATATTGAAACGGTTTTTAATGGAGACAGCGTTTTCTGGAAAATTTTTGACCGCTAGATTGATTTTTGTGCCTGAATACTTTTTCATGCACTTTTTAGAAAAAGGCGTTACACTGTTTATTCTGAAACAACGACCAGGAAATTCTATCAATTTATCAGAAGTATATAGGTGCGTATGCTCATGAAGTTTGTTTAAATCGAAGCGGCAACCAGTCAATTTAAAGGCTCCTGATTTTAAAATAGCAACATTTGGATCGTATAAGTAAGATAACGGCTTTTCTATTTTTGCTTTTGCTTTTTTTTCGTCTCCCAGTTCAAAGTCGAACTTTTGGGTTTCATATGTATTTATGTTTACCGCCTTAATTTGAATAGAATCTGTAAAACCTCGCTCCATTAGCCATAATAGCTCTTTTACTTCATTGTGAATTGCCACAATATGAATTTCTTTGACATACGCCAATGGCTTAAGTCCAGAGGAAATATCAAGTAAAGGCGAGCTTTTCAGTAGAATTTTGTCTGATTTTGATAAAAGAAGGTTTAGATTTTTAGTGATGTCTGGATTACAATCAGATAAATGAAATATTTTGCCCTTTTTGGAATTGCGCCTCGATGGGTCTAAATAAAGCCAATCAAATTTAGTTGTTGTGGTTTTCAAAAACTCCAATCCATCACCTTGAATTGATGTAATATTTTTCGATTTTAGAACCTCAAAATTATGTTTTGAAATTGTGCTTAATTCGGTATCTATTTCACAGTGAAAAACGGACTTGAATTTCTTGCTGAAATAATAGCTGTCAACACCAAACCCTCCTGTAAGATCTGCAATGGATTTTCCATCGATTATTTCAGATTTATATTGGGCAGCCAACTCAGAAGATGTTTGTTCAATATTTAGTTTCTTCGGATAGTAAATATTTGAGGTATTAAACCATGAAGGTAACTTTTTCACACACTTTTTTTTGCTCTCAATCTGTTGGGCCAGTTCTTTGGAAGAGATGTCTGAAAAATTCGATTTTTTAAGCAATACTGACACAATGTCAGTATTTATATTATTGTCTATAAAAGATTGTACACCAGTATTTAATATACTTTTATTCAAAGTATTTTTATAAGTTTTTGGTTAACGATTTGACAATTTTGTTTTCTGCTAAAAATTCCTTTAAAATTACCTTTATGGCGGTGTATCCTGGCACGGCGATGATCATTCCTGTCACTCCAAAAAGCAATCCTCCGATAATGATGACCAGAAAAATTTCAAGGGGGTGTGACTTCACACTTTTCGAGAAAATTTGAGGCTGAGAAATGAAATTATCAACCAATTGACCAATGATGAAACCAATCATCACATAGCTGGTTTTTGGTAAAATAACTGTACTAAAATCAGCACCCAAATTACTGGTCATTGAGAGCACCAAGATCAGTACTCCTCCGATGAGCGGACCGACGTACGGAATTAGGTTCAAAAGCGCGCATAAAAAGGCAATCACAATCGCATTTTCAATACCAAAAATGACGAGCACCACAGCGTAAATAACAAACAGAATGAGTATTTGAAAGACCAGACCAACGAAGTATCTAGACAGTAAATCTTTAATGGTGTTCATTGATTTTTTGAAACGACCTTCTTTATTATCGGGTAAGAAAACCATGAGTCCGTCTTCAAACAATTTGCTATCCTTTAAAAAGAAAAATGCGATAAAAAGAACGGAGAACAATCCAACACTAAGGCTTCCTAAGATACTGACAAAGGAGTTCAAGAAATTTGGGATAAATCCGAAATCCAACTTCGCAAAAATTTTCGATTCTTTAATACTCTCCTCAATATCCCTAGAACTAATACCAAAATAATCGGTTACTTGGCGGTATAAATTTTCAATATTACCTTGAAGTGCGTCTATGTTCAATAACGATAGGTTTTGCCCCTGCTGCACCAATAAAGGAATAAACAAGGCAATGACACCAGCGATAATACCAATCAAAAGAAGCATGGTCACAATCACGGCCACATAATTATTGAACTTCAACTTCCTTCTCAGAAAAAGGACAATGGGCCTGCCGATCAATGAAATTACGGCAGCAATGGCAATGTATGTAAGCACAGACCGAATTTCGTATAGGAAATATCCAAGTAGAAGAATACCCGCGATGATTGCCATTGCCCTTAAAATACCATTTGAAATGTCTTTGGCCGCCATCAGTTAGTTTTTGAAAACATAAGATATGATATTAGCACCCATCTGTAGGGCTTTATCGCGAATTTCTTTGGGGTCATTGTGAACCAAAGGGTCTTCCCAACCATCGCCAAGATCTGATTCAAATGTAAATACTAAAATTAGACGATTCTCATGAAAGATGCCAAAAGCTTGAGGTCTTTTGCCGTCATGCTCATGAATCTTGGGCAATCCCTCCGGAAAAGCATATTCTTGATTGAAAATAGGGTGGTCTTTGCCTATTTCCACCAATTCTTCAGGAAACATTTTTGAAAGCTCTTTCTGCAAATAAGGTGCCATGCCGTAGTTGTCATCAATATGCAAAAATCCACCAGAATAGAGATAGGTTTTGAGGTTTTCTGCTTCCTCGTCTGAAAAAACCACGTTGCCGTGACCCGTCATATGCAAAAAAGGATATTGAAATATGGCGTTGCTGCCCACCTCGACCGTAGCTGATTTTTCGCCAATATTAGTGTTGATATTGGCATTACAGAACCGTATTAGGTTGGGCAGTGCCGTGGGGTTTGCATACCAATCGCCGCCACCTTTGTACTTTAAAATGGCAATTTCTTGGCCTGAGCACAGTATGCAAAACAGAAAACCGACCCATAAGCTACTTGTCTTTACAAACCTCATAAATATGTGTTATCCATTATTGATTATGGCCACTGTTGTACATGCCACTATAGCCGCTGTTTCGGTTCTCAATCTACTGGTGCCTAAAGAGACGGGCAGGAACCCGGTTTCGTATGCCCTGTTGATTTCAGTAGAAGAGAAATCCCCTTCTGGCCCTATCAATATGGTAATATCCTTGTCCGGGGCGACCCGTCTTTTCAAATCCAGCTTTTCCTCATCTTCGCAATGTGCTATGAAAAGTAGGCCATTGTGGTCTTGAGTGGCAAATTCGTCAAAACTGACCGGGGCATTCAGTTTGGGTAAATAGGTTCTTAATGATTGCTTCATGCCCGATTGAACGACCTTTTGAAGTCGTTCCATTTTTAGCTTTTTCCTTTCAGAACGCTCACAAATAATAGGGGTAATTTCATTGACACCAATTTCAGTGGCCTTTTCAAGAAACCACTCAAAACGATCGTTCATTTTGGTGGGTGCCACCGCTATATGGAACCAATGCTTAGTTTGGTGCTTTTTTGTGGTGTCAAAAATCTGCGCTTTACACTTTTTGGCATCAGCCGATATGATTTTCGCCTCAAACCAATACCCTTTACCATTGGTTATGTTCAGCACATCACCTTCCTTTTTTCGCAATACTTTGATAATGTGTTTACTTTCTTCTGGGCTGAAGGTAAACTGTGCCGCACTATTGTCAATATTTGGGTTGTAAAAAAGTTGCATATTTTAATAATTGTATTTTTTTAGTTTTCGATGGCATACCTCGCTTGCGCACTAATGTCTTGTGTTGTAAAATTTTTGTTTATGTACTTCAGATAGCCCACAATGCCTATCATAGCCGCATTGTCAGTACAATATTCGAATTTTGGAATGTATGTGGACCATCCGTACTGTATCTCAGCATTTTTTAGCGCTTCTCTGATGCCTGAGTTTGCTGAAACACCCCCGCCAATGGCTATTCTATCGATACCTGTTTGTTTGACCGCTCGTTGAAGTTTATGCATTAAAATATGCACAATGGTATACTGTATCGATGCGCAAATATCATTCAAGTGCTGCGCTGTAAATTCAGGATTCTTTTTGGTCTCTCTTTGTATGAAATATAAAATATTTGTTTTCAATCCGCTGAAGCTAAAATTCAAACCTTCTACTTTTGGCTCTGAAAATTTGAAAGCTTCCCCATTACCCAGCTTTGCATATTTGTCAACCAATGGTCCGCCAGGGTAGGGCAGCCCTAAAATTTTGGCGCTTTTGTCAAAGGCCTCACCAACGGCGTCATCGAGGGTTTCGCCCAAAATTTCCATGTCAAAATAATCCCTGACTAAAACAATTTGGGTGTGGCCACCACTAATGGTCAAGGCCAAAAACGGAAATTCTGGCGGAACCGATTTTTCATGGGTTATAAAGTGGGCAAGAATATGCGCTTGCATGTGGTTCACTTCAATCAGCGGAATCGAAAGACCCATGGCCAATGACTTGGCAAAAGAGGTCCCTACCAAGAGAGAGCCCAAAAGCCCTGGGCCTCTGGTAAAAGCTATGGCTGATAGCTGTTTTTTATCGATATTTGCCTTGGCCAAGGCTTGATGCACCACCGGCACAATATTTTGCTGATGTGCTCTTGAGGCCAACTCGGGTACAACACCACCATATTCTTCATGAATTTGTTGTGTTGCCACTATGTTGCTCAACACAGTTTTATTACGTAAAACCGCAGCAGAAGTATCATCACATGAAGATTCTATGGCGAGAATGTATTTGGTTTCTTTTTCCACTAATTTTGGAATAAAATTTGGAGTGTACCAGAGTGCAAAGTTAAAACATATCGTCCTATCAAAAAACTGAGAAAAATACTGCTGCGGGTAATATTGGTATTTGTACTGATCTGTTTTTTGGGTACGCTGATTCTTTCCATTCCTGCGGTGCAGACCAACTTTGCCAACTTCGCCACAAACAAAATAAATGAAAAGTACGGAACGAATATATCAATTGAAAAATTGAAAATTTCATTGATATCTTGGGATACCTCACTCCAAGGCGTTTATATCGAGGATTATGAAAAAGACACACTTTTCTATGTCAATGATTTGACAACCTCTATTTTAAGTGTACGAAATTTGGTCAAAAGTAAGCTAGAGTTTGGTGCCATTGAAATCAATGGACTCGACTTTAAACTAAAAACCTACAAAGACAGTACCGCCACCAATCTTGAGGTTTTCATTGATAAATTGGATGATGGAAAACCGAGAGATCCCAACACACCACCGTTCTATTTTTCTTCGGCAGATGTGACGATAGCCAATAGCACTTTCAAATTGTTCGATGAAAACAGGGAAAGCCAGAAAATGCTTGATTTCAAAAATTTGAACATTGACGCAACTGATTTTCAAATACTTGGACCCAATGTATCGACTGCTATCGATTTGATGTCTTTTAACACCCACCGCGGTAGTCGTGTTGATAGTTTGATAACCGATTTTAAGTATACCAAACAACAGATGCGATTTGATTCGTTGCGCATAGTCACGCCCAAATCCAACCTTGATGGGAATTTGGTTTTTGATTACGATCGAAAAGATTTTAAAGATTTTCTCAACAAAGTCAACCTCAGTGCAGAATTCACTGATTCAAAAGTATCGTTCGATGAACTGAATCTTTACTATGACCAATTCGGAAGTAACAAGGTGGTCACTTTTTCTTCTAAGGTCAACGGCGTGCTGAATGACATTGATTTTAGTGAACTTTTTGCACAATCAGAAGACACGGGTATACGCGGTAATTTCAACTTTAGAAATCTCTTTCGAAAAGACAGTTTATTGGTGATGAACGCGAAGATGAGGAACGTTACCTCAAGTTATTATGAACTGCGCTCTCTGATGCCCAATATTCTTGGTCAACTACCTACCTCTTTTAAAAAATTGGGTCAGTTCACCATTAGAGGTAATGCGAAGGTTTCTCCAAAATCAATTGACACAAAGATTAATTTGAACACTGCGGTTGGCAGTAGCTATGCAGATCTTTATTTGACCAATATTGATGACATTGATAATGCAGAGTACAAGGGATTTGTCTCTTTGATTGATTTTGATCTCGGAACCATTTTGGAGAGAAAAAGCGTAGGAAAAACCAATTTGGATTTC
The DNA here is from genome assembly GCA_964432915.1 of uncultured Maribacter sp. Classification (GTDB taxonomy): domain Bacteria; phylum Bacteroidota; class Bacteroidia; order Flavobacteriales; family Flavobacteriaceae; genus Maribacter_C. The sequence goes on from CAYSPL010000009.1 coordinate 55,798, forward strand.
AATGTTGAGGGAAGTGGTCTCGCCGGCAACAATCTCAACACCGAGGTAATTGGGAAAGTTTATAATATTGCTTTCAACGGATACCAATATAAAGATTTAAAGGTCTCTGGTATTCTAAAAGAGCAGCTATTTGATGGTAATCTAAGTAGTGGCGATGAGAATTTACGCTTTGATTTCAAGGGCCTTGCTGACTTTGCCTCTGAAAAGAACAACTTCAACTTCATCGCCTCAGTCGATCATGCAAACCTTAAAGCCCTGAACTTCATAAAAGACAGTATTTCTGTCTTCAAAGGAAATGTGAACATGGATATTACCGGAAATTCAATGGATAATATCGCTGGAGATATTCGATTCACTAAAACGAATTTCACAAATAAAAATGATACCTATTACTTCGAAGATTTTAAAATATCATCAACCTTTGAGAGTGATTCGACCAGAAATATCGAAATCAACTCCACCGATATTGTTACGGGTTATGTGAAAGGTAAATTCAAGATTGATGAGTTGGGTAAGTTGCTTCAGAACTCCTTAGGTACGGTATATACCAATTACCGTCCTTTTGAAATATCAAAGGGGCAAACAATGGCTTTCAATTTTAAGGTCTACAACAAAATTGTTGACGTGTTCTTTCCGGAAATCACTTTTGATCCAAACACCTTCATAAAAGGAAGCATTGTGGCAGATGAGGGCGATTTCAAATTGAACTTTAAATCGCCAAAAATAGCGGCATATGGCACTCAGGGTAATGATATTGAAGTGAAAGTTGATAATAAAAACCCACTCTACAACACCTATGTTGCCGTGGGGGATCTATCTACACCTTACTATGACGTAAAAGACTTCTCACTGATCAACACAACATTAAAAGACACATTGTTTTTCAGAACAGAATTTAAAGGGGGTAGCGCATACAATGACAGCTATAATCTCAACTTTTACCACACTTTTAATTCAGACAAGAAATCGGTCATTGGGTTAAAGAAATCTGATGTTAGTTTCAAGGGAAACACTTGGGTACTCAATGAAGAGAGCAATGCGCGAAATAAGGTCATTGTAAATAGAACATTAGACAGCGTGCTCATTGAGGAAATAGTAATGAACAATGAAGAGGAAGAGCAAATTAAATTGCGCGGGCAATTGGCCGACTCAACTTTCAAAGACCTTAAGCTGCAGTTCAAAATAGTTTCGCTTGACAAAATAGCACCGGTAATTGATAGTCTAAGAATGGAGGGTGAAGTAAATGGTACCCTAAACATTTTACAAAAAGATGGTATTTACCTGCCTTCTTCCAATTTGGGTGTTGATGACCTGAGCATAAATGGCATGCGTTTGGGTAATTTGGCCATGAGTATTATTGGCAATAAAGATTTGACAGATTTCCGGGTGAATTCCCAATTGACTGACAATGAGGTAGAGAAACTCAGTATTGTGGGTGGTATTGACAATACAAAAGATATTCCACAGACTAACTTATTGGCCAATTTCAGAAATTTTGATCTTGCTCCCTTCAGTCCTTTGGGCGAGGGGGTTATTGATAATATTCGGGGTTTGGTCAATGGCGGAGTACGCATTATCGGCAATGTGAATAATCCTGATATAAACGGACTTTTGACTTTGAACAATGCTGGCATAGCAGTGCCATATCTCAATGTTGACTATTCATTTGCACCCAATTCAAGAGTGCGATTTGAGAATCAAATTTTTGATTTTGAACAAGTGGCAGTAACCGATGTCGATGAGGGCACCAGGGCAACTATCGATGGCACCATCGGGCACCAATATTTCAGGAATTGGGTCCTTGATTTGAATGTCGACACAAAAGGGGATCGACTTTTGATTCTTAACACTGAATTTGATGAAGAGGAGCTTTATTACGGCACGGGTTTCTTGAATGGAACAGGTAGAATCTATGGTCCAACTAGGGCTTTGACGATTCAAGTTGATGGACAAACAGCAAGAGGTACCTCTCTGAAAATTCCTTTGAGTGATGTTGCGACTTTAGGTGATTATTCGTTTATAAATTTCATTGATAAGAAAAGTGTGGCTGCCACAGAAGAGCAGCGTATTTTGAATGACGTAGAAGGATTGGAATTGAAATTTGATCTTGACATCACACCAGACGCAGAGGTAGAAATCAGAGATCCGGAAACGGGAAGTATTCTCAGAGGCACGGGGGCGGGTCTGGTTTTGATGGAGATAAATACACGAGGTAGATTCATAATGACTGGTGATTTCAATGTGGTAACCGGCACCTATGATTATAAATTTGGTAATTTGATCAATAAAACGTTTAAGGTAGACCCAGGTGGTACCATCAATTGGGACGGAGATCCACTAGCGGCCAGAATAAGGATGAAAGCCGTTTATCCTTTAAATGCCAGTCCATCACCCTTACTTCAAAATAATGACTATACACCAGACATACCTGTTGATGTTATCATTGGTTTGACAGGAGAATTGGAGAGTCCTGATATTGATTTCAACATTGAGTTTCCGAGTACGAGTTCAGTACTTCTATCGGAGTTGGAATATGCTTTGCAAGATCCCACTGTAGAAGAAAGAAATGCAATATTTTTATTGGCTCAAGGGTCTTTTGTCAATGACCAGATAGGTTTGACATCACAAGCGGTCACTGGCAATTTGATTCAAACGGCGTCAAGTGCGTTGACCCAAGTTTTGAACTACGGTAATGATAAAGTCAAATTGGGGTTTGACTTCGATCAAGGATCTCGAAATTTGTTTGATGAGAACGCAGAGAATAGGCTGGGATTGACGGTCTCGACCAAAATAAGCGATCGGGTATTGTTCAACGGAAAGGTTGGGGTACCGGTTGGTGGCAGTGAGGAGACGGTGGTTGCAGGTGACTTCGAATTGCAGGTGCTTTTGAATGAAGAAGGTACCTTAAGCGCTAAATTTTTCAACAGAAGAAGTGAGATTGAACAGTTCGTGATACAGGCAGGTTCAACACAAGGGGCAGGTCTTTCTTATGAAGTTGACTTTGATACGTTTCGTGAGTTGTTCCGAAAAATGTTCGGAAAAAAAGAAAAAGAAACCAAAATTCAACCTGAGAAGAAAAACCCCAAACCAAAGAACAAACCTGTGATGGTAATGGGCAGAGACAGTCTTCTTAAAATCTACCCAAAAAGCAAAGGCGAATTTTGATAAGGCCTGATGGTATCTTCAAGTTTTTCTTTTTGTTTCATTTGACTCATATTTTCAGAATTTGGTTACGAAACCTTTATCGTGGCTGTGGTATGGCAAATTTAGGACGACAACAATTCTTAAATTGAAATAAGTTTGCTAGTTTTACAGCTTACTTTTTTTTGATGAGTTCAGAGATAAAAAAGATTGGTGTTTTTACCTCAGGTGGTGATTCACCCGGAATGAACGCAGCAATACGTGCCGTTGTTCGTGCCTGCGCCTATCTTAAGGTTGATTGTGTGGGTATTTTTAGGGGCTATCAAGGCATGATAGAGGGCGATTTCAAACCCTTGAATGCCCGTAGTGTGAACAATATTATCAACAAAGGGGGCACCATACTCAAATCGGCGCGCTGTGAAGCTTTTAGAACTAAAGAGGGCCGTAAAAAAGCCCATGAACAACTGGTCGCTGAAGGAATTGATGCCTTTGTGGTCATTGGGGGCGATGGTAGTTTTACTGGTGCCATGCACTTCAATCGTGAATTTGACTTCCCCGTTATAGGAATTCCTGGCACGATTGACAATGATATATTCGGCACTTCAAATACGCTTGGTTTTGATACGGCATTGAATACAGTGGTCGAGGTCATTGATAAAATCAGGGATACGGCCAGTTCCCATAATAGATTGTTTTTTGTTGAGGTCATGGGAAGGGATGTAGGCCATATAGCGCTGAATGTAGGTGTTGGAGCAGGTGCTGAGGAAATACTGATACCTGAAGAAAATTTAGGACTCGAAAGATTATTGGAATCGCTCAAGCGGAGTAAAAAATCAGGAAAATCCTCAAGTATCGTTGTTGTGGCCGAAGGAGATAAAATTGGTAAAAACGTTTTTGAACTCAAAGAGTATGTTGAAGAACATTTGCCGATTTACGATGTGCGGGTATCGGTTTTAGGGCATATGCAGCGTGGTGGTTCACCTTCATGTTACGATAGGGTACTTGCCAGCCGAATGGGCGTAAAGGCTGTAGAGACCATTCTTGAGGGTAAATCAAGCCTCATGGTGGGTGTTCAAAACAATGAAATTATATTGACCCCAATAAGTAAGGCAATTAAGGGGCATACTAAAATAGATAAGGAACTCATGAGAGTTTCTGATATAATGACGACTTAAATAACATAAAACTTAAAAACTAGAAAATGTCAAATTTGAAAATAGGAATCAATGGTTTTGGAAGAATAGGAAGATTGGTATTTCGAACCACCGTTAAAAGGGAAGATGTGGATGTAGTCGCAATCAATGATCTATTAGATGTTGAGCATCTCGCATATTTGTTGAAGTATGATTCTGTTCATGGTAAGTTTGACGGTTCTGTTGAAGTGAAAGATGGCAATCTGGTTGTAAATGGAAAAACCGTGAGAATCACCTCAGAAAGAGACCCGAAAAATATAGGTTGGAATGACGCTGATGTTGAAATAGTGGCGGAATGTACTGGTATTTTCACCACTCTTGAAATGGCACAATATCATATTGATGGAGGTGCGAAAAAAGTGGTTATTTCAGCACCATCAAAAGATGCTCCGATGTTTGTGTATGGTGTTAACCATAATGAGGTCAAACCAAGTGATGCGATTGTTTCCAACGCATCATGTACCACCAACTGTTTGGCTCCTGTTGCGAAAGTATTGCATGATAACTTTGGTATAGAAGAGGCATTGATGACCACGATCCACGCGAGTACATCAACACAGTTCACGGTTGATTCCCCCTCAAAAAAGAATTACCGTTTAGGGCGCTCAGCAATGTTGAATATCATTCCTTCGACCACTGGAGCAGCAATTGCCGTAACCAAGGTTATACCAGCGTTAAAGGGAAAATTAACAGGAATGGCTTTTCGAGTGCCAACGGCTGATGTCTCAGTTGTTGATTTAACGGTTAAAGTGCAAAAGCAAACTTCCTTAGCCGAAATTAAAAAGGCCTTTAAAGCCGCCTCGGAAGGTCAACTGAAAGGGGTGTTGGGATACACTGAAGATAGTGTGGTTTCTCAAGACTTTGTCTCCGATCCAAGAACAAGTGTCTTTGATGCCGAAGCCTGTATTGAACTTAACCCGGGTTTTTACAAAATCATTTCTTGGTATGATAACGAAGCAGGTTTCTCTAACAAAATGGTTGACCTGGCGCAGCACATCGCTGGACTTTGATAATTATTCGAATACGAAATCCTGAAAATTAGACATTGTCTCTTATTTTCAGGATTTTTTTAACACCTCACGTATGATATTGATTGTTGATAGTGGAGCTACCAAGTCTGATTGGATAGCCTTGGATGATAAAGGAGAACAACTTTTTCTAACCCAAACTTTAGGGTTGAGTCCTGAAGTGTTGACACGCGAGGTCATTGAGGATCGATTGGCGAATAATTTTGAACTTTCCAAAAACAAGGAAAAAGTTACTCGTTTATACTTTTACGGAGCCGGTTGTGGTACAGATCGCATGAAGAATTTTCTCAAAGAAATATTCAGTGATTATTTCCCTAATGCCAAAGCTGAAGTTAAAGAAGATACCTACGCGGCGATTTTTTCAACTACTAAAATCGGCAACCAGAGTATCGTCTGTATTTTGGGCACGGGGTCAAATTGCAGCTACTATGATGGTCATCAATTGTTTCAAAAAGTAACTTCTTTAGGATACATTCCCATGGATGACGGTAGCGGAAATTATTTTGGAAGAAAATTGATTCGCGATTACTACTTTCACAAAATGCCTCAAGATTTGGCAATGAAGTTTGGCAGCGAATATGATTTGGATGCTGATGTCATAAAAGAAAACCTCTACAAGCAACCCAACCCCAATACGTATTTGGCCAAGTTCGCAAGATTCTTGATTGAAAATAAAGACCATGCCTATAGTAAAGGGGTCATCGATAAGGGGTTGCAACAGTTCGTGAATAATTACATCATGCAATTTGAATTGGCCACAAAAGTGCCCATCAGTTTTGTGGGTAGTATAGCCTATTTTCTGAAAGAGGAATTGACTGCCGTTTTAAAAAGAAATGATTTGGTGGTGGGTGTTATCAATCGCAGGCCAATTGAAGGCTTGGTTGAGTTTCATAAGGAGACTATTTAAACTTTCACCGCATTAGTACTTCATTATTTTGTGGCGATCATTGAGATTTCGACATTCACAAACTTAGGCAGGTTGGCAACCTCCACGGTTTCACGTGCTGGTGCTGACACCTCATTGAAGTAGCTTCCGTATACTTCGTTGACTGCTTTGAACTGATGCATGTCAGCTAAAAATATTGATGTTTTCACAACATTCTCGAAGGTCATTTCAGCCTCACTTAAGATGGCTTCCAAGTTTTGCATACACTGTTTGGTCTCCTTTTGAATGTTGCCCTCGATCATTTCCCCCGTTCTTGGATCCATCGGTATCTGCCCCGAAATATACAAAGTGTTTCTAGAGAGCACCGCTTGATTGTAAGGACCAATGGGGGCAGGCGCGTTAGGGGTGTTGATTATTTTTTTCATGATATTTTTTTGTTTTTAACGTCGACGTGGTGGTTGACTTCTATTTTCCCATTTCAAATCTTTGAGTATTGAACTACTGATTCCTATAAAGAAATACCACTGGCGATATTGGCCAAAAGGTGTCCAGTTGAACCTCAAATCAAAACTTTTGAGATTTCTTTCAAATCTTAATTGTGTCAGCGTGAACCCCTTGTTTTTGAAATCATATCCTGAAGATCCGCCCACACTCCAGCGTGGTGATAATTGAATATTGCCTGAGACCATAAGGGCATGGCTGCTGAATTCATTTTGCCTTGACGGGTTAGAGTAGGTGGCTGAATAGGCAAGGTTGAAATTCCACGGAATTTTCGTCGCATATGCCGGGTTTTCGATATCTGAATCAACCACACGTTCGCGATCATTATAACTGTTGAAATCATCGGATCTTCCAAAAAGGTCATCATCGCGCCCTCCACTTTGTGCTGCGTAATCAAATTGATCGGGTTCTTCTTGTTCTTCCTCATCATCTTCCCTTTTACCAAACATGTCACTACTGATTTGATAGCTTATATTGACATTGGTACGTGTCAATCTAAAAAGACTTCCACCATTATTGATATTGAACGTATTGATTCTTCTTCCGTTATTATCCAAAGCATAGGGGTCTAAACCGGCTGCAAAGTTTATAGACATTTTGTTGTCTAAAATGCGGGTACCTCCATTGATGCTCAGGGGACTTATTCGAAGTGAATCAGCTTCGAAATTATACCCTGTGGCAATATTGAAATTACTCAGAATGGGTATTTTTTTGGGCTCCAATTTGGTGGAGTCCTTATCACGTACTTTTGCTTCAAGCGTGTTTGCCAAAGAAAAACCGATACTATTTGATTTACTGGATCTAGGTGCTCCGTTCAATGTACCTTCAAAACGACTGAACTGAACTACTTCCCCCGTGTCGGAATTTAGATATTCGTCATAAAACTGATTGAAAGCTGGTGCATAGCCATAGCTCAAGGTAGGCCGCATTACATGACGCAATGCTTGAATTTTTTTATCCTCCCCAAAATTGAACGTTCCATAAACAGTGGTTCCAACGCTAGCATTTAGGTTATAGGTGTTGTACCGATCAAACCCATTTATGGTGTCTCTTTCAATAGTACCCCTGTTGGTGCCTTCGCCGGGTACATAGCGTTGGTTGAAGGTTTCCAATGTCCACACATCTTCATAGGTTCCTCCCATACTGACACTAAAAAATTTGGCAATTTTAAAGTTGGTACTAATGGGTACGGAATGTCTTGCGCCCACCCGGGCGTTGTCGAACATTTCAGCTTTCAAAAAATCCTCATCATTGGTGGTCAGTGAATTGCGCGCATTCATGTTATACTGAAAGTTGATGTTTTGAATGGCGCCTTTTTTAATGCCATTTCTTTTGGCAAAGGGAAAAATGCGTTCCATGCTAAGTTGCAGCGTAGGAAGCGTCATGGTGATATTATCTCGCCCTTCAGTTGTGGCAGAAGCCGAGGTCAATTGGCTGTGGGTCGCAGTAATGCTCATATTTACCGAGGGGTAGGCGGGAAACGTCTTCGAATAGGACAATGATGATGAAAGGGTATTGTTCAATCGATTGGCATTGTTGACCTGATTCAAAGAGTTTTGGTAATATTGGCTACTACCTAAGTTGACCGATGCTGAAAAACGAGAATTTGGACTGGCTTTTGCGTCTTGCGAATGAGACAATTGAATATTCCAGTTCTCACTACGGCTAAAATTACTGAAGCCCTTTTGACTGGTTACCAGGTTCTCAAACCTAAAGTCGAAATTACCTTGATATCGATATCTTTTGGCGTATCTCGATTGACTGCGAAAGCCATAACTTCCGTTGGTATAGTAATCTCCTGTCAATGTGATATCCAAATTATCACTAATGGGCAAATAATACCCGCCATTCTGAATGAAATAGCCTCTATTGGGGTCATTGCCAATGGCAGGCATTAAAAGCCCAGCCGTTCTGCCCACTGTTAAAGGAAAGTAAGCAAAAGGCAATCCAATCGGTGTGGGAACATCGGCAATATAGATGTTACTGAGTCCCGCGATCATTTTTTTGCCCGGTACAAACTTTGCTTTTCGAACCCTGATATAGTAGTCGGGGTTGATGGTGTCTTGTGCTGTTGTGATCTTGGCTTCACTTAAAAAATAGACCGAGTCATTTTCTTTTTTGGTGATCTCAGCGTAAACTTTCATGGCATCACTACCCAACTGGCCGGCACCCGCCTGTTGTTCTGTTCTTGAGTTCCAAATCAATGCTTTTTGGGTATCAAAATTAAAGCGTATCGAATCAGGAATAACCACACTTTCGGCCTGTTTGAAATAGGGCAATTGCGAATAATTGCCCAATGAGTCTTTGAGGCGACCCGCGTAGACCTCGTTTTTGACATAATCCATGATGATAATGCCCGCTTTCAACTCTGTATCTTGATAGTAGATCTCAGCCTCGTTGTACAGGTATATTTTTTGATTTTTATTGCTCAAAATTATACTGTCTTTGGCTTTGTAGGCTATTTTATCAAGTAAAAAGGAGGGCGTTCTACTCGAAGGTTTGGCTTTTAGAGAATCAACTTCCGTACTATCGCGCGTCACCGGATTCGGAAAGAGCGGTGCGGTAATGGTATCTCCTTGAGCCTTTATGGGTAAAGCAATCGGACGGTCTTCTTGTGCAAAAGTCGACAAGGTACCAATCAAAAGTAGTAAGAAAAGTAAGTGATGTTTATTTGCTTGCAAGGCTATAAATCCTATTTTTGTAAAGGTTTGGCTTGACTTAAGGAAGTCAAACTTACATATATTTTTTGTTCCCCTAACAGCCCATTACCATAAATTTAACCATTATGAAGGCACTAAAACTTGGAATGATTCAACAAAAAAAGGCTGTTGTCCTGATCGGTCTTTTGACTGTTGGTTTTCTCACTACTTCTTTAGGTAATAGCCCGGTTGGCCCGATCATTGAAGATGAATTTGTTGTTGTATTGGATGCTGGTCATGGCGGACACGATCCCGGTAATCTCGGAAATGGCTATTTAGAGAAAAATATTGCCCTTAACATCGTTAAGAAAATTGGCGCTGTTTTAGAACGTGACAAGGGTATTCGAGTGATATACACCAGGGAAGATGATTCATTTGTTGATTTATATGTTCGTGGCGAAATAGCCAATAAGGCAAACGCTGACCTTTTTGTCTCTGTGCATTGTGACTCTCACACTTCAAACGCCCATGGAGCAGGTACTTTTGTTTTGGGTTTGCACGCCAACAAGCAGAATTTTGAAATCGCCAAAAAGGAAAATCAGGTGATTTACTTGGAAGACAATTATGAGACCCGCTACGCGGAATATGATATCAATTCACCGGAGTCGGTTATTGGACTCACCATAATGCAGGAAGAATTTTTAGATCAAAGTATAGCTTTGGCCAAGGGTATTCAAGATAAATTCACGAACAAACTAAAGCGGAAAGACCGTGAGGTCAAGCAAGCTGGCTTTATAGTCTTACATCAGACTTTTATGCCGAGCGTATTGGTAGAGACCGGTTTTCTGACGAATGATGATGAAGGGGCTTATCTGAATTCTTCAGAAGGACAAGCACAAATGGGCACGGCGATTGCAGAGGCGATCATCAATTACAAAAGGGGAGTGCAACCCAAAGAGAAACTTTCAAGTGCGATTTTGAGCACACCAACGCCAACGCCTGATACAACACCAATTCAAGAAACATCTCCAACACCCGAACCAGTCGTGTCGCAAAAGAAAAGCGGTTATGATCCTTATGCAGAGGCCAAAGAAACCGAAAAGAATCAAACCTCGTCAAATTCAAAAGTAGAGGAAGCCATTAATCGAGATAAACTTCCCGCTGTAAAAGAGGTGATTAATGAAAAATTGGATGATGAGGTCATCGAAGATGTTTCAAAACCCGCTCAAGAGGAGATAAAGGAAGTGATTTCTGAGCCAGAGGTTGTTAAAGTTGTGGAGGAGGCCTCGGAGCCGGCTGAGGTAATTCCTGAAAAAATACCCGAAATGGAGAAGACGCGGGTCATGAAAGAAGAAGTTGCGGTAATAGAGAAAGCACCTGATGTGGTAAAAGAATCGACTTCTGAGATTGTTTTTAAGGTGCAATTGATGGCAAGTACCAAGAAATTGGCTCTCGTAGAGAACAATTTTAAAGGACTGGGAGATCTTTCAACTGAAAAATTCAAAGCGTACAATCGTTACATGTACGGCAAGACAAATTCGATTTACCAAGCTCGTGTCTATAAAGAACAGGCAGTGGCAAAGGGTTATACCTCCGCATATATTGTTGCTTATCAGAACGGAGTTCGTATTCCCACTGATAAGGCAATCAAACTGTCATCACAATAAGTGGTGGCTTCAAATTTTTATTTCTAATTTTGTTTAGGAACGTAAAACCTATTTTTTGAAATTATCAAGAGAGATCAAAACAGGAATAATAGTCATAATGGGCATTATATGTGTCATATTTGGCTATAGCTTTTTAAAATCAACTTCGCTTTTTGATAATGACCTGACCCTTTACGCTGTTTATAATGACGTTGGTGGCTTACAAAATGGCACCGCGGTATCCATTCATGGTAAAAATGTGGGGACTGTTAATTCGGTCCGCTTTATGGATGATCAAGGAAACTTATTGGTAACCTTTACGGTGAACCGCGAGTTGGTTTTCTCAAAAGAAAGTACTGTTGAATTATATGATACCGGATTGATCGGGGGCAAAGGTTTACGAATAAATCCCGTTTTCGGAAAAACTGCTCTTTCGAATAGAGATACCTTGCAAACAAGTATACGGGCAAGTTTGAGTGAAGTTGCCGATCAAAAACTTTCTCCCATTCTGGAGAAATTTGAATCTGCCCTCACTGACGCTGATTCCGTCATGCTGAATGTCAATGCGGTGTTAGATATCAATGCCAAGCGTGATTTGAGGAAATCCATTACTGATCTAAGCGCAACAATGACAGACCTTAAGGGTGCTGCCGGCACCTTGAATTCCCTTCTGAGCAACAATGAAGGCAAACTTGATAATTCCCTGACCAATTTTGAAAAATTGACGGCAAACTTTGCGCAACTCTCTGATTCGTTGAACAATGCCGGCTTGGGCGCCACCTTGGCCAAACTTGAATCAACTGTGGCTAGCTTAGATAATTTAATGGGGCGAATATCATCTGGACAGGGTAGTTTGGGCAAGTTGACCAAAGACGAAAAATTATATGATAATTTGAATAATGCTTCTAAAGAATTGGATCTTCTTTTGCAAGATTTTCGTTTGAACCCGAAGCGTTACGTTAATGTTTCTGTGTTCGGAAAAAAACAAAAAGAGTATGAGGTGCCCGAACAAGATCCAGCTGAACTTATTGACAACCAATAAATGCAATACCTTCCGAATATCCTATTTGCCATTCTACTTATTGCCGGTCTAGGCTTTTTCGCCAAAAATGTATCCCGTCTTCGAAGGAATATAAATTTAGGAAAAGATGTTGATGTCAGCGATAACAGGTCTTTGCGATGGAAAAACATGGCCAAAATTGCGCTTGGTCAAACCAAAATGGTGGTTCGGCCCATTGCGGGTCTACTTCATATCATTGTATATGTAGGGTTTATCATCATCAACATTGAGGTACTTGAAATTATCATAGACGGTCTATTTGGTACGCATCGCATATTCGCCCCAATGGGTGCCACTTATGATCTTTTAATCGCATCTTTTGAAATTTTGGCCTTGTTGGTCATTGTGGCCGTGGTTATTTTTTGGATACGAAGAAATATCATCCGTTTAAAACGATTCATAAAACCTGAAATGACAGGATGGCCCAAAACTGACGGAAATCTCATTCTTTACATAGAATTGGTGCTTATGGTCTTGTTTTTGACCATGAATGCGGCTGACTTTCAGTTACAGGAGTTAGGAGCTGAACACTATACGAAAGCCGGTAGTTTTCCTGTGAGCCAATTCTTAGTACCGCTTTTTGAAGGCTTGTCTGAGTCGAGCCTCATTTTGATAGAGAGAACGGCATGGTGGCTTCATATTGTGGGCATACTGTGCTTTTTGAATTACTTGTATTATTCAAAACACCTTCATATTCTTTTGGCTTTTCCGAATACGTTTTATGGAAGCGTTGAACCAAAGGGAAAGTTCAAAAACTTGGACGCGGTTACCCAAGAAGTCAAATTAATGATGGATCCTTCAGTAGATCCCTACGCTGCACCAGCGGAAGATGCACCCGTACCCGAAAAATTCGGGGCCTCTGATATCACTGATTTGAGCTGGGTTCAGTTATTGAATGCCTATACATGTACCGAATGCGGTAGATGTACGAGCGAATGCCCTGCGAATCAAACTGGTAAAAAATTATCTCCGAGAAAAATCATGATGGATACTCGTGATCGACTCGAGGAGGTAGGTAAGAATATTGATAAAAACAACGGTAAATTCATTGCCGATGGCAAACAATTGCTGGGCGACTACATCTCGAACGAAGAACTTTGGGCATGTACCTCATGCAATGCCTGTGTCGAGGCCTGCCCGGTCAGTATCGATCCTTTGTCCATTATCATGGATATGCGTCAATATTTGGTTATGGAACAATCAGCGGCTCCCTCTGATTTGAATAATATGATGGGCAATATTGAAAACAATGGTGCGCCATGGCCATTCAATCAAATGGATCGTTTGAACTGGAAACAAGAATCATAAAATCATCTTATGGAGAGCGAATTGAAAGTGCCTACTATGGCCGAAGTCTTTGCAGCAGGACAAAAACCCGAAGTTTTGTTTTGGGTAGGTTGTGCGGGTAGTTTTGATGATCGTGCCAAAAAAATAACAAAGGCCTTTGTTAAAATTCTGAACAAGGCGAATGTTTCTTTTGCCGTTTTGGGCACTGAAGAAAGTTGCACCGGTGATCCCGCCAAACGTGCAGGAAATGAGTTCCTGTTTCAAATGCAAGCAGTGACCAATATTGAGGTTATGAACGCCTATGAAATAAAGAAAGTCGTGACGGCCTGTCCGCATTGTTTCAATACCTTGAAGAATGAATATCCCGGTTTGGGCGGAAATTATGAGGTAGTGCACCATACCCAGTTTTTGAAGCAACTGTTGGCCGATGGAAGAATTACTATGGAAGGAGGCCAATACAAAGGCAAGCGAATCACATTTCACGATCCCTGCTATTTAGGAAGGGCCAATGGTGTTTATGAGGCTCCTAGGGAGTTGATAAGAAAATTGGACGCCGAATTGGTTGAAATGAAAAATTGCAAGAAGAAAGGACTATGCTGTGGTGCAGGAGGGGCGCAAATGTTCAAAGAACCGGAAAAAGGAGACAAAGACATCAATATTGAGCGCACAGAACAGGCCATGGAAACCAAACCTGATATCATTGCCGCCGGATGTCCCTTTTGCAACACAATGATGACCGATGGCATCAAGAACAAAGAAAAGGAAAATTCCGTGGCCGTTATGGATATTGCTGAAATGATAGCCAAGGCTGAAGATTTATAAGAAAATTGTTGACTATGCTTGTTGAGTTCAAAAGCCTACCCGAAACTGCGAGAGTTTGGATTTATCAATGCAACAGAAGCTTTACCGATCAAGAACTGATTGAGGTTCGTGAAGAACTGGATGATTTCGTCACGAAATGGACGGCACATGGTGCCGATTTAAAGGCCGGTTACGAAATACGTTACAAGCGATTTATCATCTTGGCCTTAGATCAATCTTTGAATGCGGCGTCTGGCTGTTCCATTGATGCCTCTGTACATTTTATTCAGGAATTGGAAAAAAAGTACGACGTAGACCTACTTGATAAAATGAATGTCTCCTACAAACAAGGTGAATATGTAGCTTATAAACCCTTGATAGACTTTAAGAAAATGGCGAAGCAAAAAGCGGTTTCGAGCAAAACCATCGTTTTCAATAATTTGGTTACATCAATTGGTGAGTACCTAGAACATTGGGAAGTACCCGCATCGGAAAGTTGGCATAGTCGTTTTATGTAAGGTATAGTTGAAATGGATATTTAACCCTTAATAATGACTTTTCATCCAATTTTTTGCCCTAATGATGATGTTTGGTTCAAATATTGGTATAGACCAACGTAATTCAAAGCAATCAAACGCTGGACAAATACAATAATTGGTGGCATTTTCTGTTCTTTTTCTAGACCAACCTCTTATGCGAATCAAGTTATTTCTCCCCCTGATTTCGTTTCTATCTTTGTCCTTGCAGGCACAGGTAGATCCTCTGGTCACAAGAGACAAAACAACTCAAGAGAATTGGGTGAATCGTAAGTACGACAATATGTCCTTAGATGAAAAAATAGGACAGTTGTTCATGGTTAATGTTGCCTCTAGCCAAGACAAAACAGCTACCGATCGAATACTCAATTTGATAAAGCAACACAAAATTGGGGGGGTTATATTTTCTACAGGAGGCCCCGTCAGGCAAGCCAAATTGACCAACAAATATCAAAGTGCTTCAAAAACACCGCTTCTGATTGGTATGGATGCTGAATGGGGATTGGCCATGCGATTGGATTCCACCTATGCCTTTCCATGGAATATGACCTTGGGAGCCATTCAAGACAATAAGATTGTTGAAAAAGTAGGTCGTAGAATCGGTAAGCACGCAAAACGTATGGGCGTTCATATCAATTTCGCCCCCGATATCGATGTGAATGTAAACCCCAAAAATCCGATAATTGGTAATCGATCATTTGGTGAAGACCGTGAGAATGTGGCACAAAAAGGAATTGCCTTTATGCGGGGAATGGAAAGTGCTGGAGTGCTTTCAAGCGGAAAACACTTTCCCGGTCATGGCGATACGGCCACTGATTCCCACGAGGCATTGCCCATGATTCAAGGCAATCGAAAGCGATTAGACAGTGTTGAAATGTATCCTTATACAAAACTAATTGAGGCCGGGCTCAGTAGTGTAATGGTGGCCCATTTGGAGGTGCCTTCACTTGAAATGAAGAAAGGTCTGCCTTCTTCGTTGTCAGAGCAAATTATATCTGGGGTTTTGAAAGAGGAACTCGGATTTAAAGGGTTGGTTTTTACCGACGCCCTTAATATGCAAGGTGTGACACAAGGCAGGAATAATGGAAAAACAGAATTACAGGCCTTTTTGGCCGGAAACGACATCCTTCTTATGCCCAAAGATTTGAAGTCAGCCAAAGAACGTTTGACCAAGGAATACGAATCAGGAAAAATTACCGAGAAACGCTTGGCCGAATCGGTTAAGAAAATTTTGAAAGCAAAGTATAAGGCAGGGTTGCACAAATATAGGCCAATTTCCACATCGAATCTTTATAAAGACCTGAATTCATTGAAAGATGATCTTTTGTATGAAGAGGCCATCGAAAATGCAATTACTGTTGTTAAAAACAGTGATGATTTGATAGGTTTAAGAGGACTGGAAAATAGGAAAATAGCCTATGTGAAATTGGGGGATGATGATCATTTGCCATTTATCACTGAACTTAAGAAATATGCACAAGTAGATGATCTTCAAGCAAAAGACCTGTTATCATTGAAATGGAAGCTTGAAGGCTATAACTTGATCATCATAGGTGTGCACAAAAGCAATGCCAGCCCTTGGAAAAAATATAAACTTACCGAAACGGAACTTTTGTGGTTGAAAGAAATAGCCAAATTCAGGGGTTCTGATGTGGTTCTGAGCGTTTTTGCCAAACCTTACGCATTGGCCGATATAACGGGTGTTGATGAAATTGAGAGTGTGGTAATGGCCTATCAAAACAGTGAATTGGCGCAACAAAAAGCTGCGCAGATTATATTTGGGGCGCTACCATCAAAAGGAAAATTGCCAGTTACGGTGCATGAGAATTTCCCAGTAAACACTGGGGTCGATCTTTTTCCGCTATCAAGATTGGGGTACAGTTTTCCTGAAAGAGTGGGAATGAGCTCAAAAAAATTAAAGCGGGTTGATGAACTGGTTAAAAAAGGTCTCGATTCCATGATGTTTCCTGGGGCACAGGTATTGATTGCGCGTAAGGGAAAAGTGATTTACAATAAGGGCTTCGGTAATCCAACTTATGAATCCGAAGAAAAGGTGACACCAGAACATATCTATGACTTGGCTTCGGTCACCAAAATTCTGGGCACCTTGCCAATGGTCATGAAAATGGAGGAGGAGGGTCAGATTAAACTGAATAATACTTTTGAAGAATTGTTGCCTGAATATGCAGGTACCGCCATCAAAAATGTAACCGTTCTCAAGGCCCTCTCACATTACGGACGATTACCCGCATGGATCGCCTTCTATGTTGACACTTTGGATGAAAAACGAAAACCTTCCTCCGAATTTTACAGAAAACATTACGCCCCTGGTTTTACCACAAAAGTTACCGATCAACTTTATTTGGCGGATGTTTATAAGGATTCCATTTACAACCGAATTGGCCGTCAAGACCTGAAATCAAATAGATACAGGTATAGCGATGTGGCCTATTATGTTATGAAAAAGTATATCGAACAAAAGAAAAATAGAGGGTTGGACGAGCTTACTGCGGATCTACTCTACAAACCGCTTGGGGCGAACAACATGGGCTATAACCCATTGGATAAGCACCCTAAAGACAAAATTGTGCCTTCTGAAGAGGACAATTATTTTAGATACAGTACTTTACAGGGCAATGTTCATGATATGGGCGCTGCCATGCAAGGCGGTGTTGGGGGTCATGCAGGACTTTTCAGCAATGCCAATGATGTTGCCAAAATCATGCAAATGTACCTACAGGATGGGGTTTACGGAGGGGTTCAGTATTTAGAGGGCAGAACCGTCAAAAAATTCAACACCTGTTATTTCTGCGATAAAAATGTCAGACGTGGCGTTGGTTTTGACAAACCGCAATTAAAAGACAAAGGGCCGACTTGTGGTTGTGTTTCAAGAAAAAGTTTTGGGCATAGCGGTTTTACGGGTACCTACACCTGGGCGGATCCTGATAAGGAGATAGTGTATGTTTTCTTATCCAACAGAACTTTTCCCTCGGCAACCAATACCCGCCTGGTAAAATCAGGACTTAGAACGCGCATTCAACGCGCAATTTACAATGCGATTATTGATTGAGACTTCTCTTAAATTTATTGTAAATAAAGAGTTAAAAAAACGACTTAATTCAAGATTTCACTAATTTTAAGAAATGAAGATAGCAATTGTCTGTTACCCAACTTTTGGCGGTAGTGGTGTTGTGGCCACAGAGTTGGGCATCGCATTGGCCAACAGAGGCCATGTAATACATTTTGTTACGTACAAACAGCCCGTTCGACTTGAATTATTGAGCAATAATATTCATTTTCACGAAGTCCATGTTCCTGAGTATCCGTTGTTCAAATACCAGCCTTATGAACTGGCACTCTCAAGTAAATTGGTTGATACCGTAAAATTGCATGGTATTGAATTACTTCATGTTCATTACGCCATTCCCCATGCCTATGCGGGTTATATGGCAAAAAAGATGTTGGAAGAGGAGAATATTTATATTCCAATGATCACCACCTTGCATGGTACTGATATTACCTTGGTGGGCAAACATCCTTTTTACAAACCAGCAGTGACATTTAGTATCAATAATTCAGACGTGGTTACCTCAGTTTCTGAGAATTTACGGGAGCGCACTTTAGAGTTTTTTGATATCAAAAAGAACATTGAGGTAATACCCAATTTCATTGATAAGGGTAAGTACGCCAACACCTATAAAGACTGTCAACGAACGCTGATGGCAGAAGAACATGAGAAGATCATCACCCATATAAGTAACTTTAGAAAGGTAAAACGCATTCCTGATACTATCAATATATTCAATAATATCCAGGCTAAAATTCCTGCGAAACTTTTGATGGTAGGCGAGGGGCCTGAAAAGGAAAGGGCGGAACGGCTATGTGAAAAATTAGGAATCTCCGATAAAGTCATCTTTTTAGGAAATAGCAATCAGATTGACAGAATATTGTGTTTCACTGATTTGTTTCTATTACCTTCAGAGTCTGAAAGTTTTGGTTTGGCAGCTTTGGAGGCGATGATAAATAAAGTTCCAGTAATTTCAAGCAACGCTGGTGGAATACCGGAAGTGAATGAGCATGGTGTCACTGGTTTTTTAAGTGATATTGGTAATGTGAATGAAATGTCAGAAAATGCTTTGAGAATATTGAGTAATGAAGAGGTCTTGGAGCGATTCAAAAAAAACGCGGTTAAATCAGCCGAAAAATTTGATATAACGAATATCTTACCTTTGTACGAAGAGGTTTATCAAAGGGCCTATAGTAGAAGATTGGATAAAACATATAATTGATATGAGATTACTATTCATTGGTATAGTCCTATTTTTCATAGGATGTAAAGGACAAAAAGAAGCTACGGAGAAACAAGAAAGTATGGCAGAAAATCAAAATAGTGTGGAACTTTTAGTGCAAGATGAAATAAACAGTATGACCGAGGAGGAAACCCTGGTCATACGTAGTTCCAAAGCCCTAAGATCTTTCTTCACTAAAGTGAATATGACCAGAAAACCGGGTATTCCTGTGCCCGAGGTCGATTTCAATACAAATATGGTGGTTATTTATTGCAGTGGAAAACGAACAGATGGGGCCAAGCCAACAATAAATAAGATTCGAGAGAATGATACGGAAATGGTTTTTTTGGCCAATCACAATACTGTGGCAGGGGAGAAGCAATATACCGTTTCGCCTTTCAGCCTATTTAAAATACCACTTACCGACAAGACTATTATTTTCGAGGATAACAAAAAGTAGAGGAAAGTTGAAATTTGTCCATCCATCGATTTAAGTGACCTTTCAAGGATTTTTTGTTTTGTAACAAACAGCTTGTCTTTAATTTTGAGGTGTAATTGTCCCAAATTTTACATCTTATGAAAAATTTAAAGATCAACTTAATCGGATTGCTTTTTCTTGCGACAATAACCTCTTTTGCCCAAGATGAAATTCCACAACTGACTTCAAAGGACAGTATCATCCAAAATTCATGGAGATTGGGTCTCGGCTATAATATAGTTGATGATTCAGGAGACGTTTTCGGAAGTTTAGTGGATATCAATGAGCAATGGAACACTACTGTTTTTCCAAATCGATTGAGTATAGGTCGCAATTTCAAGAGTGGCATTGGATTGGAAGCCATTGGTAGTTATAATAAGTATAAAGCAGGAAATAATATTGATGGTATCTTCATCCAAGAAGATATCGATTACTTCTCGGCAGATGCAAGAATTACCTATGATTTGAATCATTTAGTAGGTGGCAAAGGGTGGTTTGATCCTTATATTGGTGCTGGTTTCGGGTATACCGATGCCAATAATGTAGGGCGCACCACGTACAATGCCACTGTGGGCTTTAGAACGTGGTTGTCAGATAATTGGGGGCTAGATGTGAATTCTTCCGGAAAATGGCGTACTGCAGACAAGGGTACCAATCACATTCAGCACGCTGCTGGGGTGGTTTATCAATTTGGCGTTGAAAAGGGGCTTTCGAAAAAAGGACTCGAAAAGCGAAACATGATTGAAGAGATGGTCGCCGAGAGACAAAGAATCGCAGACTCTATTCAAGCGGCTGAAAAAGTCAAAGAAGCCGCAGCTTTGGCTGCGCGACTGGAGAAAGAAAAGCAAGAAGCCGCTCGATTGGCAGCAGATGAAAAGGCCAAAAGAGATGCCGAAGCGAAGAGAAAAAGCGATTTGAGAGGGCAGATTGATGCCTTGGGCCATGTGTATTTTGGTTTGAATTCTTCTTATTTGAATACCAGCTCAAAAAAAGTGTTGGATTCTTTGGGCACTATTATCTTGAACAATCCCAATTTGAAACTCATGGTTACTTCACATACCGATTCTCGTGGAGCATCAAAATACAACCAGTGGCTTTCTGAGCGAAGAGTTGTTCGTACAGTTGAATACTTGATTTCAAAGGGTATTGATAAGAACCGTTTAAGCACAAAGGCTTTTGGTGAAGAAAACCTATTGAATGATTGCGATGATTATAAGTACTGCACTGAAAAAGAACATCGCATCAACAGGAGATCAGAATTCACCATAACAGATTACTAAGTCAACTACAAAATCTTTATCTCATTTATTCTTGAGATAAAGGTGTGCGGAAGAAATTTGTTCTCTTGATATTCATAGGCATTAGAGTGAATATTCAAGCCATTGTCGAGCAGGCCAATAGTCTGCCATCCCATATAATTTGGGGTAATGAAGTCCTTTTTAAGATTATCCCCTATATAGAAATAGGTATCGCAGGCAAGATTTGATTCAATGGTTCGGTAATTGAGCTCGTTGGGTTTTTCTGAACCCAGTTCCTCTGAAATCACACAATGGTCAAAATATGATTTAAGTCCTAGGGCCACTATTTTGTTATTTTGTGTAGTGCTTCTACCATCCGTTATCAGACCAATTTTACCCTCTCTTTTTTTAATCTCTTCAAAAAGCGCAATGACACCGTCAAAGGGTTGAATTTGAGGGATGTGATTTCTGTATTGATCAAGCAGTTCGTTTTTGGCGACACCATACCTATTCAAAATGTACTCAAATACATCTGTTTTATTTCTATAGCGGGAAAATAGATTTGAAAAAAGTGCTTGCCACGAATCAGGTTCCAATTTTTTCGAAATCTCGGCGTAGGCCGACTTTAGAAAATTGACCTCATTGTAGAGTGTGTCATCGAGGTCAAAAACTATGGCCGTTTGCGAATCAACCTTTATATCCATGCACTAGAATTTCATGATCATATCGTATCATGAGTAGTTCATCTTCCCAGACATCAAAACTTTCAGGTATTGTTTTGTTCAACAAATACTCGTCGATTATCCATTTCGGAAAGTTGGCCCCAGCTAGGTAGGAGAGAGGATAGCCACCACCAAAACGTGGATTGATTTCTATCGCATAAATATCTTTGGGATTATCTTTGTTCATAAAAAACTGAAGTGTCAAACAACCAACTGCTCCATCAATTTTGTTCAGGCGTTTGGAAATATATTTTACCAGTGAATTATTTGATGTGAGTGCTTTGTAGACCTCCCCGTCTCTTACTTCCAGTCTTTTTCGAGGTACTACGGTCTTTAATATGTTGTCTTTACCATAATATAAATCGCAGGTATATTCATCAAATTTCTCATGATCCAAGTACTCTAAAAACATCAATTTATCATTTTGCAAATGATAATCAGTTAAATCATTTTTTGATTTAATCAGAAAAGTATCAACACTTCTACTACCATCATAAGGCTTAATGAATAGGGGTAATTTGTAGTCTTCTTTGGTGTATTCTTTCGCAACCTTGATTTTTCTTTTGCGGAAAAAGGAATGTGTTTTTCTCTTGTCTCGGCATATCTTGATCAACTCCATAGAGGATACTAAAATGGTTATGCCATATTCAGCAAGCAACTTTTTATTTTCAGCAAGTAACTCTAATTCAGTATCAATAGTGGGTATGATAAGGGTAATATCTCTTGCTTTGCAAGATTTTACCAATGTTGCCAGATACTTCGCATCGTCAACTCTTGGCACACCAAAAAAATCATCAGCCACATGACAGGCAGCGGAGAGTTCAGTATCTGAGTCCGCGGCATACACCTTCGACTTTTTCGAGACATTTTGTAATTCTTTTTGAAAGGCGCGTACTAAAGATACTCTTCTACCAGCCGAAGAAATCAAAATGTTCATAATTGAACCTTGGTTTTAATATTATTTATGCAATTCTCCTCAGGAAATGGAAATGACATTAACTGTTTAATTTTTGATTTTGTTAAGGCGTATTTTTCAAGTGTAACTTCAAAGATACCAAAACTATAGAATTCTTTAAAAGAATCATTCGATTTTTGAAGGAATATTCCCCTTTTCGTAGTGATTTATTTATCAAGTTTTATTTTTTTCGAAACCAAATACCAAAAAAGTGAAAAGCCTGGGTTCATCGTTTGAATTTTTATCAGAATGGAATTGCGTATAAAATATTAGGAAATAGTACTTCTAATTTTCAGCATTCTGAAAAAGAGTCTTTCATTGTTCAATAGGGGTAACAATACCTTGTAAATCAATTTGTTATAGTCTTTTCCAAGAAATTTGGTAATAGGGTAGCTGTTGATTTGTTTGAAGCCGTTTATGGTTTTTAACACTTCTTCTTTTGGAAGACCAAAACGAAGACTTTTCAAAAGCCCGAAGAAAATGAAAGAATTTTTTCTGGTTTCAATACGGTCGATGCAGTCACTTAATTTTGGGTGATGTGGTGCTTTGCGAAGTTGAATCAATTGCTCGTTAAACTCATGAACATTTTTTTCGTAATCACCAACTAATCTTTTTATGTGACTTAGTTTTTTTTGCCTCATGATGGAGTTTGGACGCATATAATATCTGTAAAAGTCGAGTGGAAGCCAAATAAACCGCTTTGTGGCAACTAATAATTTTGCGGTAAAATTGGCATCTTCGACCAGCCGACCGGTTGGAAAAAGAAGCTGGCTATTCCTTAAAAAATCAAGCTTGATAAAGTACCACCAGGCATTGTTCAAATATTTGTTTTCGGCTATATAGGTAATGCCGTCGGTGACGTTTACCTCTTTAGTATTTAAAAGGGTAAGGTTTTTTGATATTTTTAGGTCCAATCGAGATGTCTCGATGATATCCACTCCTAGTAAATCCAAATCATGAGTCTCCAAGGTTTCCATAATTAAACCCAAGGTGTTTTTAGCAATGTAATCGTCAGAATCAATGAAATATATGTATTTGCCTTTGGCCAGAGCTATGCCCTTGTTTCTGGCCTCGCTGAGACCCCCGTTTTCTTGATTGACTACAATTACATTGTCATGCGACTCACTATATTTTGTTGCTATTTTTGGACTATTATCAGTAGAACCATCATTAATCACAAGAATTTCATAGATATCAGCAGACAAATCTTGGTCTAGTAGACTATCCAGACAATTCGCTATGTATTTTTCAACATTATAAGTTGGAACGACAATACTCAGTAACATCTTTTCAATTTAGGTATTGGGACATTTTTCGAGGAATGGACACCCCCAGTCAAACGATTTTCAATCGATTCAAATATCATGATAAGCGATAAATACCGAATTCATCCATAATTTTATTGTTCAGCTTCTTGATACGGTATCGTTTTAATTTTCTGAAAATTCCTTTTAAGGTCTCCAAACTGAACAATCTTCTTGAATTGAGTTGTCGCATTTGATTACCTGACATATAATGATTTTCTCCGTTGGCCATACTATATACAGCTCCCGGAAATGGCAATTGTGCCAGTTCAGCACCGTCATTGAATGTTTCGGTTTGATGAACATATAATAGGTGGGGTACCTCCTGAAAAATGTCTTTAATATATTTTGGTCTGACAATGATACAGGTACCACATAGCGTATTGAAATTATTTCTATTCAAAGAAATGATTTTGTCTCCTTCTCTATAGAAATACCCTTTGTTGATATACCACCCTACTTGGTTACTGGACTTATTGTTTTCAATATGGGCAACAATTCTATTCGAAATGCAATCATCGGCATCGACAACCATATAGAAGTCAGTATCATATTTCTCGGCATAAGCAACACCTGCCAATATTTTTTTGCTCTTATCTTCTTCTTTTAACCCATCGTGCTTTTCTTTGGGTGCTGTCTTCAAGGCAGGCACCGGAAAATCAACATAAATATATTTAACATCAGGATGGGTAAAGGTTGTTTCCGGCTTTTCATGGCAAACAACGATAACCCTAAAATTTTGGGAAGTCTGATTGGTAACTGATTTTAGGGTTCTTTCAAACAATTTGGAAAACTGACTCCAAGATCCTGATACTTTTTCGCTCTTTACGGGAATTATAAATGTGACCATTTTTAAATTTTGTTTCTAATTACCTTGGAATTTTTCCATAGTTGCATGGGTATCTGATGATATGTCAGACCCTTTGAAAATTTTAAAAATTGTAAGAAAAAATATTTTTATGTCTAGTGGAAACGAGCAATTTTCAACATACCAAACATCATATTCAAATTTTTTTTCCCATGAAATGGCATTCCGTCCATTGACCTGTGCCCAGCCCGTAATACCTGGTTTGACTTCATGCCTTCTAATTTGTTCCGTGCTATAAAGAGGTAAATAGGAAACGAGTAGGGGGCGGGGACCAATAAGACTCATATCTCCCCTGAGAACATTCCATAGTTGGGGAAGTTCGTCCAATGATGTTTTACGAACAAATTTTCCGAATGAGGTCAAGCGATCAGCATCAGGAAGTAATTGTCCATTCGCATCTGTTTTATCGTTCATCGATTTAAACTTTACAATATTGAATATTTTTTCATCTTTTCCGGGACGCCTTTGTTTAAAAAATGCCTTTCCATTATTTGAAATACTCAACAAAATATAAGTCAACAGAAAAATGGGACTGGTTACCATCAAGACAAGTAATGCCAAACAGAAATCAATAACCCGTTTTATGAATGACTTGTACATTTAGATTCGTAATAGTTTTAAGTAAAATTAACTTTTTAATGATACATTATGTGTCAACAAATTAATGATACATTATGTGTCAACAAATAACAAAACGAGAATTGAAAACTATTAGTGTACCAATTATAAACAAGTTTTTTATTGATAGTTAGGAGCACTCTTAGAGTTTATTAAATAATCTACCCAAAATAGGTTCTCGCGGATTACTAATGATTAATTGATGAGTCTTTCTAAGTAAACAGCAATTTGTTTGCCGGCTTGTTGATGTCCGTAGCAGGACCAATGTTTATCATGTTTTCCAAGTTCCCACATTTTATCATTACTAGAATCTAAGAGAACATTTTTGATATTATACTCGTCTGCAAGCTTAACGATACTCATGTCAATGCCTGGGTGAAAGGCAAAAATCAACTTTTCAGTTTGGTAGTTGATTTCACAGAATTCAAATAATTTTTTGAATTGTAATTTGTGGTTTTCAATTTTTTTCGCGGAATTGGTTACTGAGACACCCTTATTTTGCTTGTTCACAAATATGGGATATTTTAAGTATAAATAATACCCTAGTTTAAAGTTGTATAGTATCTTTTTCAATCTCGGCGATTTCAACTTACTGGGCCTAATTTCATTGGAGTCCAAAGATATTTGTACTCGATCATCATATTTTCTTATTTCAGAAATTGATTCGGTAAAATCATTGGTACTCAAGTAAAGTAATTGTAATTGTGGTTTTATTTCTGAATCAAGAACTCTGCTTATTTCCATGGCTTCAATAAATGTAACGCCCGATCTGCCCGCTTCGAAAAAGGAATTTTCCGGTAGTAAAGTTTTTAGAACATTACCTTGATTACATTCGAAGGGGTTCATCATATTTTCGATATACGAATCACCTATAATTGAAATTATTGTTTCTTTCGATGTGTCAGAAACCCCTAACCAGCCATATTCATTTACACTCCATGGTTCTTTTGCTTTAGTGTAATGACCGGTTTGCCCAACTTTGTAACGTTGAATATTGTTTTCATCAATAAATCTTTCTGGAATATCTGGCACTAAATGAAAAACACGTATGACAATCTCAGATAGAACAACTAGAAAAAGCAAAAAGAGTATTGATTTTGATAAAAATTGTCTCATCCTGTTCTATTCTTAAAATTGAAAATAAATAAAAGCCTGTTCTTTACCTTCGAAAACCAAAATTGTGAAAATTATTGAGTAATAAAAAAGCCATCTAAATGGTCTTTGCCAATTTAGTCCTATGCTGGAAATTCCGAATTCATCTTCACGCCCCAGCCATTCTATGATAATAAAAATGCAACTAAGAATTATCGTCGTTATTGGATTACCCATTTTATCTAGTTCTGGTATGGTCAAGATTGAAGATGAAAAAATTTCCGAAATATAGGTCAGCGCATGCGACACATTATCAGCTCTAAAGAAAATCCAAGCAAGAACTGTTAACAAAAAGGTCATTACAATTTGATAAGCTTCCTTTAAACTTGGAATATAGCGGCCTTGAGCCACCACGTCAAGATTTTTTCTATTGTTCTTAGTTAAGAGTAGGGGCAAAAAGTAAATGGCATTTAATGCTCCCCAAACTATGAAAGTCCAATTTGCACCATGCCAAAAACCACTTACTATAAAAATTATAAAAGTATTTCTAATTTTCATTGAACTTCCGCCTCGACTTCCGCCTAAGGGAATATAGAGATAGTCTCTAAACCAAGTTGAAAGTGAAATATGCCAACGTCTCCAAAATTCGGCTATATCCCTTGAGAAATAAGGAAAGTTAAAATTTTTCATTAAGTCAAAACCGAATAGACGAGAGGTGCCTATGGCGATATCAGAATACCCTGAAAAATCCCCATAAATTTGAAACGCAAAAAACATTGCCCCCAATAGTAGAGAGCTTCCGGAGTATTCACCAGAATTATTGAAAATTTCATTGGCGAATTCTGCGCAATTATCGGCTATCACAATTTTTTTGAATAACCCCCATAAAATTTGTTTTAAACCATCAATCGCCTTGGAGTTATCAAATTTGCGTTTCGAATAAAATTGCGGAAGTAAATGTGTAGCACGTTCTATTGGCCCTGCCACCAGCTGCGGAAAGAAACTAACAAAAGCAGAAAAGGCCACAAAATCTTTCGTGGGCTCTAATTTTTTTCTGTAAACATCAATGGTATAACTCAGGGTTTGAAATGTATAAAAACTGATACCGACAGGCAAAATAATGTTTAAAGAGTTTGCCGTAATATTCGAGCCAAAGAATGAAAATGCGGTTATGAAATTGTCTAAGAAAAAATTATAATATTTGAAAAAACAAAGAAATCCGAGATTTACCAAAATACTGACCCAAAGTAGTGCCTTTCTTTTTTTCGAGTTTTGAACACTACATAATTTTCTTCCAACCAAAAAATCAACGATAGAACTAAAAAGAATAAGTGACAAGAAACGCCAATCCCACCAGCCATAAAACAAATAGCTGGCCGCCACCAATAATAAATTCTGTAGTCTTAGATTTCGATTGAAAACGAACCAGTACAACAGAAATACTATTGGTAAAAATATCGCAAAATCAATGGAGTTAAAAAGCATAAAAAGTCTTTCCTCTTAGGTTTTCCTTATAAGTGTGTAACAAGTAAATTACTACCGCCTGATGGTCGTCTTGCCAGGTTTTTATGTGAAGAGTGACCAAACAAGTATAACACTCTTAATAGTAACGAATATTAGGTGTTTTATTGTTAATAATGGTACTTAATCCTTCGCTTTCAAGATGCCCTTTCATGTTAATCAAGTAGTGTGTATTCCTTTAACAATTCTGACCAGATATAGTTTCTTTCATATCTCGATTTAATCATCTGACGTGCGTTAGAGGAAATTTTGGTTCTTTTTTCTTGATTCAAAAGTAAGTCCTGCATTGCTTGATAAAGAGCATCTTCGTCTTTTGGGGGTACTATTATGCCATTTTTTCCATCAACAATAATTTCGTTACAACCATTAATATCACTGGCAATGGTTGGTAAGCCCATTGCACCAGACTCCATCACAACGTTCGGAAAACCTTCTCTATAACTAGGGAAAACCAAGAGATTTGATATGGCAAAATAAGGACGCACATCTTTTTGAAGGCCTACATGTATGATTGCCTCATTGTTTAAAATGATTTCTTCAGTAGAATCATTCAAAGGGTCTAGATGTCTTTCAAATGTACCTACGAGAAGAAGCTTTATTTTAGAATAATTTTTGGATAGCTTGTTGAATGCCGAAATTAATTCCGAAATGCCCTTGTCTTTAACAATTCTACCAACGAAAATGAAAACAAAATCATCTTGGCTAATATTCAATGTATTCCGGAGTTTCCCATTTTGCTCCGTAGTAAACAAATTTGGGTCAAAATACTGGGTGTCGATCCCATTTGAACTTCCGTTGCCTATAACCTTCAATTTGTTGATTTTCGCATATTTATTATGCAAAACGATCTGATTAAGTCCAATGGAGTTCGGATACACCCTTGTGGCACAACGATATGTTATTTTTTCAACATTGTCAAGTACAAATCGTTTGAAACCTGTTGCTTCAAGAAGAGGTAGGCCTGCTATGGTATGAAGTCTATTTGGCACCCCAGCTAAATAAGCGGCAAGCATACCTACGGTGCCCGCCTTCGGAGTATGCGTATGAACTATGTATGGTTGTTCACGTTTAAAAAGTCGGTATAGTTTCCATGTTGCTTTGAGATCTTTGATCAAGGTTATTTTTCTGGTCATTTCGATACCCACAACCTGAACATTATTGTCTTTTCCAAATTTATCCAGAAAATCACCGGATGGTGATGATATGGCTGTTACTTGATAGTGCTCAGACATATATCTTAATTGACCCTTTAAAAGGCTTGATAATGAGTAAGGAATGGTGGTTATTCGAAATAGTTTTTTCATTAAGCAGATGTAATTTTAAGAAACGAATTCACTTTTTTAATAAAAAAAACAATGCTCCTTTTTTGAAGGTAATCTTCAAAAACTTGTTTATTGTTCAAAGGTTCCTTATTCTTCAATTGATCTGCTATGGCTTTCGTTAATGCAACCGAATCATTAGCGGGAACTTTGATGATTTTGGGTAAATTTTCAATACCCCCGGCACATAGTGTGGAGATAATGTTCTCATTTTGAGACATCATTTGTAACAATACGTTCGGAAAACCTTCAATTCTTGAAGATACAATGCAAAGTTGGGCATTCTTAAAGAATGGATAAACGTTTGAAACCCGCCCGGGCATTAGAACCATGCCATTTAAATTTAACTTCAGAATTAACTTTTTTAAATTATCACGTTCTTCTCCCTCACCCAGTATCAATAATTTAGTATCCGAAGTGGTACGAATGCTATTGGCAAAAGCCTCAATTAAAATGTCATAACCCTTTTCAACAATCAACCTGCCAGCCGTTACTATATAATTGTCCGGTGGATTAAAATCTGGAGGCTCTTCTTGTTTTGATTTGATTAAATCTAAATCTACCGGGTTGGGAATTACCTGAACATTCAACTTTGAAAGTTTTTTGGGCAAACCTTCCAAAAGCTGTTTTTTCATATAATCTGTTTGACAAATTAGAAGGTCAATCCTTTTATAACCAAAAAAATAAGCCAGTTTATAGATAAGTAGTTTTGCTCCAGAAAAGCGCTTGAATATTGAGGTTGACTCTCGTGCTACGAAGTATTTTTTCTTGACCAGGCCTAAACGAACTAATAAACCCAGTACGGCATTTGTTGATACATGTGATGTAAAAATATAATCAAAACGATTGTTGCCTTTTAAAAAGTAGAACGTAAGTTTTAAGATGTTCACAAACTGAAACCTGTTATTAAGAAATTTTTTGGTAACATGTGTACCAACATCTTCCCATTGACAACTTGAAGTGTTTCTGAAAAAAACAACATGAACATCGCTCTTATCATGATATTGAGCAACCATCTTGAGGTACTGCTCAGCTCCTCCAAGCTTGTCATTTGGCAGTAAGATTAATACTCTCATCTAATCGAGGTGTTAATTTTTTTTGAGGGACACGAGTGTCCCTGGTTTTTTTTGTCGATTGACTTTTTGGAAACCTAGCTTCAATTATAGTGGTACGCTTAGGTTAGAAAAACGGTTTTTGCGATTCACTTTTTTAAAAAAACCTCTAATTCATTTTTGAAATTTGAATAATGGAACATTTTTTTTGATGTCTCATATGCGCTATCAACTATTCTTTTTTCAAAGGTTTTAAAATTCTCGATAATATACTTCAGTTTTTCCGACATGGCCTCATTATTGTTTGCGGGAACAATGAAGCCATTATTTCCATCCTTTATATACAATGCATTATCGCTGATATCTGTGACTAAAATCACTTTTTCATGATTTAAATAATCTGATAATTTCGTGGAAAACCCGTAATTGTTTTGTTTGGTATATCCTCTGGGAATGACCAAAAGATCTTGAGAACTCAAGAAGGCAGACAATTCCGTTTCATTCAAATTACCGAAATAATTAATATATCCGGATTCTTTGATTTTTTGAAGGAGTTCCTTTTCATATGATTTGGCTATGTGCCCACAGAGATTAAATGAAATTTTATAACCGGACTCAATTAAAGTATCTAAAACATTGATAAAATCAGCAAGATTTTCTTTGCTAGGTGCAATTGACCCAGAAAATCCAATATTAAATGTTGATTTGGTTTGAAATTTTTCGAGAGGGTTTGCTATGGCACGGTCTGGATCCGTAAGAATGGGTATTCGCAGGGTATTTTTATTGAATTTGTGCGCGTAGGCCTCAATATTGGAGGAAATACAGACTAGGCCATCAAAAAAGCAAAGCAATGGTTCTATTAATGAGAAAGTAGTTTTGAACACTATTTTCTTAAAAGAATACTTTATTTTTTTCAATGAAATAGGAGCGTGAAAAGAGGATGAATACTTTCTGATTTCATTGAATTCACTATAAAGTGGATTTTTCCTGTAATACTTTAAATAAAGAATTGAAAGAACTTCCAAAAACACAAGAGGATATGGGTATAAAAAAAAGATGTTTTCTCCGATATTTTTACTAGCGAAGGAATTCATTCTTTTCAGAAACTTGAAAGTACTTATCGGCCCAGTGGTGGATTGAATTTTTTTTAGGCGAAAGACGTTCGTTTCTACTTCAATGAAATCTTCATCGGATATTTTGTTTTTAGAGCAACTTAAGAAATAAACCTTATTGACATCTGATGATAGCGCCTTTGCATAGTATCCCATTCGAGTTGCACTAGCACTTTTTTTAGAGAAATCTATGTTACTAAAGATGTAGTAATTACGTTGTGGCATTTTCTAACCTTAGGAATTTTTGCTCCACACTACCCGATTTACGTAATCAACATATGACAAGATAATTCGTACCACTTTTTCACTGACATTGGGCATTGAATAATCAGCCACGGGTCTGAAATTACGCTCCGGATTTCTTTTTTGAACTTCCAGAGCTGCCAAAGCCTGCATAATGCGTTCAGGATTCATACCCGTCATCATCACTGAGGCTTCTTCCATGGCTTCTGGTCTTTCATGGGCCTCACGAATGTTCAAGGCTCTAAAGTTTAGAATGGAAGATTCTTCAGAAATGGTGCCACTATCTGATAAAACAGCAAAAGAATTGTACTGCAATGCATTATAATCAGTGAAACCCAAAGGTTTCAAAAATTTAATGTTCTTATGTGTTTTCATCTTTTTGGAGTTCAACATATTTCGTGTTCTCGGGTGCGTGGAAACGATTACAGGATAATCATACTTCTCTGCGATTTGATTTAAAGAAGTGATCAAACCTTCAAAATTTTTGGCACTGCTGATATTTTCTTCACGATGTGAAGACACTACAAAATACTTTTCTTTTTCCAATTTTAGTTTTTCCAAGACTTCTGACTTTTCAATCTTTGGAATAAACTGTTGCAGCACCTCGAACATAGGGCTGCCGGTCTTGATAACTCGATCGGCAGGAAGCCCCTCGCGTAAGAGATATTCTCTGGCGATATCACTATACGTCAAATTGATGTCAGCCACATGATCTACAATTTTACGGTTGGTTTCTTCAGGTACCCGCTGATCAAAACATCTGTTACCGGCCTCCATATGAAAAACGGGAATTTTTCTTTTCTTCGCTGGTATAGCACATAAACATGAATTGGTATCACCTAAAACCAAGAAGGCATCAGGATTGATTTTTTCCAATAGGGGGTCGATTTTGATGAGAATGTTTCCGACTGTTTCCGTGGCGTTTTTACCGGCCGCATTTAAAAAATGATCAGGTTTGCGAATGCCCAAATCTTCAAAAAAGATTTCGTTGAGCTCATAGTCATAGTTTTGGCCGGTATGAACCAAAGTATGATCTATGGCCTTATTGGCGTCTAGAGCATTTAAAACGCAAGCCAGTCTAATGATTTCCGGTCTTGTTCCTACTACGGTTAGTACTTTAAGTTTTTTCAAAAGTCCTGTTTTATTTGGTTATTTATTCTTTCAATTATACATCCTCAAAATAGGTATCAGCATCATCTGGGTTGTAAGGTTCGTTAATCCAAAATAAAGTGATCAACTCTTCATCGCCAATATTCTTAATGTTGTGCGTGTACCATATTGGCATGTCAACATACGCTGGCTCTGTACCATCCAAATAATAGTCAATTACCTCATCGGTGCCTATTCTTCTTAGTTGAATCAATGCCTTGCCGCTAATAACTGCAAATCGTTCTGCTTTTCTAGTGTGAAAATGATTGCCTCGCGTAATACCCGGCACCGTTGTTGAAAATGAAAATTGTCCACTGGTTTGGGTACGCGCTATTTCAACAAAACTACCTCTAGGATCAGTATGTTTGGTATATTTTACTGGGTAATGCGATTGAGGTACATAACACCTAAACGTATTGAACAATGCTTTTTCGAAAGGATCTTCAAGGCTCGGGAAAACACCATTGCCCATATAATCTTCTCTAAATCGATTCAAAAGATTCAAAATTTCAGAGACACGATTCGTACTAGTTGGTTCAATGCGAACCTCAAAACTATGGGTATCTAGATTCGTGGTCTTTTGAGTGTTTTTGATGGTATCAATAAAAATTTTGACCAACTCATTGATATAAATGAGTCCGACTTCACCATCATTTATTATGGTTGGTTTTTCGTCATACGCCACTTTATGACAAAAAGTGGCTACTACTGAATTGTAGTTTGGCCTGCCAAAAGGGCCAAAAACATTGGGCACGGTCAGTGATGTGAATTTCGCCTGATTTTTTTCTGCCCAAGCGAGGAATTTTTCTTTCCCTTCTTTTTTAGATTTGCCATAGCGATTGTCACGTTCTTCTTGAGAAGAAGATGAAAATATGATATGGGGTTTGGAATTTGTTTTGACGCAGGCATCGATTAGACTTTGTACCAAACGCAAGTTGGTTTCATAAATCACGTTGGCATCTTCATGCCGATTCATAGCTGCCAAATGCACTACGGTATCGCATTTTGCGACAAAACCCTCCAAATCCAATGGATTGTTGAAAAATGCCCGCTCGAAGGGGACAAGTTCGACAGTATCATCAAGAGATAAAGTGGTATAGAGGTGGTACCCCATAAAACCTGCCTGACCCGTAATTCCTACTTTCATTAATAGCTTATTTATTTTAATTTCTTTGAACCTGCTTGCCGGCAGACAGGGAAGGAAATCTTTTATTTTAGATTTGGTATTTCATCCCTGGTGGTTTGTACTTTTCATAGATACGAATTACACTAATTTTACAAACTCATAACTTGGCATTCATAACTTCTTTGCACTGCCGACTGCAACTGCTAATGGTTTACTTTATTTCGTACTTCGCACTTCGTACTTCCAAACTACCATTTAGCTTTCCAAGTATCAAGTGGAAAACGAATATCATCTTCTTTGGATTGTTCTAGATTGAAATTTGAAAAAACCATCAATTTTGAATTGTCTTCAGTTGCTTTGAATCCGGTGGCATATCCTCCTGATAGTTCCAAAACTGCGGTTTTGTCAGCTGAAATCTCGAACCTTTCAGGAACTAATGCCCTCGAGGGGTTTTTGAAATCATCTATTTTGACCAGATTGACTACGAAACTTCCCGAATTGCAATAGAACCATTTTTTTTCGTTTTGATG
>CAYSPL010000009.1:90231-111567 GCA_964432915.1 uncultured Maribacter sp.
TCATCATTGGTCAACTGAGTGGTATTGTGCGAATGGTAATCTTCAATTTTACTGATATCAGTTTCTCCTTCTGAGAAATACCTACTGTAATTCAGATCTCTATTATCAGCCGGAATCCGGTAAAATTCACCCATATCCTCGGCCTTCTGCATTTCTTCTCTCGTACACAAGGTTTCATAGAGTTTTTCACCATGGCGCGTTCCAATGACCTTGATTTCATTGTCGGCATTGAAAATTCCTTTGACGGCCTCGGCCAGATCACCAATAGTACTTGCCGGAGCTTTGTTTACAAAAAGATCACCTTGGTTACCATTTTGAAAGGCAAAGAGCACCAAATCAACAGCGTCTTCCAACGACATCAGGAAACGTGTCATGTTAGGATCCGTCACGGTCAAGGGCGTTTTTTCCTCTATTTGCTTCACAAAAAGTGGAATCACAGAACCTCTTGAAGCCATAACATTACCATATCTGGTCAAACAAACAATGGTATCATCATTTGGAATGTTACGTGACGCCGCCACGGCCACCTTTTCCATCAAGGCCTTACTGATTCCCATAGCGTTAATGGGGTATGCCGCTTTATCTGTGCTTAGGCAAATGATTCGTTTTACCTTATTTGCGACCGCAGCATCAATCGTATTCTGGGTTCCAAAGACATTAGTTTTAGCTGCTTCGATTGGAAAAAACTCACATGAAGGCACTTGTTTTAGGGCAGCAGCATGAAAGACATAGTCAACGCCATTCATTGCTCTTGAAATACTATTGAAATCGCGTACATCACCTATATAGAATTTTATTTTTTTGTTCTTTAGTGTGTTGCGCATATCATCTTGCTTTTTCTCATCACGAGAAAAAATGCGTATTTCCTTTATATCAGTTTCGAGAAAACGGTTAAGAACCGCATTTCCGAAAGAACCTGTTCCTCCTGTAATTAACAATGTTTTGTCTTTAAACATTATTTCCTTTTTAAACTATTAGTATTGAATCAAATTATGAGCAAAGGACCATTAAATTGGCATCAACGTCTTACTCGACTATGTTAACGCGAATATTTAAATTTTTGTATGCAATGACCTTTCTTAATTAATTATATTTTTTATTATCAAATAAAGATGTACTCTTTCGGCGAACTAAGATTTCCTATATTGGTACGTAACAAATTTAAGACCTTGCTGTGGAAAGTAATACCGATTAATTCTGAATTATTTCTTTTTTATTGGCTTTTATAAAATTCAAATAGTAAAAAAGCATTATGGAAAGGTAAAATGCACTCGCTAGTATCTTAGTTATTATGGCACCATTGATATTGAAATAATTAATAAGAATAGTGTATCCCAACACATTAACAATACCTACTAAGAAAGCCGCATTTCTTAAGAGTTTGCCCTTGCCTTTAGCACCTAAAAATCTGTTTATCAAATCACCGAGTCCATGAAAAATAAAAGCAAGTATCAAAAACTTGGATATGTCGGAAACAGGTAAATAATCACTGCTATAAAAGGTTATTACCACCTTTTCGATCAATAGGTAAAAAAAGACCAGAGCTATCACTGTGCTCATTGCGCTAAAGTAAATTACCTTGGATGGTATTTTATCAATTTCAACAAATTTCTTAAAATAAATGGTTCCGAGAACAGAGGGAATTACCAAAAGAGGACTACAGATTGTGAGTGATAACATAAAAAATCCAACCTGCGTATTGTCCATAAAATAGGAAATACTCAGACCCGCCAAGTGAGTTGTTGCTACCCCAGCCAGACTGCCATAATAAATTGGTCTTCCATTTAACTTGTTTTCTTCTAAAAGCTCATTTAGCAGATTTTTTTTGAACTTAAAATCTGGTTTTAGAAAGAAAATCGTAGTCGCTAAAAAAATCAATTGAATACCGTAATATAATAGTAAAATTGATTCTAAACCAAAGGGAATGAATGAACTTAAAACGTAAGCGGAAATAAGATAACTCAATATTGGTAACACACTCAATATGGCAATAGTATATATTTTATGGAGCCCCTTTAAAATCTCCATTATAGCCACATTACCTATTATTACAATAACAATAAATGCATATTTTCTTATGACATCATCTAATTGGTTTTCAAAAAAATAGGGCTCGACAAAGGAGAAACAAAAGAATAAAAGTAGTCCGAGTACCGATATAATTGCGAAAATTGAGGTAAAGAGCCCAAGGAATTTTCGCGTATTCTTTTCATTTTTTTTCATTGCAACCAGGCGAGTGAGTGAAATGAACAAGCCTACCGAAACAACACTACCGATCAAACGCGCCACGGTTTCAATGAATTTGAAGTCACCGAATCTTTCAGGACCAAGAATTCTAGAGTTGAATATACTTACCAAGAAGCCTAGGATAATGCCAAGAACACTGGCACCGTACATGGTAATGATCTTCCTATTCGGTCTTGGAAACATTCTTTTTTTGGTTACTGTATTTGAATAGCAAACGCCCCAATACCACACTTATTACAAAAAAGAATAAATCAATTTTAACAGTTGTGTAAATTGCTAAACCGAATAACCCGAGTGACCATAGGATTAATAAAAAACATTCCACTTTGGTCTCATAAGTTAGCTTACCGCGAAAGATCAATTTAATTGGTATAAAAGCTGTTAAGTAAAAAAAGGAAATTACTGGAATCAGCCCTGCCCACCAGAATAGATAAAGCCACTGATTATCAACAGCGGCCCATTGCTGAGAACCGAAACCATAAGTTGCGTAATGACCTTTGCCTGTAATAAGTTCAAAAAAATTCAATTGACTAATAAAGACATTAAGTTGCTCTGATCGAGTATCGTTTGTTCCTCTGTTTATCAGTAAATCAAGAGAATTGCTTAACATTTCGGTATTGAAGACCAAAATTATCATGCCAATAGAGAGGACCGTTATTAAAACTGAATAGACCGCCTTGTTTTTTGTGTTATAAAAATCAAATAAAATGGTAAGAAAATAAATGATCAAAAAAGATCTGGTCTGGGTGATAAGTGCAAGAACAATACCCATTCCAAGAGCCAACAGTCGCAGCCAAGTTAGCTTCTTGTTACCTTTTAAAATTAAGAAGACATAGGGTGCAATCCAGACCATATTGGTCGCATATATTCTGTACTTACTTAGTGCCTGACCTCTCCACAAACCAATACCAAAATCAAAGAAGTTATAAAAGGATAACAATGATATCACTATTATCGACAGGTAAGTGAATTTTTTAAATCTTGAAAATCGCTTTTCGTTATAACTAACCAAAACCAGGCCAAGGCAAAACCAGGTGCCAATACCTCTGGTACTCATCAATGCTGCAACATCACCTAACCCTGCACCACTAAAAAGGTAATTTAAGGTAATTACCAGAATAAGTAAGAAAAAGGCTATTTGAATCGAATAGTGATATTTAACACGACTTGTAAAAATTGATAATAGAACAGTAATAAAAATAGTTATTACAGCAAAAATCCTTAAGAATCTTTCAGCGCCCAATGAAGCTATGTTGCCACCTACAGAGTAGTACAAACGTTCTTGGGCAAAATACATGAAACCCAAACTGAGTAATAATCCAGAGAAGAAGAAAAACGAAATTAAGTTTTCTATTCTTTGTAGATCTTTCAAGTTTTTTGTTGAGTTTTATTGAATATTGTTAATAGGTGGTTCAATTTGTTCTATTTATCAAAAGTAATTAATAAGATTTATTAAATACGGAAAATAAATTGAAGTTAATTAGGATGTTTTGCTTTTTGCGGAGAACCTGATATTGAGAAACATTGATTTAGACTGAATATCACGTCATCAGATAAGTGATGTGATATTCAGTAATATGTTACGCTCTTAATTTTCAACAATTGTAAGGTTGACGGAAGATGAATTCGTATTGGCCAGTTTATTGAGGTTATCTTCAAATCTAATACCTTGCGGTGATTTTACCTTTATTTCGCCCGTCATACTTCTTAAGTTCCAGTTTCCATGACTAGGCCCGAAGAGCTCTAATGATGCATCGACACCATCATAATCAATAAGTACATTCTCAAAGGTGTACCCACCCATATTGGCACTCGAATAATTGCCATAGCTTAAAAGACCAACATGTATGGCTGCTAGATTACTATGAGTACTCACGTTTTTTATAATAGCGTTCTTAACGGTAACATGATACGCTTCTAAGGTCTTTTTAGACCAAATTGCTGACCATTTGCTATTTTCAACCCTAAGGTCATTGAAAACAATGTTTCCTGTTATTGGGTTCAAATTGTTGGTGGAGCTCATTCCTAAATCAATTTCACTAGGATAAGCCGTTGGATTGGATGTTGAGAAATTACTTGATACATATGTATTGTTGAAAGTTGCATCAATCGGTAAGGAATTTGCAGAAGTTTTTGATAAAGCAAAGAGTATACCAGGACCATCGTTACCCGTAAAAGTGCAACCATCAAATATGATACTTACCAAACGATCCTCTATAGCTTCAGGCTCAAAATCAACACCCGCACCGGGTAATTTACCCGAAGTATTGGTAAAGCTTGAATTTCTTACCACAAGTCCATCAACGCTGATTACAGACATGCCTTGCCTTTTATTATTAGTTGAAGTGACATCTTCAACGAGAATATTTTCACAATAGTCACCATCATTAAATCTTGAAATATAAATTCCATCACCGCCACTATCTCTTAAAGTAAGACCTTTGACAACAATATTAGATGAGTTAACAATTGATAAGGTATGTCTTTGCTCTCCAGAAGTATATTCACTTTTGTTCATTTTAAATGTTGCACCATATCCGATTATTTCAATATTATCAGCATAGGCAAATTGTAAAAGTCTATGAGAGGGTGGAAAAGCCCCATTTTTGGCTTGTAAAACCACACCGGGTTCAAAAACAATGGTTTTATTACTTAAATCATAGAAATGTAGTGGTCCGACAATCCAATCACTTGATTGTTTGTCGATGACGATATAGGAATTATTTGAGTTAATGGCATCTTTGATAGCTTGCGTGGCATCAGATGAATTAAAACCAAATGAAGATGCGAAAACCGCATTTGAGGGATATTTCATTTCAGCGGGCTCATTAGAAGAATTTTCATTTTGAACATTTATGGTAATTCTTTCAATACCTGTCAAACCCTCTTCATCTGTTACCGTAAATTCTACCTCGTAGGTTCCTGGCAGGGCAAAAATGTGCGTCGGACTTACTTCAGAACTGAAAGACCCATCTTTAAAGTCATAGTGATATTCAGTAATTGATTTATCATCAATGGAGTTATTTCCTGAAAAATCGACCTCCAACGGGGCTTTGCCAGTGGTGGTACTAACCTCTATGACAGCAATCGGTGCTTCGTTCGAATCTGCTGTGGCTTGCTCAACTTGGTCATTTGATTCAGTATCCTCTTCTATTTCGATTTCCTTTGATCCCTCTGGCACAGCATAAGAAACAACTAGTTTTGGAGCGGGTTGGGTGGCATGTTCTTTCGAGGCAAAAGCCAGGTCATTTCCGTCTTGATGCTGCAATACAAGAGTAAACACCTCAGCATCTATCTTTGAATAATCCAGTTCAATGCTTTGTGTTTCACCATCATTGTATTTTTTTGAAATAAAACCAATTTCATCATCTAATTTAGGTGCGTTTTGCGCTGACAAACTTTCTTCTTCCCAATCACTTGATTGAGCTTGGTAAATAATGATGCTGCCATCGCCAAAATCACTTTCAATGGTAAATTGAAATATGGCTTTGGTAATTTTGCCGTTTATGGAGTCAATAGGACTTAAATCAAACATCAAATAGCTTGTTCGACGATTTTTTTCTAATCGAATGATGTCCTGGTTGTACCCTTTTCCGCTCTGAAGGTATGCATCGTTTTTCGGTAAAAAATTGGTACTTCTACTTTCTAAAATTTCTTGAGCAATCTCATTTGATTCCACAATTTCTTGAAGTTCTTCATCAGAGGAATCCAAAACTGTTTCTAAAAACAAATCTGAGTCTTTGCTGCAAGAGGAAAAGAACAACATAATGCATATGAATACAGCCAAATAGTTTTGATTTTTTACATTTTTCATAAGTAGGTGGTTCGTGATTTGGGATCACAAATATTGATAAAATTAATAATTGAATTTTTCTACATTTTGTTAATAATTGAATATTGAAACAAATATCAATAACAACTATTTGATTCTTTTTTTGGTTGTATATCCATTCTAACTCTGGTAACTCAAAAATGTTGTGAAACTTCATATTTAATAGATGAAATGCACAAAAAGTGATACAAAACATCGATAAACTGTTATTTGAGGTATGAAATGTAGGAAAAAATTCAAAAATCAGTGATTTCTATTCTGCGAAGAATTTAGTCACTTTTGAATATGTAGTGAATATTATAAAAGAAGGAAAGAAATAATGAGATCCAAAACGACTTCTTGGTTCTTGAGAAAATTTGAAATGGGAGTTGATTATTTTAATCTTCAACAATTCTTAGGTTCACAGAAGAAGAATTAGCGCCGGCTAGTTTATCAAGATTGTCTTCAAACCTAATTCCTCTTGGCGATTGCACTCTTATCTCACCTGTCAAGTCCTTTAAATCAAAGTTTCCATGACTGGGGCCAAATAGTTCTAATGATGCATCCACGCCATCGTAGTCAATTAGTACATTTTCAAAAGTATACCCGCCCATGTTTGCACTTGAAAAATTTGCGTAACTCAAAACGCCAATGTGTATGGCAGCGAGACTACTTGCTGTACTAACGTTTTTGATTATTACATTCTTCAAGGTCACGTGATAGGCCTCAGCAGTTTTTTTTGACCAAATGGCGGACCATTTGCTATTCTCAACCCTCAGACCATCAAAAATTATATTTCCTTTAATCGGGTTCAATGCATCGCTTGTGCTCATACCTAACTCAATTTCGCTTTCATAACCCCGAGGATTTGAAGGTGAATAATTGTTTCCAACAAAGGAATTATAAAAAGAAGCCTCAATAGGCAAGGAATTACCTGAGGTTTTTGAAAGGGCGAATAAAATCCCAGGTCCGAAATTACCAGTAAATGTACAATTGTAAAAATTAATTCCTATTAATCGGTCATTAACTGATTCCGGCTCAAAATCAACACCGGCACCAGGAGCCTG
This sequence comes from uncultured Maribacter sp., assembly GCA_964432915.1. Lineage (GTDB taxonomy): Bacteria > Bacteroidota > Bacteroidia > Flavobacteriales > Flavobacteriaceae > Maribacter_C. The sequence continues at coordinate 97,357 of CAYSPL010000009.1, forward strand.
GTTTAATGATAAAGTATTGGTAAAACTTGAATTTCTTACAGTTAGACCATCGACACTGATTACAGACATACCTTGTCTTTTGTTATCAGTAGAGATAACATCTTCAATCAAAATATTTTGACAATATTCTCCATTATTGAATCTAGAAATATAAATACCATCACCACCACTACCTTTGAAGGTTAGACCTTTGATGGTTATCTCAGAAGAGTTGACAATGGCCAACGCATGTCTTTGATCACCAGAGGTATATTCATTTTTATTCATTTTGAAAGTAGCTTCGTACCCAATTATCTCAATATTATTGGAATAAGTTAATTGCATTAGTCTATGGGAAGGAGCGAAAGCTCCACTTTTGGCTTTTAAAATAACCCCAGGTTCAAACACAATGGTCTTATTATTTAGATTCACAAAGTTTAGGGGTTCAACGATCCAATCGCTAGCCTGTTTGTCGATGACAATATAAGAACTTGATGAGTTAATGGCTTCTTTGATAGCATTGGTTGCATCGGTCGGGTTGAAACCAAAGGAAGAAGCGAAAACAGCGTCTGGTGGATAATTACCCGTATTAGTTTCTGGGGCAGTAACTACTATAGTATCAATATCAGTATCCGATTCGCCATTTGCATCAGTAACCACAAATTCAACAAGATAAGTGCCAGGATTTTGGAAGGTATGTGTTGGGCTAATTTCAGTACTTGTAGAACCATCTTTAAAGTCCCAATAATAGGAAGTTATGCCGTTGTCATCAGTAGACTGGTTTCCGACAAAATTAACCGTCAAGGGTGCTTCACCTGAAGTCACGTCAGAACTGGCAATTGCTGTGGGGGCAACGTTTGCTTCTTGTTCGACACTAATGGCAATTGTGTCGGTATGGGTTAAACCATCCTCATCTTTTACCGTAAGTGTCACTTCATATGATCCAGCTTCAGTAAATGTATGAGTGGGGTTGATGTTTGAAGAACCACCACCATCTTTAAAATCCCAAGCATAGCTAACCACTGCCTCATCATCTGTAGAACCACTACCTGTAAACTTTACTTCAAGCGGAGCAATACCAATAGACACATTTGCTGTGGCCACCGCCTTAGGGGCCTGATTTTCTGGTTCTGAAACGGTAATGGCAATGGTGTCGCTGTTTGAAACACCTTGGTTGTCTGTAACCGTTAGCATTACTTCATAAGAACCTATTTCTGTATAGGTATGCGAAGGGCTCGGATTTGATGAACCACCGCCATCTTTAAAATCCCACTGATAACTTATAATCTCGTTATCATCTGTTGAAGTACTTGCATCAAAATTGACTTGAAGCGGAACAACACCTTGGGTTATGTTTGCTTCTGCTTTTGCCACAGGAGCTTGATTATCAGCACTTGCTTCTTCTTCAGTTTCATCAACACTCTCCTCTCCCGAATCATCTGTCTCATAGTTCTCATTAGCCTCAGTGTTCCCTTCAGATTCCGTATTTACTTCTTGTTCCTCTTCTCCTTCCAAAGTTATTTCATCGGCTCCCTCAGGTACTTCATAAGTAACGACCAGTTTGGGGCCAACTTTATCAGCATGTTCTTTTGAGGCTAAAGAAATTTGACTGCTACCTGAATAAGTAACCACTAAAGAGTTTTGATCTAGGTCGAATAGCTCATGATTTAGATTAATATATTCGGTTTCATTACTCAAAAACTTTTTTAACAGTGAACCTAATTCAACATCAGTACTGGGTGCGGTAGTCGCTGTCAATGTTCCTTCAGTCCAATCATTGGAATCTCCTTGATATATTTTTATCATTCCTTCATCTTCATCATACTTAACTGTAAATTGCAGGGTCACAGCTTTTATGTTGCCCCCCACAGCATCAATCGGGCTTAGGTCAAACATCAAATAACCAATTCGGTTTTCTTTTTCAAGACGCATCAGATTTTGATTAAACCCCTTACCACTTTGAACAAAGGCATCATGAATAGGGGGGAAGCTTTTAAATCTATTTTCATAAGACAACTCATTAGTTGTTTCTTCCGCGACAGATATGGGTGCTTCAAAATCTTCTAAAATGGTTTCTTGGGGAACTTCGGTAATCACATCATTTAACAAGTCATTGTCTTTTGAACATGCAAGAAGAAAGATGTTCAGTAAAAATAGCCCAAACAAAATTGTCCAATAAATTTTAGTGTTATTGGATTTGGTCACAACACAATGATTTGAAGATTTAATGGGAATGTAATAGGGGGATTATCTATTTTCATGCTTAATATAGAATTCTGACACTGCTAAAATATCACATAGCATTATTTGATTAAACACCATTTTTAGGGGAATAATCCGTTGAAATGTAAGATTTCAACTATGAAATACAATTTTCATTATATAAGTAAAGATGTAAACCTAAAAAGAACCAATTGTTTATTTTACAAATAGTGCGTTTTTTCGATGAAATGCACTTTTTGTTTAGAGTTTATAGGCTTCTACTGGTGGATGTTAGCAAAAAAGAGAGGAAATCAAAGAGAAAAAGCCTTGATTACAAGAGAAAATTAATGCGGTGTAATTTATTAAATACAATCAACCAACCAACTAGAGCCTTCCATCAACCGAGTCTACAAGAATACCTTTGACGTCGTAGAGTATGCTATTTTCACTTCGTAGATCACTAAGTTTTAGTTTCAAAAACTCTTTATGCGCCACAGTAAGTACTATGGCATCAAATCTACTATTTGGCAATTCATTCGTCGTTTTGAGTCCATATTCGTGTAAAACCTCTTCAGGTTCAGCCCAGGGATCATATATGGTCACATCGGCCCCATAGGTCTGAAGGTTATTAATTACATCAACGGCCTTAGTATTTCTGACATCAGGACAATTCTCTTTGAAAGTTACCCCTAGAATTAAAATTTTGGAGTCTTTTACCTTTATGTCTTTTTGTACCATTAATTTCACAACTTCAGCTGAAACATATTTGCCCATGCCATCATTCATTCGACGACCTGCTAGAATAATTTCTGGATGGTAACCATATTCTTGGGCTTTTTGAGCCAGATAATATGGGTCAACCCCAATACAGTGCCCACCCACTAAACCGGGTTTAAATGGTAAAAAGTTCCATTTGGTGCCAGCCGCTTCTAAAACTTGATGTGTGTCAACCCCCATGAGGTTAAAAATCTTGGCTAGTTCATTGACAAATGCGATGTTGATATCTCTTTGCGAATTCTCAATTACTTTTGCTGCCTCTGCTACTTTAATACTCGGTGCGAGATGAGTTCCAGCCGTTATTACTGATGAATAAAGTTGATCAACTTTTTTTCCTATCTCAGGAGTAGAGCCTGCCGTAACTTTCAATATCTTTTCTACAGTATGTTCTTTGTCACCAGGATTGATTCGCTCTGGAGAATAACCCACGTAAAAATCTTGATTGAATTTAAGACCGCTTACTCTTTCCAATACGGGAACACATTCGTCTTCAGTAACTCCCGGATATACAGTTGATTCATAAATAACAATATCACCCTTTTTGAGCACTTTACCCACAGTCTCACTTGATTTGTAAAGGGGGGTAAGGTCTGGCCTATTAGTACTGTCCACCGGTGTGGGAACAGTTACAACAAAATAGTTGCAATCTTCTAAGGCGCTTATATCATCTGTGCAAAAAAGGCCATCAGCATCTGAGAGCTCAGTTTTAGTAACTTCTTTTAAAAGCTCTTCTTCCACTTCGAGTGTGGAGTCTATTCCTTTCTGTAATTCTGCAATTCTCTCTGCATTGATATCAAATCCAATTACTGAATATTTTGTAGCAAAGAGTCTTGCCAAAGGCAAGCCTACATAACCAAGTCCAATTACTGCAATTTTTATTTTACTCATCAATACGTATTATAAGTTCATAGGTTAGGGGTAATTCTTGATAAAAATACATTCATTTTTTTTATGAAAAAACCTATTGAACAATCGGTTTTTAAATGGTTATAAATGTTTTGACTAAAAGAATTATTATCAAAAAAACCTCTTGGGTCATTTATAGATAAAAGAACGCTGATATATTGATATTAGTGTGCTAATAATAAAGAAGTTCTAAACTTAATTTTAACAAAAGGAAAAGTTTTTATTCAGCTTATAATTTCTTTCAAAATATTAGAGTTTACGCTACTGAAAATCAATTAAATCGATTGTTTTATCTTTCTAGATTGTCCCAATACCATTTCACGGCTTCTTTGAGTCCAGTTTTGATATCGTATTTTGGGTTATAGCCTAAAAGTTCTTTTGCCTTATCAACTGATGCAAGAGAATGAGGCACATCACCTGCACGTTCAGGTCCATAAATTACCTTAATATCTTTGATGGCCGGATCAAACTCAGAGAGGTATTCTTTCAAGAGAGCAACCAATTTATTCAAGGTAGTGCGTTCGCCATAGGCTACATTGTAGACCGTATTAATAGCTTCGGGATGGGCAGTCAACAAAGACTTGATATTGGCTTCAATGACATTATCAATATAAGTAAAGTCACGTGAGAAGGTTCCGTCGCCATTCATGATTGGTGATTCATGATTGACCAATTGCAAAACAAATTTTGGAATTACGGCAGCATAGGCCCCATTGGGATCTTGATGTCGACCGAAAACATTGAAATAACGTAAGCCAATGGTTTCAATTCCATAGGTTTTCGAAAATACATCTGCATAGAGTTCATTGACATACTTTGTAATGGCATACGGCGAAAGGGGTTTGCCTATAACATCTTCAACTTTAGGCATTGATTTTGAATCGCCATAAGTAGAGGAACTCGCGGCATAAACAAAGCGCTTTACATTGGCATCACGTGCAGCAATTAGCATGTTCAAAAAACCGGATACATTCACGGCATTACTGGTTATGGGGTCATTTATAGATCGAGGCACAGAGCCCAAAGCCGCTTGGTGCAAAATATAATCAGCACCTTCACATGCCTTGCTGCAGTCTTCTAAATTACGAATATCACCTTCTATAAAAGTAAAATTCCCATGAGCCATTATAGATTCAATGTTTTTCTTTTTTCCAGTAGCGAAATTATCCAAACAGCGTACTTTGTTTCCATTGTTCAATAACCATTTGCAGATGTTGGAGCCTATGAAGCCCGCTCCGCCGGTTACCAAAACAGTATGATGTGAATCAAAACTTAAATTTTTTATGGCCATAATTTGAAAGACTATTTAAGGACGTGAAATTGTACAATTTTGTAAGTTAAACGAATATTTAAAACTATCATTGTGGTAAAGGTTATGATTATTTACAAGGTTGGAAAAGTGAATACTTACGAATGAGGTATTTATTAGGTTATTATGGATTGGATATTAACCCGAATTATTGTAGATACCATTTAATCAAACTTTTAATGCCACTCTTTAGATCAATCTTGTGTTTCCAGCCAAGCTTATTTAATTTTGAAACATCAGTCAGTTTTTTTAGAGTACCATCTGGCTTATCGGTATTAAAACGGAACTTACCTGAAAACCCGATTTCAATTTTTATCAATTCAGCTAAATCTGCAATTGAAATATCATTACCTGTACCTATGTTAATATGTGTGTTTTTGATTTCACTCGAATTAGAGTCATACATGTCTATGAAATCTCTATTTTGCATAATGTAAACACAGGCATCTGCCATGTCTTCCGACCAAAGAAACTCTCTCATTGGTTTTCCGCTCCCCCATATCTCAACTGCGACATGGTTTCCGGTTTGTATAATACCATACTCGGCCAGTATTTTGATAATTGATTCCTTATTTGCCGTTCCATCGACCGTCTTGATAGGTAAACGGTTCAAATCTTCGCGAATAGCGCTCCAATCTGAATTTTCCAATGCTTTTCCTAAGTGTATTTTGCGAATCAATGCCGGCAAAACATGTGATTTTTCTAAATCAAAGTTGTCATTTGGCCCATAGAGATTGGTGGGCATAACCGAGATAAAATTGGTTTTGTATTGAATATTGTAATTCTCACACAATTTAATGCCTGCAATTTTTGCGATGGCATAAGGTTCATTGGTGTATTCCAAATTTCCTGTTAGCAACGCCTCTTCTTTCATAGGTTGAGGGCAATCTTTCGGATAAATGCAGGTGCTGCCTAAAAACAATAGTTTTTTCACCCCACTTAGATAAGAATGATGAATCACATTATTTTGAATCATTAGATTTTCATAAAGAAAATCAGCTCTATATGTATTATTGGCTATGATGCCTCCAACCTTGGCTGCAGCTAGAATAACGTACTCGGGTTTTTCTGTTTGGAAAAAATCCCTTACCGCAATTGTATCTGTGAGGTCGAGTTCTGAATGTTTTCGAGTAACGATATTGGAATAACCCTTACTCTTTAGGTTGTTGACAATAGCACTGCCAACCAAACCCCTATGTCCGGCGACATATATTTTACCTTCTTTCAGCATAGTACGCTACTCAAAATAGTTCAGAATTTGATACCCACCTTTTTTCAAGTACTGTTCTTTTTGCATTAGTTTTAAATCGCCTTGTACCATATCTTTAACCAGGTCTGGTAAATCATATTCCAAGGTCCAGCCTAATTTCTTTCTGGCCTTGCTAGAATCACCGATTAATAAATCAACCTCTGTCGGCCTAAAATATTTTGGGTCAACTGAAAGAACTTCCTTTCCGATTTCCACTTGGTATCTAGGATTTGAACAAGATTTCACAAAAGCCTTTTCATCAACTCCAGATCCCTTGAATTCCAGTTCTACACCAGCTTCAGCAAAGCTCATCCGAACAAACTCGCGAACGGCAGTAGTTTTACCAGTGGCAATTACCCAATCTTCAGGTTCCTCTGCTTGCAAAATCATCCACATCATTCTGACATAATCTTTGGCATGACCCCAATCACGCTGCGCATCTAAATTGCCCAGGTAAATCTTGTCTTGTAAACCCAAGGCTATTCGAGCAGTTGCCCGCGTGATTTTTCTCGTAACGAAAGTCTCTCCACGTATTGGTGATTCATGGTTGAAAAGTATACCATTGCAAGCATACATTCCGTAAGCCTCTCGATAGTTGACCGTAATCCAATAGGCATACATTTTTGCGACCGCGTATGGACTTCTTGGGTAGAATGGGGTGGTTTCTGATTGTGGAACTTCTTGTACCTTACCATATAATTCAGAAGTTGAGGCCTGATAAATACGGGTTTTCTTCTCCATGCCCAACAACCTTACCGCGTCTAGAATCCTTAAGGTGCCAATGCCATCTGCATTGGCCGTATATTCTGGAATTTCGAAAGAAACATGCACATGACTCATAGCGGCCAAATTGTATATTTCATTCGGTTGTATTTGTTTTATCAGTCTAATCAAGTTGGTGCTATCGGTCATATCACCATAATGAAGAATGAAGTTTCTGTTCTCTATATGTGGATCTTGATAAAGGTGGTCTATGCGATCTGTATTGAAAAGTGAGGATCTTCTTTTAATACCGTGTACCTCATACCCTTTTTTTAGAAGGAATTCACTCAAATAGGCACCATCTTGGCCTGTTACTCCTGTTATTAAAGCTACTTTTTTCACTATTTTGTTTTTTCAAAGGTTTTGGTAAAAATCTAAATTAGCCATAGTAATTTTGATGCCAATCAACATATTCTTTTACTCCTGTTTGAATTGACGTTGAAGGTTTATAATCGAAGGTCTTGATCAAAGCACCGACATCTGCCCACGTTCTTTCAACATCCCCCGGCTGTATAGGTAACATTTTTTTCTCGGCTACTTTGTTAAGATTCTTTTCGATTTCAGAAATAAAGTCCATCAATTTAACCGAATTATTGTTGCCAATATTAAATAATTCATATAATTCTCTTCTGTTTCTTTTTTCAATATCTTCTTTTATGATATGAATTAGACCATTGACAATATCATCAACATAGGTGAAATCACGTTCCATTAACCCATTGTTGAAGACTTTGATGGGTTTGTTTTTTGAAATGGCGTCGGTAAATAAAAACATGGCCATGTCTGGTCTTCCCCACGGACCATAGACCGTAAAAAAACGGAGGCCCGTGGTAGGTAATTTGAAAAGATGACTGTAGGTGTGGGCCATGAGCTCATTGCTCTTTTTGGTTGCAGCGTACAGACTAATAGGCCTATCTACATTGTGTTCGACCTTAAAAGGAATTTCTTTGTTCAGCCCATAAACGCTTGAGCTACTTGCGTAAACCAAATGTTTTATTTCATAGTTTCTACAACATTCCAATAGATTTAAGAAACCAACAACATTGCTGTCAATATATATATCAGGATTTTCAAGACTATAGCGAACACCCGCTTGAGCCGCTAAATTGCAGACGACATCAAAGTTCTCTTTTTCGAATAATCGTGGTAAGTCTTTCCGGTTTTCGAGATTCATGCGCACAAAAGAAAACGCATCAGCATGAATCTCACTTTTACACATATCATTATATACTAGTGCCTCCTTCCTTTTGATGCCCAACTCTTTTAGGCGATCTAACTTGAGATTGACATCATAGTAATCATTAATATTATCCAGACCTACAACAATATGTTTATGCTGCAATAAGGCCTGACATAAATGGTAACCTATGAAACCGGCAGCACCGGTCACCAAGATTTTCATGATTGTCCTATTTTGTAAAAATTAAATCCAATGGAATCCATTTCATTTTTGTCCAATATTCTTCTTCCATCAAATAAAAATGCAGGTTTCAACATATTACTATAAATGGATTTCCAGTCCAAGGTCTTGAATTCATCCCATTCCGTCAGAATGGCAATGGCATGAGCTTTTTGAGAAGCTTCCAAAGGGCTATTGACCACTTTCAAAAGTCTTCTATTTTCCTCAGGGCTGCGCGTACCGAGATAATCAAGGTCGGCATAGATCTGGTCTTCTGGCACTTTCGGGTCATAAACAACAATCTCAGCTTGCTCGTCTAAAAGTGCATCGGCAACATAAATAGCAGCAGATTCTCGGGTATCATTGGTGTCTTTTTTAAAGGCCCATCCGTAGAAAACGATCTTTTTGCCGGATACCGTATTATATAAGGTTGTGATTATATTTTCAGCAAAACGTCTTTTCTGGTGGTCATTCATGATAATGACCTGTTCCCAATAATCGGCAACTTCTTGAAGCCCATAGCTTCTGGCGATATACACTAGGTTCAAAATATCTTTTTGAAAACATGATCCGCCAAAACCTACGGAGGCATTCAAGAATTTTGGACCAATTCTGCTGTCATATCCTATTGCTCTCGACACTTCCGCGACGTTTGCATCAGTAACTTCACAAAGCGCCGAAATTGAGTTTATTGAGGATACCCGTTGTGCCAAAAAGGCATTGGCCACTAATTTGGAAAGCTCGGAAGACCAAACATTGGTCTGTAAAATACGATCCTCAGGCAACCAATGGGCATAGATTGAGCTCAAGGCATCTTTGGCTTTTTGACCTGATGCTGTTTCAGCTCCTCCGATTAGAACACGATCCGCATTCAAAAGGTCGTCGATTGCAGTACCCTCAGCCAAAAATTCTGGATTCGATAAAATCTCGAATTCCACACCATTGCCCGTATTATCTAAAATACTTTTAATGGCACTTGCCGTTCTTACAGGTAGTGTTGATTTTTCAACAACGATTTTATCATCTTTGGCCACCTTGGCAATATTTCGAGCACAAAGCTCGATGTATTTAAGATCTGCGGCCTGACCTTTTCCTTTGCCATATGTTTTGGTGGGCGTATTGACCGAGATGAAAATCATTTGCGCTTCATCAATGGCCTTATCCACCTCCGTGGAAAAGAAAAGATTCTTTCCTCTGGTTTTTTTAACAAGCTCCTTTAAACCCGGCTCGTAAACTGGTAGTTTATCGAGGTCTGAATCATTCCACAAATCAATTCTTTCTTGGTTGATATCTACAACGGTTACCTCTATTTCAGGACACTGACTCGCGATAACCGTCATGGTGGGGCCACCTACATAACCTGCACCAATACAGCAGATTTTTGAGATTTTGCTCATTTAATTTTCAATTTAAGACTGCAAAGATTACAAAATAACTCAACAATAGATTTAATATTGTCGTTAAAATGACCTATTTTCAAGTTTGGTGCGTACATACCACCGATGCCCCAGTGGTATGCATTGATTTAAAAGGTTATTTGACCGGTAAATTTCTGTTTTAAACGAAATTCATTTATTGAATTCTGATTTATACTTGACCTTTAACTAGTTTTGAGGTTGTATCGAACTTAACTAAACTTTCAAACTGTGGAAACACAAACAAAAATTTGGCTTTCCTCCCCCCATATGGGAAGCACCGAACAAACTTATGTTGATGAGGCATTTAGAACCAATTGGGTAGCACCCTTGGGTCCGAATGTAGATGAATTTGAATCAGCCATTCAGAACTACGTGGCCAATGATGTTCACGTAGCGGCCTTGAGCGCCGGTACTGCGGCCATTCATCTTGCCCTCGAAATTCTGGGCGTATCGCATGGAGATGAGGTACTTTGTCAGAGTTTTACTTTTTCGGCTTCGGCCAATCCAATTATGTATTTAGGAGCGACTCCGGTTTTTGTGGATAGTGAAAGGGATACTTGGAATATTTCTCCAGTATTGCTCAAAGAAGCAATTAAAGATAGAATCGCGAACGGAAAAAAGCCGAAGGCGATAGTCGCCGTTCATTTATATGGAATGCCTTATAAGGTTGATGAAGTTCGCGCTGTAGCTGATGAATTTGACATTCCCATAGTGGAAGACAGCGCCGAAGCACTGGGCAGCACCTATAAAGGAATTAAATGCAGTAGTCTCGGGGATATTGGCATTCTTTCCTTTAATGGCAATAAAATTATAACCACCTCTGGTGGAGGTGCCCTGGTTTCCAAAAATTTGGATTTCAAAAAACGCGCTGTTTTCCTAGCAACCCAGGCTAGGGATGCGGCCCCACATTACCAACATTCGAATGTTGGTTATAATTATAGAATGAGTAATGTACTTGCCGGTATTGGTAGGGGACAAATGCAAGTACTGCCAGATCGAGTTTCTGCTAGGCGTGCTAACTTTGAATTCTACAGAGAACACCTTGGTCATTTGGATGAGGTGCAGTTCTTGAACGAACCCACCGACTTTTTCTCCAATAGATGGCTGACCTGTATTTTGACATCTTCATACGAAACAAGGGAAAAGATACGTTTAGCACTAGGAGAAGAAGATATAGAATCAAGACCCCTCTGGAAACCAATGCATCTGCAACCCATTTTTGAGAAATATCCCAATTTCAGCGACGGTACCTCTGAAGATTTATTTGAACGAGGTCTATGCCTACCAAGCGGTTCAAATTTATCATCCCAAGATTTAGAGCGAATTGTCACCCAAATTCTAAAAACACTTAACCGATGATCAAGAATTACCTCGTTAACAATGCACATAGGTATGCATCAAAATGGTTGGTATTGGCCATTGATGTATTCTTGATAAGCATCTCATTTGTATTATCTTATTTCATTAGGTTCAATCTATCGCTCACTTTCAAAACAGAGAATTTATTGACCCAACTCCCTATTGTGGCCATGATTGCTGCAATTTCCTTTCTTTTTACGGAATCATACAAAGGAGTAGTGCGTCATACCGGTGTTAGAGACGTGTATAAAATTTTCAACGCCGTTTGTCTTTCGAGTATTTTGACTATTTTCTTTTTGATCGTGAACAAACAATTCGTGATGATGGAGAATTTCAGTATTCCCTTAAGTATCATCATAATTCATAGTTTGGTAGCTTTCATTGCCTTAACGGCTTCTAGATATATATTCAAGACCACCTTTTTCAATATGGTCAAGAAGTTTAAGGTGACCAAAAACGTCTTGGTGTATGGAGCTGGTGAATCGGGTATTTTGACTTATAATGCATTGACCAATCAAACCAGTAGTAATTCTAGAGTTGTAGCCTATGTCGATGATGATCCCAAAAAGATTGGAAAGGTCATAAATGGAGTAATGGTTTTGGGAAGGGACGTGCTTTCCGATTTTTTTATTAGTAAGCGCGACATTTCTGAGATTGTGGTCTCAATAAACAATATTGATAGTGATGCTTTAAGGGAAATCGTTGAAGGCTTGGTTGAACTTCCTGTACAGGTTAAAATAGTTCCACCCGTGGAAAGCTGGATTAATGGAGAGCTTAAAGTCTCTCAAATCAAGCAGGTACAGATTGAAGACCTTTTGGATCGAGTGCCTATCAATATCAAAAAATCGAAAGTAGAAGAACAACTCAAGAATCAAGTTATTTTGGTAACTGGCGGAGCCGGTTCCATAGGAAGTGAAATAGTTAGACAAATTGCCAATTACGATTACCGATCTTTGATCATTATAGATCAAGCAGAATCGGCACTATACGATTTGCAACAAGAATTAAAGCAAAATGGCTTTCACAATTTTGTTCCTATAGTGGCTGACATACGCGATAAAAAGAGAATGAATATGTTTTTTCAGGAGCATAAACCAACCATGGTTTTTCATGCGGCGGCCTATAAACATGTTCCTTTGATGGAATACAACTATTACGAAGCAATTAAAATTAATATTGCAGGTACCAAGACTATAGTCGATTTATCGCTAAGCCATGGTGTCGATAAATTTGTTTTTGTTTCTACGGATAAAGCGGTGAACCCTACCAATGTAATGGGAGCAACGAAGCGTATTGCTGAAATGTACATCAGCTGTTCGCAGCAAGAGAATAAAACCAAGTTTATTACCACAAGATTTGGTAACGTTTTGGGCTCAAACGGATCTGTGATTCCATTGTTTAGAAAGCAAATAGAAAAAGGGGGCCCCCTTACGGTCACGCACAAGGAAATCACCAGGTTTTTTATGACCATACCCGAAGCTTCACAGCTGGTTTTGGAGGCAGCGGTAATGGGCCAAGGTGGTGAAATATTCATATTTGATATGGGTAAATCGGTAAAGATATTTGACTTGGCAAAGAACATGATAAAACTTTCGGGATTGAGATATCCAGAGGACATAGACATAAAAATCACTGGATTGCGCCCAGGTGAAAAATTGTACGAAGAGTTGTTGGCCAACGGAGAGAACACCTTGCCCACCTATCACAAGAAGATATTGATAGGTAAGGTAAAGGAATTGGATTATGCTTTCGTAAAATCAAAAATTGATGAACTCTGCGTGTCCAATATGTTCTTTGATGGCAAGACCATGAAATTGATGAAGGAAATAGTGCCTGAATATGTTTCCAACAATTCAGAATTTACCAAGCTTGATACAAAGCAGGTAATACAGTCCAAAGAAGATGACATTAAGAAGATTTTTCAAAACTAAAATTTCACTCTATATTGCATCAAAACAAGGACCTATGATTCGTAAAAATTTGAATTTCAAACACATATTTATTTTTTCCACTTTGATGATTTTATTAAGCTCATCCTGTGCGTCTAAAAAGGATGTGGTATACTTTCAAGGGTTGGGAGATTTTGAAACCTTGGTTGATAAAAATAGTTTTACGCCAAAGTTCAAAGTTGACGATTTGGTAAATATTCATGTGTCTACCCTGGATCCTGAAGCAAGTATTTCTTTTAACCTTTATAGAGGAGCAAATGAAGGTGGATTGAATGCGCAGCAGGTTGATTATCTTGTTGATAAAGAAGGTGAAATTGATTTTCCAGTTATCGGGAAGATTAAAATTTCAGGACTCTCAGCTGAAGAAGTCCGTGATGTACTTAGGGTCAAACTGAAACCTTACCTTGTAAATCCAATCATAAACATCCGATTACAGAATTTTTCGGTTACTGTTTTAGGTGAGGTTAAACGTCCAGGAACTTATCCGGTAAATGGGGAAAGAATTTCGATAATGGAAGCACTAGGGTTCGCTGGGGATTTAACAGTGAAAGGGGTGCGAGATAATGTATTGGTCATTCGTGATTTTGACGGAACTAAAGTTACAAGACGAATTGACCTGACTTCCAAAGAGGCCTTGAACAGCCCGGTTTATTATTTGACCCAAAATGATGTAGTTGTGGTTGAGCCCAACCAGTCTGCCATTTCTGCTTCAAGTCTAGATAATAGGGCTACCATAGCAATTTCCATTGCTTCAACCTTGATTACCGCTGGTGTGATTTTAATTACACGTCAATAAAAGATAAGTAAGCACCTATGAACTTAAATTCACAAGAGCTATCAGAAAATAATTTCGATTTGAAAGATGTTATTGCAACCTATACCAAGCATTGGAAGTGGTTCGT